>CAKUXR010000026.1 GCA_934700615.1 uncultured Bacteroidales bacterium
CATGACGCACTGAATCCGCCGTCATTGGTCTTCACGGTTATCGTCGCCTTTCCTTCCCCGACAGCAGTCACGAGGCCCTCCTGACTTACTGTAGCCGCACTTTCATTACCGCTTTCCCACACGACACTCTTGTCCGTAGCATTTTCCGGCATCACGGTAGCAACCAGGGTCTCAGTCTCTCCTTCCACGAGAGTGGTAGAGGTCTTGTTCAATCCGACTTCTGTCACAGACACGCTTTTAACCTTTTCCTTTTTGCAGGAATAGGTGGTAATCAATGATATGCTCAGAAGGATTGTAAATAATGCAAAAAATTTGTTTTTCATGGTTATTACTTTTTAACTTCGCCAAATTTAGGATTGTCACAGCAGCAATCCAAACCAATCATCTACGTAATTTTACGTATTTTTTGCTTTTCTATCGAAAAAAAGAAAAGTCAATGTCAATGCAGGCAGGTGTATTCGCTATGAATCTTTTTCGTATCTTTGCGAAAAGAGATGCTCAAAGCATATAATACACGACAAAAACAAAATATAAATACACAATAACCTATAAAATGAAAAAGTTTGCAATTTTTGCCGCATCAATGTTAGGATGCGCGATGATGTCAGCACAGCCGGCACCGGGAAGTTTCGAACAGACATGGAAAAGAGGCCCGGAATGGCTCCGCGACGGAGTCATCTATCAGGTCTATCCGTCTTCCTACAAGGATTCTGACGGAAACGGAATCGGAGATATCCGGGGAGTCATCTCAGAACTCGACTACATTGAGAGTCTGGGAGTAAGGGCAATCTGGTTCAATCCCCTCTTCGTCTCAGGATGGATTGACGGCGGCTACGATGTCATTGACTTTTACCGCGTCGATCCGCGCTTCGGCACGAACAACGACATGGTCGAACTTATAGAAAAGGCCCATGCAAAGGGAATCAAAGTGATGCTGGACCTGGTTGCAGGCCACACTTCGGACAAGCACCCCTGGTTCATCCAGAGTTCCCAGGACACGAATCTCCAGTATTCCGACTATTATATATGGTCTGACCGCCTGCCGGATGCGAAGGCTGAGAAAGACCTGGAGACAATGCTGAAGGACCCTAACTATATGCAGAACACCATCGGCAAATGGATGAAGAGCGAGTATCCGAGGAACAAGTTCTATATGAAGAACTTCTATGCCTGCCAGCCTTCCCTCAACTATGGCTATGCGAATCCGGACCCGTCCCGTCCGTGGGAGCAGTGCGTGGATGCACCGGGGCCTAAGGCAGTCCGCCAGGAACTGAAGGACATCATCGCTTTCTGGTACGGAAAGGGTGTCGACGGTTTCCGCGTGGATATGGCAAACAGTCTCGTGAAGAATGACAAGGACAAGAAGGAAATCATGAACCTGTGGAGGGAAATCCGCGAATGGTCTGACAAGAATTACCCTGACCATGTACTGATGGCAGAGTGGGGCTCTCCAAAATACTGTCTGGCAGCGGGTTATAACATTGACATGGACCTCAACAACACGAAGGCACACAACCGCCGCATGTATTTCGACGGAAAGCATCAGGCCGACGGCGGAAGCTATTTCTCCCTGAACGGCGGACAGCCTTCAGTCAAGGACCTCTATGGCAATGCATGGCCGGAGGACAAGATTGACGGCAAAACAACCGCCGCAGAGATGCTCAAGGAATACTATGACTATTTCACAGACTGCCTCGAAAGCACCGGGACAATGGGATATTTCGCGACAATCACCGGCAACCACGACCACCTGCGAATCAACATGGGCGCGCGCAACACTCCTGACCAGCTGAAAGTCATGCTCACATGGGTATTGACAATGCCGATGCCTATTCTCTATTATGGTGACGAAATCGGTATGCGTTCTCTCGCGGATCTGCCCAATGTGGAGGGTGCAAACCATAACGGCAAGGAGCGTTCAGGTGCCAGGACTCCGATGCAGTGGACTTCCGGCGAGACGGCAGGATTCAGCACATGCTCTCCTGACAAACTCTACCTGCCAGTCTGCACAGAATGGTCACCTGCAACATCTTACCCGCAATATCTCGACTGGAAAAAGAATTTCGTGGCAGGCAAGGTGAAGCCTATCGCAAAGGGCGAAATCACAGTGGAATCCCAGGACAAGGACCCTGAATCCATCCTCAACTGGACCCGCGAGATCATCGCATTGAGAAAGAGCAGCGAAGCGCTCTGGGCCGACAGCAAGTTCATTCCGGTTTTCAATGAAAGCCAGCCTTACCCTATGGTTTATCTCAGGACCAACGGGAAGGAGACCCTGCTCATAGCATTGAACCCGACAGGAACCCGCAAGAGCCTGACTCTCAATGACGAGATAAGTTCATACAGGTCAATGACAGAGGGAGTGAAAGGTATCGTCAATCCTGTCGCATCCCTCGGAAAGAGCAGCTACAGGCGCACCGGAAAAGGCGATGTCCTGACTCTCGACGCGACATCGGGAATCATCATAAGACTATAATTCATATCTTCTATTTCGCAATAGTTCGGTAATTTTATAAGTTTTACGCCGCGGCGCAAACGCCGTAGAATAATAGTTCTTTGAAATCAGTGTTATTTATCTTCAAGTTTGGTCAGTTTCCAAACATGGAAATCCTTGTCAATAACGGTCAGGGTATCGAGACTCCGGGTAAGCGCAGCCCAGATGGCGTCCTTAGGGAACACGCCTGGAACCAGCTGATTGCTGCTCGGATAGTTTCTACCATGACCGACCTTGACCACGATGCCCAGTTGCTCGTACCAGAACTCACCGATGTCCCACTGCCCGAACAATGCCGCTAAGTTCCATCTTCCTGGACAGCGCATTCGCACCGACTACGACTTTCTGTTATCGGAATCTGGGCAGTATGCCATCGTCAATCTCCACGTTGACGGAATAATCCGATATCTACCCAGTGTTACATCGTACAATTCATAGGACCCTTGTGGAAAAGAATGCTTATCTTTGTATGTTCGAATTATGAGAGCCTATGAGCCAGAAAGATATGAGCATCAGTTTTCCTGCGGGATTGTTCAAGGATGTTTGCCAGATCATCGAGGCGGCCCGCCAACGGGTGGCCATCAGCGTCAATAGTGAACTGACGCTGATGTACTGGCATATCGGAGAGCGCATCAATAAGGAGGTCCTGCACGACCAAAGGGCCGAGTATGGCAAAGCAATTGTGTCAACGCTGTCCGCACAATTAATGGAACTGTACGGCAAGGATTTCAATTCCAGGAATCTTCACCGAATGATGCAGTTCGCCCGCGAATTCAGTGACTTTCAAATTGTGTCAACACTGTCGACACAATTGCCATGGTCCGCTTTTCTGGAGGTACTCCCAGTTGATGATGCCCTGGCCCGCGAGTTCTACGTAACAATGGCGGCTACAGAGAGGTGGAGTGTCCGCAAACTCCGCGACCAGATGGACGGGATGCTATACGAACGCACCCTCATCAGCCGGAAGCCGGAAGAAGCCATTCGGGCTGAACTTTCCATAGTACGTCATGGCGGCTCAATTTCTCCAGATCTTGTGTTCAAAAGCCCTTATTTCCTGGACTTTACTGGACTCAAAGGCTACTACAGCGAAAAAGATCTGGAGGATATGATCATCAGCGGTATGCAGCAGTTCCTGATGGAACTTGGCAGTGGATTCTCATTCGTGGACAGGCAAAAGCGGATGATTATCGACGGCGAGGACTTCTATCTAGATTTGCTCTTCTATCACCGGAAACTCCATAGGCTTGTTGCCATAGACCTGAAGAAAACTAAATTCAAGGCCGCCTACAAAGGCCAGATGGAACTCTACCTCCGCTGGCTGGATAAATACGAGCGCCAACCCGGTGAAGAAAGCCCGCTTGGACTCCTCCTATGCGCCGCCGGCAATGACGAACAAATCCAACTTCTTCAATTGGGCGATGCAGGCATCCAAGTCTCCCAATACTACACGGAACTGCCAGACAAAGACCTTCTCAAGACCCAGTTGCAAAAGCAAATTACCCAAGCGAAACTCCGTCTGGAGAACAAAAAGGAAGATTAGCGCCCTCATTTCCCCCATATCCCTCACTTCCACCATTCGGCAGAAATGAGGTTTTATTATAGTCGATGTCCTGACCGATAGAAACGTCCGCTTCACGGCCGGTGAGGAAGGAAGCGGAATTTTACGTATACTCGCTTTGAAAAAGGGGCAACATTGGACGAATCCATCGGAAAACCGAAGATTTTTGCAGAAAAAAAATCTGTAAGCGAGCCAAAGCGAAAATGCAAGTTACGAACCTGAATTAAACTAAATATCCGTCATTTCCAGCCGCCTCCGAGGGACTTGTAGAGTCCGACTATCGCAAGATTCTCTCTTGTCCTGGCCTCGCTGAACTCGATCTGTGACGACAGATATTTACGCTGGGCATCCAGGACGTCGATATAATTGATGACGCCATTGATATACTGGCTGTTGGCCAGAGTGATGTACTTCATCGACGACTCCTCCATTTCTGCTTTCACACGCGAATTGGCACGCGCGGACTGGAAGACGACGGTCGCATCATATACCTCCCTGAAAGCCTGGAGCACATCTTTTTCATATTGCAGCCTTGCCTGCTCGTAGGCTGAGACAGCCGCCTTCATGTTGGCCTTGCGCTTTCCGAACTCGAAAATCGGAGAAGCGAGTGTGGCACCCGTGAACCAGAACGGTGACTTGAAGAAGTTCTTCAGTTCGTCATTCTCGAGACCGGCTCCAAGATTTATCACGAAAGACGGGAATCTTTCAGCGATGGATATCCCCACCCGGGCTTCTGCCGCTTTCAATGAATGTTCCGATTGCATGAGGTCAGGCCTGCGTTTGAGAATCTCTGACAGCACTCCCGACGGAACAGTGGTAACAGTGTAAATATCTGAAGATGAGATGCTCCGTTCTATATCTTTAGGATATGAACCTGTCAGGAAACACAGTTCGCTTTCCTTAAGGGCTATCTGTTTCTGCAAATCCGGAACCATGGCCTGAGCAGAAGCCAATTCCACAAGTGCCTGCTGATAAGGTATTTCCGAGGTGAGTCCTCCTTCAGCCCTGAGTTTGGCCTGCTTTACGGACTCCTGTCTGGTCTCCAGGGTATTCGACACGATTTCCAGTTTCCTGTCCAGACCGAGGAGTTCGTAATAAGCCGATGCCACACTGGCTATCAGACTCATCTTTACCGCTTTCTGAGCATCCTCGGCAGCCAGGTACTGAGCCATCTTTTCCCGGCTCGCCCACTTCAGACGACCCCAGAAATCCACCTCCCATGCAAGAGAGGCCTTCACGGCAAATTCCAGGTCATCCGGATTCGTTTTGGTTCCGCCATAATTGCTGTGGTCATCCTGTCCGTAGGCCTTCGCGGAAACCGCAGGCAACTGGGATGCCTTCTGCATTCTGTACTTGTAATGCATCTCATTGAGACGCTCCGCAGCTATCAGGATATCCTTGTTATAGGTCAACGCGGTTTCTATAAGGCCCTGAAGTTCAGGGGTTTGAAACACCTCTCTCCAGCCGAGGTCCGCAAAACTGCTGTCACTGACCTCCTGCGAGAAAGACTCGGGCATCTCTCCCAGGTCCGGCTTCTGACAGTACTTCGACGTACCGCAGGAGCTTAAGGTCAATGCCGATGCGGCAACGACTACAAGAATTGACAAGAATGAACTCTTGCCCTTAAGGCCCGTCTTGATTTTAGGACGCCATCCTGACATCATTGACCTGAATTTATAAATTATCACAAAGAAGAACGGCACGAATACGATTCCGGCCGTAATTCCGGCGATCATTCCGAAAAAGACTCCGGTTCCGATGTTCTGACGGCTCTCGGAGCCAGGTCCGGTGGCGAATACCAGCGGAAGCATACCGAGAATAAAGGCCAATGATGTCATCACGATAGGCCTGAATCTCAGTTTGGCGGCAGTCACGGCAGCATTGACAACATCCTTTCCGGCCTCGACCTCTTCTTTCGCGAACTCGACGATAAGAATCGCGTTCTTGGCCACGAGTCCGACCAGCATGACAAGTCCGATCTGGAAGTAGATGTTGCTTTCCATGCCCAGGACCGCGATGCCGAGATATGCGCCTGCTATCGCAATAGGCAGGGACAATATGACCGCCACAGGGACCAGCCAGCTTTCATACTGCGCAGCAAGGAAGAGGAATACGAAGAGCAGTGCCAATGCCAGGACGAGTCCCGTCTGGCCGCTTTCCTTCTTCTCCTGATAGGACATACCGCTCCATTCCACGCCGATGTTGTCAGGCAGGTGTTCGTCCGCTATTTCCTGAAGTACCGCCAGGGCGTCTCCGGAGCTGACTCCGTTCGCCGCCTCGCCTCGGATTGTGGACGAGTTGTACATGTTGAACTTCTTTATGGTGCCCGGGCCGGTAGTATAGTGGGTATTGCCCAAGGCATTGACAGGAATCATGGTGCCTCCGGAACTCTTCATGAAGAAGAGGTTCAGGTTGTCAGTGTGGGCGCGGTATGGCGCATCTGCCTGGATATAAACACGATAGATTCGGTTGTACATATTGAAGTCATTGACATAGATCGCGCCGGTGAAGGCTTTGAGCGTAGCGAAGACGTCTGCCATTGACAACCCCAGAAGCTGGATTTTGTCACGGTCGGCGTCGAAGTACAGCTGGGGTATGTCCGCCTGCATTCCGGAGGAGAGACCGGTAAGTTCCTTCCTCTTGGAGGCGTAGTACAACAGGGTATCCGATGCGTTCTGCAGGTCCTGATATGTCGCGTCACCCCTGGCTTCCAACACCATGGAGAATCCTCCGGATGTTCCGAGTCCAGGAATTACAGGCGGCGTGCTGATATACACGCGGCTCTCCGGATAACGTGACAGGGAATCCCTGACCATGGCTATCGTCTTGGACATGTCGGTCACCTTGCGCTTGTTCCAAGGCTTGAGAATTACGGTCAATGTACTGCTTGACTGGGATGTTCCCACGCGAGGGCTCGAGCCGGTGACATTGAGGACATAATCCACGTCGTGCTGGCGCAGAAGGAATTCCATTGCCCTGTCGGTAACGACTCTGGTGCGTTCGAGGGTGGCGCCCATAGGGAGTTCCAGTTCCACGGTGAAGTAGCCCTGGTCTTCTTTAGGGATGAAGCTCTGAGGCACGATGCGGGCCAGGACAAAGATGCCGATTATGGCCACTCCGAAGAATGCGAACATACGTCTGGAGTTGTTGACGGCGAGACGCACCATCTTCGCATAGAACGAGGTACCATTGTCCATCCATAAGTTTATCTTTCTGAATATGAAGTTCTTAGGCTTCTGTTCTCCGTGCGGCTTGAGGAATTTCGAGCACATGACAGGGCTCAGGGTGAGGGCCACGACTGTCGAGATGATGACAGACACGGCGATGGTCACTGTAAACTGGCGGAAAAGCTGGCCGGTAATTCCGGACAGGAAGCTTACCGGTACGAATACGGCGCAGAGTACCAATGACATGGCCACGAGGGCGCCTCCGATTTCCCGCATCGCCTTCTTGGTCGCCTCATATGGAGACAGATGTTCATTGGTCATTATCCTGTCCACGTTTTCGACCACGACGATGGCGTCATCGACCACGATTCCGATGGCGAGGATGAGTCCGAGGAGGGTCATCATGTTCAGCGAGAAGCCGAAGATGAGCATGACTCCGAATGTTCCTATCAATGATATAGGCACGGCTATGGCAGGGACCAATGTCGCCCTGACGTTCTGCAGCGAGAGGAATACCACCAGGATGACGAGGATGAGGGCCTCGAACAAGGTCCTGTAAACGTGATGGATGGATTCGGAAATGTAGGTGGTCATGTCGAACGGGATGTTGTATGACATTCCTTCCGGAAAGCCCGCACTGATTTCCTTCATCTCGGCCCTAACGTTTTCAGCGACCTCCATGGCATTGGCACCGGGGAGCATATAGACATTGACAACAGCCGCATTGCGGGCATTGATTCCGCTCTCGGTGTTGTACGACTGGGCCTCCAGCGATACGCGGGCCACATCCTTCAGGCGGATGATGGAGCCGTCTTCGCCGGTGCGGACAACGATGTTCTCAAACTCTTCCACAGAGGACAGACGGCCAGGCGCGGTAATCGGGATGGTTATGTCCACGTCCGTAATAGGCTGCTGGCCAAGTACTCCGGCCGCCGCCTCGCGGTTCTGGTCTTTCAATGCGTTCTGCAGATCTTTCACGGTGATTCCGAGGCTGGCCATCTTGTCAGGCTGCACCCATATCTGCATCGCGTAGTAACGTCCTCCGACATTGGAAACGCCTCCGACGCCAGGCACTCGTCTGAGCCTGTCCTGGATATTCAATGTCGTATAGTTGCTGAGGTAAACCTCGTCGAATTTCGGGTCGTCCGACATGATGGTTATCGTCATCAGTTTGCTGGACGATTCCTTTTCCACGGATATGCCGTTCTGCACGACCTCGGCAGGAAGTCTGGACTCCGCCAGCTTCACCCTGTTCTGGACCTCCACCGCGGCAAGGTCCGGATCTGTCGAAATGTCGAAGGTCAATGTTGCCGAGTACCATCCGTTATTGGAGTTGGTCGACTCCATATAGAGCATACCTGGAGTACCGTTCAATGACTGCTCGATAGGCGTGGCTACCGCCTGGGAGACAGTCTGTGAGTTGGCACCAGGGTATGATGTGGAGACACTGACTACCGGAGGGACGATTTTAGGATACTGGTCCACAGGGAGCAGTGTCAGTCCTATAAGTCCCACAAGTACGATTATGATAGATATGACAGTCGAAAAGACCGGCCTGTCAATGAAAAAATCCGATTTCATATATGGTTACTTTATTCAAGTTCCTCGGTCTGGCCATAAGGGACAGATTCCACCTTGTTGCCATGAGAAAGTTTGTGCTGGCCTTCCACTACAATGACTTCGTTTGCCTTCAATCCGCGTTCGACCACGGTGACATTGTCCACCTCCGGTCCTGTCTGGATGAAACGCTTTTCTACTGTCGCATCCGGTTTCACGACATAGATGAACGAACCGCTTTTCTCGATGGTAATCGCCTTTGTAGGCACTGCTACGGCATTCTCCCTTACATCCAGAAGCACTCTGACATTGGTAAACTGTCCAGGGAGGAGTTCCCTGTCAGGGTTCGGCATCTCGGCGCGGACAGAGAATGTTCCTGATTTCGCATCAACGAGAGGGTCGGCGAAATCAACCAGGCCCTTGAATTTATACTGGGACTTGTCTGCCATGGTTATAGTCACATACGGATTCCAATGACGGCTGGTATCTTTCTGGCCGAGATTTACGTTTCTTGCCTTGGATTTCTGATAGTCAAGGTCGGTCATCTTGAATTCCACCAACACGGTATCACTCTTCACGACATTGGCAAGGAGAGACTGCGCTCCCGGGCCCACCAACGTTCCGATGTCCACGTGTCTTTCGCTGATGTAACCGCTTATAGGAGAGCGCACTGTGGTGTAGCTCAATGCCAGTTTGGCTTCGGTCAGGTTAGCTTCGCTCACATGAACGTCAGCCTTGGCGCTTTCGTATGCGGCAATGGCATTGTCAAGGTCCAGCTGGCTCGCAGCCTTCTGTTCGAACAGAGGCTTGATTCGGGCGAGGTCGCGCTCGGCCTTGAGGGCTATCGCCTTGTTTTTCGTCACTACCGCTTCCGCCCTATCTACCTGAGCCTTATATTGTTTCGGGTCAATGATAAAGAGTATCTGGTCTTTTTTTACGTAAGTTCCTTCTGCGAACATCATTTTTTCGAGATAGCCTTCGACTCTGGCCCTGACTTCCACAAACTGCTGGGCACGAATCTTCCCCGGAAATTCTCCGTAAACTTCCACGTTACGTGTCCTGACCGTATCCACACCGACTATCGGGAGGATTTCCTCAGCATGTCTTGGTCTCAAGAAAATGACAAGCGCGACTGCGGCAAGAACAGCCACAGCGACAATGCCAAAAATGGTTTTTTTGCTAAGTTTAGCCATAATGTTGTAGTTTATTTGAGGGAATAAAACTTGAGATTAGGATTTCACCTTCTATCAAAGACCGTTCCACAAGTGGCCGGAGCGGCTTCATCACTAGTGGAACGGCAGAAGAAAAGTGTTGGTAAAACACACAGTATTTGTTATTTTTGTGTCAGTTGGATTGTAAATAATTTATACTATGGTAAAGCATATCATTTTGTGGACTCTGAAGGACACATTGTCCGAAGAAGAGAAGGTTTCCGTCAAGGCTTCCATCAAGGAGGGCCTGGAATCTCTTAAGGGCGTCGTTCCCGGTCTCATTGACATAAAGGTTCAGATCGACGGCAGACTTGCTTCTTCCAATGCTGACCTCATGTTGGATTGCACTCTCGAGTCTGAGGAGGCCCTCAAGGGCTATGCAGTACACCCGGCCCATGTTGCAGTTGCCAACAGCCGTGTACGTCCTTTCACTGCCGTCAGGTCCTGCCTTGACTTCACGATTTAACGAGTCCACTACCGGCAAGGATTAGTGTTCCGGTCCGGAAATACTAGATCACACCGGCGAAGAACGACGCGAAGAAAACCGTCAGAATTCCGCTGACGACTATTGAGAGGCTGCTCATCGCACCCTCTATGGCTCCCATTTCCATTGCCTTGGTAGTTCCTACCGCATGAGATGAGGAGCCGATTGCTATGCCCTTCGCTATAGGTTCTTCTATGTGCATCAGCTTCAGGAATTTCTCGGCGAACACATTTCCGATGACGCCTGTTATGATGATAACGACCACTGTAACAGCGACATAGCCACCAAGTTCCTCGCATACGCCTATACCTATGGCAGTCGTGATGGATTTAGGAAGAAATGTGACGTATGAAGCATGGTCGAAGTGGAGAATGAAGGCCAATGCCATTACGGAAAGGATGCTTGACAGGACTCCGGAGACGATTCCCGCAACGACAGCCTTATAGTTTTTCTTCAACAGTTCCACCTGCTGATACAAAGGCACTGCAAGACAGATGGTTGCAGGCGTAAGAAGATATCCGATGAAGTCGGCGCCTTTCATATATGATTCGTAACTGACTCCTGTACAGAGAAGTATCGCAATCACCATTATGATGGATATCAGGAGCGGGTTCATAAGTGACCACTTGGTTTTCCCTTTCAGCCACACGCCGATAAAGTATGATCCAAGACTTATCAGCGCTCCGAAGAACACTGATTCTGTAAACAATTCTTTCATTTGGTTTTTCCCTTACGGATTACAAACTGGGTGACCAGGCCTGAAACGCCCATCACGACGAATGTGGTGACAAACGTCACTATAATGTATTTTAAAAGTGAGCTGCTGATGATGTCCCACGAGTTCACCAGTCCCACGGCAGCAGGGATGAACATCATTGGCATGACCGCGATGAGAAACGAACTGACCTCGCGGATGTCATTGACCTTCAAAATTTTGAACTCGAGCGCCGCGAACAGGAGGACTATTCCGTAGATGCTTGCGGGTATCGGCAGCGGGAGGATGTAATGAAGGAATTCCCCGATAAAGGAGAATCCGATGATTATCATAAACTGGATGACGTATTTCATAGGTTGGATATGTAATCTTCTATTATTGCAGCTGCCTTTTCTGTCCCGATCCGGCAACTGTCAATGCAAATGTCGTATTCCGGGGCGTATCCCCAGGTGAATCCTGTGTAGAAACTGTGATAAGCCACACGGCAGTCGTCGGAAGTGTGGACGAAGTCTTCTGCCTCGGCCATGCTCAGGTTTTCCTCTTCAGCAGCATTGACAATCCTATCGGACAGGTCGCCATGCAGGAACACGGTCACGAGGTCTTGCCGGTCTCTGAAGATGAAGTTTCCGCATCGGCCGATTATTATACAGTCCTCATTTCCGATCATTTTCACGAATGCGCTGCGGAATTTCTCCCGAACGGCGGTCCGCTCGAACGGGAATTCGGATATCGCCGACATGAGTTCATCTACAGGCCTTTCCTCGAAGAAACTCGTCATTTCGTCCAGGATGCCCATTTTGTCTGCCTTTGCCATCAGGCTTTTTCGTGTATAAAGCGGTATGCCGTAATGCCGGGACAGGATTTCCCCGACATGAAGTGCCCGGCATCCGCATTGTCTGGCAATTGTTATTATCATAATATTCCGTTTTACTATCGGTTGTACAAGTTGTTGCGCCCGAACTGTCTTTTCATAAACGTCAATGCGGTTAAGCAGGGACATGCATCCAGCAGTCTTGCCGGACGGCGCCACACCACAAACCATAACACATTGATAATCAGACACCATTCTAGCACCAGTGTGGATTTACGGCCATTTTTTAGCCACAAATCCACACTCAATTTTATAACCGCCTAATAATCAACACTTTCCACATCTCCCCGTGGCACCGTCCCGCCACCACTCCCCAAGGCGCCAAATATAGCCACAGTGGCCATAGTGGGCAAGGTTACCAGGCGTCATCAGACGCCGGGCGAAGAACAGCGAAGCGTCGGCCGGCAGCGTTGGTGCGCACGGAGCCCTGATCGTCCCCCTACAGGGGGATTGAGGGGGTTACGAGCTACGAGCATTGGGGATTTGGGGCTCACGCCTCAAATGCCCAATGCCCTACATCGGTCCTGTGAAACAGATTCTCGCAATCGATCTTCCCGACAGCCTCAAGTGCCTTGTCATGAGCCTCCTGCAGAGACGGCGCAGAAGCAAGCACCATCAGGACACGACCGCCATTGGTGACAAGAGAATGACCTGCCTTGTCGAAAGCCTCATGGCCCTCACCCTCAAACTTCTTGAGAGACGTGCCCATGTGATAGACATGGACAGACGGGTCCTTGAGGACCTCATCGACCCCCTTGATCTCGAAACCCTTCTTGTACGAACCGGGATAACCCTTGGATGCAAGAACGAAACCGAGAACCGCATCAGAAGACCACTTGGTCAGAGGCATAGGAGACTTGTTGGCAACAGCCCAGAAAATCTCGAAAATATCTGACTCCAGACGAGGAAGGACAACCTCGGTCTCAGGATCGCCGAAACGGCAGTTGAACTCGATGACCTTAATTCCGTCAGGAGTCTTCATAAGACCACCGTAAAGCACGCCGCGGAACGGAATACCCTCCGAAACCATGCCGGAAGCGATAGGCTTCATGACATGCTCAAGAGCATAAACCTCATCACGCTCAGTGATGAAAGGAAGCGGAGTATAGGCACCCATGCCACCGGTATTCGGGCCCTCATCATTGTCAAAAGCCCTCTTGTGATCCTGGGCGAGAACCATAGGCTCCACCTCAGAACCATTGACAAAACAAAGGAGAGAAAACTCAGGACCGGTGAGGAACTCCTCCACCACTACCCTGCCGTGACCGAACTTGTCATCCAGAAGCATATCCTTCAATGCCGCATCAGCCTCCTCGAGAGTTTCAGCGACGACAACACCCTTGCCGGCAGCAAGTCCGTCATACTTCAGTACAATAGGAAGCTTTCCGGCATTGACATAAGCGAGAGCCTCATTGTAGTCAGAAAAAGTGCGGTAAGCCGCGGTAGGGACATTGTATTTGGACATCAGCGACTTGGCGAAATCCTTGCTGGACTCGATACGGGCAGCAGCCTTCGAAGGACCGAAAATCTTCAGTCCGCGGGACTCGAACTCATCCACGATACCGGCAGCCAGAGAAACCTCAGGTCCGACGACAGTAAGGTCAATGCCTTCATTCTCAGCAAATTCCGCAAGTTCATCCACCTGAGTATCCTCGAGCGGAACACACTTGGCCTGACGTGCTATACCGGCATTGCCCGGAGCACAAAAAATTTTCTCCACCCTGGATGAACGGGAAAGGGCATCCACGATGGCATGCTCTCTTCCGCCACCTCCGACAACCAGGACCTTGGCCCTGTGCGGGATATTGCAATCAGCCATAACTACTAATGTTTGAAGTGACGCTCACCGGTGAAGAGCATGGTGATACCCTTTTCATTGGCAAGCTTTATGGAATCCTCGTCACGGATACTTCCTCCAGGCTGGACGATAGCCTTGATGCCGTACTCGGCAGCAAGGGCCACACAGTCATTGAACGGGAAGAAACCGTCAGAAGCGAGCACAAGCCCCTCTGTCATAATGTCTTTACCTTCTTCCTTCAATGTATTCTGAGCCTGTTTCAGAGCGATTTCAGCAGAACCGATACGGTTCATCTGGCCTGCACCGACGCCATAGGTCATACCGTTCTTGGCAACCACGATGGCATTGGACTTCACATGCTTTACAATCTTCCATGCGAACTCGAGGTCTGCGAGCTGCTCAGCAGTCGGCTTGGCCTCGGTAACGCACTGGTCGGCAGCAACCGGCTTGGTATTGATGTCCCTGTCCTGAACAAGCATACCGCCGTTCATGCTCACATACTGCTTGCGCACGACATTGTCCTTGGTCATATCGACCTTCAGAACACGGAGATTCTTCTTGGTGCAGAGAAGTTCGAGAGCGTCAGAAGCAAAAGAAGGAGCCATGACAATCTCGAGGAAAATAGGCTTGAGCATCTGTGCAGTCTCAAGGTCAATTTCCCTGTTGGCAGCCACGATACCGCCGAAGATACTGGTCTTGTCAGCCTCATAAGCCTTCTTCCAAGCCTCTGCGATAGTCCTTCCGGTAGCGCTTCCGCAAGGGTTCATATGCTTCACGCCCACGCAGAACGGCTCATCGAACTCACGGGCAATATTCAGAGTAGCATTGGCATCCTGTATATTGTTGTAAGACAGTTCCTTGCCGTTGAGCTGCTCGGCAGTTGCAAGTGAGAACGGCTCCTTGACTGTGCTGGCAAAGAACTTGGCCTCCTGATGAGGGTTCTCGCCGTAGCGGAGTTCCTGCTTCATGTCATACTCGAGGAACAGTTTCTCAGGAAGACCTGCCTGTGCACGCATGTATGTGGAAATGGCCATGTCATACTCGGCAGTATGGGTATATGCCTTTGCGGAAAGTTTCAGACGGGTCTCACGTGTGGTATTTCCGTCAGCCTTGATTTCAGAGAGAATGGTCTCATAATCAGCAGGATTGCAGACAACGGTCACGGACTCCCAGTTCTTGGCGGCGCTGCGCAACATTGACGGACCTCCGATATCGATATGCTCTACAGCATCCTCCATTGTCACATCCGGTTTCGCGATGGTCTCGCGGAAAGGATAAAGATTCACGCAGACAAGGTCGATTGTGTCAATGCCATTGTCCTTCAGTTCCTTCATGTGCTCAGGAATGTCACGACGGGCAAGAAGTGCTCCGTGGATTTTCGGATGGAGGGTCTTCACGCGACCGTCACAGATTTCCGGAAAACCGGTAACGTCACTAACACTTGTAACAGGAACGCCTGACTCTTTCAGGAGTTTCATTGTGCCGCTCGTGGAAAGGATTTCCCATCCGAGAGCGACCAGACCTTTGGCGAATTCTACCACGCCGGTCTTATCACTGACACTGATTAAAGCTTTCATTTCAATAATATGTTATACCTATAAATAATTCACGCCGCAAAGGGCACCTGAATCATGCCCGCCACACGGGCGGCAGGCACATAAAACGCTACAGAAGAGCGATATCCACGCCCGGAGTACCGGTCACGCGGCCGATGACTGTAGCCTTGTCACCATGGGATGCGAGAATGTCGATTGCCTTCTGAGCCTCAGACTCATCCATGGCGAGAACCATTCCGACACCCATGTTATAGATATTGAACATCTCACGATGCTCGATATTGCCATGCTTCTCCAGGAAACGGAAAATAGGAAGAATCTCCCATGTTCCCTCATCCACATGAATACCCTGTCCCTCCTGGAGGATACGAGGAATGTTCTCATCGAATCCGCCGCCGGTGATGTGGGCAACACCATGGACATCACAGTTCCTGATGACATCCAGAACCTGCTTCACATAAATTCTGGTAGGGGTCAATGCTACCTCGCCGAGAGGTTTGTCTCCCAATTCAGGATAAACCTTGTGAAGGTCAAGGGCAGCATCAGAGAAAATCTTGCGGACAAGACTGAAACCATTGGAATGGACACCGGAAGAAGCGATTCCCACGAGAACATCACCCACCTTGACCTTCGTTCCGTCAATGAGTTTGGACTTCTCGACAACTCCTGTGGTATAGCCGGCGATATCATATTCACCGTCACTGTACATACCCGGCATCTCGGCAGTCTCACCTCCGATAAGCGCACATCCGGCCTGACGGCATCCCTCTGCCACACCTGAAACGATAGCCTCGATTTTGGCAGGAATATTCTTTCCGACAGCCACATAGTCGAGGAAGAAGAGAGGTTCCGCACCCTGGGCGAGAACATCATTGACACACATTGCGACAGCGTCAATGCCGATAGTGTCATGCTTGTCCATCGCGAATGCGAGTTTGAGCTTGGTTCCGACACCGTCAGTTCCGCTCACGAGAATAGGCTCCTTGATATTCAGAGCTGAAAGGTCAAACATTCCGCCGAATGCGCCAATGTTACCCATCACGCCCAGACGAGATGTCGAAGCCACATGTTTCTTGATACGTCTTACAACATCGTATCCGGCTTCAAGGCTTACGCCCGCTTTTTCATAATCTACTGCCATAGATGTAAATATTTTATGTTTTTATATTTTCTAAAATTTTCCGTCCTTGTTGGCTTCATCGAAACTTGCATAAAGAGACGTAGGATAATTGCCGTTGAAGCATGAAAGACAGAGGTCACTCCGCTTGCCGGCCTCGAAGAGGGATTCCTCGGAAAGGAAGGCCAATGTATCTGCCTCTATCGCCTGGCGGGCCTCATCCAAAGTCCTTCTGGCACAGAGCAGTTCATCATAAGTGGAGATGTCCACGCCATAGAAGCAAGGGAACTTGATCATAGGGCTGGCAATCCTCACATGGACCTCGGTCGCACCGGCCTCACGGAGCATCCTGACGATTCTTCTGGAAGTGGTACCGCGCACGATAGAGTCATCGATAAGCACGACTCTCTTTCCTGACACAATACTCTTCACAGGAGAAAGTTTCATCTTCACGCCCTTGTCCCTCATCGCCTGTGACGGCTGGATGAACGTCCTTCCTATATACTTGTTCTTGATGAGTCCCATCTCATACGGCAGACCGCTCGCCTCAGCATAACCCATTGCGGCACTGAGACTTGAATCAGGCACACCGACAACGATGTCAGCCTCGATCGGAGACTCCTTGAACAGGAGTTTTCCGGATTCCTTGCGGAAAGTATGGACGTTCATATTTTCGATATCACTGTCCGGACGCGAGAAATAAATATATTCCATCGCGCACATGGCGTGACGCTGATACTCGGAATAGCGGCGACTCCTGACACCGTGATGGTCAATGGTAATAATCTCACCAGGTTCAATGTCTCTGATGAATTCCGCGCCGACTGTGCTGAACGCGCAGGTCTCGCTGCTGACCACATATCCGTCCCCGAGCTTGCCGAGAGACAATGGCCTGAGGCCATATTTGTCACGGCAGGCATAAATCCTGTTCTGAGTCATGATGACAAAGGCGAAAGCGCCTTCAATCATATTCAATGCCTCCATTATCGGATAGATACGCGGCTTCTTGCGCTCATGCGGATCCTTCTTTATCAGGTGCGCCAGGACTTCACTGTCGGAAGTGGACTGGAAAAGGCTTCCCCTGTCCTCCAGATAGCGCCTGAGCAGATCAGAGTTCACGATATTTCCATTGTGTGCCAATGCGAAATCCCCTGAATTATGTCTGAACAGGAACGGCTGCACATTCTCGATTCCGCCGCCTCCGCTCGTAGAATAGCGGACATGTCCGATAGCCATATCTCCCTGAAGTTCAGAAAGATTGTCGTTATTGAACACCTCTGTGACAAGGCCCAGGCCCTTCACACGGCGCAACTGTCCTTCAGCATTGACAGTAACTATTCCGCAACCTTCCTGGCCTCTGTGCTGGAGGGAATGGAGGCCGTAGTAAGTCACCTCGGCAGCATTCTGTACGCCCCATGCGCCGAACACGCCGCACTCCTCGTGCAGTCCGCGGAACGGCTCGCCTTCAAGGCCCATGCCGCCCATTATCTTATCTCTAATTTCCATATTCAGCCATTTAATTCAGCCTTAAGGCGTTCATATACAGTATTGTAGCCCTGACCGACCTTTCCGTTGTCGTGACGGAAACGGTCCTTGTCCAGTTTCATTCCGGTCTCAATGTCCCAGAAACGGGCGCTGTCAGGTGTGATGTCATCGGAAAGGATAATCGTTCCGTCAGGAAGCCTTCCGAACTCGATCTTGAAGTCAACAAGGGTTATGCCGATTTTACGGAAAACAGGTACGAGCACATCATTGATTTTCCTCGTAAGCCTGTAGATTTCAGCGAGTTCAGCCTTATTGACAAGTCCCAGTGCGATGGCATGGCTGTCATTGATGAGAGGCTCGCCCAAATCCTCGGACTTGTAGCACAAGTCTATCACAGGCTCCTCAGGGACAACTCCTTCTTCCATTCCGAGGCGGTGCGCCATCGAGCCGGCAATCACGTTTCTCACAATGACTTCCATGGCGATGGAGTCCACACGTCTGCAAATCTGCTCGGTGTCCGAGATTCTTTCAATGAAATGAACCGGAACCCCCGAATCCGCCAGCACTTTGAAAATCATGCTGGAGATAGCATTGCAGTACAGTCCCTTATCCTTGATAAGAGCCTTCTTTATCTTATAATATGCCGTAATGGCGTCAGTATATTGGATGATGACCTTGTCAGGCTCATCAGTGGCATATACCTTTTTGGAAACGCCGTTATGGATCATTTGAGTCTTTTCCATTACTCTCCTCTGAAATATTTTACTGCATTGTCAAAGAGAGGCTGTTCAAGGTTTGCAGCAATGTTCTTGAACAGGTTGTTCTCGTAACGCTCCGAGTGGCCCATCTTTCCGAGAATCTGGCCATTCTTGCTTATGATGCCCTCGATTGCATAATATGAACCGTTAGGGTTGTTAGGAGAACGCATAGTGACATCCTCGTCGATAGGCTCGGCATACTGGAACGCCACCTGGCCATTCGCGAAGAGTTCCTTTGCAAGTTCCTCATTGACAACGAACTTGCCCTCTCCGTGGCTGACAGAAATACCATAGGTATCACCGATATTCATGCCTGCGAGCCAAGGTGAATTGACGCTTGCCACGCGGGTGAACGCAATCTGCGAGATATGTCTGTTGATATCGTTTCTGAACAATGTCGGAGAATCCTTGGTCACGCAGCCGAGATGTCCGTAAGGGAGAAGTCCCGACTTGACGAGGGCCTGGAATCCGTTGCAGATTCCGAGGATGAGACCACCGCGTGCGATGAGAGCCTCGACAGCAGCCGCAATTTTCTCATTGTTAAGGACATTGGCAATGAACTTGCCGCTTCCGTCCGGTTCGTCACCGGCAGAGAATCCGCCGCAGAACATGAGAATCTGGCACTCGTCAATGTTGCGCTTCATCTCATCGATGGAGTCGAACACATCCTGCTCGGTAAGATTGCGGAACACGCTCATCTTCACCTTCGCGCCTGCCTTGCGGAATGCCTTTGCGGTATCATAATCGCAGTTGGTTCCAGGGAACACCGGCAGGTAAGCCACCGGCTCGGCTATCTTCTCGCCCTTGTATCTGAGATCCTGCTTCTTAGCCTTGAACGGCTTGACGCCTTCCATTCCCTTAGGCAGGAGACGCTTCATGTCAGGAGTGCTGGTAGCCGGATAAACCTTCTCGTAACGGTCAAATGCGCTTTCGACAAGGGCATCCATCGGGATATTCTTGCCATTGACACGAATATTTCCGTCAACGCCTGAAGTAACCACACCGAGCAACTGTGCATTTTCGAAGTCAATGTCAGATTCGGTCTCGATGATGATTGAACCGTAGTTGTAATTGAAGAGGTCTCCATCAGCGACATTGACATCCACTCCGAATGAATTTCCGAAGGACATCTTGCAGAGGCCTTCCGCAACGCCGCCGAAGCCGACAGCCCATGCAGAAACAGCATTGCCCTTTTCAATCTGCTCCTCGACAAATGCCCAGTTACGCTTAAGCTGCTCTACATCAGGCATATAGTTCTTGAGCGGAGTATGTTTTACAAGCCAAAGCTTGTTGCCTTCCCATTTCAGTTCAGGAGAAATGACCTTATTGGCATTGACAGTAGTCACACCGAATGAGATCAATGTCGGAGGGACATTGATGTGTTCGAAGGTGCCGCTCATCGAGTCCTTTCCGCCGATAGACGGCAGGCCGAGAGCGATCTGCATCTTCAGCGAACCGAGGAGCGCACTCATCGGCTTGCCCCAGACCTCAGGTTTGTGGGTCATTCTCTCGAAATATTCCTGGCATGAGAACCTCATCTTCTCGAAGTGTCCGCCGGCAGCAACTACTTTGGCACATGCCTCTATCATTGAATATGCTGCGCCGTGGTATGGGCTCCACTTGGAAATGACAGGGTTGAAGCCGAAGGCCATCATGCTCGCGGTATCGGTATAACCGTCAGTCGGGAGTTTCTGGACTGAGACCTGTGTCTCGGTAAGCTGAAGTTCTCCGCCATAAGGCATGAGGACAGTGGAACGTCCGATGGTAGAGTCGAACATTTCTATCAATCCCTTCTGGCTCACCACGTTGGCATCGCTCAGGTTGTTCACGAGCTTTTCCTTGAGTGACTCGCCCTCGACTTTCCTTTCGAAAGGATTCTTCTCCTCTACGGCTGCGATTCTTGCCTTTGCATAATGCTTGGCACCTGCGCTGTCAATGAATTTTCTCTGGAGGTCTGCCACGACCTTTCCGTTATAGTACATTCTCATGCGCTCAGTGTCTGTAACATCCGCAACATGAGTAACTTCGATGTTCTCGCTGTGGCAATATTCCATGAACTCAGCCTCGTCCTTAGCCTCGACAACGACAGACATTCTCTCCTGAGACTCACTGATGGCAAGTTCAGTAGCATTGAGCCCATTGTATTTTACCGGAACCCTGTCGAGATAGATGTCAAGACCATCGGTAAGCTCACCGATTGCTACACTCACTCCGCCGGCACCGAAGTCATTGGACTTCTTGATGAGCCTTGTCACTTCAGGGCGACGGAACAATCTCTGGAGTTTTCTCTCCTCAGGGGCATTTCCCTTCTGGACCTCACTTCCGCATGTCTCAAGTGACTCCTCCGTGTGTTCCTTGGATGAACCTGTAGCGCCACCGATACCGTCACGGCCTGTGCGGCCGCCGAGAAGAAGCACGACATCTCCAGGGGCCGGTGATTCGCGGCGGACCTTGTCGGCCTTCACGGCTCCTACGACAGCACCCACCTCAAGACGTTTTGCCGTATATCCTTCGTCATAGATTTCTCTCACGTGAGTTGTGGCAAGACCTATCTGGTTACCGTAGCTGGAATAGCCGTGGGCTGCCTTCCTGGTAATCACGCGCTGAGGCAGCTTGCCCGGAAGAGTCTCTGCAACAGGCTTGTAGATATCGCCCGCTCCGGTAACACGCATTGCCTGGTAAACATATGAACGGCCTGAAAGAGGGTCACGGATAGCTCCTCCGAGACAGGTTGCGGCACCTCCGAACGGCTCGATTTCAGTAGGATGGTTGTGGGTCTCGTTCTTGAACATGAGAAGCCATTTCTCAAGTCTTCCGTCCACATCCACATCCACATAAATGCTGCACGCATTGTTCTCTTCGCTGACTTCCATATCGTCGAGCAGACCTGCCTTGCGGAGATATCTGCCTCCGATAGTAGCCATATCCATGAGGTTAAGGCCCTTGTTCTCACGGCCGAGCTCTTTTCTCATCTTGAGATAGAGATTCAGAGTTCCGTCGATGTCTTCCTTCATGAAAGACTCCTCTACCCCGATTTCCTCCAGTTCAGTGGTGAAGGTGGTGTGGCGGCAATGGTCACTCCAGTATGTATCAAGGATACGGAGCTCAGTCTCATTAGGTTCACGGCCTTCCTCAGTGAAGTATTTCACCACTTCGCGGAGGTCGTCGGCATTCATTGCCAGACCCATCTTGCGGCAGAACGGCTCGAGGTCAACCTCGGTCATCCCGGTGAATCCCTCAAGTACCGGAACCGGCTTCACTGAAGCCATCTCTGTATCAGTCAGCTTGGTAAGGTCCTTCTCCCTGGACTCGACGGCATTGATGTAATAATGCCTGATTCTTGCGACTGTCTCTTCGTCAGTTTCTCCTGAAAGGATAATCAGTTTGGAACTCTTGATGTGCACATCTGCCTTAGGGTCAATAAGATGCACACAGTCAACAGCGGAAGCGGCCCTCTGGTCGAACTGCCCCGGGAGGAACTCGACTGCGATGTACTTGGTTCCCGTCAGGTCACACTCGTCGGTAACATTGTCAGTGACGATTTCTCCGAAGACGCTGTAGCGGCTCTTCTCGAGAAGTTCCGGCGTGAAGCCGAAGAGGTCATAGACATTCAGAAGTCTCAGCGATTTGAGGTCAAGCTGGAGATTCTCATTCAGCTCAGCCCTGAGGCTTGCGGCCTCAACCTGGAATTCAGGATATTTTTCAACAAAAATCCGGTAATTGTTTGCCATCGTTATATTTTGTTTGTCAATTTCCAATATTTTCAGCCCCGGACGGGCCTTCACCCGCGGGGCAATGTTTATTTCACGAACTTGTCAGCCCAGTCCTTTTCGAACTTTGTCAATGTCATCGGGACGTAGGTTATATGTGCCATCTTGCGTTTCGGACGGGATACCGTCTTTCCGTAGATGTGGACAAAAACTCCTTTCCCCGCCTCGCCGCAATACGCATTGTCGCGCTTCGCGGTGTTCGAGACGGCACCTGCCGAAGGATTCGTCCAATGCTCGGCATAGGCCCTGTCAATGATTTTCCACGTGGCCTCAAGGTCTTGTCCCAGAATGTTTTTCATTATCGTAGGACACATAAGACGAGGCTGTGCCAATGTCTTTCCGAGGAGGAAGTTGCAGAGTTCATCGTATTGTGATGAGGAGCATCCTTCGATGGTATAGTGTCCGCTGTTGTGCGGTCTCGGAGCCATTTCGTTGAACACGAAATCGTTGCCCTTGATAAACAGTTCTATCGCCAGAATGCCCATGTAGTCACAGCCTTCCATAAAATGCTCACAGGCATTGACAATGCGGGAGCAAAGTTCTGTCGGCACCGGTTCTTCTCCGGTATAGAGGGTTTCGGCAGGGACGACGCAGAGGTCGAGGATTCCGCCTTTGTGGACGTTGCGGCCTAACGGGAAGTGGATTGTGTTCTTGCCGTCACGCACCATGATGACGCTGCATTCGTAGTCGAACGGCACGAAGGCTTCCAATATGCACGGAACGTGGAGAAGTTCGGCTGCCTTTTCGATGTCCTTGTCTTCTCTGATTACTGCCTGGCCGTGTCCGTCATATCCCATTCTTCTGGTTTTCAGGACACAAGGCATTCCGATTATCTTGACGGCATCACGTAGTTCGGCGTATCTGTCGGCATCGGTCATCGGTCGCCCACACCCGCATTGACCTTCACCACAGCCGTCAGGCACTTCCGCGCAGTCTTCGTCAGCGGTGCACGCCGGCAGCGGGATATAGTCCGGAACAGGGAGGCCGTGGCGCTTCGCGTTGTTCTTCTCGCGCAGGCGGTCCTGGGAGTCGAAAAGCGGCGCAATTCCCTGAGGGATATTGTATTTGCCTTCCAGATGACGGAGAATGTCACCGGGAACATTTTCGAATTCATAGGTGAGGACGTCCGTCATGTCGCCGAGTTTCTCCAGGGCGGCCAAGTCGTCGTACTCCGCGATTATATGCCCGTCACATTCAGCGAATGCGGGAGCATCAGAATCCGGGTCAAGTGCATAAACGGAAGCACCTTGGCGGTGAGCCGCCTCTGCGATCATAAGACCGAGTTGCCCACCTCCTATTATGCCGATTCTTTTAGTCATTTGTTAAGATTTTTGGATTCTTCTATCAGATTTCAGCCTTGAGTACAGAATCCGTCTGATCTTGTCGGAATTTCTCCAACTTGCGTGCGATGTCCTCGCTCTGAAGCGCAAGTATGGATGCGGCTATCAATGCTGCATTTTTGGCTCCGTTGATTGCGACCGTAGCGACCGGCACGCCGCCTGGCATCTGTACTATGGAAAGAAGAGAGTCGAGTCCGTTAAGAGCGCGTGATTTCACAGGGACTCCGATTACTGGTAGTGTAGTCATGGCTGCGACCATTCCCGGAAGGTGGGCTGCCCCGCCGGCTCCGGCTATAATGACGCTAATGCCTCTTTCTTTTGCAGTTTTGGCGTATTCGTACATAAGATCAGGCGTCCTATGTGCGCTCACGACCTTCTTCTCGAATGGGATTTCGAGTGTTTTTAGCATTTCTTCTGCGCCCGACATGACTTCATAGTCACTTGTTGAGCCCATAATGATTCCGACTTTCATATATAAATAAAGAGTATATCTGTGTCTGCTGCAAAAGCGACGCAAATATACTCTTTATTCGTGGCATAACCAAAAAGCCGGAGTGCAATATTTTTATAAAATCATTTTACCCTAAGAGCCGCAGGCAGTCAAACTTGCGGGAACTTGAGGGGCATTCGCGTAACTTGATGGGGCCGGATTATTTTACAGGCCTGTTCGGGGATGCCTTGAGTGCCTTCTTGATTGTCGGCAGGAGAGCCTTGGCATAATAAGTCACTCCAAGGTCAGTGAAATGGACTCCATCCACGGTACCTTCCTTCATTTCATCCAGAAGTTTGTCGCCGGAAACATAATATACTCGTTTCTCTCCTGTCTTGCGGAGCGTTTCATAGAACGCTTTCTGGGCATTGTTTCTTGCGATTATATCCTCGCGCTCAGCATGGTTCAGACGCATTGTCGGGCAAAGCGGATGCTCCACGATAATTACCGGCACGTCCGGATGCGCATCACGGATGATGCGGAAAAATTCCACACTGTGAGCCTCGATGCGGTCAGCCTTGCAGTTCGGAGCATTGTCCAGCACATAGAGAGCAGGTGTTTCCACTGATGCCATCAACTGGGCGATATCCAGGTCGAGGAGAGCGTTGCCGCTGAAGCCAAGATTGATAACCTCGATGTCGAGGGCTCTCTCTATCAATGATGTATTTACCATTCCCGGACGCGAAACGCAGCCTCCCTGGAGAATACTTGTGCCGTACATCACTATCGGGCAGCCTCTTCTAGGGCTGTCAACCTGAGGCTTACTGATGACGCTGGAATTGTCAACACCGATTTCAAGTGATGTAACCCCATCATACAGCGAGAGATAAAGCATATATTCACGTTCCTTGCGGTCCATGTTCTGCACAAGTACGGATTCCGTGGTTTTCTGGCCTTTCGTCGGCCTGCCGACACCAGTAAAGTACCATTTGCCTTCGTCGAGAACATACAGGTCAAGGCCTCTGATTCCGGACGGCGCCATGTGGTTCATTTCCATTTCGAAAAGCGAGGTCCATCTGGCCTTGATAATCGGGGAATCAGTACGGAAACGCACGTAAATGCCGGCCGAGTGAAGTCCGTGACGCCAAAGATCCGGTCTTGTCTTCTTCTCGTAAGAGGCCGGAAGCCTGTCGTAAGGGGTCAATGTCTCCTGCGTGGCTTTTCCGCCGATTAGAAATTCCGTGGCATCGTGGAATACGATTCCGTCTTTTTCCGGCTGTCCGGCTTGTGCGGCAAATGCAAAGGCCAGCATTGACGCAGCGGCGAATGCAACCGCAAAAATTTTTCTTTTCATCATGATTATGTTAGTATTGTGTAATGTTAATCTCTTCTGTCATTGACAAAGTTCTTTACATCTTCCCATTTGTAGTAAACGCCTGATACCGGTTCGAGTCCCGCAATCGTGCGTTCTTCGTCGTTATATACGAATTTTACCAGGATGTCCTGCGATTTTTTGCTCCTGTAGAATATTATCTGCAGGTTGGATGCAAGCGGGATGTTCATCGGGTCGTTCCATCTGGTCGGGATTTCGTCGAATGACACGACATCTCCTACACCGCTGAGGTGCAGGTAGCTTGCGAGTGACAGCAGCGGGTAGTCGTGTCCGAATTTCAAATCGGCGGCATAGCGGCCTGTGGACAGGGCTTCGTCAGCTTTTTTCACAATATCATTGACAAGAGGCCTTATGCTTTTCATCCTTTCCGCTCCGAATTCGACTGAATTGCATTGGCGTATATACAGTTCGCGGTTGTTGTAGTCCCACCATTTGTAGATTACGTCTTCCGGCAGGTGCCTGTAAACGTTTGCGTCAATGCCGGAGGATCTGGCGATTCGTGCGACACCCCAGATTTTTTCCTGGAATTTGTCAATGTTGTCCACTATTTTTCTGGCGGCAACGGGGTCCGTGAACAGGTTTTTCATTACCTGAACGGTGTCGGTAGGCACTTTCCTAAGCGGTTTCAACATGATTCCGGAAGCCTCGCGGATGTGTTCTGACGGGTGGTCGCTGACATATTTCATTATCACGTCGTCGCTGTCTATCTCGAATTTCAGACTAGTGCGGCGTCTTATCAGTTCTCCCGTAAAGTTAGCCATGCTGACGAGACAGCGGTGCACCGTGCTGGACTCCACGCGTATGAGTCCGCTCCCTTTCTTGAATACTTGCGGATAATTTTCGAACATTCTGTCAGCCAATTCCCTGTGCTCCCACTCGCCAAGTCGTGTAAGATGCCCGTCAGCGCCATGGTGCACTTCTGCCACAGTCCTGGTTTCATTCAGCAGTTCTTTCCCTTCTTCTGTCAGTAGCCCTTCCTTCTCTGCTTTTTCCAGTATTTCAATGACATAGGTGTAGTTCCCAAGTCCCCAGTCTGTCCTGGATCCATGTCTTCCATAATGGCTTATATACACCGGCTCGTATCCTTTCGGCGCCTGTGTCACCGGCATTGTCCTGAATTCGTAAGGATGCGTATTGACTCCGGCTCTGTCGTAGTCTTCGCGAATCATCTGCATCGGCTGCAATTGCAGCAGCACGGCAAGTAGTAATGGAAATGATAGCATAATTATTCAGTGTTATTGTGTTCGGGATTCGGGGCTCAGGGTTCGGGGTTCGAATCCCTCTCTCTCCGTATATCTTTTCAAAGTTACGAAATTTTATTGTTTTTTTCGGCCCGACCTCTTGTTTTTTCCAAAATAATGCGTACCTTTGCAATCCACTTCACCGAAAAGCTGAAGCGGGCGAAATAAAATTCGACTTTGGAGAGATGGCAGAGTGGTCGAATGCGGCGGTCTTGAAAACCGTTGATCTTAACGGGTCCGGGGGTTCGAATCCCTCTCTCTCCGCAACAAACTGAAGCTCAGCGCTTTGCGCTGGGCTTTTTTCGTATATGAATGTCGGGGACCCAGCCAAATCGGGCCAAATTGTCCCGATTTCCCATAAGAAAACAGTATATTTGTCCCGATTAGCATTTTTGGATATGACGATATAGTGCGCAATAGCAAGGTACTCCTCCAGCGGGAAGACGCCACGGCCACCCTCATAACACATTGATAATCAGATACCATTTATTTCTAACGTGGATTTTCGGCAATTATTTGGCCAGTAATCCACACCAAATTATATAACTATCTGTAAACCAATCCATTCCAAAATCAGATGTGGCGCCGTCCCGACACTTGCGCCTGGATTCAGGAAAACAAAAGTACGGAATCTCTGAAAACGCATCAAGACTGAACACCGGAGATGCTTACGCTGATGGGGTATGGCAAAAAAACTTCCCCGCATTCAGCACTCGAAATACCCGCCCGCGCCGAAAAGATATGCCTCGGCCTCATCCATCAGCCCTGCCCGATGAATCAGGTCAATGTTAGTGAACCGGTTCCGCATATATGGTATCGCACGGAATGTGGTGCGGAGCTTTTCCCGGCTCACGCCGATCATTTCAGGCTCATAAGGAGCGCCGGCGCGTTTAAGACGCTCACGCACATCACTAAAAGGAATAATCTGATTCTGAATCTTTTGCCTGAGTTCCGGCCAATGAATTTTCAACGACTCAAGCTGCTTTCGCACACCGTTCTTGTCAATGTATTTGGACCGGCTTTCGGCAAGACCTCTTGCAAGATGGTCAGGCATTCCGTCGAACACTTCCCGGATTGTCGCCTCCATCGCCTCCCACTCAGGCCAACGGGATAAGGCATTGTCAATGTCAACCGTCGAAAAATCCTTTTTCAAAAGGAATTCAATACATGCAACCGACACAAGAGTACCGATTGCGACACTGAAACCATGAGACACATGTCTGCCATTATAGCACAGACCTTCCATATCCCAATAGTGGCTGAAGAGATGTTCCGCGCCTGACGACGGACGGCTCGACAACATTGACTGCATGGCAAATCCACTCATTATCAATTCATAAGCCAGCTTTCCGACAGCCGTAACATCCCCAGATGCAATCGCATCCGGATCGGCCAATGCTTCGCTCAAATTCTTCCGAACCAGAGAAAAAGCGAATTTGTCAATGCTTTCACAGCCTACTCCATCAGCGATTATCCAATCTGCTCCGGAAGGTATTTTGGCGATAAGGTCTCCGTAACCTGAGGCTGTAATCTTGTTGGGAGCCTTGGCTACTATTGCAGGGTCCATCACCATCCCGATAGGCGCACGACAGTCAAATGTCTGCTTATTGCCATGATATGTAATGGACGCGCCATATGCAGTATAACCATCCATTGACGCTGCGGTTCCGACTATCAAGTATCTCCTGCCCAGGTGACTGGAAGCCAGCTTCGTCAAGTCATTGATGACACCCACGCCTACAGCGACTGCGATGGCATCCCGTTCTTTCAGATAAGATTCCAACTGTTCCAGATATGTCCATTCGGCATAAAGACCAGGGTCCGTGAAAATGAATGACTGCTCCGTCCTGATCCCTGCATCCCTAAGACAATTATAGACAGTTTCACCAGCTATGTCGTATGTGATTTTATCGGCCACGACAACAGCCGTCTTCCCCGGAAAAAATTTTTCAAACATTGACGGAACTTTTTTCAATGCTCCGACTCCAAATTCAAGTGCTTTAGTGTCTCTTAACTTCTGCAGAACCTTTTCGATTTCGTTCATAACCTCAGAGTAGCGCGTTTAATTTTCATTCCGCAAGAACCCCGGTTTCGCAAGCAAAGACAACACCGGACCCAAACCGCAGGAATGATTTATACATCATTGATTTTCATCATATTACAATAACGAAACATCAATATGAACCGCTCTGATTCACGAACCAAAATTAATAAATAATCCCTTACTTCCAAGGCTTTTCAGAAGATATCGGACGGCAGGAAAACAAAGGCAACATCAAATGACATTGACCTCAACAGAAACTAAAATGGCAACTCCGGGCCATAATACTCACGCTTATCGCCAAGAACGCGGACATCGTTGTCTACGAAAAGTTTTGCTTGTTTCTGAAGACGGGCAAGATAATCATTCTTCACAGAAATGTCGTTCAATTCCTCGCGACGTGCCTTACTGATTTCCAGAAACTTCTCACTCTGATCTATTCCCAAGAAACGTCTGCCAAGTAAACTTGCCGCAATTCCTGTCGTGCTTCCACCAGCAAAAGGATCGAGAATCCATGCTCCAGACTGAGTTGAAGCTTGGATTATGCGTGAGAGTACACACAATGGCTTCTGTGTCGGATGTTTCCCACAAGATTTCTCCCATGGTGCAATAGCAGGCAATCGCCAGACATCTCGCATCTGGGTACCACCATTTATCTCCTTCATAAGTTCATAATTGAAATAATGAGGAGTCTTTTGTTCTTTCCTTGCCCACAAGATATACTCTGCGGAATATGTGAAGTATCTGCAAGAAAGATTTGGTGGAGGATTAGTTTTCTCCCAGGTAATGCAATTGAGAATCTTGAAGCCAAGTTCGGTTAGGCATCTGGCAACCAGAAAAATATTATGATAGGTACCGCTTATCCAGATTGTACCATTGCTCTTCAACTTCTCGCGACAGGCAGCAATCCATTTCTTGTCAAACTGATAATCAGCATCATAGCCATTTGACTTATCCCAATCACCCTTATTGACGGATACCATTTTCCCGCTCTGGACGCTGATTCCTCCATTGGAAAGGTGGTAAGGCGGGTCCGCAAAAATCATATCGAACTTAAAATCAAACGAGTTCAAAAGTTCGACACAATCACCATGCAAGAGGGTAAAATCCTTATCCTCAGATTTATAATACGCAGAAGGCATCAAATAAGGACTTTTGAGATTATGCCATCCTCAAGGTCTGAGATACAGTAAAGATGCTCCAATACATCGAATGTTTCTTTAAGATTATTGCGAGCACTTCCCCAGCCCCAGCCATCAGTAAACCAAACGAATCTGAAATAATCCAAGTCTTTGGTTTCCATTGTTATAGTCTTATAACTACGTGCCGTTTCATTAAGTTTTGAGCCTCCACTGGTATAAAAGTTCGTTTCAATGCCATAAACGACATCCTTTCCCTTGACAACAAAGTCGAAACGCTTTTCAGCCTTGCCCTTATTGGAAATAGAGGACAAATCGATATTCCATCTCTTCTCTATTTCATGAATATACATTTCCTTGAAATAGGTTTCTCCTTTTTTCAGGCCTGCCTTGACAAGATAGCTCTCTACCAGATTCTCCATCAGATGTCCACCACGGTTCTTCCGGGCATTGGAATCAAGCCCCGTCTCAACACCGGTCACATAATCAACAAGATTATTGACCACATGATTCTGAATCAAATCGAATAGTCCTGTCTTCCTCATAAACTTCGTGTACTCAGGAATATCGTAGTTGAATTCATTGAAATGGAAGTCATTTTGACCTTCTTCATCCATTGCCATAATATCAAGTTCCCTCTTGGCAAGAAGGACAGGAATACACCGCAAAGTTTCAGGATACTTGGCGAGAATATTCTCAAACTCAGACTCAATGTTCTTGGAGCCTATAAGAGAGTTGAGAATGTTCAATGGAATCTTGACTGCCTCCACATTTTTGAAAACCTTCTCAAAATCCACAAAATACTTGTAGTCTGCAATTGATGGCCGGAATAACGCGAGCCATTTGTCAAAGTCTCTCATATCAATAAGCTTTTGCTACGTTCGAAATCATTATTTCCGAGATGGCTCCCCTGCCATCACCCCTTGAATTAATCATTCTTGCGGCTGAGACTCTCTGGATATTGAACATCTCATACAACTTGTCGAAAAACTTATCCCCGCTATCCACATTCTTAGGGTCAGAATTACTAGCAACAAACATGGACTTATTATGGGCAATCTCATCACAAAAATCGCGAAGCCTAATCTGTTCATCATCATTGAACCCACAAGCAGAATAAGATGTGAATGCAGCGGTGGCAGTCAATGGACGATACGGAGGATCAAAATAGTACAAGACATCCGGACCGGCATATCTACCCGTCTGCGCAAAGTCACCACAAAGAATCTCAACACGCTGAAGAAGTTTCGAATCCGCCAGAAGTGTGACTTCATCGCAAATTTTGGGATTTGAATACTTTCCATGAGGCACATTGAACTCGCCCTTGGAGTTGACACGATACAATCCATTGAAGCAAGTCCTGTTCAAGAAGATAAACAAAGCCGCCGTCTTAACGTCAGTTGTCGTCTTGGCATTGAAAAGGCTACGGCTCTTCAGAAAATACGCCTTCCTCCTCTCTGAATCAAGAGGAATATATTCATCCTGTAACCTATGCAATTCCGCAATAAGGGCATTGACCTCATTCTTTATTACTCTGTATGTGCAAATCAGTTCCGCATTGATGTCATTGATAACGGCCTTCGTGATATTCGGATATTCCTGAAGAATCCAAAAGAGCACAGCACCACCTCCGACAAAGGGCTCAACATAGGTCAATTCCTTCCGCTCTCCCAGATTCGCAGGCAATAACTTCTTTATATCTTCAAGCAATTGAGTCTTCCCTCCGACCCATTTGATAAACGGCTTGGCCGCATTGGTATCCACTCTCTTCATAATTTTCGCTCCTTATCACAAAAATATACAAAAAATCTCAAATTGTATATTTTATTCTGCGGCTCACCGACTCCACTAGAACACTTTGATGTGCTCTTCCTCTACACCCTCTGCGAAACGACTTCGGCGAAGTCCTTGACTTTCACGTCGGTTGCTTCTTCACCGGAGTTATGGGAAACGGTGTCGAGGGCTGGACCGGAGAAGGTCATGAGACAGAGAGGGCAGGCTGTGACTATGGTCTGAGGATTGTTGGCCACGAGATTGGCCAGGGAGGACTCGGTAATCTTGGCACGGTCACGGGCATCCAGGGTCAGGCTGCCCAGACTGCCGCCGCAACAGATGCTCTCGTCACCTTCCTTGGCGGCAGGGACCAGAGTGCCCAACTGGGAAAGTACCTTGCGCGGCTCTTCATAGACGCCACATCCGCGACCGAGTTCACATGGGTCATGATAGACAAGACGATCACCGCCAGAAGACAGTTTCAGTCTTCCCTGCTCCACCAGACGCTTGATATACTGCGTGTAATGGAGGACCTCGATACCCTTCAGATTATACTCATCCTTGAAAATCTTATAGCAGATAGGACATGAGAGAACCAAGGTACGGCAGCCGGAATCCAGAATCATCCTGCGGTTGGCAGAGATGGTCTCACGGGCGGCTGAAGTCTTGCCCGCCAACATGAGAGGACGGCCGCAACAGATTCCGCCGTCACGGTCGGCAAAAACATAATTGACGGAAGCGGCCTTGAAAACCTTCTCCACTGACTTGATGATCCGCGGAGTAAGATGGGTCATACATCCGGCGAAGTACATCACCTCAGGCGAATCAGAAACACCTGCGGCAACATTGACAATATCATTAGCCTCAGGCGCCGGCACTCGGTTCTGGAGATACGAATAATCGTAACACAGAGAATCATTGACAGTGGCCCTCTGCGCGCGGCGTAGCGCCGGTGCATCGACACCGACAGGACACAGGGCGTGGCACTTGTCGCACATCAGGCACTTGTCCGCTATAGCATTGATTTTCTTCTCGTTGTGACGACGCAGGAAACGGATAAAATAGACCGACGAATACTTCAGATTCTTCTTCTGGACATTCATCGGGCACGCATCCAGACACAGGCCGCAACTTGAGCACGCATAGATCTCGGCCTCTGCGACGCCCTTGCGGGGATGGCTCGGCTGGATACCGGCATTGCGCAACAAAATCCACAGCACTTCGGTAAGGATATGCATGTAACGGCTGAACGGCATCGCCGCGAAGAAAAGGCCCAGACAGATGGAATACGCCCACCATACCGGCATGAAATACAGATTGTTACCGAAAATCCAATGCCAGAGCGTATTGACCGGGACCGTCAGGAAACTGCCGCCGCTGAGATCGGCCGTGAAACTCTCGGCCAGAAGTCGGAGCGGGAAAATCATCCAGAGGCTATACAAAGCTATACGGTCGGCCAATGACGGCTTGGTAGTATGTCTCATGCCGAGGACTATGGACCTGAACCTCTTGAAGATGGCCATTCCGACTCCGGTAAGCACATAAAGCAGGAAGAAGTCCATCAGGAAAAAGAAGAACCAGCCCCTCAGCGAGACATGACCGGGATTAATCCAGACGAAGAAGCGATAGAAAATCGGATAGAAGAGACCGCCCTCCGTCCAGGCAAGATGCTTCGGAACGAACAGGGCCACCTCGAGATGTCCGAGGACAATGAGCATGAACCATCCGAATGCAATCGCGGAATGCATATAACCCAGCAGCGGCTTGCGTTTCCAGATTTTGGTATGGAAAAGACAGTCGCAGAACAGGTCCCTGATATTCTTGAGGGCAATCTTGGGGATGAAGAACGACTTCCAGAGCCGGCGTCTGTCCCGGGCAGGAATCTTGGCCATAAGCCTGAAGAGTCCGACAGTCAGCCAAATCAGCATGAAGCTGATGCCGACCACGAATGGAATCACGAAATTGCTGTAACCGGAAGGGATTCTGTCAATGACTTCCGGCGCAGTCTGAAGCGGCAATATGTATAATGGTGTCATTTAGTTCCGTAGATTTTAGCGATGGACAGGATAAGATGACGAGTGTTTATGCCACGCGGACATACCATCGTGCATTTCCCGCACAACTGGCACGACTTCAGGAGGTCAAGAGCCTTATCAGGATGGGCATTGAGAATTTCCTCAATGGCTTCCCTGACGCTGGTGCGCACGAACTTTCCGGCCGTACATACCGCAGCGCAACTTCCGCAGGCCATACACTTGCGGACATCAGGCTCAATTGCAGCCAACTCTTCGAACTTTTCCATGTCGAACAAGTCAAGATTGATTCTGGAGCTTGGGACCAGACCGAAACCGAAATCTACCATCTTTCTCGAACCAAAGTCTTGTAATTTTTAACATCAGGAAATATGTCGGACAAATATCTGTCAATTTCCACGACAGCAGCCCTGGCCTCCGCAACTGTTTCCGGCAATGTCTTCGGACCGGTAGCGGCACCTGCAAGGAAAACTCCCGGCAATCCGCTGCGCTGTCCTGCCAGAATACCGTCACGCACAGCAAAGAAACCGTCCTCTTCCATAGGCATTTCCAACAGTTTTCCGACTCTCTTTCCGGCAGCCGAAGGTCTCATTCCGGCCATCAGCACGAGCAGGTCGAGCGTCACTTTCAACGGCTTTCCTGCAACGGTATCCTCAGCTTTCACCAAGAGGCTTCCATCCACATTTTCAGACACTTCCGCAACACGTCCACGGATAAAGCGCACACTGTAATCCTTCTGCGCACTGAGATAGAGGTCCTCGTAGTGACGGCCGAACATTCTCAGGTCCATGTAGAAGCAATACACCTGAGCGTCAGGGAATGCCTGTTTCATCTCGCAAGCCTGCTTGACGGCAGTAGCGCAGCAGACCTTCGAGCATGAACGGCAGCCCGACTTCTCGTCACGCGAGCCGACACAATGCACGAAACCGATTCTTTTAGGTTTGTCAATCCTGGTATCGGAATCAGGACCGGCATTGAACCAGGCCTCCAAATCGGCATTGGTAACTACATGGTCATAGATTCCGTATCCGTATTCCTCCTTCTTCTCGGCCGTGAAAAGGTCGAAACCGCTGGCCACCAGCACAGCGTCAGCAAGCACCGTGATACCATTGGAAAGGATGACATTATACGATTTCTCCAGCCTATTGATGGAGCGTACTTCCGTATCAGTGAAGCACTTGACGCCATCCATCTGTGCAAGCAGGCCTTTCAGTGTCCCGCGGGCAGAAACTCCGTCAGGGAACAATCTGTCCCAGGACGCAAGATGACCGCCAAGCATGGACGACCTTTCTATCAATATGACATTGTACCCCAGTTTCTGAAGTCCTGATGCCGCTTCGAGTCCCGCAGGACCTCCGCCTATAATGAGAATATTATTTTTCATAACTATGTTCGTAACTACTTCAAATACATGCAGGACTCAGGTTTTCCGATATCCTTGCCATCCTTGCCGAGGAACTTGCGGGCAGGGTCATACTCGATGCCCATCTTGTCCAGAAGCGGTTCCGGGCCGACCTGATGGGTCTGAAGGCCCAGATCCCACGGGTCATATCCGAGCACCAGTCCTGCAACCTCCTCGTAGGTCAGGACAGGAATTCCGTGCCCGTTCTCTCCGTAGGTCTTGCCGGTGGATTCGGCGATGACATACTGCCATCTGTCGAGGAAATAAGGGCATCCCGGACAGTTGGTGATGATAAGGTCAGGCTGGTACGGCTCCATGCTCTCGAATTTCTTGTGGGTATTGGACAATGAATATCCGCGGTTACCCTTCACGAGATACTGGCGGAAACCGAATCCGCAGCAGTGACGCCTCTCAGGATAGTCAATGATTTCGCCTCCCCATGCCTCTATCATTCCGACAAGGACATAAGGATATTCAGCCCCGCCGACACCCTTGGAAGGAAACATCTTGGAATAATGGCAGCCGATATGCTCCACGACGCGGAGAGGGCGACCCGTATGGACATTGACAAGTTTATGCTTCGCCTGCGCGGCAATGAGGTTGCGGTATTTGTAGATCAGGTCGCTGGCATGGACGAGGACCTTCGGTTTGGCAAACTCGAGTTTGCAGGTTTTCCAAAGGTTTTCGCGCACCTTTGCCTCCAGTTCAGGGAACTCGCGCCAAGTCTCCATCGTCTCGCAATAGAGTCCGAAGGAGGTGATGCAGGAGCAGACATAGTTTTCATAGCCGTTTTTCGCCATCAATGCGAACTGACGGGCTATGATTGTCATCGCCGTTTCCTGCGGGATGGTATCCGAGTGATAGGCAATGCCTCCGCATGTCGTATGATGCTCGGTCTCAAATATATCCTTGCCCAGTTCCTGTCTGGTAATCTTCAGGAAAGCCGCCTCGGAAGCCGGAAAAAAACTCTGTCTGATGCAACTGCGGACGTAGAAATAGTGATCGTCCGGAATATCTTTCTGGTAGTCTGACCAGATTTTTTGTTTGCCTTCGTAAATCATTGAGGGCTATCGGTTTAAGTGTTTCGGATCGCTGTCCGTATATATTTTCTGCATGAATTCTTCTTCGGTAAGGCCCATCTCCGCAGCCTTCCTCAGTCCGGCGGCACGTACTTTTTCTATTCTTTCCGTAGCACCGGTCTCGTCGAAGATACGCTTGAGTTCGTCAAGGTCTTCCTGCGGAATACGCCTCATGGCTCCGGGACCGTCTCCGTCCAGATTTCCGCCAAGCCTTTCGAACACGTCGTCCAGATGTTTTTCCTCCCATTCCCAGACTCTTCCGGCCTCAGGATGTCCCGCGTAATCGAAACGGCGCGGATATACACAATAGCCATAGTCCAGGATATTCGCACACAAATCCTTGGTCAGGATGCACTGCTGGCGACCTTTTTCCGACTCCACGAAATAGCCCAATTCGATGGAAAGGTTCCTCAATGCCATTACAATGAGGCCGGGTGCATTCTTGCGCGGACATCTCGTCACGCAGCTCATGCACTCGCCGCAATACCAGATGGTTTCACTCTTCAGCAGTTTCTCGATTTCTTCATCGTCCTTGCTCTGGACGATGTCCACGATCTTGCGCGGATCATATCGATAGAACTCGGCCGCAGGACAGATGGCCGTGCAGGTACCGCAGTTGATACATGCATTCAGGCCTTCCTTCAAGCGGTAGTCCTTCATAAGGAGGTCATACAATCGTCCCATTCTGTTCTGTTTAGTCAATTACTTCTCGCCAAAGTCTCCGTTCAAGGCTTCGGTCAATGCCAATCTCCGTTGCCGGGACAAGGCGATTACACAAGGGGAAGACCATTCTGCGACAGGTTCAGTACACGCACTTGGTCAGACAAAGTGTCCCCGATAAAGACAAAGATATGATTTTTCACGTAAAGTGCCAAAGCACAGGACATTCGCACCTGACATCCATATCACCCGCAATTTCCCCTGCAATTTGGATAATTCATCCTAATTGCTTAAATTTAAGCACATTAACAATAATCAAATCCATTATGGCTAAAGAACAGATGAAGTACGAATGCCTCAGATGCGGATGGATTTACGATCCGGCTGAGGGAGATCCCGACAGCGGGATAAAACCGGGGACTCCTTTCAAGGACATCCCTAACTCATGGAAATGCCCGGTCTGCGGAGCCCAGAAATCAGATTTCGCTCCATATCCTGAAGACTAGCGGCCCAGTCCCGGAAGCGGGAATCTTTCACACCCTCCACATCAACGTTCCTTCACGACGACGGCGTATTTTGTGGAGGGAGTAATTTTTGTCAATGCCAACAGATATGACGACCTGCGGGAATAGAGTTCGCCCTCACGCGGAGAAAACTCCACTGTCATGACATAACGCCCGTCCCCGAAATCACGCCCGAGACGCCTGTAAACCCGATTCGCCAGAAGCCCCATCGTCATACGGACATTGATTTCGACCACCGGCGCAAGCCGGAAAGAAGATTGTCCCGACTCCCGATAAATGAACATATCGACGCCGACGAAACCGGAATACCGGCCCGAAAATTCCCGCTCCAGGAATAAGGTCAATGCTGCTTTGACATTGACAATCAATGCCTCCGGCACGTATCCGGAGAGTTCGGAAAGTATATGCGCGTCATCGGAAAGGACATTTCCCTTGTAGATTCCGTTATCATTGAAAAACAAGGAATACCCTTCGAAGTTTACGGAATTTCCCCCATCTTCCGAAGGTCCCACATGGAACAGCATGGCAAAATCCTGCACGACTTCGAGACGCTTTTCCACCATGAGACTCCCCTGCCTGGCGATGATGTTCTTGCACCAGCCCAAATCACTGGCAGACAGTTCTCCACGTCTGGCCCATCTGAGACCCTTGCCGCTGCCCGAGAGCGGAGCCTTGAAAACGGCATCGGAAAACTCATCCACAGCCGAGACTGCATCCTCCACACTGAAGACCTCTTTCACGAAGCCGTCCGGCCTCAACAGGGGATTCGGCACATTGGCATTGACAAAAACCCCGGCGGCAGCCGCAATTCCTCTGCGCGACAGCCGGCGGATTTCATCGAGCGCCTCGTCCGAAGGCAGGGACGACACTGGAACTCCCTGTCTTACAAGACGTTGCTTAAGAACGGCATCCCAGCCCCACGGGACTGTTTCTCCATCGCCTGCCTTCTGGATATATGAAGTGAGTCCGGCACAATCCCTGCCGAATTCCAATGCGGAAAACGGCGGCACGAAGTTCGCGTCACCGTTGGCCATACACAAGTCGTGTTCCGGATTGAAAATATTCATCGGTAATTAATCAAGGCTTCCACTTCGGCCTCACTCCTAAGAGAGGATTTGTCCGGAGACAGGTAATCATCCGCGAAATCCTTTCCCTGGTCGGAGACTTTCTTGAAGTACTGATAAGCCATATCCTTGTCTTTCGGCACACATTCACCCCAGAAGTAGCACTTGCCCAACTCATTGAGGCAACGCGAGTTGGACTGTCCTTCCCGCCATATTTCCATAGCTTTCGGGATGTTTGCCTCATAACCTGCTCCGCCGAAACGGTATGCCAGCCCCATCCAATAATAACTGCCCGGCTCTCCAAGTTCGTAGGCCTTGCTGAAATACTCGTAAGCCTTTTTCTCATTGGTCCTTACGCCCTTGCCCTGGACATAACACTCGCCCAAAAGTCTGATGCAGGAGGCATCCCCGAGGTCAGCCCCCGACTTGAACCATTTCGCGGCAATACGATAGTTCGGGACAATCCCGAGACCATAGAAATATGCCTTCCCCAGAATTCGCATCGCTTTCACGAAACCGAGTCTTGCAGTCCTTTCGCACCACAGATAAGCCTCGTGATATTTCTCATTGTTCTTGCAGTCAACATATACATTCCACGCGGCTTCGGCCTTCTTTTCAGGGTCTGTCTCTTGTTCGTAAGCCAGCTTAAAGAGATGCAGTGCAAGTTCCCGCTGGCCCTTTGCAGTAGCATCCCAAGCCATCTTGAGATAAGATTTCTTGACAGGAAGCCTGACGAGCATTTTCTTCAGTATTGACATGGCTATAGCATTTTAGGGTGTTATCAAGACAAATATACAAAAAAATCAGCCCGCTGCAAACTGATTGGAGTGCGCAACGGGCCGAATATCGAACTGTACGTTATTATCTCATAAGTACGTATCTCAGGACGAAGAGAACCGCAAGTATCCACATCGTAACTGAAACCTTCTTGAATTTGCCTGTGAGGGCATTGATCACTACGTATGAAATCATACCTAGCATGATTCCGTCGGAAATGCTGTATGCGAGAGGCATGAGCAGCATTGTCACGAAGGCAGGGATAGCCTCGGAATAGTCCTCCCAGTCGATTTCCTTGACAGGAGCGGCCATCATCACACCTACGATGAAGAGGACCGGGCCTGTAGCAGCGCCGGGGATGGCGAGGAACAGAGGCGAGAACAGAAGGGCGATTGCAAAGCATACGGCGATCGTGAATGAAGTCAAGCCTGTGCGGCCGCCTTCTGAAACGCCGGAAGCACTCTCGATGTATGTTGTGGTAGTACTGGTACCGAACATGGCACCGGCTACAGTAGCCACGGCATCGGCCATGAGCACCTTGTTGATGCCGTCCACATTGCCTTTCTCATCGACCATTCCGGACTTTACGGACACACCAACAACAGTTCCGATGGTGTCGAACATGTCAATGAAGAGGAAGGTGAACACAATGGCAACCATGTCCCACGAGAAAATCTGAGACCATTCGAACTGGCAGAAAATCGAGGAAATGGAAGGAGGTGTAGAAAGAAGGCCGTTGAAATGGGTAACACCCATAGGTATGCCGATGATTGTGGTCACAAGGATACCGAGAAGCATTCCTCCGCGGACCTTGAGGATAACCAGGACAGAGGTAAGCAGGAGTCCGATTATGGCCAGGATGGATGTGCTGTCCGAAAGCGGGCCGAGAGTTACTGAGGTCGAGTCACTGCTGACGATGATACCGGCAGACTTGAGGCCGATGAAAGCAATGTAGAGACCGATACCTGCACCAATTGCACGCTTCAGGTTCATCGGAATCGCATCCACGATAAGCTTGCGCACATTGGTAATTGTCAAAAGGATGAAAAGAACACCTTCAAGGAAGATCGCTGTCAATGCCATCTGCCATGAGTGTCCCATTCCGAGACAGACTGTAAACACGAAGAAAGCATTGAGGCCCATTCCCGGAGCGAGTCCGAAAGGCTTCTTGGCATAGATGGACATTACCAGACAGCCGACGATGGCTGCGAGTGCGGTAGCAGTAAATACTGCGTCTGTAGGCATTCCCTGAGCAGCAAGCGCCCCGAAAATACTAGGATTGACGGCAAGGATATATGCCATCGTGAGGAATGTGGTGATTCCCGCGATAATCTCGGTACGGATGCTGTGCTTTGCAGGATCCATACCGAAAGTCTTCTGTATGAATGAGTTCATTGTCTGTCAATGATTAGAATACCCATTTTACACCGAGACATGGACGGCACCAGAAACCGCTGCCTGAACCGAAGTCATAAGAGAGCTCGATTTCGGTACCGACATTTAGGTTGTCCACGCCGAAGTGCTGTCCGACAGCATACCAGAGCTGAGGCTCGGTGATGAACACGATATCGGAAGTCTTCCAGGTATCCATCTTGAAGTTGCCGTCTCCGTCGATCTTCGCTACTGAGTGGTTCTGCCACCAGAAATCAGCAAAGCCGCTGAATCTGAGGCCTTTGACATTGAAAAGATCCTGCATGCCCCAAACGGCAGTGAACTGCATAGGCACCTTGCTGTGAGGTCTGCTTCCGTCGGTAGCCTTGTCATAGACGATATACTTGCCGAGAACCTTGAGGTTCAATGTGTTCTTGAAATCTTTGCTGTGGATGAACCAGTCGAGACCTCCGAGGAAGGCGTGGTTGATGTTATATGCGCTATATACACCGCCGTTGTACTCCACATGAAGGCTGAGAGGAGCGAGTTTGCTGTCCTGCCAGAAATTCAGGCAGCGTGCAATCTCGAAATAGGTTCCGCATGGCGCTTTGTTGCCATCCTCCTTTTTTGCCTTGTAGTCATAATCAATGAAGAAGAATGTGTTACCCCATTTGTCCCCATAGAAGCCTTCAAGGGTGGTGGTAACTTGTTTACGATCACGGCCGAAGTCGTAAAAGATCTGGAGGTTAGTCTGCGCTTTCGCCATCTGCGAGAACGCCATCAGTGCTACAACAGCAGCAAAAAAGGTTTTTTTTAACATAAGGTTGTTTGTATGAATTGATAAGTAATCCGTCATTGGCGGCAAATCCACTCCAGCGCCCCGGAATGATTTGAGGCTGACCGTGATACAACTCCAGCCAGCCCCTAAACTATAATTTCAACAAAGCAGTTGTCTCAATATCAGACGGCATCGCCGACATTCCGTCACATTCTGCCAACTCTATTATGAAGTTCGCGTAAATCGCCTTCGGCGAGAATCTGCGTATGAGGTTCAATGCTGCCACGGCAGTACCGCCTGTCGCCAGCAGATCGTCATGCAGCAGAACCACATCGTCCGAAGTCAATGCATCTGTATGTATTTCAAGAGTATCTGTTCCGTACTCCTTCATATATTCCTCAGAATATGTGTCGCAAGGGAGTTTCCCGGGTTTCCGGATTGTGACGAAACCCGCGCCCAATCTGTAGGCCAATGCCGCACCCAGAATGAAGCCACGGGATTCGAGACCGGCAACCTTAGTGATGCCCTTGTCCTTATAAAGTTCATAAATGGCATCTACAGCTTCCCTGAAGGCATCTGCATTATTGAACAATGTCGTGACATCCCTGAAGAGGATGCCTTTTTTCGGGAAATCCGGAATCGACCGGATACTGGTAATCAGAAGTTCCTTGTCCATCAGATTAGAATGTAAATTTCACCATTCCGAGAAGACGGTGGTTGGTAACCCAGTGGAGATCACCGTCAACGAGTCCGTTGGAAGAGTTCACATGACCGGCCACAGCATACTTTCCATACTGTGCAGCAGTGATGTCATACTCAAGGGCAAATGAAAGCTTGCCGAGATTATAGACCACAGTAGGGGTCACACGGATAAGCTGGTTAAGGTTGTGGAAACCGTTGCCGCTGATATATACGTTGCTGGTGCTGGTATATCCGGGATGAGCAACGTCCTCATAGAGTGCCTTTGATGTTCCGAGATTCTTCATATATCCGACCATGCCCTGGACCTGGACCTTGCGGCCATACTTCACTGAAAGGAATGATGCGGTGCTGTGCAATGGAGCATAATCCCATGAACCGTCAGCCTCCACCTTGGTCACGCCATATCCCGAAAGCATGTTGATATGCTCACCGGCTGACGCATAGATAACCTTGGCATTGATAGAGAAATCGCGGGAACCATACTGTGCATATATATAAGGATTTACAGTGGTGATTCTGTCAGAGACTTTCTCTCCTTCCGCATTTCTCACTCTAGGCTTGATGCTGAGCACATCAGCGCCGACGCGTGCAAGGAAGCCGTGATTGGTCTTCATTGTCAGACCGGCATAGAACTCAGGAGTGCAGGAATACTTGATATAAGTGTCAGAAGCTCCCTTAGGACCGGTAGAAAGATACTGCATCTGCCAGAGGACACCTGCGGTCAATGCAAAGTTCTTGGAGAAGTTGTGATCAACCATCACCTGAGGTGTACGGCTGAATGCATTGAAAGGAGTACCGGTCTCAAGGTCAATGACATAAGGCTGGTCAGCCGCAATCGGATGCCATGCCTGACCGATTTTGAGGGAAGTACTCTGGGTTCCGTCGTTTCCGAGATTGTCCCATCCCAATGTGGCATAAGCCTGACGGAGACGGAGAACTGCGACATTGCCGTTCATGCAATAGAAGTCAGTTTCCACCTTGGCGCCGACCTTGGTCTTTCCGATCTGATAATCCTTCACGTCAAGTCCGAGACGGGAAGTGATGGCGAGGAAACGGAATGAAGGATTGGCATTGATATCAGTTCCATTGGAATTGAGAGACTCGTCCAACGGGAGATAATAGAACAGGTCCTTGGTTCCGGCCTTGCTGTCGCGCGAGTCGAAGGCAAAGTAGTTGCGGATGAAACCGTAGAACTTGAAATGAGCTGGCTTCTCTGTTTTGGCTGTCTCAGCAGCAGGCTCGGAAGCAAAAGCCACAGCAGCCGGTGCAAGAAGAGCAACGGCTGCCAGTGTAATAAAACTTTTTTTCATTAGAATCCTATGAAAATCAATACTGCGTAACCAAGTACAAGTCCTACGATACCTATGATGGCACCTACCTTCGTCATATCCTTCACCTGGATAAGACCTGTAGAATGCGCAATCGCGTTTGGAGGTGTACTGATTGGGAAAAGCATCGCAACGGAAGTAGAAAGTGCAACTCCTACGAGAAGTGCCTTGACACCGCCGATAGGTCCGAGCATGTCACCCATTCCGACACCTACCGCACTGAGGATAGGCACGAGAAGGCTGGCAGCTGCAGAGTGCGAGATAAAGTTGGACATCGCGTATCCGAGGAGACCTGAAAGGATAAGGATAACGAGCGGCTTGAATGATGCGAACGGAATAGACTGGACGAGGTTCTCAGCGAGACCTGTCTTGTTCAATGCTATACCGAGGGCGAAACCGCCGGCTACCATCCAGAGGACACTCCATTCCACGTTCTTGAGGTCTTCCTTGGTGATGACGCCTGTCGCGCAGAATACACCGACCGGAATCATGGCTACGACATTGGCATTGATGCCGGTGTATCTGTCGAGCACCCAAAGGAGGATTGTCACTGCGAATGTTACCCAAACGATATATGTCTTCGTATCCGGTTTCCTGGTATTCTCTATCTTGAGTTCTATCTTGTCAGATGAGAACGGGAAAAGCTTGAGAAGGAGGAACCATGCGAAAAGAAGCATCACGATAACGTAAGGAACCATGATAAGCATCCATTCGCCGAAACCGATGCTCTGATGCATTGTCTCCGTCAGATATCCGAGGGCAATCGCGTTAGGAGGGGTTCCGATAGGGGTTCCGATACCTCCGAGGTTGGCAGCTACAGGAATTGCCAATGCAAGGCCGGCCTGGCCTCTCTCGCTGGCCGGAAGTGTCTTGAGGACAGGTGCCAGGAAGGTAAGCATCATGGCGGCCGTAGCAGTATTGCTCATGAACATTGAGAATACGCCGATAACCATGAGGAATCCGAGGAGGACGAATTTAGGCTTTGTTCCGAACGGTTTCAGAAGGACTCTCGCGAGCTGTACGTCCAGACCGACCTTTGTCGCCGCAATCGCAAGGAGGAATCCTCCGAGGAACAGCATGATGGTAGGGTCGGCGAATGCAGCCAGAAGGGCCTTATAGCTTACGAATGTTCCCATGTCAGCAGGGTCAGTACCCACATTCCTCAGGAATAATGGACAGCTGTCCGAGATGGTGAACAGCAGAACAACGATGACAGTCACAGACGTTGCCCACGTCGGGAGGATTTCGAACATCCACATCAATGCTGCCAGTGCGAAAATTGCCACTGTTCTCTGCTCAATAATTGAAAGAATCGGTGTTCCGTTGTCGGTCACGCCAAAGAATGACCTTGGAACGAACCAGAAGAAAAGAAATACGGCAATGGTAAGAAGAAGCATCACGAGCTTCTTTACAGGAAATGCCGCAGCTGGTTTAACTGTTTCAGTTGACATCTTGTGTTTTTGAATAATACTATTGTCAGTTATGCGGTATGCTGCACCTGTAAGGTTTCAGCAACAACAAAGTGCGAAGTTAGGAATTTTTGCAGATATAACAAACGTTAGCCGTCTTAAAAAAGATGATGGGGACAATTCCGATGAAATGCCCCCATCACACATTATACTGTTGTCATATCGGGAGGACTTGTATTTCCTGCCCTGTGACTTTATTAGATAGCGCCCTGTGCAAGCATAGCCTCAGCAACCTTCATGAAGCCTGCGATGTTGGCACCCTTAACGTAGTTGATATAGCCGTCCGGCTGAGTACCGTATTTAACGCAAGAGGTATGGATAGCGTCCATGATGCCATGGAGTTTCTCGTCAACTTCCTTAGCTGTCCAGCTGAGGTGCATTGCGTTCTGGGTCATCTCGAGACCTGATGTTGCAACACCACCTGCGTTCACAGCCTTACCAGGCGCGAAGAGGATCTTGGCGTTCTGGAATGCTTCGATAGCTCCTGGCTGGCAACCCATGTTGGAAACCTCTACGCAGCACCATGTGCCGTTTGCGATGAGTTCCTCAGCATCCTCCTTGGACATTTCGTTCTGGAATGCGCAAGTCATGGCGATATCGCACTTGATGCTCCAAGCCTTCTTGCCAGGGGTGAATGTTGCATCCGGGAATTTCTCTGCGAATGGAGCGACAACGTCGTTGCAGGTTGCACGGAGCTCAAGCATATAGTCGAGTTTCTCCTTGGTCATTCCGTTAGGGTTGTAGATGACTCCGTCAGGACCTGAAATTGCAACAACCTTTGCGCCGAGTTCAGTAGCCTTTACGCAGGCACCCCATGATACGTTACCGAAACCGGAAACTGCAACGGTCTTGCCCTTGATGTCGAGGTCTGCCTTGTGGTTATGAAGCATGTGCTGGAGGAAGTAAACAGCGCCGAAGCCTGTTGCCTCAGGACGGATAAGTGAACCGCCGAAAGAGATGCCCTTTCCTGTGAGCACACCATTGTGTTCGCGTGTAAGTTTCTTGTACATTCCCTCGAGGAAGCCGATCTCACGCCCGCCGACGCCGATGTCACCTGCAGGAACGTCCATGTCAGGACCGATGTTTCTCCACAACTCGAGCATGAATGCCTGGCAGAATCTCATGATCTCACCCTCTGATTTTCCCTTAGGGTTGAAATC
>CAKUXR010000027.1 GCA_934700615.1 uncultured Bacteroidales bacterium
GTAACAAGGTAGCCGTACCGGAAGGTGTGGCTGGAACACCTCCTTTTTGGAGTGAGATTCGACACGAGCTCGCGGTTTAGTTGTATGAGGAATACTCTAGGTATTCTTCTTGTGCTAGTCTTTCATATTTTATATATAGACCTGTAGCTCAGTTGGTTAGAGCACCACACTGATAATGTGGGGGTCAGCAGTTCAAATCTGCTCAGGTCTACAAATTTTGGGGATATAGCTCAGTTGGCTAGAGCATCTGCTTTGCAAGCAGAGGGTCGTCGGTTCGACTCCGTCTATCTCCACTGAAGAGGCTTCTGATTCATTTCAGAGGCCTTTTTTCGTATATGGTCATGTCTTGCTCCTCGGCGCTGAAGAATTCTTCTTCTGATGTCACAATCATCTGTGGTCAGTGGGAAACCCCAATCATCTGTGTTAACGGGGAAAACATCATCTGAGCATGACTGGCCGGCAGGGGCCTTCGGAGCGGCGTAGCCGCCCGTGGCTTCGTGAATGGCAGGGGCCCGCCGCGAAAGCGGTGGGAAGGATAGCCCCAACGGGGCGTACCGCTCCGAAGGCCTCTGCCGGCATAACATGTCCTATTTTTTTGTGATTTCAAAAGTGCTTTTTGACGTCATAAAGATTTAAAAATTATCATTTGAATTTAAAAATCATAAAAATCTTTTGAAACCACCCGCCTGTTTCGGGGTATTTCGCCACATTTTCGGGTTTTGCGCGAAAATTTTATATAGTATTGCAACCTTGATTGACGCACGGCCAGCCGGTTAACGACAGCCGGTATCAATCTCAATAATTTGTTATAATTAAAATAATACTTAATTTTATGACAGAATTAGTCAAGGTTGGAAGCGAGGGCAAGTACATCGACCTGATGGTCGACTGGAGCTTCAAAAAGATTTTCGGGACGGAAGTCAACAAGGACATTCTCATCGAATTCCTCAAGGTGATTTTCCCGCAGTACGCAATATCGGACATCACATACGTTCCGACGGAGCAGTTGGGAATCATGGAGGACGACAGGAAGGCAATCTTCGACGTGCTGTGCAGGACCGTGGACGGAAAGACGTTCCTTGTAGAGATGCAGCGTGGTTATCAGAAGCACTTCTTCGAAAGGGCCCTGTTCTACACTTCATTCCCGATAATGAAACAGGGAAAGAAGGCATTGGCAGAAGAGGCAAGGGGGAACATGCCGTGGGACTTCAGTCTGGACGGAGTCTTCTTCCTCGGAATCCTGAACTTCAAGTATGAGGACGACGAGATGACCGAGCACCGGTACCGGCTGCTGGAGGCGACTTCGAAAAAGTTGATGACGGACAAACTGGAGTTTGTTTTCGTGGAGGTGGAGAAGTTCGACAAGAGCGAGGATGAACTGGAGACGGACTTGGACAAGTGGCTGTATCTGCTGAAGAACATGTCCAATCTACTGGAGCGTCCGGAGAGACTGAGGAACAGGATATTCACGAAGCTCTTCGATGTTGCGGAGCTCGCCCAGCTTGACGACGAGGACAGAACCAATTACATTAAATCTATGAATACTGAACGGGACACATACAATCAGATTGAGTACGCACGTGAAACTGGACGAGAGGCAGGACGAGAAGAGGGCCTCAAAGAGGGGCAATCGAATATCGCGATGAATCTTATACGGCTCGGGACACCTTGCGAGATTATCACGCAGGCCACAGGGCTCTCCGCAGAAGAGGTTTCTAGGCTAAGGGATAGGTCGGAGCAAAAGTAGTCTTGTTTAGAGAAATATCATTCGGTTATTTGTCCGGAAAACGCTATGTTTTCTGGGCAAATTCCGTTTATGCGGATAAACTGTGTGGCCGATGATCGATTGGTAACAGAGTAAGAAAAACTGACGACATTGGTATCCTTCGTTGTGGGGAAGGCTGTCTTAATGGTCAAACTTTTCTCAGTGAGAATTATGAATTCGCTTTAGGCCGTGTATAGGGATACGAACAATTTCACTCTTGCTAGGACTTTTAAGACAGTCTGGTCTTCGACCCTCTTGACAGACGTGGTTTAGCATTTTATGCTGAATGTCAAGCTTTTACGGAAATCGTGGGATGGCAAGAGGTGGGTCTGAAAGGGGGTCTTGACAGGTAGACCAAGTTATGTGAATTCTGTATGGTATTGATGTCTAACAAGTTAGCGGGATGAACCTTAAATTGTCATCTGCCAAGAGGGTCGAAACAGAAGGCCTCATCTGTCAGCTTATCATCTGCCTTGTTCTTGTGCCTTCAAACCATGCTCGGTACTGGCCGTGATGCAGAGTCAGATTATCTTCTGCCTTTTCTTGTGCTGCAGTGCGAGACAGAATGCAGAGGAAGATGACAGCAAGATGTCTATGACCTTGATAAGTCGCTTAGTAATCCTTAAAAATAACTTGGTAATCTTTGCGAGTCTTTTCGGTCTATATTCCTTTTTCTATCAGTCGTGTACGTCCAGTACACTCCTTCTTCGAAAAGAAATCTATCCTCGAAAATTCTTCACAAATCTTTACCAACTTATTTTTTAATGCTTACTTAACTACAGTGTTGTTCGGGAAATTGGAAGATAACGGGGAGGTCTTATGGATATGAAAAAAGCAGGGCAGAACGCCCTGCTTTCTGCGATATGTTTCGAACTGTGTCGAAAATCAATAATTAGCACTGCTCGTCTGTTGTGGTGTCGTCGTCAGCAGCAGAGATTGAGCCATCTGCCGGTTTGACCTCGCCAGTTACAACATCGATGTTTTTAATCTCATCCTCCCAGTCACCTACAGCTGGTGCCCACTTGATCTCGTCGAGAGAGAAGGTGAGGTTGAAAGTATATCTCTTGCCAACTTTCCAGTCCTCGAAGATATCCTTCACGTTGAGAGTCTTGATGTAGGTCTCAGAGATGCCATCTTTGAATGTTACAGTGTATTTGACTTCAATGGTGGCAATCTTGTTTGTGTCTGTCTCATCCTTGAATTCCTGAGGAATATAGATATATCTGACCTCGTTAGCGTCAGGAATAGAAACAAATTCAGTAGATGCGACCTCAAAGTCAGTTTTCGTATATTCCTGATTGGATCTGTCTGTTCCAGGGAAAATATAATCAGTAATGATACCTTTGGCTGCATCATTCATGAACTGAGTATAGGTCATTCCATAGACAAGGTTTTTGAAAGTGATGGAATTCAATGTGATAATCGTATTCGCATAGTCAGCTTTTTTCTTTACAGCGAATTTGACTCTTGAAAGCTTGTGCTTGAAAAGTGTAGGTACGCCATTGAAATTGTATTTGCTTTCATTGGCGGTCTTGTCAGATGCGATATCTGCTACGAGAAAATCTGTATTTGGATGAGTGTCCAGATTGAGAGATCCGTGGATACCGTACTGGAACTCACTGTTTAGGCAAGTAAAGTGTGTATCAGTGCCAGATTTGTCAGTCAGAGAACTGCTGTTCAATGAATACGCGAAGAATGTGAGTTTGCCTTCCTTTGGCCAATAGTAAGAATTGTACTTGTCTTTCCAAACGTTATTGACATATGAGATGGTAGCTCCTTCTTCTCCGTCTTTTCCAATGTATATTTTCGCCTCTGCCTGATTCTCACTCCAGCTCTTCTCGCTAGGCAGATAATAAGCCCAAGAAGCGAACACATTGTCAGTGTTGAAAGCCTTAGGATCAGCATCAGCCTTTGTCCTAGGGGCAACTTTGTAAGAGATCTCCACGTTCTCGCCTGAAACGGCAGGAACTACCTCATTCTTGGAGCAGGCAGCGAGGGCTGCAACTGCAGAGAAAAGCACGATTAATTTTTTCATGATGTTTTTTATTTAATATGTTTATTTGATTTCAATTTCCTTATGCTCATCATCCCAGTCACCTATGACCGGATCATAACCTCCTGATGTCTTGGGCGGGTCAATCTTTATAGTCTTTTCCAGAAGAAGCCAATGATGAAGTACAGCGTTGTCACTCCGGAACAGGTCTGAAATGTCGAAGGCGTGCCGGAAAACCTTGCCGTCGGTCCTGGTAAGGTCGAAAGTGACCTCCAAGTCATTGACAGAACCTCCTATGTGCCCGAAGGTGTTGAAGACCGCGCAGATGACTGGCGTGCCGTCGTCATCACTCTTCATCATCTTGAACCAGAGCGACGTCTCAGGGACATTGACACGGGTGTCAGAGGCGATGAAATTCGAGCCGACCATGCCGCGGAGCAGAGCCTGCGCTCCTGAGACATACTGAAGACCGTCAACCTTTATCTGCAGATACCAGGACTCCACCACAGAACGCGCCTCGGTATGTATGGTATAGAGTCCGAAATGATAGGGAATGTGCTCATCGGAATTCCTGGCGACAACCAGATGCTCCGGCTCCACACGGACCTCCGGGACCTCACCCTTGGAAGCATACTGGTTCGCTATATAGGACGCCGCCCTGTCCGTAAAGGCACAAGCATTGTCCCATGAATGATAATCCTTTACGAGAGTGTCATCCGTGCCGTAGTCATAAATCAGCATCTTGTACCTTCCCGGAATTATGGAAAACTCGCCGGAAATCACCCTCCTCCCGTTTTCCGCCGTGGTAACATCCGTGATGAAAGTCTCGGCAGCGACATTGTCCTTCTTGTCGAAGAAAATGACATGCATCATCTCCGGCTCTATCACCGGGGCCTGAACCTTCGGGTTGTAGATGTCGCAAGTCACATTTTGGATATTGTCAATGTTGACCTCGACATTGACCTTCGTCAGATATTCCGGATCCTCCAGCGGCCTCCTGTGGCAGCCTGCGGACACGGACACGCACAGCATCAGCCAGGCGGCGCAGAAAGCGTTGCCTCCGGAAGCATGTATGTGACGGAACATTGACATTGATCTGTATTAAAAATTTGATTATTATCTATTGTGCGAGTCCTTCCACAGCGGCAGGACAAGTGAAACTTTCAGTTTTGTGGGGCCGAACCACGACATCCTGCCCACCTTGAACTTGTCGCGGTACAGATGGTCATAGCCATCATCCGGCTGATAATGCCTGTAATCACTGCTTATATAGCCCGCCGACACGGAAAACTCCATATTCAGCCACTTGCAGATCGGCATTGCATAACCGTAAGTCAGACCGGCGGACCAGTATTCGCCCTGATAACACGGCTTCGTCTTCCACTGGAGGTCATATTTCCCCGCCATGGCATAGACACCCGCGAAATGCCCGCTCAGCCAGTCCTTCTTGTCAGTCCTCCGGAACCACCAGCGCGGCTCCACGCCCATTGTCCAAAGCTGAAAACAATATTGCTTGTCATTGGTGCCCCATTTCCACCACGGGAAAACGTCCTCGACAAGGATGGAGAACTTCTTTGTTATCGGGAATTCCACTTCCGCGTTCAATGCCGTGACTACATCATACAGCAGATTGGTCTTGAGGGCCGGATACCAATATTTCTTTTGCTTGCTGCCGGACTCTGCTTCAGGCTCCGCGAGCGAGATATTTTCAGCCTCCTGCCTTGCAGCATTGACCGGAACCAGTCCCGGAACTTCAGGCATCGGCGGGAAGTCGTGACGGAAATCATGCTTGGAAAACATGGTCACTTCCGCATACCTCAGATACGGCAGGATATTCCTCTTTATATATATGTAAGGCACGCCGTCGTCCATCTTCATAATCCGTCGATAAACCGTGTCAGGATGCTCTTTCGGACGGCTCGCGAACTCCCTGAGTATTTCAGTCTTCGACGGAACCCTGTCATCCGACTCCAGCGCGCCGAGAAACTCCGGAAAATTGGAACCCAGCGGAAAAATCGTCACGTCCCCGATCCGTCCATCGTTCCGGATGCCCGCAAGCTGTCTTTTCAATGCAAGTCCGCGGTTTTCCGAGAGCTTCGCGTTGTATCGGACAGTTCCCTCCGGCGACGCGCTCGAAATGATGTAGATGCTGTCAACGAGACGCAGGCTCCGGTTGAAAATCCGCTCAATCTCCCTGAGGCTCGCGCCATTGCCGAGATAAGTCGTGTCAATGTCAAAGTTGTCCCAGCGGTAGTAAATCTTTACCGAGACGCTGTCAGAACTTTTTCCGATGCTGTCTGCCGCCTCAATCTCCGCCTTCATCGCAGATGGCATGACCGCACCCGCCCTTGCCGTCAATGACAGGAGCACGCAGACAATCGCAAGTACAACTGTTCTTGCAAATTTGCCGATATTATGTCCGGGAGTGCGGTTCACGATTGTTTTAGATTAATACATCTATTTGTTAAGTAATCCTTAAAAAATAACTTGTTAATCTTTGCTCGTCTTTTCGGTCTATATTCCTTTTCTCATCAGTCGTGTACGTCCAGTACACTCCTTCTTCGAAAAGAAATCTATCCTCGAAAATCCTTCTCAAATCTTTACCAACTTATTTTTTCATGCTTACTAGGGGGGCGCAAAGATACTCCCAAAGAATGAAACAGGCTTGTAAAATCACGAAATAAATTTACAAAAGTCAAATTTTATGTTCTAAAAATAACATTGCAAATCCGGCAAACCCTTTCATTTTTGGCATTTATAGGAAAATAACTACATTTGCAAGATTCGTGTCGGGAAATTTTTTGATGATTGATTATGGCGAAAACGAACATACCTGTCCTGTACCGGATATTCAAAGCTTACGTCAAGTTTTTGGTAGAAAAGGTATATTACAGACGGGTACATTACATAAACACCGGGAACGTGCCGTCTGACGGTACTCCTCTTCTTATTGTCTCTGACCACCAGAACAGTCTCAATGACGCTCTGGGAGTCCTGTTGTCCATATCTGACCGTATAGTACATTTCATAGTCAGGGCAGACGTATTCGCATTGGGCCCTTTCGTGGACAAATTCCTGAGAAAAATCGGACTTTTGCCAGCCTTCCGGCTCGACTGGGAGGGAGAGTCTGCGCTGAAAAACAACGGTGCGACATTCCGTGATTCCGAGAAGGCTCTTCTCGACGGAAACACCGTTGTGATCTACCCGGAAGCAGGACATCAGACCAGGCATTTCTTGGGCACCTTCTCTTACGGCTATACCAAAATGGCATTCGAGGCCGCCGAAATGGGGAACTTCGAGAAGGAAATCTTCATCCTTCCGAGCTGCAACCATTATTCGGCATATCGTTATCTGCGTACTGAAATGCTGATAGAATATGGAACGCCGATTTCCATAAAGCCGTTCTACGAACTGTACAGGATGAAGCCGCGCACGGCGCAGAGGCATGTCAATGCCCTTGTCCGGGAACAGATCAAGAGCATGATGCTGTCTGTGGATGACATTGACAATTACGAGGCCATTGACTTCATCCGTCAGGGCAGATACGGGCAGGAATTTGCCAAACGTGCAGGTCTCGATCCGGACCAGTTGCCGCAGAAACTTCAGTCCGACAGGAATCTCGTGGCAGCATTGACCTTGGCAAAGGAAAGCAGGCCTGAGGCCGTGGCCGAAGTTTATGCGGAGGCATCAGCGCTGAAGCAGGAGATGGAGGCGGAAGGATTGACCGATACCGAACTCGACGCGACACCTTCGATTATTACATTGATTGTCAATGCTATAGTGATGGTGGCTCTCGTTCCGCTCGCCGTTTTTGCCATTTGGCCTTCGATCCCGGCATGGATAATCCCGCGACATTTCTGGAAGAAAGCCGAAGACGAAATGTTCTCCGGAACCTTCCTCATAGCATTGAACGCACTGATAATATTCCCGGTCTTGGGACTTGTTACATTCCTGATTACATGGGCCAAGGCAAGTTTGCTCGCGGCAGTGATATATGTTGCGCTTTTCCCTGCATTGTGCCTCTTCGAATGGGCTTATTACGGCTGGGGACAGGAACTTTTGCGCGGAGTCAATGCCAGGAGGCTGGACAAGTCAGGCAGGATGGCATCCGTCAGGGCTAAACGCGAGAAATTGTATAAAGACATTGACACAATATTGAACAATTAGATTTATGGAACAGCATAGAGTTGTGATTACCGGAATGGGAATTTATTCATGCCTCGGAACGACATTGGGCGAGGTCAGGGATTCCCTCTACAATGGCAAATCGGGAATCGTCTTCGATCCCGAGCGTAAGGAAATGGGTTTCCGTTCAGCCCTTACTGCCAAGCTTATAGTGCCGGACCTGAAGAAGGAACTGTCCCGTTCCCAGAGGGTTTTCATGCCGGAACAGGCAAAATACGCATATTGCGCGACACGCGATGCGCTGAGGGACGCGGGCATAGACCAGGATTACCTCAATACCCATGAAGTCGGCCTCCTTTACGGAAATGACAGCTCCACAGTGCCTGTTGTCAATGCCGTTGACATCATGCGCGAGAAGAAGGATACGACCCTTTGCGGTTCTGGTGCCATTTTTCAGTCAATGAACAGCACCGTCACCATGAACCTCGGCTGCATCTTCAAACTTAAAGGTATAAATCTTACAGTATCAGGTGCTTGTGCCAGCGGTTCACATGCTATAGGACTTGGCGCACTCCTCATCCAGAACGGACTCCAGGACATGGTGGTCTGCGGAGGAGCGCAGGAAGTCAATCCGTTCTCTGTAGGTTCATTCGACGGAATATCAGCTTTTTCCACGCGTGAAAGCGAGCCGGAGAAGGCATCACGTCCATTCGACCGCGACCGCGACGGACTTGTGCCGGGAGGCGGAGCGGCGACAGTTATCATTGAAAGTTACGAATCGGCAGTCCGCAGAGGCGCGCACATCATCGCGGAAGTCCTCGGCTACGGATTCTCAGGAAACGGAGACCATATATCATCGCCTAACGTGGAGGGCCCGAGCCGTTCATTGGAGATGGCCATCCGCCGTGCGGGCATAACCAAGGAAGAGATAGGCTATATCAATGCCCATGCGACTTCTACCCATGTGGGAGATACGAACGAGGCCAAGGCAATTTTCAATGTCTTTGGAAATCAGAAGGTTGAGGTGACCAGCACGAAGTCCCAGACCGGACATGAAATGTGGATGGCAGGAGCCAGCGAGGTCATTTACTCCATCCTCATGATGAAGAATGACTTCATCGCCGCCAACCTGAACTTCGAGAACCCTGATGAGGATTCTGCGAAACTTCTGATTCCGGCAGTTCGTGTCCAGAAACATTTCGATACCTTCCTGTCGAATTCATTCGGCTTCGGAGGTACAAATTCTACATTGATAATCAGAGATATAAGATAATCCAAGTTTCGCAAGAGCGAAACACCGCCGGAAACAGGAACAAGATATAAGTTAAACAAAAGGAAAAATGGAAAAGCAGGAATTAATCGCGAAAATCAATGCTGCACTTGCAGATGAGTTTGAGGTGGAAGAGTCAGTAATCACGCCGGAGGCTCCCATCAAGGAAACACTTGAACTTGACAGTCTCAGTCTCGTGGACCTGGTTGCTCTCATCGAGTCGAATTTCGGCATCAAGATCCAGGGAACCGAAGTGTCCCATATCAAGACCTTCTCCGCTCTCTACGATTTCGTCTTTGACCGCCTGAAATAAGTCAATGACAGGACAAGTGCTTGCCAGGGGAGAGGAAATCTTCCGTCTGATACCGCAGCGCCCACCGATGGTGATGGTCGATGTGCTCTATTCCGCCGATGAAACGGGCGGTCGGACAGGACTGACAGTATCTTCTGCCAATGTCTTTTGTATCAACGGGTTTCTGTCGGAACCCGGACTGATAGAACATTCCGCCCAGAGCGCCGCGGCATTTGCCGGCTACAGATATTTTCTTGCAGGCGAGGACCCTCATGTAGGCCTGATAGGTGAAATCAAGACATTCAGGATTGCGCGCACCCCGAAAACAGGGGAGACGCTCAAGACCAATGTCAATGTCATCGGCGAGGCTATGGGCATGTCCCTTGTCGAGACTGAGACTTTCAGCGGAGACGAGAAGATAGCCGGCGGGCAGATCAAGATATTCATTGTATAATTATGTGCGGAATCAGCGAAACGATACGTATCAGGGTGAGGTTCTCGGAAATCGACCCCATACAGATGGTCTGGCATGGCAACTATGTCAAATACATGGAGGATGCCCGCGAGGCGTTCGGAAGACGCTATGGCCTTGGCTATCAGCTGATTTTCGACAGCGGATACTACGCGCCGGTCTATGACATGCACTTGAGGTACATGGCGCCGGCCACGTTGGATGACGAACTTGACGTTAAGATAACATGGCTGGACAAGCCGGGAGCCAAAATATGCTTCACCTACGAAATCCGGAAGGCCGGAAGCGGTGACGTGGTCCTCAAGGCTGATACAATCCAGCTGTTCACTACACATGACGGACTCCTGGAGACATCCGAGCCCGGTTTTTACAGACATTGGAAAGAAAGTTTGAAATGACTCTGCGAAGACGCAAGTCATAAATTAGCTAAGGTGAAATGACACGAATTTTCGAATCGTTGTACAAGTATTTCTCTGGACACAAGGGAATTATGTGGGCACTCCTGACAGTGCTCAGTGTCCTGTCAATCTATTTCGGCTCGAAGGTGGAATACGAGGAAGACATAACCAAACTCCTTCCTGCCTCAGCCACAGCAGACAGCGGACTCGCTTTCGGAAATCTGAAAGTGAAGGACAAGATTTTCATACAGATAACATCTGCAACAGACTCTCTGTTGGACACTTACACCTTGTCTTCTTATGCGGACGAGTTCATGGATTCCCTACTCGTCAGGGATACCGCATCCCACTGCATTGACAATGTCTTCTACCGCATTGACGACGACCTTCCTCTCAATGCGATGGATTTCGCGCTGGCCCATATCCCTTCATTCGTGGACACTTCGTGCTACGCGGAATTCGCGAAACGCCTTACCCCTCAAGCAGTTGATAGCCTCATGGCTCTCGACTACGACATCATAATGGAAGATGAGACAGGTATGGGCGTCCAGATGGCGGCCAACGACCCGCTTTCATTGAGGACCGACCTGGCGGCATCAATTCCGATGCTGGGCGGGCTTGCAGGCGGCAAGAAAGACGCCGGCTCGTCGGTAGGATTCACTGTCATTGACTCGCACCTTTTCTGCAGCGACAGTACGGTGGCATTGGCCTTCGTCTCACCTGCGGTGACGGCGTTCGACACCAAGGCGAGTTCCCGCCTGGTGAGTGAAATCGAGGCTCAGGTCAATGAATTTACGCAGAGCCATCCTGATGCCCAGGTTCTTTTCCATGGCGCGCCTGTCCGCAGTTACGGCAACACTAAATGCGTCAAGAGCGACCTGGCGGTCACTGTGGGAATCTCCCTGCTCATCATTCTGCTGGTGCTCTGCCTGACATTCAAGAGCTGGTCGTTCATTCCGATGAACGTGGTTCCTGCGGCATTCGGAGCCTTCTTTTCATTGGCCTGCATCTTCTTCCTGAAGGGAAGGATGTCCCTGATGTCCCTCGGAATCGGTTCGATTATCCTGGGCGTGGCCATCAGCTATATTCTGCATATCCTAACGCATTTCAAATATGTGGGCAACTCGGAAAAGGTCCTGAAAGATGAGGCCACACCGGTATGTCTGGGCTGCATAACCACCATCGGAGCTTTCCTAGGACTTCTCTTCACCGAGAGCGAAATGCTGAAAGACTTCGGTATCTTCGCGTCTATCGCATTGGTGGCCAGTACTTTGTTTGGCCTCGTGTTCCTGCCTCATTTCCTGAAGCAGGGCGATACCAGGAAGAGCGAAAGGGCGTTCCGCCTCATAGGAAAAATCAATGACCTTCCGTATGATTCCAACAGATGGCTGATAGTCGCCGTCATTGTCATGATAGTCGTGGGCGTCGCCTTTGCCCACAAGGTGGAATTCGATACCAACCTGAAGAATATCGGCTACGTGTCGCCTGAGACCTTGCGCTCTGAGGCCCTCTATGCCGAAAAGAATATGGGAAACGATGTCCAGGTGATTTTCGCGGCTGCTGGTAACTCGCTCGACGAGGCCCTCCAGTGCAACAAGGCTCTTTCTGATGTCTGTGATTCGATGAAAACTGCCGGCATGGTAAAGGGTTATTCTCCGATGTCTTCAGTTCTCTTCGTTTCCGGACCGGAACAGGAGGCGCGCATCGAAGCATGGAACAAGTTCTGGAATACTCCGGACGCTTCAGGTGCCACACGCACCGATTCCGTGATGAAACTCATATCTGCATCCGCAAAGAAACATAATCTGGATCCATCGATGTTCGAATCATTCAGGGCAATGCTGGAGGATACCTATTCGCCTGAGTCACTGTATGATGCGGACATCCTTCCGGCAGGACTCCAGACCTCTCTCGTGGAGAAGATGGACGACGGAAGATATCTGGTGTTCACACCGGTGAGAGTGTCCAAGGAGGAGCGTGCCGCAGTAAGCAACCGCCTGGCGGAACTGCCTCGTATCATTGTCGCTGATCCGTTCTTCTATACCAGCAACATGGTTTCCATCATCCATGATGATTTCAATGTCATCCTGATGATTTCTTCACTTTTCGTGCTTCTCGTCCTCCTGCTTTCATTCAGGAACGTCATGGTGGCATTGATAGCATTCATGCCGATGTTCTTCAGCTGGTATGTCGTGGAGGGAGTGATGGCGATTTGCGGACTACAGTTCAACCTTATCAATATAGTCATTTCCACATTCATCTTCGGTATCGGTGTGGATTACAGTATCTTCGTGATGGAAGGGCTTCTGTCCGAAGCGAGAAACGGCACCAGGGACCTCCTGGAATCACACAAGACGGCGATTTTCCTTTCTGCCTTCGTGCTGATGGTAGTGGTGGTCGCATTGCTCTTCGCCGTGCATCCGTCTATCCACTCGATCGGTGTGAGCACGCTTATCGGCATGACGGCAACAATTCTGATTACATATACCCTGGAACCGTTCCTTTTCCGTCAGCTGATGAAGTGGCCGCGTTTCCGTGACAGCGTTTCCCGCAAGAGGGCTTAGCATATGTCCTCAGGGAAGAGTGTCATAATAATCGGAAGCGGTCTGGGCGGTCTGGAATGCGGCGTCATTCTGGCACGCCACGGCTTCAAGGTGACCGTGCTGGAGCAGGACAGGCAAATCGGAGGATGTCTCCAGACCTTCGTCCGGAAAGGCTCCGACGGAAGGGCACATACCTTCGACACCGGCTTCCATTATGCCGGAGGACTGGATGAAGGGCAGCCCCTGCATACCCTTTTCAAGTACTTCGGCCTCAGTGATTTGCCATGGTTCAGGATGGATGAGGACTGCTTCGACGAGGTCTCTTTCATTGACAATGGACAGGTCCGTTCATACCCTCTTGCCTCCGGTCATGAGAATTTCGTCAGGAGACTTTCTGAATGTTTCCCCGGACATGAGGCTGAACTCGAATCATATGCATCTGCCCTCAAGCATATCGGGGGCGGACTTTTCGATGCTTTCAGCCCTGATTCCGAAATGTTTGTCCGGCTCGGGCAGTCAGCGTATAAATTCATTGACAATACATTTTCCGATGCCCGACTCCGGGATGTTGTCTGCGGTTCCACGATGAAGATGGAACAGGACAGGGAGACACTTCCGCTCTATGTCTATGCCCAGGTGAACAATTCCTTCATTGACAGTTCATGGCGGCTCGGCCGCGACGAAAATACAGGCGAAAGCGGAGGAACATTGATAATCAACAAATTGGCTTCGCAATTGCGAGCCTTCGGCGGAGAGATTCTGACCGGAATGAAGGTCAATGCCATCCGTGTGTCTGAGGATGGGGCTGTCTCCTGCGTTGAGGCCGGAGAGGGGGATTCTTCCCGTTTATTCTCGGCTGACTGGGTCATATCGGACGTGCATCCTGCTGTCACAGTGGGACTTATAGAGGACTGCAGGCAGGTACGCAAAGTGTTCCGCAACAGGGTGACCTCTCTTAAAAATACCTTCGGCATGTTCACGGCCAATATGATTCTGAAGCCGGGGACCTTGCCTTACATGAACCGCAATCTGTACGTGCACATGGGCGGAACTGATTTGTGGAGACGTCCGGAATCAGGGACATCCAGCGTGATGGTCCATTTCTATCCGCCGGAGAATCCTGACGGGAAATTCGCCGACTGCATTGACCTGCTCTCTCCTATGGGCTGGGACGAAGTGAGCGGCTGGGCCGATGCCAGACCGGGCGCGCGAGGTGAGGATTACGAGGCCGTCAAGCGGCGGAAACTCGAGGAGTGTCTGGACCTGGTCAATGCCAGGATTCCGGGAATCAGGGATTGTATCGATAAGGTGTGGCTGAGTACTCCGCTTACGTGGAACAGCTATGTGTCAGCACCTTACGGGTCCGCTTTCGGCGTGGCGAAGGACTATCATAATCCGCTTTTGACATTCATGTCGCCCAGGACACCTCTCAAGAATCTTCTGTTTACAGGCCAGAGCCTGAACCTGCACGGGCTCCTCGGCGTGACCAAGACCGCGTTCATGACATGCGGATGTATTTTGGGAAATGAAACGGCCCTGAGCGGTTTGGCGGAATGAAAAAAACTGGCTAAATTGCGGGCCATTCTAAAAATTGCAACATGAAAACAGCATTGGTGACAGGCGGAAGCCGCGGAATCGGAAAAGCGGTCTGTGTGAAATTGGCGTCCGCAGGATATCATGTCATAATAAATTACGTGTCGAACGATGAGGCGGCCCGTCAGACGATGGATGAAATCGTGGCGGCCGGCGGTGAAGCGGAACTTCTGAAATTCGATGTCAGTGACCATGACGAGTCTGAGAGAGCGTTGAAAGGATGGCAAGAGGCTCATCCTGAGGAGTTTATCGAGGTTCTTGTCAATAATGCCGGCATCCGCATGGACAATCTTCTGCTGTGGATGGAACAGGATGACTGGTTCCGTGTCATGAAGACAAATCTCGACAGTTTCTACAACGTCACCCGTCCCGTGCTTCAGCCGATGGTCGTGCACAAGAGGGGACGCATCATAAACATGGCCTCGCTTTCCGGACTGAAAGGCCTGCCGGGACAGACCAACTATTCCGCAGCAAAAGGCGGACTTATCGCAGCTACGAAGGCTCTCGCCCAGGAAGTTGCGGCAAGAAGGGTTACTGTCAATGCTGTTGCGCCAGGTTTTATCCGGACTGATATGGTCGAGGGCCTGGACGAGGCTGAACTGAAAAAGACTATACCGGCAAAGCGTTTCGGTGAGCCGGAAGAGGTCGCTGAACTTGTGGCGTTCCTTGCATCCGACAAGGCGGCCTACATAAACGGACAGACAATCTCCATAAACGGAGGACTTTACTGATAATTTTACGCAAACGGACTGATTTTTGCATTCCGGAGCGGTCGGCAGTCATTGCCGGAATTAAATTGATATACAAATGAAAAAGATCTTCATAACATTGGCATTGGCAGGTATCCTTTCTGCATCAGTTGCCGAAGCTGCTGAAATTCAGGCATCTGCACCGGTTGTTGCCGCAGATGCTCATGCGATTACGACTAAAATCGAGAAGGCCAATTCTTCTATGACTACTGTCGAATGCAAATTCAGTCAGGTGAGGACCATCAAGGCCTCTGGAAAGGTGAACAAGGCTTCCGGAAATCTTTATTTCAATGTTGACGGACGTCTCGCAATGCGTTTTGACCAGCCTGTCGGTGACTACATCATCGCAAGCGGCACCAAGTTCTATGTTCATCGCGGACCCAAGACAGGAACTTTCGACACTCAGAAGAATGCGACTGTCGGCAATATGGCAGGAACTCTTATCGGCTGCGTGAAAGGCAATCCGGAGAAGGTCGCTGCGGACAACGGAGCCCAGATTTCAGTCAAGGAATCAGGAGACGGCTATGTGGTGACATTGACAAATGACAATGCTGCAAGGCGCGGCTATTCCAAGATTGTCCTGACATACAGGAAATCAGATTGCCTGCTCGTAAAGATGGTGATGGATGAGCCTACCGGCATCAGCACTCTCTACGAGATGAAGGACATCAAGAAAAACGCATCTTTCCCGGATGACGTTTTCAAGCTTCCGGCAAAATAATCTTTGAGGATAATTTCTAGACGGATTCCAAGTATCGCTCACGCCAGTCGTGGGCGTTCTTTATTTTTCTTTCAATGCTTCTTCTCCGAACAGCTGGTACTGTCTCGGGGAACAGCCTGTCGCGCCCTTGAAATACTTGCAGAAGAATGACGAGTTCGGGAAATTGAGCTTGTCACTTACCTGCTGTACGGACAAAGTCTTGGAAATCAGCAGGACCTTGGCCTCGAGAATGACATTGTCACGGATGATGTCACCTGGCTTCTTGCCCATGATTTCAGAAATGATGCGGGCGAAGTATTTCGGTGAGAGACAGCACTTTTCGGCATAGAAAGAGACGCTTCTCTCAGTGCTGCAGTTTTCATGGACATCATTGAGGAACTTCAATGCCAGTTCTTTTTTGCGGGGAAGTGATGTCGTGTCCGTGTCCATCTCTTCCTCCCGCACTTCGGAATTTGCCATGAAAGAGGAGAACAGGCCGATGATGGAATGGAGATAACCGACCATCAGAATGAGCTTGAATTCATCTGACGTAAATGAATAGAGCTTGCGGAAACTGTGATAACTGTCCACGCATGTGCTTATAATCTCTTCCGGGATATGAAGAACTACAGGCGCACCCTTGCTTGCCATCCACTTCTTCATGCCCTCGGAATTCTTGACCGGAATCCTTGCCATGAATTCGTGCGAAATGGCGGTAATTATCATTCTGCAGTCATGTGACATGTCTATCTTTTCGGCGATGAACCCAGGAAGACCTATCATGCAGTCGTTGCTCTCCATGTGGTATTTCTTCTGGTTCAATGTCATGTCGATCGACCCTTCGACGCAGATGAGCTGAATCGCTACCAATATCTTCTGCGGCAGCGGCCTGTCGATAGGAGCACCGATGTTCCTGTCGTCAGGACTCTTGTCCAGATTGTCGTCAATGATCGCCACCTTGTCGACAAGGATTGCATGATCAGACATTTTCATCATCCCGAATTTGATCTGCGGCAATGAATCCGTATTGTATAATAGCGTGTTTTCCATCTTGCTTTGGGTCTGTGAATCTTCAAAGATAGTTTTTTATTCTTAATTCATCGCTATTTTACTAAATTTGTAGAATATGGAAAGCTTTTTCCCGGGCAGTGCCGGGGGAAACACGGACCCTTATATAAAACACGATACAAATGCAATTGGACATATTCAAAAAGATTTTGGAGATCGATTCGACCAGCGGAAAGGAACGTGCTCTCTCAGAATTTCTGAAGGGGTATTTTCCGGACCTGAACGGGGAGTGCGTATGCAGAAGTTTTGAAGTGGGAGATGGAACCGAAAACCTTCTGTTCAGATGGAAATGCGGTGACAGTCAGCAGGATAGCGGACGTTTGCCGAAAGTGGTGCTCTGCTCCCACCTCGATACCGTACCTCCTTACATTGAACCGGATGTGAAGGAAATCAGAGGCGGAGAGGCTCTGCCTGACGGCAATGTCAGCCTGAACTTTCAGGACACATTGATAACCGGAAGGGGAAGTTGCGATGCCAAAGGGCAGTTTTTCGCCATGTGGACTGCCTGTGAGGAACTTGCCAAGGAACTGAAGGATGTGAGGACGGCTTCCGGATACCATGATTTCGGACTGCTGCTGCTTTCCGGAGAGGAGACCGGCTCATTCGGGGCCAAGGCCTTTACCCGAGATTGCCCCGGTGCCGAATGGATAATTGTCGGTGAGCCTACGGACAACTGCATGGTGACAGCCTCCAAAGGTACCCAGTCTTTCCAGGTTACGATAAAAGGAAAGGCCTGTCATTCAGGATATCCTGAGCTTGGATATAGCGCGGTGGACACATTCGTGGAAATCATGAATATGCTCGGAAACATTGACTTTCCTGAAGACCCGCAGCTCGGGGAGACCACGTGGAATGTCGGCAAACTTGTTTCGGACAATCCGCAGAATATCCTTTCTCCGCTGCTTACGTTCCGGATTTATTTCAGGACGACGTTCGCTTCACATGAGAAGGTGCAGCAGCTGATGACGAGGATAGGAGAACGTGAAGATGTGAAGGTGGAGGCATTCGGTGGAGACACTCCGATGTCCTATGACACGTTCGATGGCATTGACACGAAGACTGTCGCCTTCGGGAGCGATACGCCGAGACTGACCAAGTTTATGCACAAGTCACTCTGCGGCCCGGGCTCCATTTCGGTGGCACATACCCCTCGGGAGTATGTGCTGCTGAGCGACCTGGAGAAAGCTTGCGGACAGTATAAGAGTATGGTGCTCAGTATTTTGAATTATAAATAACACATAATAATGACAGCATTGATTTCACTACTCGCGGCTATTATGCTTGCCGTATCACCGGATGTCATCATCCCGGCACCGGTAAAGACTACTTGCGTTTCCGGAAGCTATAATATGCCGGAGCATCCGACTTACACTGTTGCCGGCACTTCGGAAGGCCTGGCGTCGCTCGAAAGTTATCTGGACAATCTCGGAATGACGAAATCGGCCAAGGCTGATGTGAGGATTCAGATCAATGACAGGAAATTTGCCAAGTTGCTTTCCCCTGAGATGACAAGTTTCGGCAGGGACGGAGCATATTCATTGACAATATCGGAGAAAGGCATTGACATAAAGGCACTTGCGCCGGAGGGCGCTTTTTATGCGCTGCAGAGTCTGAGGCAGATGACAGCTGAGGGAACTGAACTTTCATGCTGCAATATTCTGGACTGGCCACGTCTGAGATACCGTGGAATGATGCTCGACATATCCAGAAATTTCAGGGACAAGGACTTTATAATTAAGCAGTTGGATGCGATGGCCATGCTCAAGCTGAACAAACTGCATCTGCATCTTACTGATGATGCCGGCTGGAGAATCCAGATAGATTCGCATCCGGAACTTACTCAGAAGGCTGCGTGGCGTGTCGGTCGTACTTGGAAGCAATGGAGGGATTTCGGACGTCATTATGCTGAAGAGGGCAGCCCTCTTGCCGAGGGTGGCTATCTTACAAAGGATGATGTGCGCGAAATCGTGGCGTATGCTGCTGAGCGTCACATTGATGTGATTCCTGAGTTCGAAATTCCGGGACACAGCAAGGAAGTGGTGACGGCCTGTCCGGAACTGGCTTGCATTGACGCTGACGGAAAGCCTGTAATCAGTTCTGACATGTGTCCGGCAAGTCCGGCATTGTTCGGCTTCATCGAGGATGTCATCAGCGAACTGGTGGAAATGTTCCCTTCGGAGTTCATCCATATCGGCGGTGACGAGGCTTCCCGCCAGTCGTGGAAAGACTGTCCGAGATGCAAGGCTCTGATGGCAGAGAACGGCATTACTGAACTTCCGGGACTGCAGAGCTGGCTGACCGGAAAACTTGAGAAAATCGTCGAGTCCCACGGCCGCAGACTGCTCGGATGGGATGAGATTATGGAAGGCGGACTCAGCGACAATGCCGTGGTCATGTCCTGGCGCGGAATGGAAAACGGTCTGTCTGCAATCGAGGCTGGTCATGATGTCATCATGTCTCCTAACGCGTTCTACTATTTCGATTATACGCAGGATGCTCCTATTTATGAGCCTGAGGCCATCGGCGGTTATATTCCGCTTGAGCTCGCATACTCTTATGCCGCTGACGTTGCCAGCCCGCATCTGCTTGGTGTCCAGGGTAATGTGTGGACTGAGTTCATCCCTGAGGCCGACCATCTGGAGTACATGATTTATCCGCGCATGTTCGCTGTGGCTGAGACCGGATGGAGTCCTGTGGAGAAGAAGGACTATGCCGGTTTCAGGGAAAGAGCGGTGAAACTTTGCAAGGTATTCAAGGACAGGGGCTACAATACTTTCCATCTGGACACCGAGTTCGGGACCCGTCCTGAGGCTGTTACCGGGGTGAAGCATCTTGCAATAGGCAAGCAGGTGAAGGTTCTTACTCCTTATTCTGACAATTACAGCGCGGCCGGAGATGTTTCCATCAATGACGGTATCTGCGGCAGCTGGTCGTATAGCGACAAGAAATGGCTGGGCTTCCTCAGCGATGTCGATGTCATCATTGACCTCGAAAAATCTGAGCCTTTGCATTATGTCGGCGCCTCATTCATGGGCCAGAGGAACAACCATGTCGGTATTCCTGAGCGCGTTGAGGTCTATGTCTCAGATGACGGTGAGAATTTCACCAAGGCAGGCGTGGCTTACAGCGAGTTGCCGGCCGACACTTCGGAAATGTGCTATGTGCCGATGGGCTGTTTCCTGGATGTCCGGGCACGTTATGTGAGATTCAAGGCATTCCGCAGGGATTTGCCTCTTCATGCATGGATTTTCACCGATGAGATTGTGGTGAAATAATCCAGATATTTTTACAGGGATATGATTATAATGAAATTCGGAGGAACCTCCGTCCGTAACAAGGAGGCCATAGAGAGAGTCATCTCTATCGTAAGCAACAGGATGTCCGAAAATCCGCTCGTGGTGGTGTCGGCACTGTCCAAGGTGACAAGGTTGCTTTGTGAAATCTGTAAAGAGGCTGAGGCACAGCATGTTGACAAGGTCAATGAACTGCTTGCCGACTTGAGGGAGAGACACGTTTCCCTTGCGGAGTCGCTTCTTTCGGGAGGTGACGGCTCCAGATTGGAGAAATGCGTAGCCGAAATGGAGTCCGTCCTGGATTCCCTGTCAGAGTTCGCGCACGGCGTCTGCTGCATAGGCGAGCTCTCGCCGAGGAGTTACGCGAGAATCGTATCGACGGGAGAAATACTTTCGTCAATGATAATCGCCGCGGCCATGAATGAGTCCGGTCTGGCGACCCGCTGGCTTGACGCCAGGAAAATGATATTGACAGACTGCAACTACATCTCCGCGTCTCCAGAGCTGGCGACTACCGAGGCCAATGTCAAAAGACTTGTTTCAGAGGCTTCGAAGGGCGTCTCAGTGATTATCACCCAGGGCTTTATCGCTTCTGCGTCAGACGGCGCCACTTCCGTTCTCGGCTTTGAAGGCTCGGATTACTCGGCAGCCATATTCGGTATGGCGCTGGATGCCTCCCGTGTCGAAATCTGGACTGACGTGGACGGAATCCGCAGTGCGGACCCGAGGATTGTCAATGATACCGTCTGCATACGGAATGTTTCCTATGACGAGGCCTCCGAGATGGCCTTCCTCGGTGCGAGGGTGCTTCATCCACTAACCATCGAGCCGGCCAGGAAAAAGAACATCCCTGTCTGTGTCCTCAATTCCCAGAATCCTTCATGCAAGGGGTCGAAGGTTTCCGTGGAAAAGAACTGCGAATCCGCCAAGACGATAACATTGAAAGATGACATTGATTTTCTTGATATCATATCGGACAAAATTGTCGGCGTCACTGCGATGATGGCTGCGGTCTTCTCTGCGGCCGAGGAGGCAGGTGTGAAGACAATCCTCTCAAGTGTCTCAGAATCAAGGGTACGCGTCACTATGGAGACGGGACAGCCGGGATTCGGGCAGATGGTGGCTGAGCTGAGAAAAAGATTTACGGTGATGATTTGCCGGGACAAGGCCCAGTTCTCCATTGTCGGCGAAGAGTTCCTTCACAGCTGCCCTGGTCTGGCATCCCGGATAGAAAAGGTGTTGCCTGGGAGTGTGTATCTGGTCTGCATGAGTCCGGTTCAGATGAGTCTGAGCTATGTCATTGACAAGGAATATGCTGTTGACGTCGTGAATCATATTCATGAACTCATGTTCCCGAAGGAATCTTAGACATTCAGGTTTGACTTGATTAGAAATCGAAGATATGAAAGTTTATATAAGCGGCTATGGCCGCATGGGAAAGATGGTGGAGGGCGTTCTTGCCTCCAGAAATATAGAATGTGCCGGGAAATCTGAAGATATCCAATCGGCTGACACCGCGGTCACCAAGGACTGCATCTGCATTGACTTTACCGTTCCTGATGCCTTCAGGGCGAACTATAAGTTCATTGCGGAGAATTTCAGGGCTGCGGTAGTCGGTACTACTGGATGGTATGATATTGCAGATGAGGTGTTTGACTACTTTCAGAAATGCGGGACGACATTGATTTGGGCCTCCAATTTCTCTATCGGGGTCAATGTCTTTACGGCGGCTGTGGATATCGCTTCCAGGCTGCTCGGAAAGGCCGGCGGATATGCTCCGTATATCGTGGAGAAGCATCATTGCCACAAGTTGGACGCACCTAGCGGAACTGCCAAGACATTGGCGGCCTGCATTGACAGGAACATGTCGTCGAAGACGGATATCGCGTCCGTAAGGGTAGGGGAACTGGCAGGAATCCATACTGTCGGTTTCGAGGGCTCTTGTGACAGGATTACTCTCGAACATGAGGCTTTCTCCAGACAGGGCTTTGCCGAGGGTGCCGTGATGGCGGCTGAAATGGCTGACGGCATCGTCGCATCAGGAAAGCGTGGTGAGGTCCATGAGTTCAGGGAACTGTTCATAGGAAATCCCGAGGCGGACAACAGATAATTCAGTATAAATTCCCATGGCGTCATCGTCTTGGGATAAAAAGTTAAAAATATGAAATTCAAGGGTTTAGGAACGGCATTGGTTACTCCGTTCAGAAATGTGGAAATTGATTGGGAGTCATACAGGCTTCTGGTGAAGAGACAGGTTGAGGCGGGAGTTGATTTTCTGGTACCGCTCGGCTCTACCGCTGAGACTCCATGTCTTACAGATGAAGACAAGGTGGAAATTCTGCGTGTCACCAAGGAGGAAGCATGCGGACTGCCTATTGTCGCCGGTGTGGGAAGCAATTCATTCACGGGGACTGTACGCAATATGAGGCTTCTGGACCCTTATGGGGCGGATGCCTATCTGGTAGTTGTGCCTTTTTACAACAAGCCTACGCAGGAGGGCCTTTACAGATATTTCAAGGCCGTTGCGGAAGAGACTGACCGTCAGGTGATTCTGTATAATGTCCCTGGACGCACCGGAACCAACATGAAGGCTGAGACCTGTCTCCGTCTTGCTGAGATTCCTAATGTGGTGGCTGTCAAGGAGGCGTCGGGTGACGTTGCCCAGATTATTGACATCAGGCGTCAGGCTCCGGAGAATTTTTCAGTGCTGAGCGGAAATGACGACCAGACTCTCCCATTGATGGCGAGCGGTGCTGACGGAGTCATCAGCGTCGCATCAAATGTCGCTCCCAAGATGATGAAGGCATTGACCGAGGCTGTGATGGCTTCTGACCTTAAGACTGCCATTGACCTGAACAATCGTCTCATGCCTCTTTACAATGCATGTTTCGTGGAGAGCAATCCGATTCCTGTGAAGGCCGCATTGTCGATTCTCGGCTATTGCAGGGCGGAGATGCGCCTGCCTTTGACCGAGGCTGTGGATTCTACCAAGGAACTTATGGCCAAGGTGCTCCCTGGCCTCGAATAATTGATGGTATCATGGATAAAGAACGTTTCTTCGAAATATGCAGTGACCTGGAGGCTGGCAGAATACGTGTCGCCGAAAAGGTTGACGGCCAGTGGCGTGTAAACATGTGGATCAAGGAGGCTATCCTGGACGGATTCAGGCTCGGAAAGCTTGAAGACATGTCTGAGGGACAGTTCTCTTTCATTGACAAAGACACTATTCCGGTCCGCAGATTTGCGGTGGAGGACAGGGTGCGTATCGTGCCGGGCGGAAGCTCCGTGAGGCGTGGTGCCTATCTTGCGCCTTCGGTCATCGTGATGCCGCCGGCTTACGTCAATATCGGTGCGTATGTGGATGAGGGGTCAATGATAGATTCCCATGCTCTTGTGGGTTCCTGTGCGCAGATCGGAAAGAATGTGCACATTGCGGCCGCCGCACAGATCGGCGGTGTGCTGGAGCCGGTCGGGGCAATGCCTGTCATCATCGAGGACAATGTCTTCGTGGGCGGCAACTGCGGTATCTATGAGGGTGTTCTCGTGAAAGAGGGCGCCGTGCTTGGCTCGGGCGTGATAATCAACAGGGCCACAGCTGTTTATGATGCCGTGAACGGGGGCTGGATCCGTCCTGATGAGGATGGCCGTATCGTGGTTCCTGCAGGTGCAGTTGTCGTGGCCGGAAGCCGTCCGGTGACCAAGGGGCCTGGAGCGGAAGCCGGCATCCATGTCTATACTCCTGTAATTGTCAAATATCGTGACGGCAAGACGGATGCGTCTGTCGAGCTGGAAGATTTGCTCAGATAATTATGACTTTCTACAAGTACCACGGGGCGGGCAACGACTTCCTTGTCGCTGACGGGAGGTCTTCCCGCATTGACCTTTCCTCTTCCGGGATTGCAGCGCTTTGTGACCGTCATACCGGCTTCGGGGCTGACGGGGTGATGATTCTGTCGGAGAGCGAGGACCATGATTTCCGTATGGATTATTATAATTCCGACGGTTCGGGGGGAATGATGTGCGGAAACGGCGGGCGGTGCATTGTCGCGTTTGCAGCAGACCTCGGCTATACCAGTTTTGACTTCGAGGCCCCTGACGGTCCGCATTCCGCTGAACTCCTTTCGGGGGAGGCCAGGCCGTTCTCGCATGAGGCCCGTATCGTGAGGCTGAAGATGAAGGATGTCAGTTCTGCTGCCGCGTATGAAAACAGGCCTGGCGGAGAGCCGGACTTGTTCCTCGATACAGGGACCCGCCATGCGGTCAGGTTTGTCGATAATGTCAATGACATTGATGTTGTAGGTGAGGGACGGGTCCTCCGCTACTCACCGGATTTCGCTCCTGTCGGCGCGAATGTGAATTTCGTCCAGGTCAATGCCGATGGAAGCATTACCGTGCGTACTTATGAGAAAGGTGTTGAGGATGAGACACTTGCGTGCGGTACGGGTATCGTGGCATCTGCCATGGCGACTTGGATTGTGCATAAAAGACATGAACAGGGAAAGATTGTCTCAATCCCTGTTCATGCACGTATCTCTGATTTGTCCGTTTCTTTCCGTCCTTCTGACGTGGCCTGTGGATCGTCTGCTCCTGCGTCTTTCAGCGCATCGGATGTCTATCTCACCGGTCCAGCCGTCTTTGTGGGGAAAGTTATTGCGGATTTATAGAACCCTTTCTGCTTCAAGTACAGTCTCCCTGTTCTTCTCCTTCTTGAGGTCGGCGTAGAATGCGGCCATCGTGGTCTGCATGTATGGTATAAGCCAGAAGAATCCGATACCGAATGACATGATGGAGAGGATTATCCATCCGATGAAGCTGAGAGCCAGATAGAAATAATCGAACTTGTGTCCGTCCATGAGGTAAATGCTTTCGTCGATTGCCTTGTTGACGGACATTTCAGGATGTTCTACCAGGATGTACGGAGTCATCGCGTATGAGAAGCACTTGATGATTCCCGGAATGAGGAACAAAAGTGACCAGAGGACGATGAATACATCTGTCAGGAGCATTCCCAGTACATTGTGGATCCAGTTGTCGAACCCGAGGCTGAATGCGTTGCGGGTCAGCCTGTTGTCCCCTGTCTCATAAAGGAGCCTGAAGCTGTTGGTGAATCCCAATGCCATAGGATAGACGATCAGGATGAAAATGATTCCGCTTCCTCCGTTGATGTATGAAGGAAAGGTGATTCCGAAATTGATCATGTATGACGGCAGCGCCAAGAATGACAGTATCGCCAAGTAAATGATGGTTGCTACCAATGAGTGAGGCCAGCTTCCGGACAATGCCCTGAGTGCCTCGTTTTTGTAATCCTGATTCTGTTTCATCTGTGTTTTCTTTTGAAGGTTACTACATTGCCAAGGAAACGTCTGCGACTACGTTGTCGATGCAGCAGTAGGTAGGAATGTCGTACCTGTTGGTCTCGATGCTGAGGTCAATGTATTCGACGGCTCCGAGTTTGTCGGTCGGCACTGCGGTCCAGTCTGTCAGCACCGTGAGCCCTTTCTCGTCGTATTTTGCCAAATCCACACTGACGGTTCCTGTAGTTGTCGTGCCGCGTTTGCCGGTAATGGTGAGTTTCATCCAGTCACCCTGCTTGAAGGCCGGGCCGTATGATGTTCCGAATTTCACGGTATTTACGACGAGGTTCGTGTTTACGACATAGAGGCCGATAGGAATGCATGTACCGTTGGCCCTTGATACGAACTCGATGCTGTGCTCAGGCATACGTCCCCTGTTGTCATAGAATACGGCATAGCAGGCGGATTTTGCAGCACCTGTGGTATCTGCTACATAGAATGGTGATTTAGGCATGTAGCCTTCCTTGTAGATGGTGTCCTTGCGGCAGCATACTGCAAAGCCTCCTGTAAATTCGCCGTCATCGGTCCTCTTGCTGCAGAACTTGAGGACTCCGCCGCCCTGGTAGATGTCAGACTTGTTGTAGATGCCATTGCTGAAGTCCTTTACGGTGTCAGCCGTCTCGAAAGTACAAATGGCTCTGTAACTTGTCTGGTATGAGCCTTTTACGCAGCTGAATGCTGAAATGAGGATAATTGCTGCTGCGATTGCGTGCTTGAAAAGTTTCATGTCTTATAGTGTTGTTTATTGATTGGAAAACCGTTTTCCATCCAATACAAAATACAATATTAGTCATTATCTTGCACAAAAGCATTTCTTTTGCGGTCGATTTGCGACTTTCTGACCATAAAAAGTCAGAAAATCACTCCTATTCCTACCTCGAAGTCGAAATACTTGAACTTGACGGTGGAGACTCCTGCCGTGATTGCGAACTTCCCGAAAGTCGCCATTGTCCCCAGGTCTGCTGCCAGTCCCCTGAAGGAGCAGTCTTTGACTTTCGCCCGGTCTCCATTGATATCTTCCCATATCAGTGACTTTACGCCGTATCCGGGGCCTGCGAATATGTTCAGATTCTTATGGCAGTGCCAGATGCCTCCGCATGTGATTGTGTATCTGGTCTTCCATGTCGAGCCGTCCTGTTTGGTCCATATGGCTTCCCCGTTACGGGTTCCGTCGCTAAGACATTCATAATCGAATCTTGTCTGGAACCTGAAGTTGGAACGGGCCTTGACATAGTAGCCTCCTCCCATTTTCTTGTCTTTGTTCCTGATAATCTTTCCGGACATGATGCCGGCCGAGAAATCCGGTACGACGCCGGCCGATGCCAGAATGAATACACTGCTTTCGAACATGCTTTCTTCCTCTTCAGGCCAATGTGGCTGCTGCAATTCATGTCCGTAATAGGCCAGACTGTCAGGCTTGTTTGTCGTAGTGCTGTCAATTACAGGTACATAGATGTACTCGGTTGCTTTTGTAGGAGTGTTGAGGACCAGTTCATAGACCGCTGCCGAGACTATCGGAATCCCGAAAGCGAACTCTCTTATTACTCCGAAATTCTTGTGCTTTATGGTTATCTTCAGGATGTTTTCCGGTACATAGACCCAGATTTCACCGACTTCCTGCTTTACGTCCACGATGCCCATAACGCCGACGTCGAACTCGAATCCTGTTTCCGTCGTCACGACTTTTATCAATGCTGCCCTTCTCCCGTTCTGGTCGGTGCGCGGGTCCAGTCTTGCGTCGAGGTCGGTGCTCAGTTCCCGGAACGACTTGATATAGAAATCCTTGTCCTGTTTTTGTGCGAATGATGAAAAACAGAACATGACCAGTGCGGTCAATGCCAATATGATTCTTTTCAGCGCCATTGTCAGAAGTTGTATGGGCCGATTACGCCGAAGTCTTTGTCCGGAGCTTCCTGCCATGTCCTTACATGGATGACAGGCTTTGTGCTGTCCTGGAGGTCCACAAGAATGAAAAGATATCCGCTGTCAGAATATGTGGAAGAATAGTATTCCTGTCTGATCTGGATACCGTACAATGACTGTATCTTTCCGAGTCTCAATACTTTGCAGTCCGTGAACTGTACGTTTATGAATTCCTGGCTGGCGAACACTTTCTCCAGCCTCTGGATATATTCCGCCTTGCTCTGCCTTGTCAGGGACACATACTTTCCGGCTCCGTATTCATTGGCCTTTCCCGCATTTTTCAGGATTCTTCCGGTGATTATGAGTGCGTCCTCATCGAAAATCGAGCGGATATAGTCGGTGCGTTTCAGCGCGTAGGCTGTCTTGTAGTTCTCGAGGAAGGTCATCAGGATGATCTTGGCTTCTTCCGGCCAGGTCTCATGGGACGCGATGTCCGCTGCCGTCACCCTGCCCAGCGAGAATGAGAGGTTCGAAATCTTGTCCTCCTTGTCGAATGTGAAGACAATGCTCTCGACGAATTCCTTGTTGTTCTCACGGTATGAGAAAACCAGTGGCAGGCTGCGCGCAAAGACCTCGTCTCCGAGCTTATAGTAGAAGAGTTCGTCATGGTGCAGAACCCTTGCGTGTCCATATGTGAGAAGTTTGCGGAAAGTATCGTAGCCTTCGGCCGTAAAGAGTGTGTCAATGCCTTCGTACGAGTTCTCTGTCAATGCATTGCAGATTTTTTCGATGCTGCTCTCGTACTTCTCCGTGAACATTACCGGAGAGAATGAGTACTCCAGACTGTCTTTAAATGTGGCGTCTTTCTGTGCCACTACATCCAGTATCTTTTTCTTCACGTCACTCCAGTCTATTCTCTGGATATGGTTTGCGGGAACGATGGTCTGCGTACGGGCTCCGGCATTGTCTTCCGAAGGCCTTCCTGCTCCGGCAAGGTTCTGATTGTCAATTCTTTCCGGGCGGATGTCCAGAACCTTTTCTATCTGGCTGACTTCTCTCCAGATGTTCTGGAGGCGTGACTGGTCGATTTCATACTTGATTCTGTAGTCTTTCATTGACGTACCTGCGGATGCCTGTGCGAAGCCTTTTCCGTCGGTGGCGCTGAGTACACCGCTCCATTTCTTGCCGTCGAAGAACCGGTAATCGACTGTCTGGACCGGCTGGCCTTTGTAGGTGAAAGTCAATTCTATGAGGCCTTGTCCGCTTTTGCCTGTCGCTGAGTACTTTACCTTTACGAGGTCCATCAGCAGGTTCGCTTTCTGGGAGATGTCCTCGATTTTTGCGGATTCGAGCGGAGGTATGCTTCTGAGCAGGACTGATGCCCAGGTGTAGTATCTCAATGCCACGTCGATGCTTCTTTCTTTTTCGGCCTTGTCAGCTATTTGGAGCATTTCGTTTATCTTGGCTTTCCTGTCCGCGAAAACCTTGCTGACATCGTTTCTGGAAATGTACCTGAACGAGTAATTCTTGCCCATGTATATGGCTAGGCTGTTCTTGCGGACATCTCCGAAGTATCCGCGCATCAGCTCTCTGCGCTCTTGCTGGTTGTAGGTCGTGAAACCGGCTGTTTCGGCGATTTTGTCGCACAGGACGCATACGGCCAGACTGTCAGCCTGCGCCCTTCCTGTTCCTGTGACTTCACCGAATATATATGAGTTGTCTTTCCTTATGGATGAAATCATCTTTCCTGAGCTTTGTCCATAGGCTGTGATGCCCAGGAACAATGCCGGAATGAGGATTGTCAATGATATGAGTCTGAAGATTCGCAAGTTTTCTAAGTTTATCGTGTTGGTCTTGTGGAAGTTATTGGAGGTTCCTGACTGATTCGAACTGGGCTTTCTGGTCTTTTGACATTGACCCGACCGTCTTTGCGAGGCTTTCCCGTATTTCTTCCGCTTTTTTTCTGATTGCTTCGTTGTCAGGGGCTTCGCTGCGGCACAGGTCTGAAAGTTCTCGGTATCCGGCCAGAATGTCGTCCCATGATTGCCGGACTTTTTTCGAGATGTCTTCTGCCCATGCGGCCATCTCGTCAGCCGTCATTTCTCCGTCGCGGATGCATTCCGCAAGAACATGGCCTTTCGTATCGACCAGGCAGTACAGTCCTTTTTCCCGTGCTGCGGCAATTTCGTCCGTTATGTAGGTGATGTTGTCATACCTGAGCGGCAGGATTACATTTCCCGTAGTGTCGATTATCCCGTATTTGTCCAGGTTCGAGACAATGCTGGTGCCGTTGAAACAGTACGTCATGGTCGTATATGCCTCAGGAGCCGGTATTTTATGTCCTTTGTCCCTCTCCCTGCCGCAAGCGCCCAATACAGCGATAACCGGGAGTATGCATTCAATTAATCTCATGTCTGTACTATTATGGGCTCAAGTTCCTCATGTGAATTTTTAGTAATCCTTAAAAAATAACTTGGTAATCTTTGCAAGTCTTTTCGGTCTATATTCCTTTTTTCATCAGTCGTGTACGTCCTCCAGTACACTCCTTCTTCGAAAAGGAATCTATCCTCGAAAATCCATCACAAATCTTTACCAACTTATTTGTTCATGCTTACTTATCATGAACAAAAGTAGCCAAATAATCGGTCAACTACAAGTTTTTGCGAGAGTTGCACAACTTGCAATGAAAGTATTCCGCAACTTTTGGAGAAATTATTCCGTAATTTATATTTCTTCCGATAAAATACCCGTTTGCGAAGCCACGGGCGGCTACGCCGCTCCGACGGCCCCTGCCGCAGGTGACTGGAAGAATTGCAACGATGCTAACGACGTCGAGATTAAGAGCCCCGAAGAAGTAGAGACAGTTGTAGAAACAACAATACCTGTAGACAGTGACACCGAGACAGGAGATAAACTGATAGATGATGCCTTCCTGTTTCGACCCTCTGGGCAGACGACAATTTAGGGTTCGTTAAGCTAACCTGTTCAATATCAATGTTATACCTGATTTGAATAAATCTGCCTACCTGTCAAGCCCCCCTTTCATACCTACCTCTTGACATCTGGCAAATCATGTAACTGATTGATATCCAAAGTAGAAAGCTAAAACAACGCTGTCAAGAGGGTCGAATTACAAACGAAGAATATAAAGCCACATTGTCAGTTTCTCATGCTCGGTTACAAGTCGGTAATTGGTCACACAGTTATCTGCATAAAAAGCAATTTGTCCAGAAAAGCATGGCGCTTTCCGGACAAATAACTGAATGATATTTCTCTAAGCAAGACTACTTTTGATCCGACCTGTCCTTTAGCATGGAAACCTCTTCTGCTGTCAGACCAGTCAGTTCTGAAATTGTCTCAATGTTAATCCCTTTCTCCAACATTCTTTTGGCAATGTCGAAACTATTCTTTTTTGCGCCTTCCTTTATACCTTCCTCTTTGCCTTCTTTATGTCCTTCCTCACGTCCGGTCTCACGCGCGTACTCAATCTGATTGTATGTGTCCCGTTCAGTATTCATGGATTTAATGTATTTGATTCTGTCTTCATCGTCAAGCTGGGCGAGCTCCGCTACATCAAAGAGCTTCGTGAATATCCTGTCCCTCAGTCTCTCCGGACGCTCCAGCAGATTGGACATGTTCTTCAGTAGATAGAGCCACTTGTCCAAGTCCGTCTCCAGTTCATCCTCACCTTTGTCGAACTTCTCCACCTCCACGAAAACAAACTCCAGTTTGTCCGTCATCAGCTTTTTCGAAGTCGCCTCCATCAGCCGGTACCGGTGCTCCGTCATCTCGTCATCCTCATACTTGAAGTTCAGGATTCCGAGGAAGAATACCCCGTCCAGACTGAAGTCCCACGGCCTGTTCCCCCTTGCCTCTTCTGCCAATGCCTTCTTTCCCTGTTTCATTATCGGGAATGAAGTGTAGAACAGGGCCCTCTCGAAGAAGTGCTTCTGGTAGCCGCGCTGCATCTCCACAAGGAACGTCTTTCCGTCCACGGTCCTGCACAGCACGTCGAAGATTGCCTTCCTGTCGTCCTCCATGATTCCCAACTGCTCCGTCGGAACGTAAGTGATGTCCGATATTGCGTACTGCGGGAAAATCACCTTGAGGAATTCGATGAGAATGTCCTTGTTGACTTCCGTTCCGAAAATCTTTTTGAAGCTCCAGTCGACCATCAGGTCGATGTACTTGCCCTCGCTTCCAACCTTGACTAATTCTGTCATAAAATTAAGTATTTATTCTGGTAAAACAAATTATTGACATTGACACCGGCGGTCGTGCACCGGCTGTCCGTGCGTCAATCAAGGTTGCAATACTATATAAAATTTTCGCGCAAAACCCGAAAATGTGGCGAAATGCCCCGAAATGGCGGGTGGTTTCAGAAAGATTTTTATGATTTTTAAATTTCAATGATGATTTTTAAATCTTTATGTCTTCAAAAACCACTTCATTTATACTTTTGAAATCACAAAAATATAGGACATGTTATGCCGGCAGGGGCCTTCGGAGCGGTACGCCCCGTTGGGGCTATCCTTCCCACCGCTACCGCGGCGGGCCCCATTCCGCTCACGAAGCCGCGGACGGCTACGCCGCTCCGAAGGCCCCTGCCGGCCAGTAATGTTCAGATGATGAATTATTTCCGTGACTGGCCACGCCAATATGGCTATGCTAGTATCGTATTCCTATGAAAAAGCCAACACCACAAGGCGACGAAATGTGATACGCATTTAATCCGAAGACCACGCCGAATTTCTTCACTACCGAAACGTCGAATCCCATTTTCAGCAGAAGATGGGGATTGAGCACATAGTTATCATCTGGGAAGATAGGTGTGTCAAACCAGGTGACACCGGCCTCGGCGCCCAACAGAAAACCATGTCTCCGATTTCGCTTGAACTGGAAATTTCTTACATAATCCACAAATATCGGAAAGGAATTATGAATCCCAGTGGTTGGCGGAATACCCGGATACATCATATTGTAGCCTTCCTGCCAACTCACGCCACACCCAAGCCCCAAATATCTTTTCGGATTAAATCTATATCCCAGAGATGCAGTCAACCTTTTGGAGCCTGCCCATGTTGACTCATCGCGACTAAATGTGACTGAGGACTGAAAACCATGGAAATCCTCCCCGTTACAGGCCATAGAGAATAGACTCAAGATGACTGCAATACTGATTATCTTGACTTTTAAGAATGTATCCATATTGCTAGCCGAATTTAAAATTGACGGTGAAAAGACTATCAGGTTTATACTTAATTACCCTAAAATGCCAAGTATATGCACCACTTTTACTCTTTTTTTCTTCTTCAGAAATACCATAATTATCTGCATTCTTTCCATAAGGATCAATACATGAAACAGAAAAGTATCCATTACATTTCCCGCCCCATCCAAAATTACAATGGACTAGATATTTACCTCCTGTACTATATTGAGCTCCATCAATTACCCACGAATGACCATTTTTCCATTTCTTAGGTATTGCGGAGATGAATACAGGCAGATTTTCTTTAAGCATATCACTTGTTGCCTTAATCATCTTACCATTAAAACTGTGACCGCTATACTTATACGTGTCTCTATAGCCGAAGCGTTTCATTTGCCGCCTGATTTGAGCCGGTGTAATTAGAGTTCCGCTCTTATTTATAAGCTTATGCACCTTATTGAAGTTGTATCCCATCAGGAGACTGATCTGATTGAGTAGTGAATCTGCTCGTGATAAAGAATTAACTGTTGCATCAGATGGTTTAACTGTCTTTATGCCTCGCCAATTTATTCTTTCCCCATTTATAGTAGTGTTTTGAGGACATTCGTTGCGGGCTAAAATCATCGAAAGTGCGGTATTTGAGCAACCTGTATATGCAATCTTACCATTTTTACGTTTACAGTACTTGTTATACGGATTATCCTGATTCCAATTATAATTAATCAGCGGTTGACATGTATGATATGGGTGATTTTCCCGTCCAGGCTCATATGGAATAATATTAGGTTTATCATCATCGATTGGACCTTCCGGTTCAGGATCAATTATAGCACCTTTTTTATCCAAGGCAGTCTTCAATAGAGCTGTAACAAACGCACCACTAGTGGAATCTGAGCAATAGAAATCATCGTCTTCTGCACAATAAAAGCCAAGAGAGTCACTGGATATATCATCAGGATCCGACTCAAGTGGCGCTGGGTGATAGTTATCAAATGTTATAGCCAATGTGAGGGTATCAATAGAACCTGACTCGGTGATAGCAACGATATCAGGATGCTCCTTTCGAGTTCCAAGTACAGCGAAGCCGTCACCATCTCCGAAGTTAACCACATACGCTAAAGGTTCTGGAGTTGACTCGTCATCACCTTTAGTACGTGGACAATCTCCATAATATCTTCCAATGGATCTTATGACAAAAGATTTAGTAGAAGGATAGTTTTTTCTGATAAAGTCCTCTAAAGACGACAGAGCAGATTCAATAGATCTGAACTCTTGAGATTCAGTAGCATTTACTACAGCTTCTGATTCAAAGTCATTTACTGAGCACGACAAGGCCACCGTCATCAGTAATAAGTTGATGAAGAAAGTTCTTTTCATATGCAAAATAGTTATTGGTCTGGCCGCAAGATAGGCAAAATAATTTACAAAAGAAACGTTTTATAATTATGGCGCAAAAAAACGCAATGATGAGATATTGACATTGACACCGGCTGTCGTGAACCGGCTGGCCGTGCGTCAATCAAGGTTGCAATACTATATAAAATTTTCGCGCAAAACCCGAAAATGTGGCGAAATGCCCCGAAAACGGCAGGGGCTTTCGGAGCGGTACGTCCCGTTGGGGCTATCCTTCCCACCGCTACCGCGGCGGGCCCATCTTTTAGAATACGATAAGTGACAGGCCGCGGCATTGAGATGTGCTAAGTAACCTTCAAAAAATAACCTGCGTCATCTTAAGGAATCTTTTCGGTCTATATCTTTTTTCTCATCAGTCGTGTACGTCCAGTACACTCCTTCTTCGAAAACAGATCTATCCTCGAAAATCTTCTCTTAATCTGAGGCAACTTATTTTTTTCACGTTACTAAATCTAAGAAATAATCATTAATTTTGCTAAAATTGACCATTCGGGAGAGTTGTGGCATTCCGATTATTTATCTGATTATGTACGAACCATCCATGTTTTTTACTGAGGAAACCGGGCCTGGATCTGATTCCGGGGGCGGCGGAAATCCTGTTTTCGGAGAAGAGTCAATGCCGGAGGATTTACGGCTGCTCGGTTCGTCTGAGGTCGGATATTCTGAGATATATCGGGCTAAGATTGATGGTAAGTTCGTGGTCCTCAAGTCATTGAAACCTGAACACAGGGGAATTCCCATGTATGAGCATCTTCTGCATAAGGAGTATGAAATCGGTTATGACCTGGACCACCCGAATATCTGTCAGATCCAGAGATTCGGAAAGTTTATCGGGCTGGGCAACTGCATTGTCATGCAATGGATTGACGGTGTGACGCTCAGGTCAATGCTTGGGCACATGGATGCGGGGCAGGAGAGGAAAGTTATCGACGGTATCTGTGATGCGCTGGAGTATATACACAGCAAACAGATCGTTCATCGCGACCTCAAGCCAGAAAATATTATTATCACGCATAACGGCCAGAATGTCAAGTTGATAGACTTTGGTCTTTCTGATGCTGACTGGTTTGCCGTGCTGAAGATTCCTGCAGGGACAAGGCGTTATGCCGCGCCGGAACTTATCGGCGGCAAGGCTGTGGATTGCAGGGCAGATATCTATTCCCTTGGCTGTATTCTGAAGGAAATGTCACCACGGTACCGTAAAGTCGCTGAAAAATGTGCTGCCGGGTCTGCCGCAGAAAGGTATCGTGATATTCGAGAGGTTCGCAAAGCATTGAAGGTCAATGATAATGCCCGCATCTGGAGGATTCTGGAGGGAGTGGCTCTGGTTGCTGTCTTGGCGGCTGTCGCCGTGTATCTTTTTTCAGACGGCAGCAGTCGGGTTCCCGATAAAGTTTTCCGGGAGATTACGGAAGAGATAATCGAAGCGGACAAGTAATCTTATAATAAGTTATTAGCTATGCCTGGAGTTGCTTTTTCTGACAATCCGATGACATTGACAAAAATCAAGTGGAAGGCTGTTTTATTTTGTGTGGTCTTTGCTCTGGCGGTGTCCTGCTCAGGAATTCCGGCTGCTGACATTTTTGTCGCGCCTCGCATTGTGGAAACCTCCTGTACGGTTGATGAGAATACAGCCGAGCTTACATGCGTCTATTCTACCAAACTCGGGTTCAAGCAGTTCGGTTTTTCATATGGTTCGAAGGAAGGAGGAATGACGGATGTCATCAGTACTGACGTCCAGCCTCATGAATTCAAGGTACGGCTTACGGACCTCCAGTATGACTCGACTTATACTTATTATGCCTTCATATCGAATGGTTCAAGACGTTATCCGTCTTTCGAATCAGAGTTCAAGACAGAGCCATGTCCTGAGGAAAAGTCAATGATTGACAAGTATTTCGCAGATCAGGATTTCCTTTCGGAGGTCATGAAGGTTGCTGATGCGAATCATGACGGACATATTTCTGTCAGTGAAGCGAAGGCGTTGACGTCTTTGGAAATTTCCCGTGATGTCCTGTCGATTGACGGTCTGGAATATTTCGAGAATCTCAGGTCTTTCACCTGTCCAGGTCACTACATTCCGTCATATCTGGATCTGTCTTGCCTTAAAAATCTTGAGTATCTCAGTGTTCCTGATTGCAAGTTGACATCTCTGACACTGCCTGAAAAAATCAAGTACCTGAATGTCAGCAACAATAAGCTGTATTCGCTGGATGTTGGCAGATGTCCTCTTCTCGAAACTTTAGACTGCTCTGAAAATCAATATCTTGTGTTGCTTTACCTGCTGGTGGACAATTGTATCAGGGAGATAAACTGCGACCATACCGCAATAAATATCCTGGATTTGACGGGCTTTTCTTCTCTGCAGTCTCTGGTGCTCATGAATTCCACATATTCGTATCTGGAGAAAGTCATATTGAAAGGATGTTCGTCACTTTCGACTTTGAAACTCAATTCCGGCAGGATGACAGAGATTGACCTTCATGACGCCACAGACCTCGATGTCGTGGAGATTTACGGCGGCAAATATGGAAATTTGATGACATTTGATTTGTCAATGATAAAGAATGTGTCGAAGTTTGTCTTGATGGATTGTCCTGTGTCTGAACTGGATTTTTCGTCTAACTGCAAGAAGGTGAAGTCTGTGACTGTTGAAAGGACTGATGTGGAGTCGCTGGATTTTACCGGCTGCCATGAACTTTCTACTATTGTGTTGAGAGATAATGAGTTGCTTAAGTCTGTCAAGTTGCTGTCAGGTCATGAATATGTGCTGGAGATTCCGGAAACGGTCGAGCTGGTCTACGAGTAGTCGGTCTGTTTTTTTGAAGGTTACTCAGTCGGAGCGGATATGTGATATTGACAAATTCCGGTTTTTTTGTACATTTGCAAGAATCGGTTTTGGAATATGCCCAAAACTGCATTTCCTGATAATTTAGAAACATTGAAAATGAATATTCGGAAGCGTTTTATATACTTCATCGCAATCTTTGCATTGGCCGCATCATGTACCGGAATTCCGGGCGCCGAAAGTTTTGTCGCACCGCAGATTGTGGAGACCTTGAGCAAAGTAAGAGGAGACACAGTCGAACTTACCTGCGTATATTCTTCCAAGGTCGGCTACAGCCAGTATGGTTTTTCTTATGGTGCCAAGAATGACGATATAAAGGATGTGTTATGTGATGATGTGCAGCCCAATGCGTTCAAGGTCGAGATTACGGGCCTTCCGTACAACACGACTTTCACTTATTCGGCTTTCATATCGAATGGCTCCAGACGCTACAAGTCTTTCGAGGCGGAGTTCTCTACCGGACCTGATCCTGCTGATACGGTGATTATCGATGATTTCTTCGAGGACAAGGCGCTTCTTTCGTATGTCCTGAATCAGGCTGACAAGAATGAAGACGGACGTCTTTCCGTAGGTGAGGCCAGGTCTGTGAAATCTTTGTATTTAGATTATGACGTCGAGTCTTTAGCAGGGCTGGAGTACCTTGAGAATCTTACCACTCTTTATTGTATTTCCTGCGATATCCCTAGAGATCTGGATTTGTCTTTCCTGACCAGGCTGGAGAATCTCGAGGTTACTTGGTGCAATTTGAAATCCGTCAAACTGCCTGTCAGTCTCAAGTACTTGGATGTCAGCCATAATAAATTGAAATCTCTCGATCTGACTTCGTTCCCGTCTCTTGAGACAGTGATATGCAGTCAGAATACGTACTTGAATTCACTTTTGACATTGAAAGGCATAAAGAGACTTGAGTGTACCGATACGGCCTTGAAGACACTGGATTTGACCGGCTATTCTTCTCTGGAGGCTCTTGTCTTCGCGTCTTCTTCAAATGGTGTTCTTCAGGATATCATTTTGAATGGTTGTACTTCCCTTACTGAGTTGAAGATCGAGACCGGCAGGATGAAAACGGTCGACCTTTCCGACAGCCCTAATCTTCAGAAGGTGGCCATTTATTCCGGCATTTATTATGATTTGGCCTCGTTTGATCTTTCTATGGTCAAGAATGTGCAGGATTTCACCTTGCAGGATTGCCCGGAGACCAATCTGGATTTTTCGTCAAACTGCAAGAAACTCAAGTCCGTGACTGTTGACCGTACAGGCGTAACGGAACTGGATTTCACAGGTTGTCCAGACCTTTCTTCCATCACTTTGAGAGAGAATTCTTCTCTTAAGTCCGTCAAACTGATTGCCGGACACGACTATGAGGTGCAGGTTTATCCGAAGGTAGAAGTTACCTACGAGTAAGAATTTGTGATCAATTCCAAGACGGCTTCCAAGAGGAGCGTCTGGTGCTGACTTCTAGATTTTCTTTACGAGCGTGAGTCCGTCGGAGGCACCTGCCACATAGGGTGCCGTCTCCTTGCCGTTGCGCAGAATCTTGGAAATGAAGAGCGGATAGGTTTCGACGAAGGCCTCGACAGAGAATCTGTCATCCGGCTTCAGCTGGGAATTCTCTGAACTGAGGACTACAAACTGCTCATCACCAAGATATTCCAGAGTGACAACCCTGTCCGGCTTCCAGCCTATCATGATTTTCTGACCTTTCTCTATGGACTTGGCCGGAATGATGGTGCCGGAGAAAAACGCTGACTGATTGTCATTGGAACTGTCCTGGTAATCCTTGCAGAATGCGGTATAGTCCTCGAATCCGATATATCGGGAGAGGATGTCAAGCGTTGCGAGCCTCGGCGTAGGACACATTGACACATAACCCCAGAGGCGCTTCAGTGTAGAAGCGCTCAGCAATTTACCGGTAGCTTCCTCAATTTTCTGAGAAAGCAGGTCGAAATCACTTGAAGTCTGGATCGCACGACCATATTTTCGCTCGGTGCAGCGAAGCAAGTAATTGGTTTCAGGAGAGTCAGGTGTCATGGCTTAAAGTTTTTCATTTCAAATCCAGCTCCACAGGGCAGTGGTCGGACCCGAAGATTTCATTATGGATCTCAGCTCCTGTGATCCTGTCTTTCATTGACTCGGAAACTATGAAATAGTCGATTCTCCATCCGGCATTGCGCTCGCGGGCCTTGAAACGGTAGGACCACCACGAATATTTCACGGTATCAGGGTTGAGCATGCGCCATGAATCCACGAAACCGGCATCCAGAAGAGCATTGAACTTGCCCCTCTCCTCATCCGTAAAACCGGCATTGTGCCTGTTTGAAGCGGGATTCTTTATGTCAATGTCATTGTGCGCGACATTGAGGTCTCCGCAGATGACAACTCCTTTCTTTTCAGCGAGCCCGCTCACGTAAGAGCGGAAGTCGTCCTCCCATTTCATTCTGTAAGTCAGGCGCTTAAGCTCGTCCTGGGAGTTAGGGACATAAACGCAGACAAGATAAAAGTCATCGAACTCCATCGTGATTACGCGGCCCTCGTGATCGTGTTCGTCAATGCCGATGTCATTGGACACGGAAAGCGGCTTTACACGCGTGTATATTGCAGTTCCGGAATAACCTTTCTTGTCGGCGTAATTCCAATATGATTCGTAGCCGTCGAACTCCAGGTCCAACTGGCCTGCCTGCATCTTGGTCTCCTGCAGACAGACCACGTCGGCATCAAGAGCCTTGAAAGACTCGCCGAAGCCCTTTCCGGCACAGGCACGAAGCCCGTTGACATTCCAGGATATGAGTTTCATGATATTCTATTCTAGAGTCCATTCGGCACCGTCCTTGGTGTCTTTGACGACAATGCCGAGAGCTTTCAGGTGGTCACGGATGCTGTCGCTTGTGGCCCAGTCTTTTGCAGCCTTGGCCTTTGCCCTTTCTTCGATGACCATGTCCATAAGGCCTGCGATGGTCTTGCCTGCCTTTCCGGAATCACCTGATTCGTCAATGAGTCCGAGGACGCCATAGACGATGTCATCGAAAAGTCTGAGAAGAGTCTCGATGTCTCCCTTTCCGAGAGTGCCCTTCTTTTCTTTCTCGGTATTGATCAGTTTCACAGCGTCGAAGATGTGTGACAGTGCGACAGAAGTGTTGAGGTCATCGCAGAGGGCTGCATAAGTGCCATCGAAAATGGCCTTGACTGCCTCGCTTTCTGCAGGGCATGTGTCCGGAGCGACATCGTCCAGGAATTCACCGTATTTCATGGCATTGGCAGCGTCCCCGTCGGTTCCTTTGACATTGACCTGAACTCCTGCGGCAGCGGCGATTCCGCGAAGGTCCTGAGCGGCCTGCATTACGCGGCGGTAGCCTTTTTCGGCAGCCTGGAGCGCCTCGTTCGAGAAGTCAAGCGTGCTGCGGTAGTGCGCCTGGAGGATGAAGAATCTCACGGTCATAGGCGAGTAGGCCTGCTCGAGTTTGTCGTGTTCTCCGGCGAAAAGCTGAGGGAGGGTGATGAAATTGCCGAGGGACTTGCCCATCTTCTGTCCGTTGATGGTGATCATGTTGTTGTGAACCCAGTATCTCACGCCCTGAGTTCCGCGGGAGGCCTCGTTCTGGGCGATTTCGCACTCGTGGTGAGGGAACATCAGGTCCATGCCGCCTCCGTGGATGTCGAATTCATTGCCGAGATACTTTGCTCCCATGACAGAGCATTCGAGATGCCATCCCGGGAAGCCCTCGCCCCAAGGAGAAGGCCATCTCATAATGTGCTGCGGCTCAGCCTTTTTCCAAAGCGCGAAGTCATATGGCGCACGTTTGTCGCTCTGTCCGTCCAGTGTCCTGGTGCCTTCGAGAGTGTCGTCGAGAGTCCTTCCGGACAGGATTCCGTAATGGAATTTCTGATTGTATTTCGTCACGTCGAAATAGATGGAGCCGTTGCTCTCATAAGCATATCCTGCATCCAGGATTTTCTTCACGGTCTCGATCTGCTCGATGATATGTCCCGATGCACGGGGCTCGATGGAAGGAGGTGCAACATTGAGCATCCTCATGGCCTCATGGTAACGGAGAGTATATGTCTGCACAACTTCCATTGGCTCAAGCTGTTCCAGCCTTGCCTTCTTTGCGATCTTGTCCTCGCCCTCGTCTGCGTCATGCTCGAGGTGGCCTACGTCAGTGATGTTGCGCACGTAGCGGACCTTGTAGCCGAGATGCTTGAGGAATTTGAACAGGACGTCGTATGTCACGCCCGGTCTGGCATGTCCGAGATGGGCATCGCCATAGACTGTAGGTCCGCAGACATACATGCCCACGTGACCAGGGTGAATCGGAACGAAGAGTTCCTTTTTGTGTGAAAGTGTATTTGTGAGAAATAATTCGCGCATAGTCAAAGTGTTTTAACAATATTGCTAAGTTAAATATTTTACTCTAGTTTCGCAAGTTTGTAGGTCCGGGCCGGCTTGGAGGGAATCTATTTGACGGTAACGACAATGGCTGCCATGAAGCCGAATTCCTCTTCCGGTGCCGGTGCATATTCGCAGGTCCACCACCTCTCGTCGAGTTCCGTTGTCAATGCCTTCCTGAGGACGCCATCCCCTTGTCCGTGTATGAAGATGATTTTCCTTCCGAGATGCATCTCGTTGTTCTCCATAATCTTGCGGAAGGCATTGAGTTGCCAGTCGAGGAATTTCTCCCTCGGAAGGTCCTTAGGATGTTCCAATGCATTGATATGCAGGTCATAAATTAGGTATTTGGATGCTGACTGCGGTACTTGTCCTCTGCCGGATTTTCCGCCCATCCTTACTCCGCCGTATTTGTCGTCCAGAAAGACGTCGCCTCCGCAGAGGTAGTCCTCCAGCGTTGCATTGCTGCCGTCCGCTGCCACCTGATGCCTCACAGGTTTTGCAAGAGGCTTCACTGCTGCCGCCTTCTGAATGGTCTTTTCTTCCTTTTTCATCTTTTTGGCCAAGTCCTTCAGCCCAGCCAGAGCATTTATCTTTTCCATGTTGGTGTCATTTGTCTTTTATAAACTGTCCCGACTCGGAAATGTACGACCAGAGGCCGCAGATGAGCTGCGTAATGGTCTGGGATTCATGTGATAACGTCGCGAATACGATGCCCATTCCGAAAGGGACTCCATAGATTGAGGTCAATGCTGCCGCGACGATGTAGTGGAATGCGCCGAATCCGCCCGGAACCGGTACGAGTGAGCTCAGGCTGCCGGCCAGCATGAGGAAGAGCGCGTCCATCGCGCCGAGGCCCGCAAGTTTCGCAACCGAATCCGCCATGTCCATTGTCAATGCCGCTGTGTCCATGCCTTTTACGGCGTTCAGGACCGAAAAGCTCATGACCCAGTACATGGTCCAGACCAATGCAGTGTAAATCATGAATTTCCACCATTTCTTCATCTTGAAGCAGCTGGCGACTCCCTGCCACAGTCCTTTCGCGAAGCCGAATATCATGCGTGTCAATGCATTGCTGTATCTGAAGTGCCAGACCGCCCACGCCATCGCTGCGAGAATGACTGCTGTCAATGTCAATATTCCCCACAGGCTCATGTCAATCCTGTCGGAGAACGGACGGAAGATTTTGTCAATGAAGAAGTTGCCGAAGCGGTTCCACATGAATACGGCCATTGCCGTGACGAGCAGCAGCATCGTGAGCACGTCCCATGACCTTTCAAGTACGACCGTTCCGAGTACCTTGTCGTATGATGCTTTCTTTCTGTTCTGAAGAGTTTCGGCCGGGCCTGCGTCCTTAGGGACAATGTTGTCGCCGGTCGTGATTTCTGAGGTGGTTGCAGAATGTCTTGTCACGAATCCGCAGCGCACGAATTCACCGATTCGCGGGAGCACCAGGTTTGCCAGATATCCGATGTTGATAGCATTGAAAGTGGTCTTCCTTGTGGTTTCCGGATCTATCGGCAGAAGGAGTTCTCTCCATCTCAATGCTCTGAGCCAGAATGAAATGACTCCTGCCAGCATGGCGACTCCGATCCATTCCCACCGGCAGTTTTTCAGGCCTTCCATGAAGTCGTTCCAGTTTACGCCCCGGAAGGAAAAATAGAGCAGTATGACTGCCGCTCCTATAGACAATATGTATTTTATCAGTTTCTTGTTCATCCGTCCGTATTTTTGAAGCTTCAAATTTAATGCTTTTTACGCAATTGCGGTGTATCGGACAGGATGCCCTGGAAAATTTTCTGGAGATGTGCATTAGGAAAGTCGTTCCCTGACAACGGACTTTATATGTCGGCACTTTTAATGTTGGTAAGCGTCTCCGGAGTTACGTCTTGACGCGTTTTCAATGGTTCTCCAGACGGCGCCACATAGTGACTTGGCAACTGGCTGATATTTAGTGGGATATGTATTTTAGTGTGGATTATCATGGATAAAATAGGTGATAATCCACACTGGAAATCAGGCAATATTGATAATCAATGCGTTACAAAATTGGCTGTGGCACCGTCCCGCCCAACGTCCGGTCAACACGTAACTCCGGAGACGCCTGCCAAAGTCGTGACGATTTGCAGGGATTGCCGGTGCCATGATGAATAAACTAATTGCGAAGTTCTTCCTTTAGCCTGGAAACCTCTTCTGCTGTCAGACCAGTCAGTTCTGAAATTGTCTCAATGTCAATCCCTTTCTCCAGCATTCTTTGTGCAATGTCGAAACTCTTCTGTTTTGCGCCTTCCTCTCGTCCTTCAGCATGTCCTTTCTTATGCCCCTCTTTGAGGCCCTCTTCTCGCCCTTCCTCACGCCCAGTCTCACGCGCATACTCGATCTGATTATATGTGTCCCGTTCCGTATTCATGGCTTTAATGTAATTGGTTCTGTCCTTGTCGTCAAGCTGGGCTAGCTCCGCAACATCAAAGAGCTTCGTGAATATCCTGTTCCTCAGCCTCTCCGGACGCTCCAGTAAGTTGGACATGTTCTTCAGCAGATACAGCCACTTGTCCAGATCCGTCTCCAGTTCATCCTCACCCTTGTCGAACTTCTCCACCTCCACGAAGACGAACTCCAGTTTGTCCGTCATCAGCTTTTTCGACGTCGCCTCCATCAGCCGGTACCGGTGCTCCGTCATCTCGTCATCCTCATACTTGAAGTTCAGGATTCCGAGGAAGAATACCCCGTCCAGACTGAAGTCCCACGGCCTGTTCCCCCTTGCCTCTTCTGCCAATGCCTTCTTTCCCTGTTTCATTATCGGGAATGAAGTGTAGAAAAGGGCCCTTTCGAAGAAGTGCTTCTGATAACCACGCTGCATCTCCACGAGAAACGTCTTTCCGTCCTCAGTCCGGCACAACACGTCGAAGATTGCCTTCCTGTCGTCCTCCATGATTCCCAACTGCTCCGTCGGAACGTATGTGATGTCCGATATTGCGTACTGCGGGAAAATCACCTTGAGGAATTCGATGAGAATGTCCTTGTTGACTTCCGTTCCGAAAATCTTTTTGAAGCTCCAGTCGACCATCAGGTCGATGTACTTGCCCTCGCTTCCAACCTTGACTAATTCTGTCATAAAATTAAGTATTATTTTACAATAGTTCGTTAATTTTATAAGTTTTACGCCGCGGCGCGAACGCCGTAGAATAATAGTTCTTTGAAATCAGT
>CAKUXR010000028.1 GCA_934700615.1 uncultured Bacteroidales bacterium
GAAATGCCCCGAAATGGCGGGTGGTTTCAGAAAGATTTTTATGATTTTTAAATTTCAATGATGATTTTTAAATCTTTTTGTCTTCAAAAACCACTTTTAAAATAACAGAAAGATGAGACATGTTATGCCGGCATGGGCCTTCGGAGCGGTACGCCCCGTTGGGGCTATCCTTCCCACCGCTACCGCGGCGGGCCCCTCCCATTCACGAAGCCACGGGCGGCTACGCCGCTCCGAAGGCCCCTGCTGGCCAGTCATGTTGGGATGATGATATTTCAGAGACTGGTCACGCATATATGACATTGACCAAAACAAATAGTGCCGAATGATGCCGCGGCAAATTACGATGTCTCTCGACAAACGGAACTGCACTTGCGGGACAAGTCAACACGGAACTTATGAGACGTTCTGCCGTCCGGCCAAAGCCCTTTGTTTTCGACCCTCTTGGCAACGGCAGTCCAGTGTTACACATTGACAATCAGGAAGTTAGCCGACTCGATAAATGTCAAGAGGCAGGTTTGGAAGGAGGTCTTGGCATGAGCATTCGGATAGCCAGATACATGTAATATACTGGCACACAATAAATTACAACCCCAAAAACAAAACCGTCAAATGTCAAGAGGGTCGAAAAATATTCACATCCACGAAAATATAACAGGGTCGAAAACTATACACCAACTTGAGAATCGGTCATGATTCTGCAGAACAACATAATATAACAGAAGCCGCCCCGAAATACGGAACGGCTTCAATTATATCATCAGGCCTGTATGCCTGAAGTAAGTATCTTACTTGCTCTGTGCAATGGCAGCCTGAGCCGCAGCGAGGCGGGCAATAGGCACACGGAATGGTGAGCAAGAAACGTAGTCAATACCGATCTTGTTGAAGAACTTGATTGAATCAGGATCTCCACCATGCTCTCCGCAGACACCGCACTTGAGCTCCGGTCTCTTTGAGCGGCCGCTCTGGATACCGTACTCAACGAGCTTGCCGACACCCTTGGTATCGATGGTCTTGAACGGATCTGCGTCCAGGAGTTTGTTTCCGAGGTATTCACCCATGAATGTTCCGACATCATCACGAGAGAAGCCGAAAGTCATCTGGGTAAGGTCGTTGGTACCGAATGAGAAGAACTGGGCTGTGCGTGCCATTCTGTCACCGGTAAGGGCAGCACGAGGGATCTCAATCATAGTACCGAACTGGTAGTGGATTGTGGTGCTGTACTTGCCCTCAACCTCAGCCTTCACTCTGTCGCAGATAGCCTTCTGGAAGCTGAGCTCACGAGCTGAAATGGTTACAGGAATCATGATTTCAGGAACCGGGTGCAGACCCTCATGCTGTAGTTCAGCGGCAGCTGTGAAGATTGCCCTGTACTCAACCTCAGCGATGAGAGGGAATGACACATGGAGACGCACTCCACGGTGACCCATCATAGGGTTCACCTCGTGCAATGACTCGCCACGCTTCTCGATTTCCTCAACAGTAACACCGAGTTCTTTTGCAACCTCAGCCTTCTTCTCCTCAGTTCTAGGAACGAACTCGTGGAGAGGCGGGTCGAGCAGACGGAATACGACAGGCTTGCCATCCATGATTCTGAGTGTGCTCTTCACTGAAGCCATGATGAACGGCTCAAGTTCTGTAAGAGCAGCCTTTCTCTCCTCGTCAGTATCGCAAAGAATCATCTTGCGGAGTTTTGCGAGAGGTGTCTCTGAATTCTTTCCGTAGAACATGTGCTCGAGACGGAAAAGACCGATACCTTCAGCACCGAATGAGAGAGCCTTCAAGGCATCCTCAGGTGTATCAGCATTGGTACGGATACCGAGCTTGCGGAACTTGTCGGCGAGAGCCATGAACTTCACGAACAGAGGATTCTCTGATGCGTCCATTGTCTCGATCTTCGCATTATATACAAGACCCTTTGTTCCGTTGAGACTGAACCAGTCACCTTCTTTGAACTTATTGTCATGTCCTGCGAAAGTCACAATCTTGTTCTCAAGGTCAATGTGCATTGCATCGCAACCTACGATACAGCACTTGCCCCATCCGCGGGCTACGAGAGCCGCATGTGATGTCATACCGCCACGGACGGTAAGAATACCTGCTGCAGCACGCATACCCTCGATATCCTCAGGAGAAGTCTCCTCACGGACGAGAATGACCTTCTTGCCTTCCTCAGCAGCACGTACAGCATCCTCAGGAGAGAATACGAGTGTACCTACCGCTCCACCTGGAGATGCAGGAAGTCCTTGGGCCATAACCTCTGCCTTCTTCTCTGAAGCAGGGTCAAGGATAGGGTGGAGAATCTCGTCGAGCTGTGCAGGAGAAACGCGCATAACTGCGGTCTTCTCGTCGATCATACCTTCCTCGAGCATGTCGATAGCCATCTGAAGTGCTGCAAGACCGGTTCTCTTGCCGATACGGCACTGGAGCATCCAGAGGTGACCTTCCTGAATAGTGAACTCGATGTCCTGCATATCGTGGAAGTGCTCCTCGAGTCTTGTCCTGATACCGTCGAGCTCCGCATAAACCTCAGGCATAGCCTTCTCGAGAGACTGCAGATCTTTATTTTTCTCTGTCTTGGTAGCCTCGTTAAGAGGATTTGGAGTACGGATACCTGCTACGACGTCCTCGCCCTGAGCGTTGATAAGCCACTCACCATAGAACTTGTTGTCACCGTTTGCAGGGTTACGTGAGAATGCAACACCTGTAGCAGATGTATTGCCCATGTTACCGAACACCATTGACTGCACATTGACAGCTGTACCCCAATCATCCGGAATCTTCTCAATCTTTCTGTATGTGATTGCGCGCTTTCCGTTCCAAGACTTGAACACGCCGCCGATCGAACCCCAGAGCTGCTCTCTTGCAGTATCAGGGAAATCCACACCGAGAACTTCCTTAACTTTTGCCTTGAATCTGTCGCAAAGTTCCTTAAGTTCATCAGCCGTAATTTCGGTATCTGAAGTATATCCTTTCTCAGCCTTGAGATCTGACATCATTCTGTCAAGCTGCTGACGGATACCCTTGCCGTCCTCAGGCTCGATGCCTTCTGCCTTCTCCATAACGACATCAGAGTACATCATGATGAGACGACGGTATGCGTCATATACGAAACGAGGATTGCCTGTCTTCTTGATCATTCCAGGAAGGGTAGCAGAGCAGAGACCGATATTGAGGATGGTATCCATCATACCAGGCATTGAACTTCTTGCGCCTGAACGGCAGCTTACGAGAAGCGGGTCGTTCGGGTCACCGAATTTCTTGCCCATGAGTTTCTCTGTAGCTTCGAGTGCCTCGGCAACTTCCTGCTTGAGCGCATCAGAGTAACCTCCGCCAAGAGCGTAATACTCTGCACAGCACTCTGTTGTAATGGTAAATCCTGCCGGAACAGGCATTCCGAGAAGGTTCATCTCGGCAAGGTTAGCGCCCTTTCCTCCGAGGAGTTCGCGCATGGTACCGTTTCCCTCAGCTGTCTTGCCTCCGAAACGATAAACCCTTTTCTTATTTTCTAGCATATTGTAAATATAGGTTTTGATTTTTCAAAAATTCTCATTGAAAAAAAACGTCCGCCGTGTCTCTATCACGGCATCACACTGAACAAGAGCGCGAATTTAATCATTTTATAGCAGTTTCGCAAATATGGACAACATCATTTCTTTTTGTGTCCGTTCTCGAACAACTCCAGAGAGTTGATGAGATTCTGCCAGATACTGTAAAGCCCGCCTGCGACAGAGGTGACAGGAGTCAGATACGAGTAGCCGAGCCATATGAGGAAGCCCGAATTCTTCTGGCCGAGCGCCTGGCCCGCAGTTATGGCATCTGACATTGACCCTCCCTCATCTTTCGCAAGCATACGCCCCGCGGCACGCCCCACCGCAAACTGTATAAGGGTGCAGGCCAATGATACAAGAGCGATAAGCATGGCGCCCCAGACCGAAATCCGGCTGGTGACCAATGCCCTGGTAGCCAGATAAATGGCAAATGTCAATGCCCCTCCCCACACATAGAAAGCCCAGTCGGCATACCTCATGAGCCACCTCTGAAGCGGACGTACAGTATATCTTATTAGCCATGCCACCAGCAGAGGCATCACCAGCAGAGGGAAAATCTTCATGCATATTGCTGAAAAGCTCCTGAAGAAAGTCGCATCAGGAGACGAATTGAAAAGCGGTATCACCAGCGGAATTATGAACGCCGCAGCAACATTGATAAGAACCACATAAGAGACCGTATCGGAGAGGCTTCCGCCCAGCTTATTGGTAATCACCCCAGCAGCGGCCGCTGTAGGACAGACGAAGCAGAGCATCGCACATTCTGCCAGAATCTTCCCGGTTCCGTCAGGAAGGATTACCGCCACCCAGGCAAATACGACAAACAGCACGACCTGAATTACAAGGGCGACAAAATGCCACTTGCGGAACCTCAGGTCATGCGGAGAGATCTTGTTGAACTGAAGGAAAAGCATGATAGCCATCAGTACCGGCTGGATATTCTTGGCAAATACAGAAAAGCCAGGTTCCACGTTCTCAGCCAACGCAGGAACAAGATAAAGAATCATGTAAGACACTATCCCCAACACGATGGCAATAGGAAGCATCCAATCTTTAAAGAATTTCAGCATTATGATTTACAACAACTTGGAAGCGATATCAGACAATTCACTGCGTTCCCCTTTCTTCAGGAAAACATGTTCAAAGAGTTTCTGCCCGGCCATCTTCTCCCCAAGATGCGTAAGACCATTGGACCACTGGTCCAGATATGGCTGGTCAATCTGGAAAATATCTCCGGTGAAGACCATCTTAGTTCCCTCGCCAGCACGAGTGATGATAGTCTTGATTTCATGAGGAGTCAGGTTCTGGGCCTCATCAATGATAAAGAACGCCTTGCCGAGGCTGCGCCCCCTGATATAGGCCAGCGGAGTAATCAGCAACTTCTCGTCCTTCAGGAGTCCCTCGATATGCTGGTACTCCCTGCTGCTTGGACGGTACAACGCCTTGATGACATTGAGATTGTCCATCAGCGGCTGGAGGAACGGGCTCATCTTGTTCTTCTGGTCTCCCGGCAGGAAACCGATGTCCTGATTACCGAGAATCACGGTCGGACGCGAGAGGATTATCTGGTCGAATTCCTTCTCGAGTTCCAGAGCCGAGGCCAATGCCAGCAGAGTCTTTCCTGTTCCGGCCCCGCCTGTCAATGACACGAGCTGGATCTTCCTGTTCAGACATGCGTCAAGCGCAAACTTCTGCTCGTCATTCCTCGGCTTGATTCCGCAGGCCTCACGTTTGCGGACCAGCATAATCTTGTCCATGTCGGCATCATACCTCGCGCAGACAATCTCCCCGTCGTGGCTGTTCCACTTGAACTTATACAGCTGATTGGCCGAAGGACGGGCCTTGGACACTGCCCTCCAGTCGATTACATTATCCTTACCGTAAGCCAGCTCCTGCATCACATCATCAGGAAGACTGTCAATGAACTGTACCTCCTTCTGGGAGAACTCCACCTTGTTTTCCTCCACACGGTCAGTCAGATAGTCCTGTGCGACCATCCCGGCAGCCTTGGCCTTCATGCGGAGATTGATATCCTTAGTGACAAGAGCCACAAAACGGTCAGGATTGTTGTCCCTAACCCATATAGCCGTAGCAAGAATCCTATGGTCCTGGATATCATCATGGAACAAGTCCTTCATACTGTCAGGGAAAGGATGGTTAGGTTCAATCTTGATATTCCCCAATCCCTTTCCGAGCGGGACACCCGACTTGCCGAACATCTTCCCCTCGGTAAGCCTGTCAATGTCACGCATGAATCCTCTGGCATTGAAACTCAGCGCATCCGTACCCTTCTTGAACTTGTCAAGTTCTTCGAGGACCGCAATAGGTATGACAATGTCATTGTCCTGAAACTTCCTTATCGCCTTGTAGTCATGCAGGACGATGTTCGTATCAAGCACGAATATCTTCGGTCGTTTAGGGCCGTTTCCCCGGCTGGGGACATTAGCATATTTCTCAACCATAGCCATCAGTATTTCAACATGTTATCATCATATGTCAATTCTAGTCCCGCACCATGCAGACCTGAGCAAGTCAATCTTCGCCCTCCGGCGCGGCATCTCCCTGGCCCATAAGCGCCTGCATGATTCCGGCTATCCCGCCGCTTCCGTTCCTGGTTATCCTCAGGCCCGCCTTTCCCGGATGCCCTATAGGGTAATACGCCACATCCTGAAGCAGCATCTCCGCATCCACATAATCGAAATCAATGTCGCGGATTTCCATCACCACTCCCGGGACCTCACCGAAAAGGACCTTCACCATATCGGTCTCCCCGTAAGACTGCATGAGTCCGGAAAGGTCAGCGTCAATGCCGGCAGACCCGGAAGAATCGCGAGAAGCCATCCTGTCGAGTGCACATATCAGACCGCCATGTCCTGTCGCTGTACCTGACACCACTACACCGTCTTCCACAAACTCCCTCACGACCTCGAAACAGTCCAGGAAATAATCCGAATCCATAACCTCGGGAGCCTTTCCGCCCGCCAAGCCTTCTTTCTCGGCCAGCAAAGACCCGCCAAGCCTGAATTTGCACGTATCGAAAGGTATGTATATCAGCCAGTTGCCAGCATTGTCAGACACATGCACCTGGCATTTTCTGTTCTTTCCCAAAACAGGAGACTCTGTACGGAAAGGGAACTCGCAGAAAGGAACCGGCGGATTCATTTCAGGAGTATTGAGAATCTGCCTGTCGATGGTCTCGGCGATGTCAGCCGGTTCGGCATCCTCATCCGGCACAATCGCATTGACATTATCCGCTACGACATTGATCTTGACCCTCCGGCTTCCGGCCTTTTCCGAGTACGAGTATGAACCGATCCGCACCCCGAGCATGTCAAGATATCCGCACGCGGCCTCGACCGACCTGTAAAAAGCCGCCATATTGCCGACCGGAGAGGAATCCCACACCCACCCGACCGAAAGAATGAGGTCCCCGAGCCTGAAATGACCAGACTTCCAGATGATTTCTGTCAATGCCAATGCAATTTCCGCCCTGGTAGATTCTTCAGGGCAGAACAGAGGTATATTTCTCGCCTGTCTTGCCGCGGGTGACACCAGTTTCAGATAATCTTCTGTCTTCGCGGAATCAAACCCTTTGCCGTCCGGTGCCGGGTCCACGCTTTCATCCACAATCGGCTCCGCCTCACAGGTCGCGGACGGCACTTCCCGTCCCGAAGCCTCTTCCAAAATCTGTCTGGGTGTCAAGTCCATTCTGACGCCATCAATTATGTATTCCGAATCCAGTGCAGAAACAAATCCACTCATATCTGACATTTTCCCGATATTTTTTCAAAAATAGGAAATTCTCCCCGCATTGTCAAGCGGGAATTCGTTAACTTCGCGGAATAAACAATTATTGTCAATGAGAAAAATCGAGGTTTGCTGCACCTCTGCAGAGGATGTCAGAGAAGCAATTCATGGAGGCGCGATACGCGTTGAACTTTGTTCAGCAATCAGTTGCGGAGGGGTAACGCCAAGTCACGGACTGATTTCCGAAGTCGTCGCGGCGGCTGCGGAAAAGATACGGGTCAATGTCCTCATACGTCCGCGCGAAGGAACTTTCTGCTACTGCGAATCCGAAGTCAGGACAATGGTTTCAGATATAGAATTCTGCCGGGAAGCCGGCGTGGACGGAGTCGTCATAGGGGCATTGACACCGGAAGGTGACATTGACATTGACATATGCCGGAGGATGGTTGCGGCAGCGGGAAGCATGAGCGTCACTTTCCACAGGGCGTTCGACGTGTGCAGGAATCCGGAGCAGGCGCTGGAACAGGTCATAGGGCTCGGTTGCGACAGGCTTCTCACCTCCGGGCAGCAGCCAAAGGCTCTTGCCGGGGCCGGCCTTCTCGCAAGACTCGTGGAACAGGCTTCCGGACGGATTGTCGTCATGCCGGGGTCAGGCATCAATCCGGGCAACATCGGTGAAATAGAGAGGGTTACGAAGGCTCTGGAGTTCCATTCGACGGCAAGGGCTTCCGTGCCGGACCCTGACAGGCATCATGTACCGGCTCTCGGATTCGACGAATCTGCTGACACCGGGGTCATTCTCCGCACGTCACGGGAGGTAGTGAAGGCGCTTGTAAATCCCGCATAAAATTTCTTTCCTTGCCGCCACACCATCCCGGAGGCATGTCAGCAAGGAAAGAAAACACAAACCAATTATTAAGTAAACCTTATTACTTTCTCACTTCTTCAAAAGGGTTTTCCGGAACGCCGGTCCAGCGGCAAAGCACAGCATCACAGCTCTGCTCGCCCGTGGACTTGTTCTTGGCATTTCTGGAAATGTACCAGAGCCCGTCTCCGAGAGGATTCAGTCCGGTGCTTCCCCACTTGAAACGCCATCCGCGGATTCCGGTGGAAGGGTCAGCTGCACCTAAAGTATCATTGATCTTCAGCTGAGCCGCTGACGCCAGATAAGGAACGCCTGTGAGAGCGGCCTTGAAAGGCTTCTGGGCGATACTGAAGGCATAAAGGTCATAGTTCGGATACTGAGGCTTCTTGCCCTTGTAAACCGCCATGAAGAAATTGCCGGTGGACTCGTCATATGCCAAGTTCTGGACTCCCCAGTTGGTGTTGCCGGTATAGACGAAATATTTTGCGGCAGGCTTCTTCGGGCCTGAAACATGAATCTGGCCGAAAACGACAGGCTTTGCCCATTTGGCAAGACTTGCGAGGTCGTATTTCAGGATGACCTGATAGTCATTGTCCCGTCTGTCAACGTCCCCGTAAATGCCGTAAGCCACATAGAGATACAGTTTCTTGGCATCGGCAAACTTTGTCGCTCCGCAGCCCACTGCAGGCGCTATGGCCACGCCGTCAATTCCGGAGCAGCCGAACCTGTGCTCCAGCTCCGTTCCTCCGACATTGACCTTGGCATCATAATCCGCGCAAGCGTCACGGACGCAGACGGTCTTAAGGATTTCTCCGTCCTCAGGGTCGGCGCCGATTTTATCCAACTTGTCAACGTCGATGATGGCGATATAGAACACGGACTGCTTCACCACATCCACTGAGAGGACTTTGGCGATTCCCTGTCCGATAATGTCATCCTTGCACTCCAGCGATGCATAGACTTTCCTGTCCTTCGGGTCGAAGGTCATGGCCCCGAGATGCCCCTGGATCCTGTCAATGGAAGCAAGTATGTTGCCCTGCATGTCCACTTTCAGGAACCTGCTGGTGAATGACATGTACATGCAGTCAGCCTCGGCGTCATAAGCGATGCCCTGGACATGCTGCTTCTGTCCTCCGACAAAGACATGTTCAGGAAGATTGCCGCCCGCTTGAGCCGGAACCGCCGGCATTGACAATAATGCGGCCGCCAGTGCAAAAGCACCGGCCAGCCTCTTGAAAATATCAAATAACCGTTTCATCAGCACTCGTAATGACCGCCTTTGCCGAAAAGATACTCCTCGACCTCGTCCATCAGACCGGCCCTATAGATAAGGTCAATACCGGTGAACCTGTTTCTCATGAATGGTATCGCACGGAATGTAGAGCGGAGTTTCTCGCGGCTCACGCCGATCATCTCAGGCTCATAAGGAGCGCCTACGCGTCTGAGGCAGTCGTGGACCTCATCGAACGGAATGATCTGTGTGCGTATTTTCTCACGGAGCTCAGGCCATGTGTTCCTGATGATTTCCAGTTCCTTGCGGATGCCTTCACGGTCAATGTACTTGCCCTTGCTCTCCACGAGACCTCTTGCAAGGTGTCCTGGCTTGCCTTCGAATGTGGCACGGATTCTATGCTCCATTTCATCCCACTCAGGCCACTCGGCAACAGCCTTGTCGATATCCATTGCGCCAAGGTCCTTGCTGATGAGATATTCCAGACATGCTGTGGAGATGAGGGTTCCGATGGAAACCTTGAATCCGTGTGAAACATGCTTGCCCTCATAGCAGAGGCCTTCCATGTCCCAGTAGTGGCTGAACTGATGGTCAGTTCCTGATGCAGGACGGCTTGAGGACATGGCCTGCATAGCGAAACCGCTCATAATCAGGCCGTCGGCAAGCTTGCCTGTAGCCTCCACGTCACCTGCTGCGACAGCATCAGGATCTGACAATGCATCGCGGAGATTCTTCTGGACAAGTGAGAATGCGAACTCGTCGATCTTCTCGCTGCCGACAGCGTCTGCAATAATCCAGTCTGCGCCTGCAGGAATCTTCGCCATAAGGTCACCATAACCTGATGCCGACATTCCTTCCGGAGCGGCTGCCGAGATGGCAGGGTCCAGGACCATGCCGAGAGGTGCAGGACAGTCGAATGTCTGCTTGTTGCCTTCGAATGTGATGGAAGCGCCATAGGCGGTGTAGCCATCCATTGAAGCAGCTGTACCTACGATGATATAGCGACGCCCGAGACGGCTTGACACGAGCTTGGTAAGGTCATTGATGACACCTGAGCCCACTGCAACTGCGATGACGTCACGCTCCTTGAGGTAAGCCTCGAGCTGCTCTATATATTTCCACTCCGCGAAGAGTTCCGGGTCTGTGAAGATGAACGGCTGTTCAGTCTCTATTCCCGCATTTCTCAGATATGTGTCGACTGCCTCACCTGCGACCCTGTAGGTATTGTTGTCTGCTACTACGATAGCCTTCTTTCCCGGAAAAAGTCTGCTGAACATTGCAGGGACCTTCTCCATCGCGCCGGCACCGAATTCAAGAGCCTTTGTGTCTCTGGCTCTTTCCAATGCCATTTCAATTTCTGTCATAATTATTTTGTTTTGTTTTTACCGGCCGGGAACTAGAACTTGTCCGGATAGTCCTCAACCTTGTTTGTAGTGATATAGTCCTGTTCAAAGGTCTTGCCGAAACGGTCCGTGGCAACGACCTTGACAGCAGCGGAAGGATTCTTCAATGTATAGTGATACATGTGCGAGTTTCCTGTCCTGTCGTAATTGGTACCTCTTCCCTGTACGCCGCAATGGTAGCCTGATGCCCAAGCGTCACGGCATTTGCCCTTGGTTTCGTTTCCGAAGAGCTCCATAGTGCCTGTGGCGGTACCGTTCTCATAAACCGTCAGTTTCCATGCGCTGTCCGCATTCCAGACATTGGCCACAAGGTCCTTGTCAGTATTGTAGTAGAACTGGTAAGACGGCTTGAATCCCTCGAAGAACACGTCCTGACCCTTGTAGAGGCGGAGCTGGAAATTGTCATCCGCACCTGTAGCCTTGTATGTCCAGTCAGCAATCCTGTTGCCTTCGATCCTGTAGATGGCATAGCCGTTAGGAGTACCGTCAGTGTTTATGGTAGAATGCCACCATGCACCGCAGGCAGCACCGTGAACGTGCTCGTAATGGTCTGAGTATTCGTCATTTTCAGCGTAATGCGTATGGCCAGACATCACATGTACCGACTGATATTCCCTGAGAAGGTCAAGCACAGCCTGCACATTCTGGTTGGTGCTCGCACGGAGCGGAATGTGAACGCAGAAGATGATCATCCTGTCCTTAGGGACATTTGCAAGGTCCTGCCTGAGCCACTCTACCTGATCATCACGGAAACCGAGTGAATAATCGTCATGGTTAGGGAAAATCATATCATCCATACCGATTATGTGAACCTTGCCGCGGTTAAATGAGTAATTGACCGGTCCGAATGTATATTCGAAGTTCCTCTGGACCTTGATATCATGCGCTACGGTATAATCAGCCTTCTTTACATTGAGAACCTTGTAGTCGTGGTTGCCCATAACCTTGAAAATAGGCATTCCGGCGTTTTTGTCGGTAGAAAGCGCTATTTTCATGAGCGGGAACACGGCATTGGTGTAGTCGTTATTGTAGGTGTTGTATCCGATGTCTCCGAGTGTCATTCCATAGGATGGAAGTTCACTGGCATTGACCTTGGCTACGATATCAGGAACGGTCTCGTTCATGTAGCGGGACACGTGGGTATTGTTCTGGCACTGAGGGTCGGCGATGCAGAACAGATTGAAGCTCTCCTCTACTGCCGGAAGTTTCTCTAATGTGAAGTCATAGCGTTTCTGGTTTTCAGAAAGCTGTTTCCAGAAGTGCGGCTGGCCTTCTTCTACAGGAATCTTGCAGTCTGCCGGTACTGAGACGAAGACCTGATATGAGAATTCGCCGCGCTTGAGCTGATATACGCCGTTCTGGTCGGTAACCGAGCAGTTGTAGCCGTCGCTGACTGTGACGCCTGCAAGTCTGTTTCCGTCAGTGTCTTCGACCACTCCGTAGATGTCGTTGTCGGCACTGATTTCGGTCCTGATCTTAGGCAGGTCGTCCTTGTCGCAGCCTGTCAACACGATTGTTGACAGGGCCGCAATCATTATTGTGCTTTTTATGAAAGTTTTCATCTCCATTATCTCCAATAGTAGTTTTGTCCGAGATTTTCATTGATATTGGTGGCAGCCTTAGGAATAGGCCTGAGATATCTCTTTTCCTCAAAGTTCCTTGTAACACTATATACAAGACGTCCGCTGTTGCCGTTTTCCAGAGTGTATCCGGAGTTGGCGCCTTCGAGGACGATGTATGAGACACCAGTCTCGTTGCCGGCCTTGTCCTTCACGACGCAGACATCATTGATGCCGTCACTGTTCAGGTCGTAGGCGGTGTCCATCGCAGGGATGTAGATGCCATACCACTGTTTGTTCAGGAGTTCGCCAAGGTGCCATCTCATGAGGTCATCATATCTGCGGCCTTCGAGAAGAAGCTCGATCGCACGTTCCCTTCTGATTTCCAGGATGTCACAGTCATTGATACCGTAATAGCCCTGGAGGTATAAGTCTGCGACAGCAGGCCTCTTTCCATCTACGCCGGATCTTTCGCGGAGCGGCTTGATTGTCTTGTTCCATACATCGTCATTGAACTCTCCGAGCTCTGCCTTCGCCTCGGCATAGTCGAGAAGAATCTCGGCATAACGGAAGATAGGAAGCGAGTTGTAGCAGATAGATGCCGACTCATAACTCTTGTCATCAATGTTGAATTTGATTACCTGATAACCTGTAAGAGTAATGGCGAAATCAGGAGCGGTCTGGGTAGGCACACCTCCGACGAGCTTTGAATAGCCAGGAGTGATTACACACTGCTGGAGTCTGTAGTCACGGTTCTTGACCTCTTCAGTGAAAGTTTCACCTGTCGCCGTGTGGCGTGAGCCGTCAAGGTTAAGATATGTCTTCACGAAATCCTGGTCGAGTGACCATCTTTCACCCATACTGCCTGAGGTATAATACCATGTAAGCGAGTGGAATGTGGTGAGACCGGTATTCCTTTCGAGAGCCCAGATTGTCTCAGTGTGATCCACGGCCTCCTGGGTGAAGAGTTTCCTGTACTGTGTCTTGACGTCGGCAGGATTGTTCACGAGAGAGTACGCGCCTGAGCTGATGAGTTCCTCGTCTGCCTTTACGCATTCGCGGAGGAATCTTTCAGAGGCGCCCTTGTCCTCCCAAGCCTTGCCTGTAGAAGGATCCACGCTGTGGTATTTCCTGTATGTACCTTCGAAGAGGCAGATTCTTGATTTAAGGGCCAATGCCACAAATTTGTTCACTCTGGCATTGTTAATCCACGGATCCTTGTCATAGCAGTTCTCGCAAGCGAAAGTAAGGTCCTCGAGGACTTTGTCCATGACAAACTCACGGCTGTCGCGACCCTTGTAGAGATTGTCAATGTCACTCGGGTCGATAGGTGCGTCATACCATGGAACAGCACCGAAAGTCTTGACCTTGCTCCAGTATTTCCAGGCTCTCCAGAATCTTGCAGTTCCCTCATAATGCCTCAAGGCAGCCTCGGAAACGCCCTTGGCTTCACGGAAGTGAGCAAGGAAATAGTTGATGTTATAGATGGCATTCCAGTCGCCGGAACTCCAGCCGCCCTGAAGGTCCGCATTCCATGAAGGGTTTGTAAGGAATGAGAACGAGCTCTTGGTAGCGACGATGTCAGAGTATCCGTCACCAAATCCAAGGTCTTGATAGTCAGGAGTATATTTCTGGAGGAATCCGTTGGTATAGGTCACCAGCGAGTTCTCGTCCGTAAAATAGTCTCCGGAACCGATTTCCGCTATAGGTTCCCTTGAGAGGAATCCCTCGCAAGATGTCAGCAACAATGCTGCAGCGGCAAACAATGATATATTAAGTTTCATCATCTATCTAATTAAAATGTGATATTCAGACCGAATGTAAATGAACGCATTGTCGGATATCCGTCACCATCACCATAGTTGTCGGAACCTGACTTGTTTGAACCCCAGTCCTGATCTCCAGGATAAAGTCCTTCAGGGTCATAGTTCTTCGCATGATGTCTGAGCGGAGTGAAAGTAAGAAGGTTCTCACCTGAGAAGAACACCTTGAGGTTCTGGAGCCTGATAGCCTCCACGATCTTCTTAGGGAAGCTGTAATCCAATGTAAGGTTCTTCATTCTGATATATCTTGCACTCTGAAGATAACGTGTATTCGGCTGGGACAAGATACGCTGGGCACCGCTTGCCTGGTAAGCCACGAGTCTCGGCCAGTAGGCGTCACGGTTGTTCTCGGACCATCTGTCGCTGGTGTGCCATGGCAGAGCCATACTATATGGACGGCCGTACTGTCCCCAGAAATATCCGGACTCCTTGGCAGGATACCAGTCACGTTTGCCGACTCCCTGCCACATCATGCTGAGGCCGATGCCGTTCCAGCTGATGCCGCCCTGGATGCTGTACTGGTATCTAGGATTGGTGTTGCCGATCTTGATAAGGTCACCATGGTTTCCGAGAGTATTGTTTCCGTTGTTCACATATCCGTCACCATTCAGATCCTCGAACTTAGGGTCACCTGCAGACCACACGACATTGTCACCGTTGAATTTCGCATAGTTCGCATGGGTCTGGGCCTCTTCATCACTCTGGAAAAGACCTGTACACTTGTATCCCCACAACTCACCGAGGGTCATTCCCTCATAGTAGTGCACGGCATAGTTCGTAGGAAGGGTGTTGGTCTTGCTGGTATAGCGGGTAATCTTGCTCACATAGTCCCAGACGGAAGCCTTTATATTGTAGCTGAGGATCTTTCCGCCCACTTTATATGAATCTCTCCATGAGATACTGAACTCCCATCCGTCAGTTCTCATATCAGCGTAGTTACCCTTAGGGGCGCTGTTTCCATAAACTGCAGGAAGCTCATCACCAGTCACATACATATCTGTCGTAGCCTTTCTGTAGATATCTCCGGAGAAATTCAGACGACCGTTGAATGCCTCGAAATCAAGACCTGCATCATATGTGGTAGCCTTCTCCCAAGTCAATGAATTAGGAATAGGAACAGGTGCGGAAGTATAGTTGAATACAGCCCCGTTGTTCAGCACTGACGACTGGGAAATACCCATCTTGGAAATATATGCATACGCATTGCTGATAAGTCCGTTACCTGCAGTACCGGCAGAAACACGGATCTTCAAGTTGTCCAGCCAGTCGGCATCCTTGAGGAAGCCTTCCTCTGAAATACGCCAGCCAATAGAAGCTGAAGGGAAGAAACCCCATCTCTGATTCGAAGGGAACTTGCTGTTTCCGTCATAACGTCCGCTGGTCTCGATGAGATACTTGGACTTGTAGCCGTAACTGATACGATAGAACGCACCGACAAGTGCTGATGAAGAACTGCCGTTGTCAGCGATTTTCATGGCCTCTCCGTTGAGAAGGTCGAAGTTAGGCCTGTCGGCAATCATGATACCCTCACGGTTAATGAGGTTTGTCTTGTACCGGTAGTCCTCGATATTCCAGCCGGCAAGCACTGTAAGAGAGTTGTTCTTGCCGAGTTTCGGGGTATATGTCAATGTCGCGTTGCCCGTAAGCCTGTTGCGGTTATATGACCTCTCCTCATAGAGTGAACCCGCAGGTCTCTGTGCCGAGTTGGTAGGAGAAGTATAGAAGGTATAGCTGTTCACAGCCTGTCTGCGCTCTGTCTGATTGTAATAGATGCTGAAATCCGCACTGGCGACAAGCACATCCTTGACAAGGTCAATGGTAGCAGCCGTCCTGTTGGTCATGTCGAACTTCTTGTCCTTTCTCCAGGAATTTCCCTCTACAAAACCTGCCCAGCCGGTATAGACCGCTGCCTCTGTCCAGGTCCCGTCAGGGTTTGTCACAAGAGCCACAGGATAGCCCTGGTGGTTCAGCATTCGGTTTATGTTCACAGGAGTAGTGTCGATGCCGGTGTGCGCTGTAGGCTGGTGTGAGTTCCTGAGCATGAAGTCAGTGGTATTCTCAACCTTGAACCAAGGACGGATCTTCACAGAGCCCTTCGCCTTGACATTGAACTGACGATACTTCTCGTCACCCGCATTGTAGATACCGTCCTGCTCGAACATACGTCCTGAGACATAGTAGTTTGCGATGTCCGAACCTCCGGTTACACTGATGTTGTGCTGCTGTCCGGTAGTGAACTTCTTATAGAACACGTCATACCAGCTGGTGTTTCCGAAATACTCGTATGCACCTTTATTGTTGATCGCCCACTTCTCGTAAGAAGGGTCGCTGTTTCTCTTTTCAAGCTCCTTGTACCATGTACGGGAGAATTTGAACACGTTGTTGATGTTCGCAGGGTCGGTACCCTTGGCATTGATATAGGACTCGAGGAAGGTGGTGGTGAAGTCATATCCGTTGGTGACAATCTGAGGGGTCACAGTTCTCTTATAGACAGAGAATGTTCCGTTATATGAAATCTTCGCCTGGCCCTTGGAAGGAGTCTTGGTGGTGAGTAGAATGACACCGAATGTACCGCGTGCACCATAGACGGCCGCTGAAGAAGCGTCCTTGAGGACGGTCACGGATGCGATGTCATCAGGATTGACAGTGGACATGTCGGCCTCGACACCATCCACGAGGACCAGGGCGGAACCGCCTGAGCCGATGGAGTTTTCGGCACCTCTGATCCTGACTGTGGCGCCACGGTTAGGCTTGCCGTCGGAGAATGTCATGGTAAGGCCCGGAACTGCTCCCTGGAGAGCACGGGAAATACTCATTGACGCACCCATTCTTTCCTGCATGTCGTCAGTGGTGATGCTCTCTACGGCGCCGACGATGTCACGACGTTTCTGGATACCGTATCCGACGACCACACTCTCTTCGAGAGAGGTATTGTCAGTGTTCAGGACAATGTTAACGATGTTGCGGCCTGAAACTTTCTCTGTAAGTTTCCTGTAGCCGACACAACTGAATTCCAATGTAGCATCAGACGGCACCGTAATGGTATATGCGCCGTCCAAATCTGCTGTAGCGCCTTTGGTTGTCCCCGGAATGAAGACAAAAGCACCCACGACAGGCTCACCGTTCTCATCGAGAATTTTTCCCGAGACCGTGATTTCACCTGTCTGTGCCATAACCTGTCGGGGACAGGCAATCAGGAGAACCAAGACCGACAAAAGTACGGTCAAATTATATCTCAACTTCATTTTCAATTACAAAAAACAGGATACATAATAGAAGCCGTAATGAAACTGCTTCCCGTTCTTGCCAGATTCCGGATCCCGTTCCCGATAATTGAAGTTAACTAATTAATGTAGTACTAAATTTTACCTTTTTGTTTCATTTCCGCTAAATTCGCAAGCATAAACGTTTTTAGCTTTCATTTCTACGTGCAAATCTACACATAATTTTTCATTTTCAAATTATTATCCACAAAAAAGTGCAACAAAATGAAAAATTTCAACAAATTGTATTATCTTTGCGGTGCCAGACTTCCGGATTCCGTCCCGCTAAGACTAATCCGAAGAAGAAATGAAACTAACAAAATCATGGATCCTATCCATACCTATATTAATAGGTGCATCACTTCTGTCGGCTTGTACAGAAGAAACGGAGGCTCCCCTCAGAAGGGCTGCCGATGCCGTTGACCTCACATACAATGCCGGTGCTTCTTCCAAGATTTCCGTGAGATACAACGGAAACTGGTCAACCCGCGTCGAATGCGCCAATGCCGAAGGGACAAGTTCTCCGGCATGGTTCACCGTCACTCCGTCAGAGGGAACAGGTGACGGCAAGGAATATCAGTGGATAGAAATCCAGGCCGAACGGAACCCGGGAGACAAGCGCACAGGCAAGCTTTTCCTCATTGGCGGAGGCAAAGAACAGGAAATCACGGTAACACAGGCCGACGGACATTTCTCCGTGGGTGACCCTATCGTCAGCGGTTCACTCAAGGCGGGCGTAGAATCCGCAGCATCACTCGAAGTAAAATGGGACAAGGCATTCGGCGGGGAGAACATCTCCATCGCAGCCAAGCTCGGCGGAGCGTCAGAGGGCCTTTCCATCCAGGCATTGACAGAAACCACAATCGAAAAAGAAGGCAACGGTTCACTGTCAATTCCTATTTCAGGAACACCGGCATCACTCGGTGAGCTTGTCTGCTCCATCGTATTCAAGATGGACGGAAAGGAATTGTTCAAAGGCGACATCACCGCAGCCGTAAGTTCCACAAATGAAATTTTCTCTGAACCATTCGACCTTTTCGTTTGGGGAGGCCATTATGATACGAACCAGGCAGGAGTAGCGCCCGGCGGAAAACAGGCAGGCAAGGAATGCAACGGTACAGAAGCAGGCGAAGGCTCCATCACAGCCGGAACTGACGGTGCCATGGACGCATTCAATACCATGACCGAAGAATACCGCGTGAACAGAGGCATCGAAAAATGGTCCGGCAACAAGGTATATGAGCATCCGGGATACCTGAAACTCGGAACCGGAAGCGCAGGCGGCTGGATTATGACACCTGAACTTTCTAACCTCTCATCCGCACCGGAAGACGTCGTAGTCTCCATGGACCTTCTCAGATTCGACAATGAAAACGGAACATATATCGTGACGGCGGAAGGCGCCGGAACAGTTACGAACGGCGTCATCTCAAGTTCAGTCCTCCCTGCCCAGACTTCAGCAAAGGACAGGAAGTGGACCACATTGACTTTCAATGTCAAAGGAGCGACAAACAAGACCCGCATCAAGCTCGCATGCGAGAAATCCGAGGCCGGATACCGTATCAATCTTGACAATGTCAAGGTGATGGGAGCGGCAAAGACAGTCGTGACCGAAAAGCTCCCTGCCCCATCAGCGGAGACCATGAAAATCAGACCGGGAGCCAACTCCATTCACATCGAATGGGACGGCATCAAGGGCGCAAGTTCATATGACATCTCTCTTGCAGGAAAAGAATCCCCTGACTTCAAGAATTCATTGAACACAACTGAGGCCTCCCACACTTTCGAGAACCTTCAGCCAGGCTATTACTTCTTCACTGTCAAGGCTTTATGCGACGACAACCACGCCTTCGACTCCGATGAAGTCCAGATCATGGCAGGCACATCAGGATTCGCCGTCAAGAAACTCGACGCTCCTGAAGACTTCAAATGCGCGAAGAGCACTCCTCCGACAGCAAGCTTCACATGGACAGAAGTAAACGGAGCATCTTCATACAAGATCACCGTCAATGAAGAATCACATATTACCACCGGAACATCATGTGATGTTACAGGCCTCAAGCCGGGAACAACATACACGGCCAAGCTCAAGGCCATGGTAGGTGACGGAAGCAGCGACAACGAGTTCGACTCCGACGAGGTTTCCACAGAATTCACCACTTCAGACCCTGACCCTCTCACCAAGCCGACACTCTCGCTCTACAGCAAGACATATGCATCAGCAGTCCTGAGTTTCGGTTTCAATGCCAATGAGCAGGCTGACACCAAGTTCAGCATCAGACTTCTCGATGGCGGCAAGGTAATCCGCGAATACGTGAACTTCTCCTCATTCAGTGTTAAGTACACACACTTCGGCGTGAGATTCCAGTTTGCAGGACTCGAGGCATCCCACACATACTCAGCCCAGATTCAGAGAATCAGTCTCGACGCCAACGCATTCAAGGATTCCGAGTGGAGTGATGCATTCTCATTCACTACCGATGCAATGCCTGACAAGAGCGGCTATCTCCTCTGGAATGATTTCAACAACCATCCGTGGGGAGGAAATGGCCCGATGCTCGCATTCGGTATCGCACCATCCGAATCCAACAAGGATTTCAATGTCATAACAGGTGAAAGCAAGAAATGGAATCTCGCGACACCTGTAAAGAATCTGGACAACCTTACCAACGGCGTAGGATTCAATATCGAAGGCGGCCAGAACTACTATCTGACCACATTCATGCCGGGCTGGGATCCAGAAGAAATCATCGCTGCAGGAAACAAGAACACAAAGGGCACAGGATCGGTTTATCTCACCGGCGGTCTCATGAAGTTCGGAACAGGCTCCGCATTCGGACGCCTTGACTTCCCTAAATTCAAGACCTTGACCGGAGCCTCCACACTCGAAATCACCTTCGATGCAAGCCCGTACGTCGAACCTAACGGAACGACAGGTCTCATCGAGGAATCGCCTTCTGTCAATGAAAGTGAAATTTTCGATGTTAAGATTGTTGCCGGCCCGGGAACCATCACCACAGCTGACGGAGTTTCTGTCAATGCTACTTCTGCCGAACTTAAGAACAAGACTGTCAAAGAAATGAAGGCTGACACTCAGGGATTCATTTCAATGACTGCCCACAAGATTGTCGTCAGCGGGGCGACAGCCGAGACAGTATTCTCTGTCCAGACCAAGGCCAAAGGCACAGGCGGTCCACGTATGTGGTTCGACAACGTAAAAGTGAAAAAGAACTAAGTTTCAATGAAGCGCATTTACTTGATTATCGTGCTCCTGTTTACAGCAATTGCTGCAGGAGCACAGATTAAGGTCTCAGGAGGGCCTTATCTCCAGAATGTCACAGAAGACAGTTTCACGGTAATATGGACAACCACGGGACCGGCTGTAGGCTGGATAGAAGTGGCTCCGGATGACGGCACCCATTTCTACAATTCAGAACGTCCAAAATACTATGACCTCCGCGGCATGGGAAGAAAGCCGATAGGCACCCTGCACAAAGTTACAGTAAGCGGACTGAAGCCAGGAACCACATATCGTTACAGGGTAATGTGCCAGGGCGTACTCTCGCAGGAGAACAGGGCCAGAATCGTCTATGATGCCGGTTATGGAATTGACCTCAAGAAACGCCCTACCAAAGTTACCACAAAGGCGAAAGAATACGACCATCTGGATTTCAGTGTCGTCAATGACATGCACGAGCACGATTCTCTTCTGCAGGTGCTTTTCAAGGATGCGAAGGGAAAGTATGATTTCGTATGTTTCAACGGAGACATGACTTCTTCCATTGACAGCACTCCTGTCATAATGGACAACTACATGAGGAGCGCATCCAAACTATTCGCTTCTGACACACCGCTTTATCTAGTCCGCGGAAACCATGAGTACAGGGGCAACGATGCGATAAAGTATCTCGACTATTACCAGACTCCGACAGGAAAGACCTATTATTCTGTCTCTTACGGCAAGTATTTCTTCCTGTTCCTGGATTCTGGCGAGGACAAGGTGATGAGTGATGTCAGGAACCTGGATATCATGATTGCAGATTCCTATGTAGAAGAGGAAGCCAAATGGCTGAAACAGGTTGTAGAAAGCGACGAGTACAAGAATGCGGCAATAAAAATCGCTTTCTGCCACATGCCTCCTGGCGAGAACGGATGGCACGGCAACTACATGGTCAGCAAGCATTTCGTTCCGCTCCTGAATGAAGCCGGACTGGATCTGATGCTCTGCGCCCACAACCACAAGTACAAATTGGTCAAGCCGGGAACCACCAATGCCAATTTCCCTGTCCTGGTCAATGCTTGCTATGAGCGACTGGACTGCCACCTTGACGGCAAGGGCATTTCCATAAAGATTTTCGACACGAACGGAGCTGTCACACACAGCGTCAATTTCGGAAAATAAGCATCATTGAACACATACTACGCACGCTGGCCGGCAGTTTGAAAGGAAATGAAACATCGAATTTTCTTTTGGAGAAATTTTTATGTATATTCGCAGCAAGTGCAAGAACATAACATCATTTGAAATATGATCAGTATAGCAGAAAGACATAAATACATAAAAGAGCAGCTCGTGAAGAACGGCTTCATCAGAGTTCTCGACATAGCCGAACAGTTGGGCGTAACAGGTGCCACCATCAGAAAGGATCTCAGAATCCTTGAAAGCCAGGGCGTTCTGTACCGTACCCATGGAAGTGCTTCGCCTGTGAAACCGCACGTGACGGACATCAGCATTGACGAGAAGGCTTCCCAGCACGCCATTGAAAAACAGGCGATAGCCAGGGCCGCACAGACATTGATAAAACCCGATGACGCGATTATTCTCGCCTCCGGCTCGACTGTGACCGCCTTCGCGGAAGCCCTTGCCCCTGTGGGTATGGTCAATGTAGTTACGCCTTCGCTGGGTATCGCTACCCTGATGAACAGAAGGAACAATGTCAAGGTTTTCATTCTCGGCGGCGCCCTGTACAACAATTCGTTTTCCGTGCGCGGCGAATATGCCGAGGCCGGCCTGAAAAATGTCAGCTGTTCAAAACTTTATATCGGCTGCGACGGCATTGACCTCGCTTCCGGCATCACCTGCGCCACCATTGAAGAGGCAAGGCTCACCAATGCCATGATGTCCGCCGCTTCACAGACGGTAGTGCTTGCGGACTCCTCCAAGTTCGGACGACGCGGTTTCGGAAAAATCGGCATGCTTGAAGACATTGACATAATCATCACCGATTCCGGTATTCCGGACACTCTGCGCGAGAAAATCGAGGACGCAGGTGTCCAGATCATCATTGCGGACTAAATTCCATACATCTACGAAATCAGCCATCCCCGATGAAGAGATGGCTGATTTTGTTTTGGTCAATGGGATAGCCATTGACCGGTACTATATTTTGGAAATATGCTATGCGTTTCCGTATTCTCGGCGAGCCTCTTCGAGAATCTTGTCTGCCTTTTCATATCCGTCGGCAGGAGCCTTCCAGAGAAGGGCAAGGAGAACGATACCCACTACGCCGAAAATGATGGACACTTCGAACACGGAGTTCCATCCGTATGCGTCAGCAAGGGCACCGAAAAGCAGACCCGAAACCGTCGTGCTGGCATAACCGAAGATACCTGCAATACCATTGGCAGAAGCGGCTGCACGCTTGGTGGCATGGTTTGAACATGCGATTCCGATGAGCGCCTGCGGCATATAGACAAAGAAGCTGGCCATGATAATCGATGCGATGGCGAGGACATTCATTCCCTTAGGAAGGAGCCAGAAGATCAGGAAGCAGATTGTAGCGCCTATCAGGCCGAGAAGGCAGGTGCGCTGAGCACGGCTCTTGAAGAATTTGTCAGTTGCCCATCCTGCGAGAAGTGTACCGATGATACCGCCCACGATTTCAGATGAAGCGACCACTGTGGAAGCGACCTGGATGCTGAGTCCCCTATCCTGTGTCAGGAAGGTTGCGCCCCAGTCGAGAATGGTGAATCTGATGACATATACACAGAAGTTGGCCACTGCAAGAATCCAGATGACAGGATTCCTGAACACCATCTTATTCACAAGTTTCTGATAAGCAAGCTTGGTAAAACCCTCATCCTCCTGGACAACTTCCTTTACAGGAGCATTCTCATCCATCGACTCCGGATCAGGAAGACCGACTGATGCAGGTGTATCTCTCAGACCGAAGAAGAGCAATGCCGCTCCGATGATTGCCAGGCCTGCAGGGATGAAGAAACACCACTGCCATGCGGCGAAAGAATAATACTGGAGAATCAGAGTGCCGCAGAGAAGTGCGACAAGTCCTGCACCGATGGAATGGGAACTGTTCCAGATGGACTGCTTGGTGGCAAGCTCCGAAGGCTTGATCCAATGCGCCATAAGGCTTCCGCATGGAGGATAACCCATTCCCTGAGTATATCCGTTTATCAGCCAGAGACTTCCGATAAAGACCACAAGACCTGCAGTCGCTTTTCCCTCCGCATCGAGGAAATTGAAGATTCCGTTCATCTCAGGGCTGAGACCGATGAGGATATTGACAACTGCTGAGAGCAGAAGTCCGGCAGCCATCATTTTCTTGCGGCTGACGCGGTCTGCAAGGAATCCGTTGACAAATCTCGACAATCCGTAGATAACTCCGTTGAGTGTAAGGAACAGTCCGAGTTTCGCCTTGCTGATTCCGAGTTCCGACTCAAGGGCAGGCATTGTGATACTGAAATTCTTTCTGACAAAATAGAAAAGCGCGTAACCTATCATGAGAATGATCAGCGTGCGCCACTGCCAGTAATTGTACTTCTTGATAATCTGTTTATCCATTGTTGTTAGTTTTATATGCAAATGGTTGCGCAAATTTAACTCTATTTTCGTAGATAACAATGTTTTCAAAGCAATTTAGCGCAAGAATAAAACGAAATGAAACAATTGTTTTCATTTCATGTTTTATAAACACGCAGACCGGATCCTACTTGGCAGTCCCGAGCACCGCGACAGGGCGCTTCAGCAGCCCCTTGGCGAAATCGGCTTCAGAAACGAGAAAATTCAGGATTCCGGCATCAGGGAAATGTATGTCGGCAACCTCGTCATCACCTATCTGCAGCAGGTTCCTGTAACCGGAAAAATCAGCATTGACAGCATCAGAAGCGGCATTTCCCAGAAGTTTCAGACCGGCAGCATTGTCTTCGCACGCTTCGAAAGACATTTCGAGGACAGGGTCAGTCAGGGGCTGGTCGTCTTCATCCACCATGATGCACGCCTGGAAAGTCTCCATATTGATAGTCTTGGAATACTTGACCACCACTGAGCCCTTGGGCCACTCCCCCTCCTGGAGGTGGACCGGAGAATCATAGCCGGTAAACTCGTCCATCGCAGCGAAGAAATACAGCATTCCTTCATGTGGCAGCAGGTTTTCAGTATCAAGTTCAGCGATGTCTTCGCACCTTACCTGACAGATGAAAGTCAGAGGATACTCGTATGTCTCACAGCCGGACACATTGTCATTGGCCCGGACAATCCTCGTGCTTCCGTCAGGGTTCTCGCACACGGTCATCATCGGATATTCGGCATCCGCCGGCAAATCCGGATCTCCCCACCATTTGCTTTCGCAGAACAAAGGTTTAGCAGTCTTTCCCAATCTGATTCTTATCGCCATAACTATATAATTTATAATGATTTTCGAATAAAATGCAATCTGGTCTCCCTGGTGCGGAAAGTGATTTTTCCGCGTCTCGGGTACAAAAGTAACACATTTATCCAATTCCGTAATTATTTATTTTCAGCCGCCCCGAATTTCCGGGTGGAAATAAATGGAAGAAAATGGTAAAATTTGTAAAAGATTCACTATATTTGCGGAAAGAGTGTACCCGAAAATTTCAGGTCATTCCAGGGAGGTGGTTCCAGCACCTTCCGACAAGCGTGAAACTATTGATAATTAACAAAATGGTGAATTTCATCGGAGAATATACAGCTAAAGCTGACGACAAAGGAAGACTGGTCTTTCCTTCGGCGTTCAAGGCTGTCATGCCTGCCGATGGGGACATGCGCTTCGTGCTGAAAAAGGACATCTTCGAGGACTGCCTCGAGATGTACACCTACGAAGAATGGGAGAAGCAGAGCGCAGAGGTCAGATCTCACCTGAATTTCCTCATCAGAGATCACGCGGCGTTCTGGAGAGAATACATGAGAGACCGCGCCATAGTCGAACCGGACGGAAAACTCGGACGCATCTCGATCCCCAGAAAACTTCTGGAAGCGATAGGAGTCCAAAAAGAAGTGGTTTTCGCTGGCAACGACTACAAAATCGAAATCTGGGCCAAGGAGAAATTCGAGGCTTCCAGACTTTCAGAAAACGACTACATAGCGCTGGCCGGGAAACTCTCCCGTTAGACTCCACATTTACTTGATCCAAAGGAGTTTGAAATGTCAGAATACCATACGCCAGTACTTCTGGATGAGAGCGTAAGCGCTCTGATTACCAATCCGTCAGGAATATATGTCGATGTCACCTTCGGGGGCGGTGGACACACAGCCGAGATTCTTTCACGCTTGTCTCCGGCCGGAAGAGTCATTGCCTTCGACAGGGACAGCGACGCCATACGGAACAGGATAGACGATCCCCGCCTAATCCTCATCCGCGCTGATTTCAGATACATACACAACTTCGTGATGTATGTGGCTCATGAAGGCGCTACAGGGCAGCAGATAAATACGCTTGCCGAAGACGCGAAGGTAGATGGAGTCCTGGCGGACCTCGGCGTTTCATCCCACCAGTTCGATACCGCAGACAGAGGCTTTTCATTCCGCTTCGACGCCCCGCTGGACATGAGGATGAACACGGAAGCCGAAACCACGGCGGCCGACATCATCAACAGCTATGAGCAGAAGGATCTGGAAAGAATCCTGAAAATCTACGGAGAAGTCGATAATGCCAGAAGAATCGCGCAGCTTATCGTCGCTGGCCGGGAAAAAGGAGAGATCAGGACGACCGGCGAACTGGACACCGCCATCAAGCCGGCCCTTCCGGATTTCGCGAGCCACAAAATCCTCGCAAAAATCTACCAGGCGCTCAGAATCGAGGTCAATCATGAAATGCGTTCACTGGAAAAGATGCTTTCAGGTGCCTCGGAATCATTGAAAGAAGGCGGAAGGCTGGTAGTCATCACCTATCACTCCCTCGAGGACAGGATGGTAAAGAACTTCATCAAGTCCGGCAGAACCGACGGAGAAGTGGAAAAGGACTTCTACGGAAACGTCCTCACACCTCTGAAGGCAGTGAACAGGAAACCGATTCTGCCGCAGGAGAGTGAAATAGCATCCAACACAAGGGCAAGAAGCGCGAAACTGAGAATCGCCGAAAAGACAACTCCAAATAAAGACTGACATGAATATAAAAGCCATCGGCACATCCATAAAGAATCTTGTCATCGCATCTTTCAGGGGCGAACTGCTCATGAGACTGGGATGCGACAAGGTGTTCCTGCAAATCGTCTATACGTTCATGCTGTTCTGGGTGATGATTATGCTCAATATCCTGGTAGAGAACACCTTGAGCAAAGTCGAGAGGAACAATGACATACTGACGGAGCTGCAGATTTATCATACCGAAAAGATGGTGCAGCTGGCATCCATGGGCAGAATCACGAAAACGGAAGAGCTGCTGGACAACAAGGGTTCGAAAGTATGCCTCCCGAAGAAACCGGCTTTCAGAATTGACTCAGACGAATAAGCAGACATGAGCAGAACTAACGATAATGACAAGGAACAGGAGAGCTTACTCCTCCGAATAATATATGCGATCTTTACCATCATGGCTTTCGTCATGATAGGAAGGATCATGTATATCCAGTACTGCTGGAGGGACAGCGACCCTAACCTGAAATACTATCGTGCCAAAAGCAGCAAGGAGAAACTGACTCCGACGAGAGGAGCGATTCTGGCATACGACGGAAGACTTCTGGCCATCTCCACGCCAATGTATCAGGTGGGAATCGACTGCGCTGTCCAGAAAGCTGAATATGCAGCCAGAGACAAGGACGGCAAACCTCTGAAATTTTCCATAAAGGATCCGGAAAATCCGAAGAAAAAAATCAAAGTCCCCGGAGATGAGATGGAAAGAAGATGGAGAGAACGCGCACGGGAACTATCGGCAGGACTCGCCAGCATCTACGGAATGAATGCCGACTACTGGTACCGGACCATCATCAACGGACGAAATGAAGGCAAGAGGTATATGAAAATCGGAGGCGGCATTGACCATGAAACCCTCCAGAAAGTCAAGGAACTGCCTCTTTTCAGGGAAGGCGCCAACACAGGCGGACTCATAATCGAGCGCATGGACACGAGACAATATCCGTACGGAAAACTGGCAAGAAGAGTCATCGGATATGTAAAGGACAACAGCCGTGCCGAAGGCGGACGCAACGCCATCGGCCTGGAGGGCAAGTTCGACTACAAGCTGCACGGAAAGGAAGGCTACCGCTGGAAGAGGAAGACCGATGCCAGACGCATCATGAACAAGGACAGCACATGGGCCCCGGCAAAGGACGGCTCCGACATCAGGACGACTCTTGACATTGACATGCAGGACATTGCGGACAGGGCACTCAGAAGACAATTGAGCGAACAGCCCGGCATCGCGGACGGTTGCGTAATCGTGATGGACGTAAAGACCGGAGCCATAAGGACAATGGTCAACCTCATGAGGGATTCGCTTTCCGGCAGACTGGACGAGACATACAACGTAGCCATCAGCATGACCAGAGAGCCAGGTTCAGTTTTCAAGACGGCCATTCTGATGAGCCTTTTGGAGGACAACAAGGTGAAGCTTTCGGACAAGATTCCGGGCAACAACGGAATAATTCCGGGATTCGGACAGGACAGCCACATGAAAGGCATCTCCGAAATATCCGTACTGCACGGTTTCGAGATTTCCTCCAACTATGTCTTCAGGAAACTTGCCATAGACCACTACGGAAACAACCCGCAGAAACTGCTCGACAACCTCTACCTGTACAAATTGGGTGAGGCATACGACTTCGACCTGGAAGGATTCCGCGAGCCATATCTTCCGAAGCCGAAGACCGCCGGATGGAGCGGCACTACCCTCGGTTCCCTTGCCATCGGATACAACGTAGAGGAAACGCCTCTCCACATCCTGACCTTCTACAACGCGATTGCAAACAAAGGAAAGATGATGAAGCCTTATCTTGTGGAAGACTTCGAGGAAAACGGAATAGTCAAGGAGAAGAGAGGTCCGTCGATTCTGAACGGTTCGATATGTTCGAGGGCAACGGCGGACAGCCTCACCAAGGGCCTCATGAAGATTACAGAAGAAGGAACTGCGGCAAGGCGACTCGGCGGGGCGAAACTCAAGGTGGCCGGAAAGACCGGAACATCCAAGATCGCCTTCGAAAAAGACGAAAAACCGAACCCGAGGGACCCTTACCAGGACAGGAAAGGACGCAGGAAATACCGCGGCACATTCGTGGGATTCTTCCCTGCGGAGCAGCCTAAGTACAGCATCATCTGTCTGATAGACTCCTATCCGGGCAACGAGACCTTCTACGGAGGAACAACCCCGGCCATGGTAGTCAGAGAAATTGTCGACAACATCTACGCGATGGACGAAAGTTACGGACAGCTCCTGAAAAGCAGCGGCAAGATGCCGGACATGTCGCCGGAAGCACCGCTGACAGCCAAAAACGGCAAAGTGCCGAATGTCAAGGGATTAGGACTGATGGACGCAATCTATGCGATAGAGAACGACGGATACAGATGCAGCTACTCTGGCGTAGGACACGTCGTCAGCCAGAGCCCTGCAGCGGGAAGCAAACTTGCCGAAGGCGGAAAAGTAACGATAAGACTGGAATAGTATGATACTCGAAGATATTATAAAGAATTGCGGCGTCACCGGAATTGCCGGCGACAGCAGACGCGAAATAAGTTCAATCTGCATTGACTCAAGGAAAGCAGTTCCGGGGTCAATGTTCATTGCCGTCAAAGGACACGGCACGGACGGGCACCAATTCATCGCATCCGCGATAAAGGCCGGAGCCGCAGCAATAATGTTCGAAGACAGGCAAGCACTTGAGAGTCAGGTCAATGTCAATGACAATACGGATGTCACGTTCGTGGAAGTCAAGAATTCCCGCCACGCTTCCGCATTGGCGGCCGCCGATTTCTACGGGAACCCTTCACGAGAACTGACATTGGTCGGCATAACAGGAACAAACGGAAAGACCACCACGGTAACCCTGCTCTACAACCTCTTCAGAGGTCTCGGTTTCAAGTGCGGTCTACTTTCCACCATAGCGAATTATGTCGGCGACAAATGTCTGGAGACAGCCAACACTACTGCCGATCCGCTCACTATCAATGAATTGATGCGACAGATGGTAGACGAAGGCTGCAAGTTCTGTTTCATGGAAGTCAGTTCCATCGGAGTGGAGCAGGAAAGAGTAGCGGGACTTAAATTCAAGGCCGGTATCTTCTCCAACCTCACCCACGACCATCTGGACTACCACAAGACATTTGCGGAATACTTGAGATGCAAGAAACTGTTCTTCGACACGCTTCCGTCAGACGCATTCGCCATCACCAACATTGATGACAAGAACGGCATGGTCATGGTGCAGAACACAAAGGCAAAGGTCGTAACATATTCATGCAGAAGCCTTGCGGACCACACATGCAGAATCATTGAAGAAAGCTTCGACGGAATGCAGCTCCGCATCGACGGGAAAGAAATCTGGACCAGACTCATCGGTCAGCACAACGCATACAATCTTCTTGCAATCTACACCACTGCCGTACTCGTGGGCGCAGATCCTGAAGAGGCATTGATCCAGATCAGCAGACTGGAGTCCGCGAAAGGCAGGCTCGAGACCATGCGCGGCCCGAGGAAACTGTCGGTTATCATTGACTATGCCCATACTCCTGACGCTCTGGAGAATGTGCTCAAGACTCTGCGCGACATCGGCCCGAAACAGCACATCATCTGTCTGTTCGGCTGCGGAGGCGACAGGGACAAGACCAAGAGGCCTGAGATGGCAGCGGTTTCCGAGAAATATGCCGACAGGATTTTCGTAACATCGGACAACAGCCGCACCGAAAGGACCGAAGATATCCTCGAAGACATCCGCAAAGGATTCAGCAACAAGGGATTGGCAAAAGCATTGTTCATTTCCGACAGGAAGGAGGCCATCAGGACAGCAATTACTCTGGCACCTGAAGGCGCAGTCATCCTGCTGGCCGGAAAAGGACACGAAACATATCAGATAATAGGTACGGAACACAGGCATTTCGACGAAAGGGAAATTGTCAATGAAGTGTTCAAATCAATGGAGGACGCGAAATGATATATCATTTGTTCCAACTGCTGAAAGATTATGACATTCCCGGACAGGGACTCATGAGTTACCTGTCGTTCAGGGCGATGCTGGCCAGTGTCACTGCCATGCTCATATCATTCTTCGCAGGACGCAGAATCATAAGATGGCTGCAGAAGAAACAGATCGGCGAAACCATCAGGGACCTCGGACTTGAGGGACAGATGCAGAAGAAGGGCACCCCGACAATGGGCGGTGTCATCATCATTCTGGCGATAACGGTGCCGGTCCTGCTTTTCTGTGACCTCACCAACATCTATACCCAGCTTCTGCTGCTCACGACTCTCTGGTGCGGCGGAATCGGCTTCGCAGACGACTACATCAAGGTCTTCAAGCACAACAAGGAAGGCATGAGCGAAAGGGGCAAGCTGCTCCTCCAGATTCTTCTCGGCCTCATCGTCGGCCTGACGGTCTGCTTCAACAACGACATCGTCGTAAGGGAGAAGGTCAATGTTGCCGAGGCGTCCAACGGAACGACTTATTTGCCGCAGGGCAGTTCAGGCCTGGATGTGGACAGCGAGACTATCGTAAGTTCGAGCGGATGGAAGATGGAGAATATCGTCAAGAGCACCAAGACCACTATCCCGTTCGTAAAGGACCATGAGTTCGACTACAAATGGCTTTCGCCTTTCCAGGGAGCCTGGGGATGGTACTGCAAGTGGGCCATCTATCTTCTGATGATTGTTATCGTAATCACCGCTTGTTCGAACGGCACAAATCTCACCGACGGAATGGACGGCCTGGCCGCGGGAAGTTCCGCCATAGTCGGAATCGTAATCGGCATCATCGCATGGCTGAGCGGCAACCTCATCAATTCGAATTACCTGAATATCATGTATATACCGGGGTCCGGAGAAGTGGCGGTATTCATGTCCATATTCGTGGGAGCGCTTTTCGGTTTCCTGTGGTACAATTCCTATCCGGCTCAGGTTTTCATGGGTGATACAGGCAGCCTCGCCATCGGTGGCATCATAGGAGTAAGTGCAATCCTTATCAGAAAGGAGCTACTTCTGCCGATGCTCTGCGGAATTTTCTTTGTGGAAAGTCTGTCAGTGCTCATCCAGAGGTTCTATTTCAAATATACCAGGAAGCGCTACGGGACGGGGCAGAGGATTTTCAGGATGGCTCCGCTTCACCACCACTATCAGAAGATAGACATTCCGGCCAAGATCCAGTGGCCGTCGCATCCTATCCCGGAGGCGAAGATCGTCACCAGGTTCTGGCTCATAGGAATCATCCTCGCGGTCGCCACCCTGGCACTCCTCAAGGTCAGATAGGGTTGACGGGGGTACGACCTCGACGATGAGCTCAGGCAAGCACTCCCGAAATGAAAGAAAGAATTTGAGAATATACTAATTACATACGAAGATGGAAAACAATCAGCGAATCGTGGTTTTAGGCGGAGGCGAAAGCGGTGCAGGTGCCGCAGTCCTCGCCAAAGTTAAAGGATTCGACGTATTCCTTTCAGACAGAGGAAAGATAGCCGCCGAACACGCAGAACTTCTGAAGAAATGGGACATCCCCTTCGAGGAAGGCCATCACACAGAAGAATTGATATTGAATGCCGACGAAATCATAAAGAGTCCGGGCATTCCCGACACAGCCCCGATGATCCGGAAAATCGTCGAGAAAGGCATACACATCATTTCCGAAATCGAATTCGCAGGACGATATGACACCGCGAAGAAAATCTGCATAACAGGAAGCAACGGCAAGACCACCACAACATCATTGATCTACCACCTGATGCAGGAGGCCGGCCTCAATGTCGGACTCGGCGGCAACATCGGAAAGAGTTACGCATATCAGGTCGCAACCTGTCACTTCGACTACTACGTCCTGGAAATCAGCAGCTTCCAGCTCGACAACTGCTACGATTTCAGACCGGACATCGCCATCATCACCAACATAACCCCTGACCATCTGGACAGATACGGCTATGACATGGAAAACTACGTGAAGGCCAAGTTCCGCATCACACGCAACCTCAGACCTGAAGACTGCTTCATCTTCGACTCAGACGACGAGATAACCATAAACCATCTCGACAAGATAGTCATCAAGGCCAAGAAACTGCCTTTCACACAGAAGGACAAGGTGGAAGAAGGCGCATGGCTGGACAACGACAAGATAGTAGTCAAATACGACAACGACGAATGCGACATCTTCCTGAAAGACCTCTCGCTCGGCGGAAAGCACAACATCTACAACTCGATGGCAGCGGCCCTCGCAGCCAAGGCCAGCGGCATTGACAATAAAGTAATCCGCGAGTCACTGCAGTCGTTCGCTCCTATCGAGCACAGGCTCGAACCGGTTCTGAGCGTAAAAGGAGTGCTTTATATCAATGACTCCAAGGCGACCAATGTCGATGCGGCCTGGTACGCGCTTGAGTGCCAGACAAGGCCGGTCGTATGGATAGTCGGAGGAACTGACAAAGGCAACGACTATGATGTCCTGAAACAGCTTGTAAAGGACAAAGTAAAGGCCATCGTCTGCATGGGTGTGGACAACCACAAATTCCATGAGGCTTTCGAGGACATTGTCGGCAAAGACAAGATAACGGACACCCGCTCGGCAGAAGAAGCCGTAAAGGCTGCCGCAGGATTTGCAGAAGACGGAGACGTAGTACTTCTCAGCCCTTGCTGTGCAAGCTTTGACCTCTTCACATGCTACGAGGACAGAGGCGAGAAATTCAAAGATGCCGTAAGACACCTTTAGTTAGTAAGATATCCGTAACTTCAGGACAACTGGACAACGATAAAAGACAAACGGAATGAGTCAGAAAAACAACAGGACAGGATTCTGGAACATGATGGACAACCTGGAGGGAGACAAGGTCATCTGGACCATCGTCTTTCTCCTGATGATGATATCGATCCTGGCGATATCGTCATCCACATCATTGATGGCAATCTCCAAAGGCACATCCAGGCTCACATATATACGTGGGCAGGTAGGGCTGTGCCTCCTCGGAATGGGCGTCATCATCGGATGCTATTACATAGGCAAAATAGGCATATTCTGGATATTCTCCCGATACGGATTCCTGTTTTCATTCCTCATGACGGCGTTTGTGGCCTGCCACATAACTTTCATCCCAGGCATAAAGGCCAGTACGATAAACCATACCTGGAGGTGCATCAGCGTCTTCGGAGTCCAGCTTCACGTCTTCGAGTTCACCAAGATATTCATGGTCATGTACGTTTCCTGGGCCATGGAAGCCATCAGGACCGGCCAGACGACCATGGCGGACGAACTTGGCAAACTGAAGCATCTGGAATTCCTGAAGACCAAGAACGGAAAGTATCTGTTCTACGTAATCCTCCCGATCATAATAATATCGGCATTGATCCTTCCCGGCAGTAACACCAGCGCGATTTTCACCGGTGGCATCCTGTTCATCACAGCCCTTATCGGAGGTCTTCCGATGAAGCATGTCCTGGCACTCGGCACCGCCTGCGTCATAGGGTTCGCCGCCATATTCGGATTATACAAGGCAACAGGCTGTCCGAAACGTATGGAAACATTCGAGAGCCGACTGCAGGAAAAGAACTGGCTGGAACAGCTCGGAGAACTCAGACCGGGAACATTGGAATTCCAGAAAGTCCTGGACAAGAGCAAGCAGCCCATCAGCGCCAAAATCGCGGTAAGTGAAGGCGGATGGCTCGGAAAGGGCCCGGGACAGAGCACCCAGCGATACGTCACGGCGGTCATGTACGAGGACTACATGTTCAGCTTCATCGTAGAAGAATACGGAATCGCTGGAGCCATCTTGATCCTGCTGATATACGGCAGCCTTCTTTCGAGAGGCTCCACCATAGTCCGGAACTGCGACAACCGCTACGCCCGCACAATGATAGCAGGACTCGTGATATTGATATCACTGCAGGCAATGCTGCATATCTGTGTCAATGTCGATATCGGGCCTCTGACGGGACAGACACTGCCGATGATAAGCCACGGAAAAAGTTCATTCCTGGCTTTCTGCCTCGCTTTCGGCGTCATCCTGTCCATCAGCAAGATGGCCAAGAAGAAGATGGACCGCCAGGCGGCAGCGGCAGAACCGATATTCGTATCAGGAAAAGAGACGGAAACAAACAACTCTGAAAAACAAGAAAATGATGAGCAATAAGGCATTGAGAATAATCATCAGCGGCGGAGGCACAGGAGGTCACATCTTCCCTGCCATATCCATCGCCAAGAAAATGAAAGAGCTCAATCCGGACAGCGAGATACTGTTCGTGGGAGCTGAAGGCAAAATGGAAATGGAGAAAGTCCCGGCAGCAGGATTCAAAATCATCGGTCTGCCTATAGTCGGTCTCCAGAGGCAGCTTAACCTGCACAATATCATCAATGACTTGAAGGCTCCTTTCAAGGTGCTCTACAGCATCAGGAAAGCCGGAAAAATCATACGCGAATTCAAGCCCGACATCGCAATCGGCGTAGGAGGATATGCAAGCGCTCCCCTCCTCTGGGCAGCCGAGAGACAGGGCATCCCGACATTGATCCAGGAGCAGAACGGATTTGCGGGATTGACCAACAAGATTCTCGGCAAGAAGGCCGGACGCATCTGTGTCGCCTACGAAGGGATGGACAAGTTCTTCCCTGCTGACAAGATTGTCCTGACCGGCAACCCGATACGCAAGGAAATCGTACCTGCCACGGCCGAAATGAAGGAGGAAGGACTGAAATATTACGGACTCAATGCCGGAAAACGCCACATTCTCATAACAGGAGGCAGTCTCGGAAGCGGCACACTGAACAAAGCCGTAAAGAAATGGATTGAAGACGGCTGTCCGGGCGGAAACGACATTGAGATTCTCTGGCAGTGCGGCAAATATTACAAGGCCGGCGTGGATGAGTTCATGAAGAACGCCAAGGCTCTCGGCAAAGGCGGAGAAACATTGAAATTCATCCATCACAGCGATTTCATCGGCCGCATGGACCTTGCTTACGCGGTGGCAGACATCGTCATCGGAAGGTCGGGCGCGAGCACGGTATCGGAACTGTGCGCGGCACACAAGGCGGCAATCTTCGTTCCGTCGCCGAATGTCGCCGAAGACCACCAGACCCACAACGCGATGGCCCTCGTGCGCAAGGGAGCCGCAGTGCTGGTAAAGGACGCAGAGGCACCGGAAAAGCTTATGGCTGAAGCCGTTGCGCTTGCAGCTGATGAAAGCAAGCTTAAGTCAATGCAGCTGAACATAGCCAGACTGGCAAGGACAGACGCTGCAGATGTGATTGCAAAAGAAGCATACGAACTAGTTGAAAACAAATAATGTCATGGCAAATTATAAAAACATATATTTCATAGGTATCGGCGGAATCGGCATGAGTGCAATCGCAAGATACTATAATTTCAAAGGTTTGTCAGTATCAGGTTACGACAAGACTCCTTCAGAGCTTACACATAAACTGGAAGAGGAAGGCATCAAGATCCATTATACTGACGATATCTCCTTCATCCCGACTGACATTGAAAATACTCTTGTCATTTATACTCCGGCAATTCCTCATGACATGGGAGAGCTCGTGTATGTGCAGGAGCACGGATACAAGGTATTGAAAAGATCCAGAGTATTGGGCGAAATCACCGATGGGCAGCTTTGCCTGGCCGTTTCAGGAACGCACGGAAAGACCAGCACAAGTACATTGACAGCGCACATTTTCACGGAAAGCGGTGTCGGCTGCTCGGCATTTCTCGGAGGCATTTCGAAGAATTACGGCACCAACCTTCTGACCAGCCACACTCCGGTGGTCGTAGCAGAGGCGGATGAATTCGACAGGTCGTTCCTCCAGCTGCATCCGGAGATTGCCGTGATTACAGCCATGGATGCGGACCATCTGGACATTTACGGAGACCTGGAGCACGTCCATGAGGCGTTCAAGGAGTTCGCGTCACAGGTTTCTGGAACAGTCATCGCAAAACTCGGACTGGACATCACGGAGGCCGATACCAAGGCCAAAATCCTGAGGTATCATTTCAATGACAGCCGGGCAGATTTCTATGCGAGAAATCCACAGCCGGACAAACTCGGATATTTCTCTTTTGACCTCGTCTATCCGGGCGGAGTGATCGAGAATGTAAAATGCGGTACACCGGGCTGGGTCAATGTCGAGAATAGTGTCGCTGCCGGTGCAATCTGTCTGACCTATGGCCTCGAGCCTGATGCTATCCGCCACGCAATAGGAACATTCCAGGGCGTCAAGAGAAGACTTGACATTCATCTGAACACTGAAAAGCTGTCTTACATTGACGATTATGCACATCATCCGAAGGAGCTTGCGACGGCAATCAGTTCGATGAGGGATATTTTCCCGGGCAGGAAGCTGACTGCGGTTTTCCAGCCGCACCTTTATACCAGGACCAGGGATTTCGCAGCTGATTTCGCAGCTTCGCTGAGCAAGGTGGACAAGCTGATTCTTCTGGATATCTATCCTGCACGTGAGGAGCCTATCCCGGGTGTGACTTCTGAGATTATCTTTGACAAGGTCACTGCTCCGGAGAAGGTACTGCTGAAGAAGGAGGAACTTATGGATTACCTTCAGAATGAGCCGCTTGACGTGCTCATCACTTTCGGCGCGGGCAACATTGACAGATTCATTGAGCCTATCACGGAGATGCTCCGGGAAAGAGCCGGAATTTCGAATTCATAAATTGACATTGAACGTATGAACCTCGGAAAGACATTGAAATACGCTGTCGCGGGACTGATAACGGCCGGTATCCTGACCGTGCTTTTCCTTTGCGGCCGGAAGGCGTCTGCCGCGGCGAAAGAGCGCACATGCTCCGGAGTCGAGGTGGAGTTTTTCGGCAATGACGGTGCGCATTTCATTACCGCGAAAGACGTGAAATCCTACATTCTGAAGGGTTACAAGAACGTCTCGGGGATGCGCATTGAGGAGATTGACCTGAAGGAAATCGAGAATGTTCTGGACAAGAAAAGCGCAATTCTGAAAAGCGAGGCTTACACGACCAAGGACGGTGTGCTCCACATTATGATTTCCCAGAGGGAGCCGGTTGTGAGGCTGGTCTGCGGAAGCAACGGATGGTACGCCGACGATACCGGATATCTCTTCCCTCTCCAGAAGAACTATACGTCCAGAGTTCCGATAGTGGACGGAGAAATTCCGCTCAGGATAAAGGCCGATTTCATGGGAATCCCTTCTACGGCTGCGGAGAGACAGTGGCTGAACGGGATTCTGGGGCTTGTGGAGTTTCTCGGAAAAAACAGGAAATGGGATGATTCGATAGCCCAGATTCATGTTCAGGATAAAGGGAGGCTTACTCTGGTTCCGCGCAAAGGAATGGAGCGATTCGATCTCGGGCGTCCCGAGAATTTCGAGAAAAAGTTCGCAAGAATCGAGAAATACTATAGATTTATCGCTCCGGCAAAGGAAGGAAAAGCATATTCATATGTCAATGTCTCCATCGACGGACAGATATATTGCAGATAAGAAACATTGAAAAATTATAAGATAAAATGGCTACAGATAATAGTTTAGGCGAAAAAATGATCGCGGCTGTTGACCTGGGGTCCAGTAAAATAGCCCTCGCCGTGGCTCGTGTCGAGGGTAACAACACTCAGATTATCTATTATAAGGCGGTTCCGTCCAGCGGCATCATAAACAGTGCCGTGGTGAATCCGCGTCAGGCGAAGAAGATTCTCGGGGATCTGATCATGTCTGCTGAGGAGGAGCTCAACCTGAAGATTACCAGGGCTGTCGTTGGTCTGCCGCGTTGCGACGTGCATCAGGTCGATGCTACAGGAACATTGAAAAGAGAGATGCCGGATGACTGCATCACTACCGAGGAGGTGGATGCCATCAAGTCTATGGCCCAGTCCCAGATTTCGGAGAGCGTGAATCCAAGCAAGGAGAAGATGTACAGCGTGATTGCCCAGTCTTTCTCTACCGAGGACTACATCCAGCTTATAGAGAATGACATTGTCGGCATGACAGGTGAGGAACTTTCCGGCCATTTCAAGGTTTTCCTCGGAAAGAAAGCTCCTATCGTGAATCTGACCAAGATTTTCAATGACTTGGGTATTGCTATCGCTCGTACTTACTTCTCTCCTCTTGCGACGGCAAAAGCTGTCCTTACTGAGGAGGAGACCAGCAACGGTGTCGCTCTCATTGACCTTGGCGCCGGTGCCACTTCCATCAGCATTTTCGAGAAGAAGGTGCTTGTGGATTATGCTGCAATTCCGTTCGGAGGCAATACGATTACCGGGGATATCCGCACGGAATGCGGTATCAGCGAGTCACTTGCTGACAATATCAAGAAGGCTTTCGGCGGATGTATGCCTGACCGACTTCTGACATTGGGCGAGAAGACAATCCAGATCGAGACCAATGACATGAGCGCGTACAAACAGATCCTTGTGAAATATCTTTCGGAAATCATCACTACCCGCATGAAGGAAATCATTGACGCGATGCTTTATGAAATTCAGACCAGCGGCTTGTCAATGGATCTCAGAAAGGGTATTGTCATCACGGGCGGCGGTGCAGAGATGCTGAACATTTCGAACTATATCAAGGATCTTTCCGGATACAATGTACGCATCGGTTATCCTAGGCATGGTTTCATGGCCACAGGATGCGAGGACATTCTCAAGACTGACGCTGCGACCATCGCCGGCCTTCTGCTCCTGAGCAGGGAGGAGAATATCAATTGCTGCCTGTATGACGAGGATGCCGAGCATCCAGCTGAGACCCCTGTAGAAAGACCTGAGGAGGTGGATCCAACTGATGTGGAGGAGCCTGTCAATGATGGTGTTCACGAAGATAATTCGGGCGAAGTTTCAGGTGAGGATTCGGACGCTGTTTCCGGTGAGGATTCAGGCGCGGTTTCCGGCGAAGTTCCTGGCGCTGTTTCAGACGGACAGGTAAGACATACGAAAAAGGCCGAGGATCCTGGGAAGAAGAAGGAAGAGAAGCCTGAAAAGCCTAAGAAACCTAGTCTCTGGGACCGTTTCAAGGTAGTTGTCAAGGGTATTAACGAGGAAATAAACAATCAGGAAGCATGACGGACTATATAGGTGGTGTCCTCCCTACGGATTGGATACCGGAAAATTCAATGATTAAGGTTATCGGTGTCGGCGGTGGCGGTTGCAATGCTGTCACTTATATGTATAACCAGAAGATTCAGGGCTGCAATTTCATTGTCTGCAACACTGATTCTCAAGCACTTGCAAAGAGCAATGTTCCGATTAAGGTTGCCATTGGTGATGGTCTTGGAGCTGGTACTGACCCAAGCAAGGCCAGAAAGGCAGCAACAGAGTCCCAGGATATCATTGCAGAGAAGGTTCTTGATTCCGGGACCAAGATGCTTTTCATTACGGCGGGTCTCGGCGGCGGTACTGGTACCGGTGCATCTCCTGTGATTGCCAAGATGGCCAAGGACAGGGGCATTCTGACTGTGGCAGTGGTTACTATTCCTTTCGAGGAGGAGGGCCGTCTGGCATTGGCAAAGGCCAGTGACGGTATCCATGAGCTTGAGCGCAATGTGGACAGTCTGCTGATTATCAACAACCAGAAGCTCTATGAGTTCTTCGGAAACATGCTTCTCCAGCAGGCCTGGCCTAAGGCGGACGAGGTAGTGGCTACGGCGGTGAAGGGTATCATTGAAATTATCACTAAGCCGGGTTATATCAATGTCGATTTCCAGGATGTCATCACGATGATGAAGAATAGCGGAATGGCATTGATGGGCTGTGGTCAGGGCAGCGGCAAAAATAGAATCAAGGATGCTGTCACTCAGGCGCTCGAGTCTCCCCTACTGAATGATTTCGACCTAAAGACGGCCAAGAATCTTCTGGTGAATATCACTGCCGGCAAGAATGACCAGGGTCTTACGATGTCAGAGTTCGGTGAGATCAGCAAGATGATTGCCGAATATACCGGCCAGGTGGACAAGTCCAAGAGGGGTCTTATCTGGGATGACAATCCCGAGGTCGGCGACTCTATCCATATCACTGTAATAGCGACAGGTTTCAAGGCGGACATTTCCGACATCACCGGCAATGATTACAGCAAACTGATCATAATCAATGAGGATTTTGTCTATACCGATGACTATATTTCCAAGTCGGGCGAGGTTTCGATTCCTGATGAGGCAAGCATAAACAAGATCGGTTACAACACGATGGAGAATGTGCCTCATTTCCACTATGATTCGAAGCCGATTCTGATGGTGACAAGCCAGCAGGACAAAAGCAATCTGGAATACACGGCAGCGATTCGTCGATGTGAGAAAAAACCGCAAAGCCAGGAGTAGGGATTGTCGCTCTTTCAGCGTAAGCGTCTCCGGAGTTACGTATTGACGTGCTTTCATCTGACGCCTTGCGGGACGGCGCCACATGGGTGCTCGTAACACATTGATAATCAGACACAATTTAATTTACGTGTGGATTCACAGGCTATTTTTGGCCAGTAATCCACACGCATTTTTATAACAACCTGCAAATCAATGCATTATAATCAAGGGCGTGGCGCCGTCCCGACAGGCAGATAACTGGAATATCTGTTATGGTTTCAAGATTTGGCAACGCACGTTTTATGGTCAGTATCGCGCCCGGCGGAGGTGCAGCCGTGGGAGGTTCGCTTCGCTCATCCCTGTCGGGCTCGCGCCCGACATCCCATTCACAAGGCCATGGGCGGCCATGCCTCCCACGGCCACACCTCCGACCGGGCTTTCATCACATTTCAATTCCGTGAGAGAACATTAAAACACTATGGCCGCGCACACCTACATCCCGTTTGCTTTTCAATTCCATCAGATGCAATTAGAACACCTGCGCGACTGTCGATACCACTGCTGTTCTTATGAGAAATCCACAAATTTCTCATATCATATTTTTTTGCTCTACATTTAGAGGCGTCTTACTCTCTATTGATTCGTTCCACCAATTCGCCTGGTGTAAGTATCTCCATCTTTGAGAAACCGAACCACTTCTTGCCCAAGTCTTTTATGGATGCTCCTATGTGATATACATCATCGTCTATACAAAGGAAGCGGTCATGTGATAAACGGAATGTTTCAACATCAATCGGTGCATATTGAGCATTATGACGGTCTATGTCGAGTTGGAACTGACGGCTTAT
>CAKUXR010000029.1 GCA_934700615.1 uncultured Bacteroidales bacterium
CCGTTCTCCCTCGGGAGATGTCACGCAGTGACAGAGGGGTACGAAACCGCGAGGCCCTGAGCGATTGTCCCGAACTCGTCTCGCGGGCGCAAAAAAGAGACCGGGGACATATTCCTCGACCTCTTGATAACGTGCGAGCGACCGAAACGGCGGCAGACGTTTCCGTTCTCCCTCGGGAGATGTCACGCAGTGACAGAGGGGTACGAAACCGCGAGGCCCTGAGCGATTGTCCCGAACTCCACCCGCGGGCGCAAAAAAAGAGACCGGGGATATAATCCTCGATCTCCAAAAAAAAGTGCGAGCGAAGGGACTCGAACCCATACGCACGAAGGCACCAGATCCTAAGTCTGGCTTGGCTACCAATTACAACACGCTCGCAAACCCCTTCCGGAAGACTCATAACATGAAGCCCATCGCTGAATACGACCTGGTTGGAAGCTGCCGCATTCTGTGTCCGAAAAGGAATGCAAAGATAGTAAAGGATTTTCAATTCACAAAACGGATGAAGATTTTCGCGGAAAATACTGAGAAAAAACACGATATTTGTGCATCTAAAATGTAAGACAGTGAACGAAAACTGGAAACGTAAACTGGCGGAACAGAGGGAAGCCAACAATAATGCGGCATGGTCAATGTCAGAGTATATCAATGAGACGCCATGCGCTATAACAGAGGGACTTATGAAAGAAGCGGACCCTGAAGGAGAACTGCCGGAGGAACTTCTTTATGCGGCATTCATGGCAGGATTCTGCGGGATATCGGAAGACGACACGACCATAAACGGATACTTCCAGGATGGAGTGCACATGCTGGAAACCACAAAGTATATTGACAACCCATATCTTAAAAACATAAGATTTCCGGACACCGCCACACGGCATTGGAAATTCACACATTACAGCTACCGGCCATATGAAGCATTCATATGCAACGACATTGACATTGACATGAACCTCAGGGAGGTGCCGCAAATCGGCTTTTTTCGGGAGCGGTTCGCGTATCCGGCGGTCGAGCAGGACGGGCGCGAATGGATGGCGGTGAAACCGAGCGAGATAGAGACAATGCGGGAGCCGATTGAGGAGGCTGCCGGAAGGGTCGTGACGTGCGGGCTCGGGCTGGGATACTTTGCTTATATGGTGTCGGAAAAGCCGGATGTGACGTCACTGGATATCGTGGAACGGAGCGAGGAGGCAATCGCGCTGTTCGAGGAGCACATCCTGCCGCAGTTCCCCAACAAGGGAAAAATCAGGATAATCCGGAGCGACGCATTCGAGTTCCTTAGCGAAAACATGTGGCAAGAGGCCACTGGTCAATGCAAGGAAGAAACGACCAAGGACCAGCGCGAGACAGCTCCGGAGGAAAGTCAATGCCGGAGAAATTCCAATGAAGATCAATACAAGAGAAACCTTGAGGAAAGTCAATGCCAGAAGAGGCCAAACCTATCAGACAGAAATTCACAACGAGAGACGGAGAAGGCCAAACGGAAAGAAATGCAGGAGCGCTACGACTACGCTTTCATTGACCTGTGGCACGATACGGCAGACGGACTCGAAATGTACCTGAAAGCCAAACGCATTGAGCATGAACTCCATACGTCGGGAATGCGGACGAGATTCGCCTACTGGGTCGAGAAGTCGCTGCTCTCCGCATACCGCTGGACAGTATTCGAAAAAACCTTAGCGGAATGCGCCACGGAAGAAGAAGCATTGGCCAGACTGTCGGACGACCGCCTAAGAAGAGAGGCTGGACAGACTGTCTGACAACGCCTCCTGGAATCAGGCACATACTACGGACTGGCGGCTCCGTCTCATGGCTGTCCTACAGCCGACTCGTTGCTGTGATATGCCTCCCCAATTTTGTCCGGAAATACCTACCTTTTTCCGGATAAATGCTCGGTCATGAACAACTTGTCCCGATTAAAACGTTTTCTGACGGACGAATTGTTAACACGACCTAACTTGTCCGGAAAATGACTACTTTCCACGGACATTTTGCAATTGACCTGCCGCCCACAAAGCGCAAAACGTGATAGAGGAAAGCCAACGCAAACAATCTCCGGAGAAAGGCCAATGTCCAAAAGACCCAACGACAGGTCAATGTAAGGAAGCACAGGGATGCTACGACCACGCTTTAATCAATCTGGAATCAGGCACAGCCTACGGTCTGGCGCCGCACCCAAAACGCAAAACGTGATAGAGGAAAGCCAACGAAAGAATCTCCGGAGGAAGGCCAACGCAAACAATATCCAGAGGAAGGCCAACGCAAGAGACTTGACAAAAAACTCATAAAAAGGGGCTCCACAACCGTGAAACCCCTTCGACTATCTTAATCTTCCTCGGCCGGCATGTTTCCGGCGTAGTCGCGCCACTTGGAAATCAGGGCGGACATGTCGGCAGGGAGAGCCGAATCGAAACGGATGAACTCCCTTGTGCGCGGATGCACGAAGCCCAACGTCTTGGCGTGGAGAGCCTGACGCGGACAAAGCTCGAAACAATTGCGGATGAACTGCTTGTACTTCGCGTAGATGGTACCCTTGCGGATCTCGGAACCGCCATAACGCTCATCATTGAAAAGAGGATGACCGATATAGTTCATATGGACACGGATCTGGTGAGTACGGCCGGTCTCCAGACGGCACTCCACGACCGTCACATAGCCGAAACGCTCCAGAACCTTGTAATGGGTAACGGCATGCTTGCCCTTGTCACCCTCCGGATAAACCTTGAAACGGAGACGGTCATTCGGATCGCGGCCGATATTGCCGACAATCGTACCCTCATCCTCCTTCAGATTGCCCCAGACTACCGCAACATACTTACGCTCAATGGTATGCCTGAAGAACTGCCCGGCAAGGTCAAGCTGAGACTCATCATTCTTCGCGACGACAAGAAGACCGGAAGTATCCATGTCAATGCGATGGACGAGGACACCCATACGCTCATCCTTCGCGTCAGGCCCCTGGGAAATGCCGAGATGATAGGACAAGGCATTGATCAATGTCCCCTCGAAATGGCCATGACCCGGATGCACAACCATACCTGCAGGCTTGTTGACAACCAGCAGGTCATCATCCTCATAGACAATGTCCAGAGGAATATCCTGAGGAAGCACCTCGAAACCACGCCTCTCATAAGGCATCACGAAACGGATGACATCGCCCGGACGTACAATCAGATTGGCCTTCGCAAGCTTGTCATTGACACGCACATACCCGTTCTTGATGGCAAGCTGCACACGATGGCGCGACGTATCCATAAGATGACACGCCATGTACTTGTCCACCCTCAGCGGCGTCTGCCCCTTGTCCACATTGAGCCTGAAATGCTCGAACATCCCCTGCTCATCCTCCTCGGAAGCACAGTCGGCCCCCTCTTCGATTATAAGTCCGTCACCTGATGGCTCCTGCAGCTCATCATCATTGAAAATCTCGTTCCCAGCCATCTCCAATTATTTGTTTTCCTTTGAAAGATAAAGAGTTACCTCAGTTCCCATAAGCACAGACATATCAGAAGCCGAAGGAGTCTGCTTATAGACCACGGCATCCAGAGAATCACTGTAAGTGCGGATATCCTTGTCGAAACGGAGCTTCGCCACATTCAGCGAATTGTCATGGACCGCATCCACAGCCCTCATATACTTCATGCCCGTAACATCCGGAACATAAGTCTGGTCATCAGCACCGAGACCGACAACAAGGTCGATTTCAGAACCGCTGTCAATGGCCTTTCCCGCCTTGATGTCACTTCCGCGATACAACTGCCTCAGCACATTATTGGTCGCGATATCCTCCACATAACGCAGCCTCCTGAGAATCAGCCCCTTGGACATGAGTTCAGCCTTGGCCTGCCTCATGGAAAAGCCGACCAGGTCCGGCATGGTAGTCTTCTTCGGAGATACGGAATTGATAGTGAGCATGATACGACGGCCCGTCTTCACATGGCTGCCGGCCTTCGGAACCTGGGAAAACACCAGACCGCGGCCCATCTTGCGAACATACACGGAATCAGTCACATCGATTCTGATGCCCCTGTCAGACGCCAGATAAGAAGCGTCACTAACACTCATATTGGTAAAGTCAGGCACCTCAATCTCCTGACCATGATGAGTTCCTATCTTGAGAAAAAAATTGGCCACGAAAACAAGAGCCAAAACCAAGATACAGGCAGCAATAACATTCTTCACGAACCAGTTGCCGAAAAATCCCTTAAAATCCATATTCCAGAATAAGTTTGTCAATGTTATACAACTAAGTGAAAATCAGTTCCATGACACCGTCAGTCAGAAGCGCGATTCCGATGATGGTCACGATGACACCCGTGATACGGTTAATCCACAGGATGGTCCCCAACTTGAAATTCTTGCGGATTTTGCTGAAAACCCACGAAAAGACGAACCAATAAAGAGCCGAACCCGCACTGAGCGAAAGCAGCAGAGGCGCAACCCTGAAATCATGAGGTTCCAGTTCAATGCCAAAGAACGCAAACAGAGCGAATATCACGAAAATGGCGCCCGGATTGGAAATTCCCATGAACACGGCCTGAAAGAAATCCTTCATGGAATAAGAAGAATGGGCATCCTCCCTTTTCATCTTCCTGAACGGGTCCTTCAACGTCATACTGCAGCCAAGGAGCGTAACCACAATACCGCCGCCGGCCATTATCAAATCACTGTAATTTTCAATGAAAGTCTCCGCGATTGCCAATGCAAAAACAGCGATGACCGCAAAAATCGTATCAACGAGACATGCACCAAGCCCGGCAAAAAAACCGGCCTTATGTCCATCACTCAAAGACTTCTGTATTACGAGAATAGCAATCGGCCCCAAAGGGACAGACGCACAGATGCCTATGATGAAGCCTTTTAGAATATCAAGCAGCATATGAATCAATTTTTGTCATGCCGGACTATACGCAAAATACGCGTTTCACACATGACCATAATCATGCAAAGATAATAATTAATTCATATCTTTGCACAAGCAGAATGGCCTACCGTCAAAAAGCAGGCCCTCAAAGCATTAAAAAACAGACAAAATGAAAAACAAAAATACACTTCTTGCAATTCTGGTCCTTCTCTTCGTCGTCCTGATGTCCATCCCATATCTGGTGCCCCACACCGGACTGCTGGCCCTCTTCGGACTCGTTCCGCTGCTCTGCATGGAAAGAATCGCGACCATGACAGGCACACGCAGGATATGGCTCTGGCACTACGGTGCCTTCGTACTCTGGAACGCAGTCACCACATTCTGGGTCTGCAACGCAACCGTCGGCGGAGGAATCTTCGCAGTACTGGCCAATGCCTTCCAGATGTCCATCGTCTTCGGACTGTTCAGATGGAGCCGCAAAATCCTGAAAGGCTCCCTGCCGTACATCCTGCTCGCAATGATGTGGATCGCATGGGAAAAATACTATCTCACAGCCGCACAAATCTCCTGGCCATGGCTCGTCCTCGGCAACGCCTTCGCAAGGACACTGTCAATGGCGCAGTGGTATGAATACCTCGGCACCCTCGGAGGCTCCCTCTGGATCTGGGCCTGCAACCTCGGCCTGTTCGGCATAATGGTCTCATTGTCAGACGGAAGCTGGTCAATGTTCAACGCCAAAGCCAAGACTGCCGCCATCGGAGGCTACCTCCTTCTGCTCGCAGCCCCTATGGCATTGTCAATGCATATCTACAGCTCATACGACGAAGCAGAAGACAAGACCATCGACGTGGCAGTACTCCAGCCTAACATTGACCCTTACCAGAAATTCCAGGCGCTGAGCCAGGACCAGCAGGATGCGATACTGGCCGGCCAACTCACAGAAGCATTGACAAAAACAGATACCGGCAGGATGGTGCTGGCGGTAGCTCCTGAGACATTCACGAGCCACGTCTGCACGAACAACCTCAGTTTCAGCAAAACCCTAAGGCGCTTCAACAATATCATTGAGAAAAGGCCTGACGCGAGCCTCCTGATGGGCGCATCGACCTACGATCTCATTGAATCAGAGACCGTTCCGTCACATACCGCGAGGAAGGTCAGCGACGGAATGTGGATGGAGACGCACAACTCGGCATTGATGCTCACCGGCTACAGACCGGTACAGATTTACCATAAATCCAAGCTCGTCGTGGCCGTGGAAATGACCCCGTACCCGGCATTCTTCTGCAAGATCGACGACCTCCTGGGAGGAGTGATGGGAAGAAATGTCGGCCAGGACGAAGTGACTCTTCTGAACTGCGAGAAAAGGGATTCGGCGGGCAATGTCAATGCCTCCGTACCTGTCGGATGCGCCGTCTGCTACGAGTCCGTATATCCGGAACATTTCGCGGAATACGTGCGCAAAGGCGCTGAACTTATGACAGTTATCACCAATGACGCATGGTGGGGCAACACGCCGGGATACAGGCAGCACCTCAGCTATTCATCGCTGCGGGCAATCGAGACAAGGCGTGACATAGCAAGAAGCGCCAACACGGGAATCTCGGCATTGATAAACCAGAAAGGCGATATCGTCGCGGAGACCGAGTGGTGGAAGCAGGCAGTACTTACAGGAAAAGTCTGCCTCAATAACCGTCAGACGTTCTTTGTGCGTCAGGGTGACATTGTCGGCAGACTCTGCGTATTCTTTTCCGTTCTTCTCCTGCTCGGCGTCGCCGTCAGAATAAAAGTCAGGAAATAAGTTTATTCATTTTCCAATGCTGCTTTCACGACCGGATCTATCTTCAGATAAATGCGGTAGAAAGCGTTGTCGTTCAGCTTTGAGTAACGGCCTATCAGCGCGCGGAGCTGAGGAATCAGATATTCCTCCGTCCTGGCCCACTCCCCTGCAGCCGGCCTGATGCCGTCAACGGAAGCCGCATAAGACTGGAACGCTGAAGGGATGTTCAGTCCGTCAAGGAAGGCATCCAGCTTCTTATAGTCGTCAATCTCAGAGAGTTGCTTGGCATACTTGTCGAAAATGTAGGAAGCGAAACGCATCTGGGTAGCCTTCTTGTTGCAGCGGATGAAGAACTTGGAAGCCAGCGTCGTGTCCACAGGGACGAAGACATCAGGTACGATTCCGCCTCCGCCATAAACGGTACGGCCTCCGACAGTATGGTAAACTTCATTCTTGTCCACCTTCATACTGTCCTTGTCGAACATCTCGCCGTCAGCATACCTCTTATAGATATCATACTGGTAATCAGCAGAATAAGGCTTCTGGATACATCTTCCTGAAGGAGTATAGAAGCGGGCAACTGTAAGCCTGATACCGGAACCGTCATTGAAATAGACAGGCTCCTGGACAAGGCCCTTGCCATAAGAACGGCGTCCCACAATCGTTCCCCTGTCATTGTCCTGAATCGCTCCGGCGAAAATCTCACTCGACGAAGCCGAATTTTCATTGATAAGGACAGAGAGCCTGATATCCTTCATAATTCCCTTTCCGTCAGCCTTATACGCCTCGCGTCTGCGATGAAGTCCCTGAAGATAGACGATTTCATCACCCTTCTCGAGGAACATGTCGGAAAGCATCAGGGCCTGGTCGAAATATCCTCCGGAATTGTCCCTGACATCGAACAGAAGGTTCTTGATTCCCTGCTCGAGAAGATTCTCTGAAGCGGCCTTGACTTCCTGGTAAGTGGTGCGCGAGAACTTGGAAAGACGGATGTAGCCCGTAGTATCATTGATCATGAAAGCTGCATCCACGCAGTGCACGGGAATCTTTCCGCGCTTGATCTTGAACGGAATCCTCTCGCTGCCACGTTTCACGAGCACTTCCACCTCAGTTCCGGCACGGCCTTTCATATGGCGGACCATGCTGTCCTGAGGGAATTTCACGCCGGCGATGACGGTGCTGTCCACCTTCAGGAGACGGTCGCCAGGCTGGAGACCGACCTTTTCAGACGGGCCGCCCGGGATGACTTCCAGAACGATGGCCGTATCATTCGGGACATTGAACTGGATGCCGATTCCATCGAAATTTCCGGCGAGGTCAGACTCGGATTTCTCCAGATCCACAGGAGGCAGATAGATGGAATGCGGGTCAAGAGAAGCCAGGGACGCAACTATCGCGGCATCCGTAACTTTCTTTACATCAACGGTATCCACATAATTTTCCTGTACCTGTTCAAGTATGAGATTCAGTTTCCGCCAGTCCGTATAATCGCCATTCAGCTTGTGGCTCGGACGGGTTACTGAAAAGAACAAGACCGTACCCAGAACACCGATAACGATTCCAAGTACGGCAGATAGCGTGCTATATTTATCTCCCTCTTTCATAAACCACTATTGTTCGTCAACATTGACCTGTTCGACCTCGATTCCGGCCTGCTTCAGAAGGTCCGGCCCGTCATGCAGCCTGTACTCGTCCCGATAGACGACCCGCTTGATTCCGGCCTGGATAATCAGCTTGGCGCACTCGATGCAAGGCGATGCCGTCACATACAGTGTCGCATCCTCGCTGCTGTTTCCGGACTTGGCCACCTTCGTAATGGCATTGGCCTCAGCATGAAGCACATACGGCTTCGTAACCCCGTTCTCATCCTCGCAGATATTTTCAAACCCGGACGGGGTTCCGTTGTACCCGTCCGAGATAATCATATTGTTCTTCACGAGAAGCGCACCGACTTTACGCCGTTTGCAATAGGAGTTTTCGGCCCATATCTGAGCCATTCTGAGATAACTGCGGTCGAACTTCTTCATATATGAAATTAGTTTCTCTGATAAAGATATCTCTTGATACTTCTCTTAGGAGTCCTTTCGAAATCCTCAGGCATGAATTCCATCTTGGCAATCTTCGCATAGTTAGGAACCTGCTTGTTGATTTCAGGAAGAGTCTCCTGCAATTTGGCCTCAAGCTCCGCTTTGGTGAGTCCGTCAAGCTCTGCCTGATGATAGTCAGGATAGATGAGGGCGACAAGCGAACCGTGATCCTCAATCACAAGTGAATCAACGACATAGGTAACATTATTCACAACTCCCTCGATTTCCTCAGGATAGATGTTCTGGCCTGAAGGACCGAGAATCATGCACTTTGAACGGCCTTTCAGGAAGAGATAACCCTGCTCGTCCAGAACTCCCATATCACCGGTATGGAACCAGCCGTCCGGCTCGATCACGCTGTTGGTAGCCTCCTCATTCTTGAAATATCCGAGGAAAACATTAGGGCCCTTAACGAGCACCTCGCCCGGAATATTGTGAGGATCAGGTGAATCAATGCGGACAGACATGTTCATCGCAGCAGGTCCGCAAGAGGCAAGCTTCGCATCTTTCCAGTCAGAATAGCAGATGATAGGAGCGCACTCGGTCATACCGTAACCCACAGTGAAAGGGAACCCTATCTTGCGGAAGAAGCGCTCAACCTCAGGATTGAAGGCAGCACCTCCGATGATGACCTCATAAAAACGGCCTCCGAAAGCATGGACAAGTTCATTGAGAATCTTCTTCTGAATCACCTTGTCAATGATAGGAAGGTTCATCACCATCTTGTTCCTGTCAATGATAGGCTTCAGTTTGGACTTGTAAACTTTCTCGATGATGAGAGGAACGGCAATGATGATATGAGGCTTGATGTCGGCAAACGCCTGCATGATGATCTTCGGGCTAGGCACACGTGTAAGGAAATGCACATGGGCACCGATTGTCATTTCGAACAGGAACTCGAACATCATGCCGTACATGTGGGCAGAAGGCAACATTGACACGACCTCAGTGGTATTGTCGAGCTGCGGCATTGCCTGCACGTGCGCGAATTCGATATTGGAGTAGAGCGAGCGGTAAGGCACCATGACGCCCTTCGAGAATCCGGAAGTACCTGAAGTATAATTGATCAATGCGAGTTCGTCGGCGCTGTCCTCATAGTAATTCAGGTCTTCAGGACCGAAGTTGTTCGGGTACCTGTGGCCGAAACTTTCATTCAGATGCTCACGAACCTGAGACATCTCCTCAGTCTTGGAATAGAGGAAGCCGAAGGTATTGATCTGCACAACTACATAAAGACCAGGCATTTCCGCCTCCGAGAGGTTCTCCCAGATGACGTCATCCACGAAGAGGACCTTGGCCTCGGAATGGTTCACAAGATAATGGATGTTTCCGGGCTTGAACTCATGGAGAATAGGCACCGGAACTGCTCCGTAGGTCAATGCCGCAAGGAAGCTGACGCCCCAGTTGGCCTGATTTCTCGAGCAGATGGCAACCTTGTCACCTTTCACAAGTCCGCACTGCTCGAATGCGATATGAAGTTTTGCGATTCTTCTTGCTACATCTCTGTAGGCGAGATCCTGTCCTTTGTAGTTCGACAACGCAGGACGGTCCCAGTTTTTCTTGAAACTCGTCTCAAGGAGTTTGTTAACTGAATGAAATTCCATATTTTCTAGTTTAAAATCAAAGTTTCAGTGACCTCTCTTTGCCGTCATAGCAAAGGGCTGACACTGTACCCTTGTCATTGACATTGATCTTGCTGTCGGGCAGCAGCATCTTGTTTCCGTTTCCGCTGTACAGAGGCTCGCCTCCGTCGAATCCGAACACAAGTGTACGCACTGAAGTCCTGACGACCCAGAACCTCTTGCCCTTGACTTTCAGCAATTCAGGCAATGACTTGATTGTTTCTTCTGTTTTTATGCCTTTCCACGAAGAAGGCTTCTTCCCGTGGAGATCATACATTCCGATGGTATTGTCCTTATGGAGCACCTGCACAGTATATCCGTGCGCTCCGGTAAAGTCATAAGCGGCCGGGCCGAGAAGGATTTCCTTTCCGAGTTCCACAGGGAATGGCTTCACGAAGCGCCCGAGCCTGTCGATGAGATATAGTTTCGAACCGGAAGCGAACAGGAACTGCAGCTTGCCGTTTCCGAAATAGTCAATGTTTTCCACAGCCCCGCAAATCGGCGCGCTGAACGGTACGCCCCAGATTCCTTTTCCGTTTTCCTCCTTGAGTACCAGGTAGTTATTGGACTGCTGAGAGAACAGGTTGGTCTTGCCGGTACCGCAGTTCTTGACCTTGAACGGACCCTTAGGTACATTGACGACGGTGTCTCTGAGAAGTGCCGGCATGGTGTCTTCGCTACCTGCAAAGGCGATACGGTTCACGTCAAGCCTCAGTTTAGGTGAAACGCCCGGAGCAATCGAGAAGAATACAGGACAAGCGGATACGCCATTAAGGATTTCCTTGGCATCCTTCACCATATCCTTGCTGAACACATCAGCTATGACCTCAGGCGATACCCTGCAATAGGCGCTGAATACCGTTCCCTCTATCGGCATACGGGATGAAAGTCCTGAATCCGACAGGAAGTCCTTCAGTCTCCTGCGTTTGACGTCTGACGAAAGCAGTGAAACAGTGCTCCTCTCGCCGGCGATTATCCAGCCTTCCGAATATGCGAATGTCGAATCCGGAAGATCGAAGAGTTTTCCGAAAAGTGCTCCGGCAAATCCGCGGTACGGATTGGACTTCACTCCCCCGTCGTAATCTTTCAATGACTTGTAGGACATTCCCCTGAAAAGAACCGAGATATCCTGCTTTCCGGGCCTTATGAAAAGAACCGGCGAAACGCCTGTCTCCGTCTGTATGGCAGCGCGCACAACTTCCTTTATATCAAGCGCTTTAGCCCAGACGTCCGGCGTGATTCTTACCCTTCTGCCCAGAGTATCTTTCCTGATTCTGTTCTTGTCTCCGCCGCCGGCAGCGTCGATGTATTTGAAATACAAGTCGCATGAAGTCTCCGCGTCAGCTATCTGGATTCCGTAGGCCGCAACCGTGGCAGCCGGCAGGATTTCCGCCATTCTGGAAGCGGAAGGCTGCATTGACTTATACATGTTGCTGAAATAAGCAGGACTCGGATAGGACGCGACCTGTCCCTTCATGACTAATGATTTTTCGCCTGCCTCTTCGACGGTGAATGACGACCAGCCTGCGAAACTCTTAAGGAAAGACGAATATCTCCTGAAATTTCTGGACAGGAACGAACTTGCCAATTTTCCGCAATAATCGCCGTTGACCATAACCGAAACGGTTCCGGAAAGTTGCGCTGCGAGTGCCGCGCATTCGGTTTTTTCGAGCACCGACTCACCAGAATCCACATGCCTCTGGCATGATTTGACGAGCGGAAGCGACGGTGAGAACACCAGAAGAGTCTTTCTTTTCAATGCTGCCGCATGGTCCGGGGATTTGTCAATGACAGCGTGCGCAACACCCGTGGAATCCGCAAAGCGGACCAATGTCCAGGCCCCGCTGGTGCTGTCTGACGGCATCTTGCCTGAATCAATGACGAGAAGCGGGACAAGGTCGCCGCTGTAATGCATTGACACTGTGGCTTCTGAGCCTTTCAGCGCCCCCGGCATGTTGGCCGACGCGAATTTCAGGAATCGCGCGAAAGATGACCTTCCTGTCCCCCTGAACAACGGGCCTACGAGCGTAGTCGTGTCACAAGTCGCCTGAATCACTTGTCTGAATGATTCTCCGTGAAGTATCATCGCAGCGTCCGACGGCACCGCACAAAGTACAGGGCAGCGGGATGAGGCTTCCGCAAAGAGTTCCTCCTGTGACATGGTGGTATCGCCGCCTTTGTCTCCTGAGTACAAGACTGTTATCGCACTGACGCAGAACACTACGAGTGCGGCCAGTACGGACAGACAGATTATGAGCGATTTCCTGTTCATTCGATATTCATGTTTCGCAAGTTGAATAACTTGCCGGGTGTTTGTGTACGTTACCACATACAACAAGTTGCGGGACTACTATCCCACAACTTACAAAGATACATATTAATTTTTTTAATGTGAAGAATACCTCAAACCAGTACTCCATTTGGAAATTATTTTCCGGTCTTAAGGATATCTTTTCTACCTTTCCGACAATTTTATAGCCAAAAAGACAACAAATCAATAGTTATAGAATTTCTTCTGACGATCAGCTATGTCCGTCGCCACGCGCTCATAAAACGCCTTCCAGTCAGGGTCAATGATATTGTCACGTGAAGGGAACATGGACCCGCTTTCGTAATAAGTCAGAGGCCAGGAGGCAAGCACACCCTTCTCCTCATAAACATCCCAATAATCAATATGTTTCTGAAGCGGTTTCAGATTATCCCACTCCATCTCAAGCAACATTCCGTTGGCAGTAGCCTTGTCGTAGGCGTCGTAAAGCCTCTGTCTGGTAGCATTGGCATCGAAATGATAGTTCGGCTGAAGCCAGGCCTTGTCGAAACCATAATCTTTCCACTTCGTATTGTTATAGGCCTCATACCACGGAACCCAGTAGAAATCAAGGTTATACGAATGGATATAATCAGCAATCGACTTGCCGTTTTCCTCCCAGATACGTCCGTTCTCCTCCTGCCAATAGAATCCTATGAGCTGAAGATTCTCGTAGTCTTTTTCGGAGAACCTCTTCAGAGTCTCATCCACGAACCACTTGGCAATGGTCACACGGTCAGCACGTCCCTGGGCATCTTCATTGGAAGGATGAAGTTCCTTGCCGTCAAGTTCACCCCAGTTGTCATTGACAATCAAAGGAATGTAGATTACGATTTTCTTGCGGACGAATTTTCCCGGAACTTTCGGTTTCAGTTCACTGACAATCCTGTTTATGCGGGAAAGCCACTCGCCTTCCTTGAAAAAGGTGTCCAGGATATCGGTGGTCTGCTCCTTGTTCAGGTGACAGGCATTCTCCCCCTCGCCGATCGTCTGTCCGTTATACCGTCCCATCCCGGGACAGAATGCATCGAAAAGCCACTGGACACGGCCATCCTTTTCGTAAAGGAGATAGCCCTTGTAGTCAATGTCAGTGCGGTCGTACTCCAGAAGCATCATGTCCATGAAATCCGACTTGCCGATTTTGTCAGAAGCCGACTGGCGCACAACGAGTTCCGCAAGCTTTCCGCCAGCCTCTGATGAAAAGGTCAATGTCGCACTGCGCTCCTTTCCGGTCGTATTGAAAGAAGTCTTCAGATATGAAAGGACAGTCGAGCCTTTTTCGAACTTGAGCCAGTCCGCGGAAGGAGATGCGGAAACCGTCCATGCAGTGTTTGATTTGACAATAACAGCATCTTCATGTGCCTTGTAGTCAATGTCATACGTTCCTTCCAGCTTCTCGCCGGTATTTCGCAGGGTAACATTGACATAATCCGTGACCGTCATCATTCTGAACGGCAACGCTTAATCTTAACTTATAAGTTAAGATATTTTATAGATTATTCTTCGCAATTCAGACAATTAAACCTATCTTTGCAGCAAAGAATAAAAGATGAAAGACATTGAATTTATACCATTTCTTTTGACAGAAAAAGCCGATATCTTCTCGATACGACTTGACGGAAATGAGAAAACGGAGACAGAAGAGTTTTTAATAGAGTTCAAAGACACGCAATCGATACCACTCAGAAATGACTTGAATTCAATTTTAACATCAATCAATGGCATTGGCAAAGAAGGCGTACTAGAGTCATTTTTCCGCCCGGAAGGGAAATTTTCAGATAGAGTATGTGCAATTCCGTTGCTGACATATCCGAGAAAACCTTCCGACAACTGCGGCACATTACGTCTTTATTGTGTAAGAATGACAGATTCACTACTCATACTTGGAGGTGGTGGAGAGAAGAAAACAAGAGTTTACGAAGATGATCCGATTCTTTTAGAAGCGTAAAGACACTTCAGTCAATCGACAAGGTTTTGACAGACATGGAAGCCAATGGAGTCGATATTGCAACTGCTATTTATAATTTGACGATTAAGATTCACTGATATGGAAAAAGGCAATTATGTCAATCCGCTTTTCGCAGAAATGCTAAATGCTGTACCGGAGGAAGTCAAACGCGAAAGCGAGCGTTCATTCGAGATAGCCGGAAGGATACGGGAGATTCTTCAACGCAAAAGATGGAGCCAAGCTGATTTCGCAAAAGCCGCAGGAAGGAAAGAGGCGGAAATATCCAAGTGGATGAGCGGCACTCACAACTTCACCATCCGCACAATCGCAATCATTGAGACCGTGCTCAGAGAAGATATGATTTCTGTCAAAAGATACCATCGCCGTGTCAATGGATATGGGACATCAAATTCCGACCGGACCGCAATTCTGAATGACGGAGACAAACTATCATCCTATGGTGCCACCGTCACTCCCCCGTCGGCAGATTAGCATTTTAGAAAGCATTGACTTTCAGTAACTTACAAACAGGCAATCCGCCGACCCCTCCGATTTTGGCAGGGTCGGCTGATTTGCATTTCATTAACTCGCTGGTTTTACAGCCACTTAAGCACAACGAAATCCGCCGACCCCAGAGGCCCGGACAAGCCGACATCCGACTGCCAGACGAGAAGCGGACACCAGTTCTCAGACAAGACTCATGTCCTCGCCGACCACTAAGCCGACAAGTAACCGAGGCACTCCCCCTAAGCCGACTCGCTTCCGTCCTCGCCGAACCGACCGTCCTTAGCCTCGAAAATCACCGACGGCTCCAGCACCTCCACCGTATGCCAGGCCCCTGACGGAACCACGCACCCGAAATTCCCCGCCGCCGGATCCATACTGAACCTCTCCACCTCACGGAACGACCGCTCCCCCGACTCCGACAGCACCTCCTCAAAAATCACCTCCGTCACCTTCCCGCAAAGAAGCATCACACTCTCATTCGAATTCGGATGCCTGTGAATCGGCACCACCGTCCCCGGCATCAACGCATTCAGCATCCGCTGACTACCGTCCCCCGCCGAAGTCCTCAAATCGAAATTCTGCCTCAACCGCGGATTCACCGCCGCCTTCCTCAGCAGCTCCGCAACAAGATTCTTGTCAATGTCAATCATAATTATCAATGTTAAAGTCAATGCTACCAACATTCCCCTCAAAGCCGCCACACCCGCGCGACTCAGAATGCATCCAGGACACTCCACACAACCATATAAGGCTTATTCCCAAATATCATCAAGTCCTGACTTCCAATTCGGGAACGGAGGATTCTTCAACAGCTCACTGTATATAATAGCCATCTTGTTTCTCAAAAGCATAGCTTTCTTGACGACATCCTCATTCAGACAAAGCAACAAGGGACAATTATCAGGAATAGGGATCTCCAGACCGAAACCATGATCACAATCCTGTGGTGATGCTCCGAAATCCAACTGAACAATTCCGTTCTGGTCCTTACCCAACAGCAGTTCATACAACACCGGACACGTCTTTGCAACCTTAGGCAACTGCTTTTCCTCATTTGTCAACCTCTTCCAATAGTTGCCCCATCCGGCGAACAATATACCTCTGCTCCCTTCAACCCTTGTAAAGTTGACAACAAGATATATTCCCGGCTTCATCTTAAAGACGATTTCGACCGCATCCTTACGCACAACGTAAGTAAAATCAGGACACTCAAGATTGAATGTCCCGCCCGCTTTTGACGACAGTAACTTTCTCATATATTCCTTTAATGTGTTTTATCACTTTCACCTCACATACAACTCGCTCCGGAGCCTCCCAGAAAACTCTTAAAGGTACTACAAAATATTGAAATTTCCTGCGAGTAAGGACACGGCAAACGGTATGAGGAACGAATTCCATCAGGCGGGACGACGCCACAGCCCCCCCCCTGTAACACATTGATAATCAAGCGCCAATTATTTTAAGCGTGGATTTCCGCCGAATTTTTGCCCACTAATCCACACCGAATTTAACAACTCACTATGAATCAAACAATTACAAAAATCAATGTGGCACCGTCCCGACAACATCCTTGTCAATGCCAATCCCTCACATCCCCCCAAGTCACACAATCATACTAGTGCTTGTCGTCAAATGTTTTCACTCCGAGCGAAGCAGCAACCAGTCCCTTCAATTTCTGCATCCGACTCATCAAAATTTCAATTTCATATCTGTTTCCGGTCATTTCGGCCGGAAAACGTAAATCAGCCATTTCCAACATGGAATAACCTCAATCATTCCATATTCATCTTCAATGGTTCTTTCTTCATCGTATGTGATGATGATTCTTCGCTTGCAAGACAAGGCTTTCGGCAACTTCTGCAGGGCTTCGACCTCTCGTTTCTCAGTAGCGTCTGATCCCTCAATGGAGTAAGAAACCTGTATGGCAAGTTCATCGTCAGGGACGTAGAAGTCAACCTCCACGTTCTGGTTATAAAAGAAAACTCGCTCATTATCCTTGTCATTTCCGTATTTGCGGAAAAGCGAAAGAGCTACAAGGTTCTCCAGCAAAGTCGTTGTTGGATCAACCAAGAGAAGACTCAACAAACCATTGTCTATGAAATAGTACTTGCTGTTCGTCTCACGTTCAGCAAGGGCTGCACTGATGTTGTGCAATCTGAGCAAGAACCATGCGTCTTCGCAGTATTCAATATAGCTGCTTGTAGTAGGTATGGTAATCTTTCCTCCAACACTTGACAGGATTTTGGTGACTCTGGAGTAGGAGAGCGGCTGTTTTACGCTTTCTGCCATCTTCTTGATCATCAAGCGCAAGAGGTTGGGGTTGCTTATCTTGTTTCTTGCACAAATATCTCCCAGGTATATTTTCTGATATACACTGCTCAGATAGCTTCGCTTTACAGGAAGGTGTACGCTTTCTGGCAATCCACCCCAGTTCAAGTATTCCGCATATTCACGCATGAACAGAGACTTGCCAGTGGTACTCATCAAAGTTTCTTCATCGTATGGAATGTCACGTGAGCGAAGGAACTCTTTGAAACTGTAAGGGTAAACTTCTACTGGGATGTAACGGCCACCAAGTGTAGTCATTATTTCCTTAGAGAGCATCTTTGCATTTGAACCTGTGATCCAAACAGTACGTTTGCTGTCAGCCATACGGCGAGCAAACTTCTCCCAACCATCAATGTTGTGAATTTCATCAAGGAACAGCATCGGATTATCCTTGCCGGTCATTTCTATGTGACATTCCAGGATGGCATTGAAATCTTCATAGGTAAAGCCAACCAGTCTTTCGTCCTCAAAGCTCAGATAGAGCATTTCGTCCCAACCATGTCCTTCACGTAATAATTGCTGCATCTTTTCGTAAAGCACGAAAGACTTGCCAGCCCTGCGTACACCTACGAAAACATAACAGTTGAAACCCTCCGTAACAATGTCCCTGTGGACAATCTTATAGCTTTCAATTTCCCGACGATTGTCGAGAAGGATTTGCTTCAGTAGAGCTTTGTTAATCATAAATATTAAAATGGCATTTTATATTTAGATATAAAAGTATAAAATGATATTTTAATAAGCAAGATTTTCTACTGCTTTTAAGCATTTTTACCAGTATTTTTATCCTCGAAGTGCTCAATATTTTGGTCTCATCCGCTGAGGGTGTAAAAGCTCTTACGCATATCGGTCGGCTCCGACCAGAGCCAATATCGGAGACTGTCGTTCAGGCTAAACATTGACCAAGATGGTGCGAAGCATCTCCTGCCCCTTCGTTCTATCCTATCCGTCAACTGCACGCCACCATGTGTCTGCCGAACAAGAAGCACAGGATTTCCGTCCGCGTCGTCCAGCCTTGACCCTTTTGACACCGTAGCACTGTCCCGAGCACATCCGCAACCTTCCGAAACCACCATCGCAAAAACCTCAATACCCCCCTCACCCAGCTTCCAACGCCCAAACAAAAAGCCCCGCAAACAACACGCACCTCCAAACTTCCAAGCCGAAGATTAAGGTCAATGCCAATGCAGACCGACCACCTCCAAGATACTTGTCAATGAAAATGTACGTAATCGTCTCACACGCCAACCTCCAAACAACGCCGAAACAGCCTGACCGCCAGCGCATATCCAAATCCGCCCCACTCCAGCCACAGCCCAACAATAATCCCTGTCAATGTCAATGCCGCCCCACCAACTCCCACTACTTCCTCAAAGAAGCCAAATACTCCTCATGCAAATGATAATACTTCATCTTGAACAGCACATACGCCACAGACAACAGCGCCAATGCCACAAACAAGTAGATCCAATGCCAAGCCACAAGCGAAAGCCCCACAATCCACAAGATTCAATACTCTATTTCCACTTCTTTGTGACAAAACTGCCTACCTCTGTTACTTTTATCTGTACAGGCACCCTTCCTTGTAGGTGTTCTTCATCTCTAATGCCATCGGCATAAAGGTACAAATGCCCATCCCAGCATGGTTCTTTGTCATTGTCTTAATGAACTGCGAGATAACCTTGCTGTCCTCAATAAAGCTTTTGAAGTGATTCAACGCTTTCTCTTCAATTGCTTTTGTATCTATCGCTTCCTTTACTTTTTCCATTTGTACACCGCTTTTCATTCGTTATTTGTCATGATTATTCATCACAATCTCCACCCCAGCGCTCAATGCTTGGATGGCCGAAGGTAAATGGATATTATCATTACCGTCCTTTTTCGACGACGCGAGCACATCCCCTTGTCCGTTCTCCGAGACGTGTTCATATTGCGAGAAATACTTGTAATAGTAAAACAATCGTGTAGCCTCTTTTTCAAGTTCAGGAATCCTAATCAAGAAGTTTACAACATCTTTGGTCATAACACTCTTCACCCTCGAAAAACCATCATCTTTCAATTGTTGTTTCGATTGCTTTATTACCGTCAACTCTTCCAGATTATCGTCAAGTGTCAGTTATCCCAAGTAATTATCTTCCATCGTCAACTCCCACAAATGGTCTATAAAGACATCTTCAAGTATCTTTCCAGTACTTTTCACCTGATCTCTGTATACCTCTTTGCGCTCCAACATAGAGTTGGCATACTCTATTGTTCTCATATCAAGTTCCTCGTAAGCTCGTTTCTTGCCGGCACGCTGTATGTATAGGGCGAACAAACAATCGGTAAAGCAACAACGCAACAACAATCCTATCGGTAACTGAAAAAATGGAATCTTTCCAGTTTTCAAGACCTGCCCAGTTAACAGCAGTGATGAATACAGATTTGAGTAGATACGGTATAACAGGAGTAGCTTAACCTTCTCAACCCGTTCCAGTTCACCCTGTGAATGTCCTTTCCCGTACTTTTGAATCTTCTTCAGCAGGGTTAACTCTTCTGCTAACAGTTCTTTTATTTCAGTCATTATTGTGATTTTTTTCAAATTGTATCGGAGGTAAATATTTCATCCAGTCCATCATGTTGGCTAAATTGCGCATTCTTTCGTCTATATCGGCTAATTCTATTCTTCGGTTGGGAAGATACCGTGCATGTTCCAACGAGTCACCCAAAGCCCATGCACGGTTTGCCATGAAGGCTTTATCTCCGGCATGCTGCTCTAACTCGTCAATCAGTAAAAACACATTATGCTCAAAGGCCGCTCTTGAATCAGGTGGCGGCATACCGTATTTACTTCTTTGTTTCATCAAATTCTTTAAAAGGATTCATAACCAACATGTGGAAAGTGGAACGCACTAATTCATCCACAGTATCCAGATTCAATCGTCCATTAGGCAGCATCTTTACTCTTGTTAAAGAATCAAACATATGCTCCATTTGGGCGGCAAAATTAATACGTTGTCCTTCTATACACTCTTTCAGCAAGTTTGCGCCTCGCTCAAAATCTCGCCTTCCCGGATATGATGACCTCAGATTCTTTGCCATTGCTACTAGTCATTAATTGCATAATAAACCCTGTCTGCTCTCTTCATGTCAACTTTTCCATAGAGAACTTTGTTCAGAACAGCCTCCATTGCCCTTCCGTATCTTCCTTTTGGTGCACCGCTTAGGTAAAAACTCCTCCTGACATACTTATCCGACTGATTCAGACGATCAAGTGCACCTTCTTTTCGTAACGTCCTAACAGCCTCTATATACGGCTTGGCGAAATCCTTTCCACCGGTCACCTGAAGATTATTGAGTTTATCAATCTTATGGCTGATAAGAGGCATGTCTTCAATGTCAATCATCACATCATCTCGATCTGGCATAGATGCCGGTATAATAGTCTTCATTCTTTCAAGTAAACTACTCTCGTCACATTGTCCGGATAGAAGAGAACCTATCATATAAAGATTTCTAGAAATAGAGAAGTTCGGGATGTGACATAAGTTTTCTTGAATGTCACCATTCTGTAGATAGCTGCATACAATTTTCGAATAATCCTTGGTAATTTCATGTAAAATCGCTGATGCAGCGACATCCAGCCCGGTCTCATCAGTTTGGAGTATTTCCGCAGTCAAGCATTTAACCACCCTGTCATCATATCCGCACAACCATATTATACTTTCTTCTGCTCGTCTCGATATATTCCTATCCGGATGAATCAAGAACCAGATAAGAAAATGTATCATCTGCTCATCTTTATCCTGTTCTTCGTGCGGTCCTTCAAACCAAGTGAATTTATCTATTTGATACGGTGATGGCTGCACGTTAATATCATAATGTCCTGCTATAACATCAAACAACTGATTTTTTTCAAAATCGGGCATGCTAATAAGCGGAGTAATAAATTCGCTTAGCGAATACCAGTAACTTCCTATAGGTGATACTATATCCTTTCTTTTCTCTTCAAGAATTCGCTTGCATGAAGTCATACCAGCTAAGGCATCTTCTCTTTCGTATCGGCCTCTCTTCTTAGCTCTTCTTTTCCAAATATAGCCCACCTCCTTCAACGCTTGTTCAAAATCGTTTAGGATGTTGGCTGAGACGTTTGTTTCTTCCAAATCTGTCAGATAGGTACCTTTCTTATCATAATAATAGTCATGTACGAAATACAAAGCCATTCGCTGAATCAAATCCGACTTTGCCCTTTCATCACCAAGCGCTGCTATAATCTCTGAATGAAGTTTGGCATATTGATGGTCATTATGCATCTTGTCCCAGTTATACCAGAATAATTCGCTTAACGCATATCTAATGTATGGTGATACATCCTTACATTCCCGCAACAACTGGCACATGGCACTGGCCTCTATCAGATGGTTACATCCGAGATCATAGCCATCTCCCTTCTTGGGCATGTCCACTTTCCAATCTTCTGCATTCGATATAATTCTTTCTGACTCTGGCAATGTCTCAAACTTATAATAGGCAATAGCATCTGCCAATGAGGATGCATTTGCTATGGTTGCAACAAACTCGTTCTTTTCCTGTTGAACATAACGTTGGAATGTCGTCTCGCCTGAGGCTTCTTCAAATATCGCTGCCAAATGACCTATCTGGTCACCAGTGAGTTGAATACTATTTTTTCTGTACTCATTGATTAGCCCGATCTGGGCTTCCTTGTACCAATCTGGTCCCATAGAACTATTCAACATTTCCTGATAGGCAACTGCAACTTTCTCCTGTTCGCCCATACGTGCGTATTCCTGACACAGCCTGAGCAGATTTGTACAACGCTCACCCCTGTTCTGTACAGCATACTTAATATATTTAAAAACCTCCTCTGCTAGGAAAAGAGCTATATCTTTTGTCCTTGCATTACCATTGAATATGCCTGTCAATCTGATAAGTGAAGCACAGTAGCCTTCTCTATAAAGACATAACTGATTAGGCATCCTGCTTTTCAGATGATCTATAAAATCGTTCAATTTGTCATCAAAGAACTTGCAGTACAATTCTGCCAGTTTATCATAAATAAACGGGAATAAATCTTCGGGCAGGAGATAACTCCGTAGCCAATGAATCCTAACCTCAAATGGGAAATCAATGCATTGCAGCACCTCATTCAACAGGCCGTATAACATGCTATAGTCTTCACTTGCAGCACGTTTCCTGCATAGCATTCCGTCAAGATAGGCAATTCTCGCTATCAAGTGCTCAATATAGCCTTCCCATATTGTATCGCCATAATAATCTCTGTTCACGTCTGGGCAAACGAGACTATCATCTAAATAAGCTTTGTATAGACTCTCTTTATAGAAAGTAGCTATTGCTTTTGAATCAAGATCTACACCATTACCATCCCGAAAAACTAACTTTCCGGGTTGGGGATTGTATTGGTTCAACAGTTTCTTAACAACGTCCACTTGGCTGGATTGGTCTACCAAAACCATTAGCAGAATATGTAAATCATTCTCTGAGAATACAAACGTATGGCTTGCCAATACTGTTTCAACCTGTTTCAAACAATCTTGGTATGCACTGTTGCGTCCTAGCTTGTTTAGTCCAAGTTCTCTTTCATCGTACAGGGCCAATACTTTAACGAAAAGCATCAAGATCCTTTCGTCCCACCCCACCTTGAATGACTTCAGATATTTTTCAATAGGAATTTTCTTTTCCGAACGCAACTGATTAGACAACTGATAGGCAATAATAACATCCTGTACTGTATAGATAGCTTTAACAGAGTCTTCATCTTTTTTGTACACCAGTTTTTGAAGTGTCTTAAAATAGCGAACTAAATCTGACGGTTCTCCTACGCCCGCCAAGATACCTTCAACTATCAAAAAACCCTTTGCAGCAAAAACAAATGGGTCTGCTACTTTTTTCGAAGTATCTATGAGATCCTTTCTGATACAGGCCTCAATGGCGTCTGATAGCGCAAATGCTTGATCTCGATAATCTTTCTCAAACATTACTCGAAGATAATGGATAGCCGCTTGTAAACTTACTAAGAGTGTATGGTCCCTTACAATATATTTCATGGCGACATCTGGCTTACCCAAGAGGAAAGCCAATTCTGCAATTTCATCCACATTGTCCACCATGATAGAGTCATAGCGGTTTTCTATTCGCTGAGCAAGCAGCATCAGTCTGATAACTTCCACGGCAAGACCTTGGTCAACAGCAAATGACAGACACTCTTTAATATCGTGCATTACCAAATCTGGCGACACGTCATGCCTAGCGCATTGATCCGCCCATACTTGGTTGCACATTGCAAGCCCTTTCTTCACATCACTGCCGTTAACCACATGATGCAAGTGGTTATCAATTGTATATCTGGACTCAGGATGTGCCTCACAATATGCAGCTATTTGGTCGTTGGTGTAAATGATGACTGACATCAACTTATCTGTCACGAAGAGTCTGAACGAACTATGGTAGATCTCATACACATCCTCGTCTTTCTCTTTCATCAGGTGGCGGAACTCCTTAGTGACCGACTTGAATTCATAGGGGGTCAATTGCTTCATCATTCCTAACAACTGGGTTTCGTCAACCAGCCCACGGGTCTGTGATAATATCGCCATCACCTCCGTCACGATAGCGTTAGGCTCTGCCCTTTTCCAAATTGCTTCATAATAGGAACGGATGTTACCGTTGATGGTTGGCAAGTTATCCAACCATTCGTTCAATTGGCTCTCACGTGTCTCGCCGTCAAATGTGTCAGCTATATAGCGGCATAGATAATTCATATACAGTGGATGCCCCTCCGTCTTATTCGCCACAGCCTGAACAAATGAGTAGGGCTTATTCCACTCGCCACTGTTTGCTTGGATATACAATTCACAGGCAGCTATGTCCAAAGGGGTAACTTCTATGTAGTTGTCTGGCGCTATCTTCTCTACAACTGTTGCAGGTAGTATCTCCTTGCTGATGCACGAGAGTACGACGCTAATATTCTGCGGCATAGTTTCTGGCAGCAATGCTAAGAATTCACCAACTCGGTTCCGATTGTCATCTGCGAGCTCATCCAGACCGTCTATAAAGAGGATACCCTGTTTGGCATCTAGGGAAAGCTTATTCCCAATAATATTAATCCATCTGGGTATTCTTTTTCTTCTTTCCTCAAATGATAGTTTTTCTATTTCTTCTCCCGTCTTGTTGATATATACCGTTTCAAGAAACTCTGCGAAGTGACTCTCTGAGCATCTGACGGCTCGACTCAGCGGATCATTAGGTACTTTAAAGAAAAACCGGCCAATGACTTCTACCTTATCGTTATCTGGTTCATAACCTGCAGCTAGTGTCGTTTTACCACATCCCGGCGAACCGAATAAAAGCAACCAGTTACTGTTCTTTTCCACGATCCTTTCATCCAATATTCCCATAACAGTGTGGTTGGGTTTAGACAATGCAACGTCATGGGCAATTGATTCTGGTATATCGGTTAGTATTGTTTCCTCTTCCACGGAGATGCCATTTTCATGTAGGGCATTAATCAGTTTTCTAACACTAATAAAGGTTAGGTTATTGCCCGATTGTTCAATCACAACACCCACCACTTTTCCCTCTTGCAACACAGGCGCTCCTGACATACCGTCGTAGTCGAAAGCATCATCCACATTGTTTACTTGAATATTGATGTCGCCAGTACCCTGTTGGTTCTTTTGCCTCACACTGCCATCAATTCTCATACCCTCATGCTTCGCAGCATAGGGGTAACCAAATGAGCTGACCAATTCCTTTACCCTGAGGGTATGTAGTAAAAGCGGCAAACTCTCTGATGTTGTGCGACCTTCTACTTTCAAGACCGAGATATCCAAATCTTCATAGTTTTTGACAATGGTAAAGGTCATATCGCCGTCAGTTTCATCTTTTATAATATGCACACCTACCTCTTCAAAGGAAGAAACTGTGTGAAAGGCGGTCAATATGAGATTGGGAGCCACATAAAATGCAGTTCCGGCCTCGTTTCCACAGATAATCTGTACTACTAAGTTTTCTATCATGACATTATATTGTTATTGTGATACCTTTATCGCATTCAGGCATAATCACATCGAAATCATGTCCCTCGTGATAATCAGGCTTCAATAGCTCTTGACATACAGGTAATGGATAGTTGAAATATAATTGATTGTTCACCCCAGATGTTATGATATGTGCCAAAGTAGGCATATCAGGATGGTTATACTTATCACCATTCGTAGATATCAACCATTTGTCTGAAACTATCAAACTAAACAACTCTGGCGAATTGTTGTTATAGCAACCATGATGGGACAGTTTCACCGCATCAAATTTATAGGGTGCTTTCTCTTCACAGTAAAGGGTCCTCAGAGAAGCTACCACAGTTTCCGCATGTGAATCACCTAAAAACAGTAATCTCTTTCCTTCTGTTTCAAGCACGAATGAAATGGAGCTGCCATTACTTGCTGAGCTGTCAGGTTCGTAAGCCTCTTTACACAACATAAGCAAATCATAACTCTTAGATACCTTTTTCTCATGAAAATGAAATCCAGGCATATCTTTGCTAATACTAAACTCATAAGCATCATCCCAGTACTCTTCACTGTGAGCCTTTTTAAGCAATCCATCCTTAATCAGTCTTTTCTTCCAAAAACTTTCAAGGGCTTCTATATCCTCATTATTTGGAGAAAGAACGTGAATGATGGCATCTCCTAACGGGAAGGTCATTGGGGCCATAATGGTATAACCTTTCGACGGTGTATTCCATGAAATCCCGTTTTTTGCTATAAGTGCAGACAAGGTACACCCCTGTTTTGCACTAATTGTTTTTGCTTTCTCCGCTTGACTCTCTTTGGATATATTTCTATGAACAAACGTTTCTTTTTCTGCCGCAGTGACAGCCACAGACTGAATATGTCTGTAACCATTATACCATATTTCTCTTATCCCAATAGGCATCTCTTCCATCATCCTGATGATGCCAGAGATATGGTCACCGTCTATATGGGTCACAACTACTACATCAAGTTCACCTCCTCGCGCTGCAATTTCTTTTAAAGTAGGTAAAAGATAGTTCTCGTATGTATCTACGTATCCTCCATCAATGAGGATATAATGAGATAGCTGGAATTCCACCAGAATACAATCTCCATTGAATGCCGGAAGAATGATAATTCTCATAAATTCTTTCACTTATATTGGTTCACATGCTTATACTTCTCCTCCAATTCCAGTATTTCCCTAAACTTCTCAATCCTCACACCTCCATCAGCCACTTCCACACTGACACCACGGGTATTCCCTCTTCCGTGCCCTCCTCATCATACGTAATCAATAGGCACTTCCAGTCCTGGTGCGCCTTGGCATACTTCACCAGTGGCGGCACCTCCCTATTGTAGGTGGTCGCATCCTTGATGCTGTAGGATACCTGTATGGCCAGCTTCTCGTCAGGTACTATGAAGTCTATCTCCTTCTCCGCGTTCAGGAAAAACACATTCTTTTTGCCAAACCGCCTGCACAGCTCCACCGCCACCACGTTCTCCAGCAGTGAAGTCTCTGAATTCATCAAGAACAGGTTCAGCAACCCGTTGTCAACGAAGTAGTATTTCTTCTGCATTTCCTTCTCCGTCAACTTCCCAACCTCGTTCTCCATGGGCAGTATCAGCCAACTGTCAGAGGCGTAATCCACATAGTCTATCGTAGTAGGCACACTGATGGGTGCCCCCGTTGCCACTATCACGTTCTTCAGCCTGTTATACGACAGCGGTTGCTTCACGCTCTCTGCCATCTTCTTAATCAGGATGTTCAGCACCCTGTCGTTCTTAATGTTGTTTCGGGCACAGATGTCACCTAGGTATATCTTCTGGTACAAACTCGAAAGCATAGCCCGCTTGTTCTTAAACGACAGGATCTCTGGAAGACCGCCGTAATAGAAGTACTCATTCAGATGTCGCTTCACTTCGCTTCTCTGAATCGTGTCATACTCCCAATTCTCCCTCAGCTCCACCTGTTGCGCTGCCAGATACTCTTTGAATGAATATGGGTACGCATCATAGATAAAGAACCGTCCGCCTAACGTAGTTGCCACCTCCTTGCTCAGCATCTTTGCATTGCTGCCCGTCACATACACCCTGTATTTCGCATCAGTCAGCCTCCGCACAAACTTATCCCAGTGCGGAATGTTCTGCACCTCGTCCAAAAACACCACCGGCTTTTTACCATACAGTTCTAGATGGGCTTCCAGCAGACTGTTGAAGTCTTCCGTCTGGAATTCCGCCAGACGCTCATCCTCAAAGTCCACAAACAGAATCTCATCCCATCCTTTTCCTGCTGCCTGAAGTTGACGAACACGCTGATACAACAAGTACGATTTACCCGCATGTCTCACGCCAACTATCACATAGTTGCCGTTCTCTTCGAATTCTACGGGACGGTTCACAATCACCGCCTCATCCACCTCGCGCTGCTTGCTAATCAGACACTGCTTAATGACATCTTTACTAATACTCATATAAATTATGTTTAATATAAATCATGCTATTTTATTAAGTTTGGTTTGCCAATTTAGGCATTTTCTATAAAACAAAGTTAATAAACTCCTATTTTTTGCAATATTTTCACACTTTTCTATCGTTTTAATCAAAAAAATCGCTGACACACAACAAGTTGCCAATACGAGTATTGGCTCCACGGCACGGAGGAAGTCACGTTGTCTTTTCTTCTTGGTATCCTTTGCTTGCTCGGCACATTCCTCCGAACAATACTTCTGCATTCCGCTGTTTGTGGTGAAAACCTTGCCACAATGTGCGCATTTTCTAGTCTTTAGCATACTTGCGATATTTATGAGTTCAACAATCATTTTGTTGTACCTCTCCGCAAGTCACACAATCTTACAACACTAAAACTCTAACACACTACCAGCACAAAAAAACGGAGCCACAACGGCTCCGCCTATCCTAACATAAAACACTACCTGACAATAGCTTCACGAATGCACTCCACAATATACCGGACATCCTCATCCGTCACATAAGGACCTGCAGGCAAGCAGAACCCGACCTTGAACAAGTCCTCCTCCACACCATTTGTATAGACAGGAGCACCCTCATACACAGGCTGCTTGTGCATCGGCTTCCAAACCGGACGGCACTCGATCTTCTTGGCAAGCATGAACACGCGCAGCGCCTCCACATTCTCATTAGGCTGACAATCCGTCGTAGCGCAATCCACCGCATGAATCACACCTGCAGCACCGCCAACAGCCGTCTTGAAGATCTCCTCGTAATCCTCCTCCAACCGCTCCAACTATCTCTGCAACCTACCTCCACAAAGGATCTTATCAATGTCAACAAAAAAAATTCACCAATTATCTGACAGAGATAAATAGATAAAACTATGCTTTGCTGAAATCATAATACTTTTAACAGCCGCGCGATGAGAAAAAGAATTTTGCCCGCAGTGTATTCAACAATGAGGAGCTGAAACCGGCAAGATTCCATAATTATGTATAATGGAAATAATTCGATTAATCATCGCCTCACAGCCTCCTTCAAAAGGCTCACAACCAAGGCTTTGTACATCTATGCAAACCATAGTCAGAAGATTTATCAACTCTTGAAATCATCAAAACTCATCTACGACTTTCTCAAACTTTGGAACCCTCACTGGCCAGATCTCCCCGACATGCCTTAGACAACATCCTTCGCTCTTCTTTCGAGAATTCTCCCGTCATGTCAATGATGCATCTGCTTATCGTACAGCAATCGTATATTCGCACATAAGCACATGCAAGGCTGCCAATGTTGCCCCGAACATGGATGGAGGATATCCCTAGAAAGGGCTCATACTACCAGCGGAATCTGGCAGAACTCCTGTTCTACAACTGGAAACACATAAATGAGTAGGTCCTTCTCATGACCGACTCGGCCCGACTCGTACCCAATAGTCCACGACTCGCACCAACTCGTATCAACTCTGTGTAAATACCCGATTATGCAATACGGGCATCACCTGATTTCTAAGCAAGAAACACTATGCCGCCGTGAGGTACAACTATGATGGATTGCTGCAAACTTGCCGGAATCAATGCCAATGCATGGATGACGTACTTTCTTGACCATGTCCACGAGTATGACAACGACTACAGCCATTACATTGCCGACTTCCTGCCGTCCAGTCTTGTTTCCAAAGGCCTTCAAAAGACATCGGAGAATCTCCGATAATCTTCAGAGAGTCTCAAGAATCTTTCGGAAATCTCCGAAAATCCTTGGAGAAACGTCACAGTTTCCGAGTAATTATCCAACATTTCTTTTCTGGCAAATATTCTAACTCGTCTCTATGATATGGTAGTAGTATTAATGCAGAATCTATCTGAGGAGATTCAAAGACTATTGAACCATTCCCTAAATCTTTTATATTGATATTATATCTCTGAGTAATTAATTCTAAGATTTTACTATTTCGTGCTAATTTAAGCATTTCCTTGTCTTGTGGAGTTGTATATGAGATTGAATAACAAATTGTATTTGTCAGAGTATCAGGTTCAGCTTTAAATTTAGAATTCAATATGCCTCGTGACATAGTAAAATACTGTTTGTAGTATTGTAACGAATCCACCACTGCGTTATAATCACTTGCCAAATTATTATAATCTTTTAATAAGCTATTGACATATCTAACAAGTTCATCTCCATCCATTTTTTTGTCTCCAACAAAAAAGATAGATTTTTCAACTATGTTTATTATACTATCTTGTTTGGCCATCCATGTGGAATCATTATTCAGTGAAGAAGATAATAATGCCTCACGTTTCTCCATATCTAGTTTAAGACGGACATTGTCTTTTTGTACGAAAAAGGCAAATATAGCTAATCCAATCAAAACTAGTACTGAGATGCTACGGCGTACAATGTTTAATTTTTTCATTTCTTACCGTTTTGATACTCGTTAAAATTTTTAATAAACAAACTGACTTCTTGCATAGTTAGTTTTTGACTCTGTTCTTCTGCCCATTTTTCTTTCTCTTCTTGAAGTTTTGAATGAAACTCAACTTCTAATCGCAACTTGTCATATTTTAAGTCGCGAATTAAATTTTCATATTTAATTTCAGTCCTCCAACTTCCTATTGCCAATCCGATTCCAAAGAGACAAGTACTGACACTAATTATGGTAGTAATAATGCCACCAATACTATTAAAAAGTGAGAACGAGACTTCTGTTTTTTTCTTTGCCATTCTATGTTAATCAAATATTTTTTACCTCCATATTTGCCTAGAATAGGGATTGTCGTTTAATGTTTTCAATCTGAGCGAAGCAGTGACCAATCCCTTCTATTTCTGCGTCCGACTCATCAAAATTTCAATTTTATATCCGTTTCCGGTCGTTTCGGCCGGATTTTTTGTCAGTTTTTCATGGCGAGTATACAGTTCCCCTGCAAGAGCACCGCATTGACTGCAAGTTTCAGTGTCAGGCAGCCGCCAAACGCGCCCTTTGTTCTATCCTGCCCAATTCGCGCTTTCGAACGTTGAATAGTAGAGCTCGTAAAAATTGAACTCCGGAAACGCAATGTTTGGCGCTATTTCAGAAAAATTTCGTACTTTTGACATGCAGATTAATTTTGCGACTCCCCCAATTTCTCACTTTCGTCGGTGTTTGGGGGAATTCTTTTTCCCTTTATCAAAGTTACGAAATTTCTATCACTTTATCAATCAACTTGTTGCGTAATCATTAGGCGTTTCACGACAGTCCCTAAATATACATGAACTCCGTGATGCTCTCAATCTGCAAGCAACGCTGGAAAAATCGGTCCATTTCCCCAGCAGTCGCACTAACTTCAGATTATTTTCCAGTGATAGTCACATTAGTTATCTCCTTAACATCTACCTTCGTGCACTTCGCATCGTCTTTGTTAAAAAGTACGATATTTGTTCCCGATTGATCCAATGAACTCCTGAACATGACACCATCCGCGCCGTTATGTTTACAGTACTCACATATTAACTGAGTCGGCACATATTCAATTTCCGTATCGTACCTTCTCTGCGGCTTTGACAGGTCGGCGCTGATCTTCTTAAAAAGAATCTTATGCTTTATAACTTCTATCAGACTATCGTTATTCTCACTACTGAATGCGTAGAACAAGTTCGTGCTGGCGCTAAAATTTACTAGATTAAGAGCTCGTTGAGTAACAAACTTTCCCACACTTATCCTGTCAAGGTAAACAGCACGAACCTCATAAAAAGTGGTGTTGATGTTATCACATAAATATAAGTATGGAATACCTATAGGATTAGCACGCCCGGCAGTAGCCATACTTGCTGGCGGACATCCCATATCCTTGGGTTTCAGACTCTTCATCCCAGCAGGTGTTACACGAGAACGATAATAAATTGTCCCCTTATCTATTTTAACATTGCTCCTTATATATGCTGACCAATCAAATGCTCCCACATTAGAAAAATAACGTTTTTCAGTCTGAACCTCTTTTTTAAGTTCATCCCATACATTAAAACATTCTTTTACCTCCAGAATATAAGAAACAGGATCGTTTATTGAATAAGGAAAGTTATTTCTCTTAAGGATATCCCCTAAAATCTTATTTGAGCAGTCCGATGAGGAGAATATATTCCAGTCCTTTTCTATTATCGATGATATAAGACAGCCATTACTATCCCCCTCAAATAAACCTAGAAATTCACAAAAGAAATCTTCAATCTCAGAAATGTTTATCACCTGTCCCAAGGTTCCACAGCAATCACAAATGCCGTTATCATGTGACATATCTTCGACAAACTTCTTGATTTCAATGTCATTGAAGCAATTTGAACAAATCTTCATAATACTAACTTAAAAGATTGTTAATCAATTCAATATGACTTCGAATAGAAAGTTTCTTAATAACTCCCAAACCAGGATACCTCTCATCATCGACCAGTTTAATCAGTTCGTCAATTGCTGCTGTTCGTTCCCTGTTAGAAAAATAAGATTTCACCTTGCTTGCCGCTTCAAAAAACTTCTTTTGCACATTAGACTGGTCGAAATTAGTATTGGAAACGAAGTGTTTAATATAAATATCCTTCTGTTCCCTTTTATATGTTAAATGTATTGCAATAGCATAGGGAAGCATCCCTCCATCAACAAAATCTTTAGGGAGAGTCGTATAGTCTGAGAACCCTTCGTATTTCTCATCAATGTAATATAAATACTCTTCAGAAAAAAGTTCCTCGTCAATCTCTATGTAATCTACATTTCTAGGCAGTTCATGAAAGCAGTTATCAAGTCTGATAATTGACTTATGCAGCCTGTTTAACCTTCTGGCAGATGCCCTGTTATTGGCATCCCCATTAACAATATATTTGACCACTGGGGTTGTTAAGAAATCAAACAGGGCATCATTACTGAAATCAATGCCATTTTTGAAGATAACCATAGCATCTGTCAGAGAATTGTTATCAATAGCTGTAATGATACTATGTTCATCATTATTATACATAAATGCAGGAATCCACTTGCCCAAGTTCTCATCTTCGAGAAGTGACGGAATTTCCTGCAGCACATTATACGGCTTCAAACTTTTTTTAAAATCGCCTTCGTTAGGGTTTAGTACAAGGGCAAACTTAAGCCCCTGCTTAAACATAATTTCAATGGCAGTTTTGAGACTGTTGAATGTGTTTTTTACAGGCTCAATAATAGGTACGATATTCCTGTTATTTGCACTCTCATTTGCAAATTCTCTCAGAGCAAGCAATTCAAATTGCTTTCCTCTCAAATATGGATAATACATAACTCTAATGTGTTATTATATTAGTGTTTAACTCATTTATCAATACTTCAGATTGCTTACGATTAAGATTAAGACTTAAGCACATCTGTCGCATCTCTGACGGAATATGTGGAAGTAAGTTCGAGTTGTTTACTCTACTTTTAATTTCCTTAAGGAATAACGAATGGAGAATTTCACATGGAATTTGGTGCATTAAAGCATTGCAGACATCGAACATTTCATAACACGAAACGTCAGGAATCATACCGAAGTGTGCTTTAATAATATTTTTGTATTCATCACATCTTACACTCTTTATAAGAATATCCGGATCCACCACGTCATTCTTTTTAGCCTCTCTTTCAATAATCAGTCTGATTTGACCTTTGTCAACGCACATGACAACTATTCCAACAGTATCGCTGATATCCATGGTATAATACTCATATAATTTCCTAGGAATCACTATGTAGCACTCCTGAAATAGTTTTGAATATATTTCCAACTGGTGCGCGAGCCTCTTCTTTGAGTCGTATTCCGTCTTGATTTCAAAAGCTTTGCTGACTCCATTGAACATGGCCAAATCCACGATAGAATCAGCAACGCGAAATTCATTAAAAACAACTGTCCTTGTCCCAGCGAACTGATTCAAAAGGAGTTTGTTAATAATTTCATTCTTATACACATACTCACACCTGTAATTTTTACACATTGCCCGATATATCTGCCTCAACAGCATAAGGTATGTATCCCCGTCCTTTACTTTAGGAGACCAATTCTTCATGAGATAATCAAGGTGCGAGAAATCACCGTAGTTAATGATATCCGAGAACACACGTCGAGAAAATGCGGATGAATAACTCCGCATCATCTCCATTGGTATGCCTTCAAATCTTCTCATGTTTCGTTTACTCCCTACAAATATACAAATGCATTTGTAAACCTAAAAATATTAGCAAGCACAAACACTTTTTCACGAATAAGAAGAAGTGCTTGGCCTCGACACCATACAACTTTGTTCATTGCCATACACATCATGCAAATACCCGACCAAAAAAATCACGCATTAGTAAAACGTATTATCAATACAAGATGGCAAGTTCTCCTCCTATCCGAAACTTCCCCAAACATCCTGTAATAAAATACTACACTAAATCTCTAATACACATCACCCAAAAAAAACGGAGCCACCAAGGCTCCGCCTATCCTAGGAATTGTCGTATAATGTTTTCAATCTGAGCGAAGCAGCGACCAATCCCCTCAATTTCCGCATTCGACTCATCAAAATTTCAATTGATATCTGCTTCCGGTCGTTTCGGCCGGACTTCTTGTCTGTTTTTCATGGCGGGGATACAGTTTTCCCACAGGAGCTCCGCATCGACTGTAAGTTTCAGTGTCAGGCAGCTGCCAAACGCGCCATTTGTTCTATCCTGCCCAATTCGCGCTTCTCGAACGTTGAATAGTAGAGCTCGTAAAAATTGAACTCCGGAAACGCAATGTTTGGCGCTATTTCAGAAAAATTTCGTACTTTTGACATGCAGATTAATTTTGCGATTCCCCCAATTTTTCACTTTCGTCGGTGGTTGGGGGAATTCTTTTTCCCTTTATCAAAGTTTCAAAATCCATATTACTTTATCAGTCAACTTGTTACATAATTATTGGGTATTTCACAATAGTCCCCTAGTATATCATTTAAGGTTTATCTTCAGTTTTTCCAATATATTACGAACTATTGCAAATAGTTTATGTGTTTAAAAACTCTTGAATACTGTCGAACATATCAGCATCAAGCCTCATCTCATCGCGATAGTGAATGAGAAAGTTGATCTTCGTCTTGAACAGCGAGTTGTTCACCGAATACAGATAGTCGTTCAAAGCTGTCAACTCCTTTATCAACCAGTCGTGCTTTTTCATCATCCAATAGCATAGCACTGTGCAGTCGGACTCAGTGCAAGTAATTGAGGGATCACCACCTCCCACTATTTGAATACCTAAACAGTCCTCCCCACCAAGACCTCTCTCCAGCTGGCAGCTTTGACACTTCCGGTGCAGCTTTGTTACAGTTAACTGCTTGACGTTCAGAAGCAGCTCCAGATTGATAATCTCCGTTATCGGCTTCTCTCCTATCTTGGCATTCTTATCTGGAACATAATCGGTATTCAGTTCGATCTTGTCTGTCACAAGATGCGAAATCCAATGGAATTTCGATGCTGGCGACAGATTCTTAAGGTTCTGCCGCAGCAGGTAGTAGTTCACCCTATCGTTGGCCACATCCAACAGGTCGGCAAGCCGGATGAGTATCATCAGATACTTCAGGCTAATGGTATCATCCTTAGCCTTCGATTTCAACCCATAGACCTCCAGAACGTCATATCCGTGACTTTCAGACACCGTTGCCACGAATGACAGCAGCGTGGGTTCAAGGTATCCAAGCAACGAATTGGAGTGATCGCAAATGAACTTGGCACTATCCTTGGCATGATTATCCCGCACAAGTGTTTCAAAATAGGTATAAACCTCGTTGAAAACCATCACCAAGAACTTACCCGCATCCTTGTATCGTGAATCATTTTTCTCCTTCTTATCGTATGTCCAGAACCTTTTCGTCTCTTCCAGCATCTGCCTCATTAGTTCTGAAATCAAGGCAAGATTTCTTCCATTCTCCGAACTAAGCCTTCCAAGTTCGGGGTGTATCACCATACTGATATCATGAAGATAGCAAGCCAGAAACAAGATATAGTAATCGACATCTTTTAGCACGAAATAGTCTATCCTGTTTGTCAGCTCATGCGACTTAGTGATGAGCGTTACTGCGTGTTCCTCGTTGTGCAATGTGTATGAGTTTAGGAACTTCGAGCCGTTGTACCACAGACCCTTGGAGAGGCGGTGGGTCATTATCAAGTCATCCACCCATTTCGGCTTTCTAACATTCCTGATGAAGATGTTTAGCACTTCCAGCACCCCCATGTCAATTCCCATCTGGTTGGAGATGTCTTTTTCATCAATATGCTCTATAAACTCCTCAAAGTCCTCTAAAGTGAAATTCCGGTTTCGCAAGTAGGCCATAATCCGAAGTTCTGTATATCTGAACCTTCGGGCGCTCATCTTCGTGCACGCCAGCGCATCCGACGGTACCACGTTCATTATTTCCGAAAAGAACACGTTGAGAATCCGGCGCTGATACTCTGCCGATGCCTTCATCACAAACTTCGTAAACTCTCTTCCATCAAACCCCGTTTCCTGCATATCATAGATAGTGGGGAATTCCTTTCCGCCAACACATTGTCCTAAAAATGTTCGGAATGTTTCCATCTCCTTCTCCATATCCACGCTCTGAAGTCCGCTGAAGTTTTCCTTCGACCATCTTATCAGGGAGGCATAGATGTCCTGCGCAAGGGTTTTCATCTGGAAGGATGCATTCACATCCTTGGCATAAAACAGCCAGTCCGTTTTGCCATCCGTTTCAACATTGCACCCCTCCATCAGTTGTTTCTCAAAATCCCGTATCTGCGATTGGAATTCTTCAGCTTCCTTTTTAGACAGTTTCTGTATAAGCAGCCGATACTCCGACTGGAAAATGTCCTCATCAAACAGTTCAAAGAACTCCTCCGCATTGTCTTTATTCGATAAGAACCGTTCAATGAAACTCTTCTTCTCTTCATTAGGGCCTCCATCCTCCCTTATCTTTAGCAGACGGTTGCGATATAGAAAGAACTTCTTGAACCGCTTCAGCAGTTTCAATCTCGATGCTATTGCATCACCGCTCTGTCCTCCCCCATCACCTTTCTTCCCATTCAGATCTTTTATCTCCTTCGAAATCACTTCATCCAGGGCCTGCAACTTCTTCAACGACACATGGTCATCAATCTCGTCCAGATTGTACGCCAGCTTCGAGTGCATTGAAGTCTCCCGGGTAATGTTGGCTATCGGCCCATACTGATTGTCTGCATCATCGATATGTGTAAAGACACTCTTGCCCTCTTCGTGAAACTGAATAATGTATGTCAACCTCTTCTGAAAGTCTATACAGTCCACTCCCACATATTTTTCTATATCGCTCGGTCTTTTCTCATTTTCTTCACACCATGCCTTCAACTTACTGTTGAGATCCAAAATCTTCCGCTTGAACTCATCATCGTCCAACTTCGACTGGATGTATATCACCGAGTCATCCACATAGAAATAGGCATCCCCATTGAATAGTTCCTCCTTCATCAGCAGGTTCTTAACCTCTATCATACAGAGGTTCCCGAAGAAATACGACTGGGGCAAGCCCTGCGGAATGCCGCAACTCATATACTCCTCTACTCCTGCCACGTCAGTGCCATCTGGATAATAGCAGTCTATCCACGGCTCTACATTCTCCTTCTCGATCTTGAAATAAAGCAATTTGGCCACCGCCTTACTCAAGTCCTCCTTGTCATCGGCATACCGTCTCGACAATTTGCTGATGATATAGTCATACAGCATCTTTGGCGAGATGGACGGGAAGAAATTCTTGATGTCAAGGCACACTTCCGTCAAGTAGCTGTGGTTCTGCTGATATGCCCGACAGTGCTCAATCACATCCTCGGTGTATTCCTTATATTTCCTTTGCCAACTGTGGAATAGGTACTGAACATCAGTACTGGGTATATTCCCGTAAAAATTGTGAGGAAGCAGTTTCGACAAGTCGGAGAGGTTCCTTTTCCCCGCATCCAAGTCATCATCGAACATAAGGCAGTTCATGATGCTCACCATGCATATTAGGTCGATAAGTTTTGCCGTATGCATCGGGCGAAAACTCAGCTTCTGCTCATGCGGATCATACTTCTTCAACTTGAAATAGACCTTAGCGCTAAACAGGTTGTTCTTATCCTCTAACAGCCACCGTAACCTTTTCTGACATGCTGTTATTACGCCATCAATCAGTTCCACATTGTGCTTGTCGGCAAGGGCATAGTATAGTTGTATATCGTCTTCGTCCAACAAACCCTTTTCGAACACATACGACTCCATGCAGTATATCGAGTTAAAGATATTCTGCCCGTCCAGTATTTTGTCAACCAACTTCATGGTACTAATTCTGTTTTTGATTTGTCAATCATTTCCAAAGCCATATCCATCAGTTTTCCCGTGTCGGCACACTCTTTCCTGATGCCTGCTACCAACACATTCTCATTCATCTTCACACTGACATTATACACTCTTTTCACCGCTGCCATGCAGTAGAAATTCTGCCATAGTACACTGCTCCTCACGGATGGAGTTCCCACCAATAAGTCAACGTCGATGAGGTCACCAAACACCACATGCATCTCTTCCCCTTCTCTCGGCATATTCGCCAATAGATTGATGTCTGCCACCACATTAATTAGGAATCTGATGGCCTCTGCAAGATACTCACCATAACGATTCCTGCGTTTCCTCATATAGCTCCATGTGTAGTTGAACTGTGGGTTCTGCGACACAAAAAACATATAGCCCGATAGTTGCTCATTACCTTTTAGCACTACATCAATGGCATTCTTCAACTTCTCTTCATCCTCATACTCTTTCCCACTATATTTCACTGCGATCCCAATCAGCATCTGCATAATAATCAGTTTGTCTCGATAATCCCGTACGATACACTCATCCACTTCTCCCTCATTGACGTCTATCGCGGTTTCCTGTATATCGTCGAGCAAAGTTTTTAAGGTGTATTTTTCCTTGTCCATCTTCAATCTGATTGTCGTGTTATTATTTTTTATTTTGCAAAGAGTTCCTGTAGTAATCACAGTAATCCTTAGTCCCTTCTGGCAGTTTCTCGGCTCTCAGCATAGCGTAGTGGTTTACGAAGAATCTCCGCAATTCCACGAAAGCCTTCTGCCCAGCCTCATCTTGGTCAGGGAACATGTGAAGGTCGTAGTTTCGCAGTGTCACCAGATCTTCTAATGGCAGTATTGTCGCACTTGGTATCGCAACAGCATTCTGCCCTGACGATAGCAAAGCCATACAGTCCGTAATCCCCTCGCTGATAAAAAGCTTGTCGCCTCGTTTCAGTGAATTCAATATAGGAAGGTTGAAGAGCCTTGTCTTTCGTAACGACAGAAACTGAAACCGAGGAGCATCCTCTATTTCTCCCAAATATCTCGATTGCACTCCCACAAGCCTTCCATCTCTCTCATAGTATGGGAACAGCAGGCATGGTGTGTAGAAATAGAAGTACAACCCATACTGTCCCTTCTTCAGCAGCCCTGACTTCAAGCACCTCTTCTCACCAAACCGGCCTATCAGCATTGCAATAGCCCTTTTTGGAAAGGTGACCGACTTGATATTCAGTCGTTCTATAACTTCTTCTTTGAAATGTCGCTCCTCAAAGAGGAACATCTTGGCCTGTTCCGAAAGTTTGGCGTTTTCTATTAGCCAAGTATATAGTTCCTCGTCAAACTCGCCTATCATCTCCTCCTTCTTTGGCAGATAAATCCGCTTCACTCTCCTTCTCACGGATTTCTTCTGCTCGTCATTCTCCGGCCACCAGATGTTGAAGCGGTTGGCCAGCCAGATACAAGCCTCTTTGAACGCCCACCCCTCATGCTCCTGCACCAACTGTATGGGACCGCCTCCTTTATTGCATACAAAGCAGAAGAACATGTTCTTCTTGCTGTTGAACGTCAGACTGGGTCTATGGTCATCGTGCATAAAACAACGAGCTTTATGTTTCGTCACGGTAATGCCCAACGCCCCCGCCACATCCTCTATCAGAAGTCCGTTCAGTTTTCTTACTATATCATCAGGAATGGTCATAATATGAGAACTAATCTAGGAATTGTCATCAAATGTTTTCACCCCGAGCGAAGCAGCAACCAACCCCTTCAATTTCTGCGTCCGACCCATCAAAATTACAATTTTATATCGGTTTCCGGCAGTTTCGGCCGGATTATTTGTCCGTTTTTCATGGCGAGGATACAGTTTTTCCACAGGAGCTCCGCATTGGCTGCAAGTTTCCGTGTCAGGCAGCCGATAAACTCGCCCTTTGTTCTATCCTGTCCGCCAGTTTAGCCACGTTTGCCGTGTGGATGCCGAAGAAGATATACAGGATTTCCGCCCGTTTCGTCCTGGCCATACACCACCACAAAAACCTCAATAACACAACTCCCTCACCCAGTTTCCGCCACCCAAATATAAAGCAAAGCGCCTTGAAATACACCACACGCCCAAGCACGGCAGCTGGCTTGACATAGCTGAGATTGAACTCTCTGCTCTCGGGAACC
>CAKUXR010000030.1 GCA_934700615.1 uncultured Bacteroidales bacterium
TGACAAAAAAAAGAGTTCTGAACGAACTCTATCAAATATTTTTAACTTTTTTTGGATTTTAAAGTGTCAAACTTCCGAGAAAGAACATTCCGGCGACGTCCGGAAATGTTTTCTCCGTCTTTCTTCATACTTCTGATTTTTTTGCTATCTTTGCGCCAGTTTTGTAACTCAAATTTCACTTTTTCGGAACAAATGAAACCTGGCATCAAAATCTCCAGCGCTAAGTTTGCCGGCAGCAGCACGATGGTCTCGCAGAAACCGGCCCAGAGACTGCCGGAAGTAGCGTTCATCGGGAGATCGAACGTCGGCAAATCTTCCCTGATAAACATGCTTACCGGAAACGGAAAGCTTGCCATGACTTCCGGAACTCCCGGCAAGACCAGGCTCGTGAACCATTTCCTCATAAATGACAGCTGGTATCTGGTGGATCTTCCGGGCTATGGTTTCGCAAAACTTCCTGACAAGGAACGCGAGAAGCTGAAAGATGTTATCCGCGACTATCTGAACCATTCCGAGGAACTCCTCCTGCTCTTCGTTCTCATCGACGTCCGCCATGACATCGGCAAGGTCGATATGGACTTTCTGGAAGAGCTCGGCCACAGCGACATTCCTTTCGCAATCATCTTCACCAAAGGCGACAAGATGGGACCTGTAGCAAGGGCCGCACAGATAGAGAGGGACAAGGCCCAGCTTCTGGAATCCTGGGAGGAACTCCCGCTCAGTTTCGTAAGTTCTTCACAGACAGGGCTTGGCAAGGACGAGATTCTCGAATACATTTCAGACGTTCTGAAAGAAGCAGAGGAAAAGAATACTACAAACCAATACAAAAAGTAATGAACACACCTCACAAAATGGAATTGTTTGCATGCAGGGCTTCCAAAGACTTTGCAGCAAAAGTTGTTGACGAGTTGAACAAGATCCAGCCGGAAGGAGAAGGTCCGATACATCTCGGGAACTCAGAAGTTTCTGTCTTCAGCGACGGAGAATTCCAGCCATCTTTTACCGAAAGCGTACGCGGAGCGACCGTCTTCATCCTCCAGTCCACTTTCCCTCCTACCGAGAACCTCATGGAACTGCTTCTTACCATTGACGCAGCCAAGAGAGCTTCCGCATACAAGGTCATTGCAGTTATGCCTTACTTCGGATGGGCACGTCAGGACAGGAAGGACAAGCCGAGAGTATCTATCGGAGCCAAGCTTTGCGCCAATCTCCTCAGCGCAGCCGGAGTGGACAGAGTCATGACCTGCGACCTCCACGCTGACCAGATTCAGGGATTCTTCGACATTCCTGTCGATCATATCTACGCAAGCAAGGTGTTCATACCTTACCTCAAGTCATTGAATATCGAGAACTTGGCAATCGCCGCTCCTGATATGGGAGGTGCAAAGAGAGCCAATGCCTATGCAAAGGATCTCGCCTGCCCGGTAATCATCTGCCACAAGTCCAGAGAGAGAGCCAATGTGGTGGCTTCCATTACAGCCATCGGTGACGTTGAAGGAAAGAATGTAGTTATCGTAGATGATATGATCGATACCGCCGGCACACTTACAAAGGCTGCCGACATCCTTATCGAGAAAGGCGCGAAGAGCGTAAGGGCTTGCGCGACACACGCAATCCTTTCAGGACCTGCATATGACAGGATCAATGCTTCCAAGCTTTCCGAGGTTTACGTTACAGACACAATTCCTCTGAGAGCTGCCCCTGGCGTTGACACAAGCAAGATCAAAGTTGTCTCCATGACCAGCACATTCGCAAGAATCATCCGCAAGGTCTGCGACAACGAGCCTATCAGCCCTGAATTTATTTTCTAGAAGTTTATTGTAAAATAGGTCCTGAACCCAGCCTGGGGCTGTTTATGCCCCGGAAACCGGGATTCAGGGCCATGATTGTCTAAAGACGCATGAAGATTTTTCTCGCAGCATTGATTCTCATAGGAGCCGGCGTTTTCGGGATGTGCTTCAATGTAATATTCCGGAAGAAGGATTTTCCTCAAAGCGATGTCGGTGCCAATGAAAACATGCGTAACATAGGTATCCGCTGCATGAGAGAGGAGGACGACGAGCGCTTCTCCCGCATGGGCAAAGAAAACAAAGACGGAGCCGTATGCTCCGGAACATATAGTGAATCCTGTGCAGCCTGCGGGCTTTACAAGAAGGATCACAAGAACAAGCAACAGTAACCCTCGTGAGAGGACAAAAAACAAGTAAAGATGAGTCTAGTAGCAATTGTTGGCCGTCCAAATGTCGGCAAATCAACACTTTTCAACCGCCTGGTAGGAATGAGGCAGGCTATCGTCGATGAGACGGCAGGCGTAACCCGTGACAGACATTATGGTAAATGTGAGTGGTGCGGAAGTGAGTTTTCAGTAGTAGATACGGGAGGTTACACTTCCGGATCAGATGATGTGTTCGAAGAAGAAATCCGCAAACAGGTGGTCATAGCCATTGAAGAGGCCGATGTGATCCTCTTCATGGTAGAAGCTGCTACCGGAATTACTGACTATGACGCAGAAATCGCAGACATCCTCAGAAAGAGCAGGAAACCTGTAGTCGTAGCCGTAAACAAAGTCGATTCAGGAGACAAGGTTTTCGATACTTACCAGTTCTATTCCCTTGGACTCGGCGACATCTGGAGCATCTCGGCGGCAAACGGAGGCGGAACAGGTGACCTTCTCGACGAGATTGTCAAGAAACTTCCTGAAGATGCTGAGGCAGAAGATGAGCATCCGGGCGTTCCGAGAATCACTATCGTAGGAAAGCCTAACGTCGGAAAATCATCATTGACAAATGCGCTTCTGGGTGAGGAAAGGAACATTGTCACGAATGTTGCAGGTACGACAAGAGATTCAATATCATCGTATTACAACAAGTTCGGTCATGAGTTCGTATTCGTGGATACCGCCGGAATCAGAAAGAAGAACCGCGTCAATGAGGACCTCGAGTTCTATTCTGTCATGAGGTCAATCCGTGCCATCGAGCACAGTGACATCTGCGTGATGATGATTGACGCGACGACCGGTATGGAGGCTCAGGACATGAATATCTTCAACCTTATCAAGAAGAACAAGAAAGGCTGCGTCCTTGTCATCAATAAATGGGACCTCTTCGAGAAGCAGAGCAATACCATGGCCGAGTATGTGAAGGCTATGCAGGCCCGCATCGCTCCTTTCAATGACGTGCCTATCATCTTCACCTCTGTACTCAAGAAGCAGAGAATCCTCGACGTTCTGAATGAGATAGAGCATGTATGGCAGAACTACTCAAGAAGAGTATCCACATCCAAGCTCATGGAGGCGATGCTCCCTGAAATCGAGAATTATCCGCCACCGATGTGGAAGGGCAAGCTCGTGAAAATCAAGTACATGACACAGCTTCCTACGAAATTCCCTGCGTTTGCGTTCTTCTGCAATCTTCCTCAGTACATAAAAGAGCCGTACAAGAGATTCCTTGAGAACAAGTTGCGCGAGCACTTCGACCTCACAGGCTGTCCTGTACAGATGTTCATGAGAAGCAAATAAAAGGAAGTTACTTCAAGACTTTATGGCTGGCCGGAACGGTGAATCAGAACAGATTCCTGATCCGGTCAGCTACTGTTTCCAGCAGCCACTTCGGAGTGGATGTGGCTCCGCAGACTCCGGCATGGTCATCAGGACGGAACCATTCCAGACGGATATCATTGACCTCACACACATGGTAGGTCCTGATATTGAGGGAACGGCAGAGTTCGCACAGTACCTTTCCGTTGGAGCTGTCCCTTCCGGAAACGAAGACTATGATATCATGGCTGAGAGCGAACTCGGACAGTTTCTCGTGACGTCCCGCAACCTGCTGACAGATGGTGTCATGGATGCTGAGCAGACCCTTTCCGCGGAACATCTCGCGTGACAGTTCATGATACTTGGACATGGCCTCTTCCAACGCCGTACAGATGGCGGCATAGCCGGCAGGACTCTTGGTGGTCTGGGAGAAGATTTCCACAGGGCCTTCCAAACGTATCTTATTGTGGGCCAATGCATCCGTAAGCATTTCCATGTTTTCCACCACGACGGCGTCACCCCCTACCTGGCCGAGAAGGCCAAGCACTTCCGCATGTCCGACCTTTCCAAATATGATTATCTGGCCGCCGAGGTCATGCACTCTGGAATACGCCTCGCGTATGCTCCTCTGGAGTTTCAGCACCACAGGACATGTGCAGTCTATCACCTCCAGACCGAGGCGCTGTGCTGCAAGATATGTTTCGGGAGGTTCCCCATGTGCGCGAATCAGGACTTTGGATTTCTCAGGAAGGTCCTTGAGATTCTCCAGTCCGATGGTCACGAGACCTGCGCTCTGGAGGCGGTTCAGTTCCGCCTCATTGTGGACAATGGAGCCCAATGAATATAGTTTGTCGGTTTCGGGGTCTTTCAGAACATCTTCCGCCTTAGTCACCGCGCGGATAACACCACCGCAAAAACCTGAATACGAGTCAATTTCTACTGAAATAGCCATGACTGATACTATTCTCCGAATTTCTCCTTAACAAGATTTTTAACCCAGACCATCTGGTCTTCAAGTGTCATGTCAGAATTGTCCAGGACAACGGCATCCTCCGCCTGACGGAGAGGAGACTTCTCCCTGTGCGAATCTATGTAGTCGCGGCTCTTGAGATTCTCCAGGACCTCATTGAAATCGGGATTCTGTCCGCTGGCCCTCATCTCCTTCAGACGCCTTTCCGCCCTGACATTATCATTGGCCGTCATGAAAATCTTCAAATCGGCATGAGGGAACACGGCAGTTCCGATATCCCTGCCGTCCATGACGATCCGCTTGTTCTTTCCGTAGCCGACAAGAATATTATCGACAAAATCCCTCACTTCCGGAATCACCGCCACGGGACTCACGTGAGAAGAAACCTCAATGGTACGGATCTCCTTCTCCACACACCTGTCGCCGAGGAAAGTCCTGCTACCTTCAGGAGCATATTCGAAGTGTACGTCAATGTCAGGAAGTGCAGCCACAAGTGACTGAGTGTCAATGCTGCCGTCAGCGAGGACCATGTCATGTTCCATCGCATAAAGAGTTATCGCCCTGTAAAGGGCCCCGGAATCCAGATACAGGAAGGAAAATTCTTTCGCTATAAGTTTGGCAAAAGAACTTTTTCCGGTGGACGAATATCCGTCTATAGCTATAATGATGTCAGGAATGTGCATCTGAAAGTTGGTTTGGGACAAAAATAGGAAAAAAAAATTACTTTTCCCTCATTATCTTCAGCTGCTGTATCTTATACGAATCTTTCTTGAATGTCACGAAGATTGTCACCTCGAAAGTCTCCCCACCGGCATTGAGCCTGCCCACTGCATATTTCATGTTTGCACGTCCGGCCGTGTGAGTGATGTCGAAGCCTCTCGGTGAATAACTGTCGAAGAATGATTTCAATATCTGCCGCGCCTGATTCTTGCTGGAATCGCTGGTGTTGGAAATTATGGAGATCTCAAGGTTGGAATCAAACCAGGCCGAGAGTTTGTCCGCATCGCCCTGTCTGATATATTTGGCTATAGGAATGAACACGTCGTAGCCCTCATTTTGAGGAATTGCGGCCGCACTGCCGCAGAAAGAAACCGCTGCAACGAAGAAAACTATGAATTTTCTGATGTCCATATCCCTTAAACTCACTTTTAAAGACCATAATCATTTTGCAAATACCGAGCCACGTGTGTATATTTGCCAAAAGACTTGCATGGTCTTGCGGCCATGTCAACATGCACATTGACAATGAAGATAACATTAGTTACAGTAGGAAAGACAGACGTGAAATGGGTAAAAGAGGGGCTGGACTTGTATAAATCCAGACTCGTGCATTATGCCCAGTTCTCCGTCAGCGAGATACCTGAACTGAAGAATGTCTCTGCCCTCTCCAAAGAGCAGATAAAGACGAAGGAGGGAGAAATATTATTGTCAATGATAAAGCCTGCCGACTTTGTCGTGCTCATGGATGAACACGGCAGGCAGTTCAGGTCCATGGAATTTGCGACGTGGCTCCAGGAAAGGATGTCCACGTGCGGAAGGAACATTGTTTTCATAATAGGAGGCGCATACGGCTTTTCCAAGGCGGTCTATGACAGGGCCGACTTCAAGATTTCCCTGTCTGAAATGACTTTTTCCCACCAGATGGTAAGGGTTATTTTCACTGAACAGCTTTACCGGGCATTCACAATCATAAAAGGAGAGCCATATCACCACGAATAGGAGGAACGGACAATGGCATTGAAAAAAGAATCATTGAAAAGCAGGCTCAACAAGAACATCTGGCTGTTTTCTTTCGTAGTTGCGGGCCTCTTGTTCTTGGCCAATGTCTTTCTGGACAGGCGTGCCGATTTCTCGGATTTCGCCGCACGTCACATGAACAAGGTGGTCAACACCAGATTCCGCCAGCTCGAATCCTACATGGAAAGGGCATTGAAGGAAAACCAGGGCGGCTGGCTGGAACTAAAGGGCCTGCCTTCCGACATGGTGGTGTACCGGTATTACGGAGACTCCCTCCAGTCATGGTGCAACCAGTTCTCTCTGGACAATGATGATGTCAGCCAAAGGCTTGTAGTCCAGCGCTTTGTAAATCTCAGATATAATTTCGTATCCCCCCTTGCAGAGGTTGACAACTCCGTCAAGTACATGAATATCGGTCCGAAATGGTATCTGGTAAAGTCTATACAGGACCGTCACGGCTGCAAGATAATCGGCGGACTGGAAATCCGCAACACCATGGATACCAGGTCCATAAACGGCATCAATCCCAAGTTCAGGATTTCTGACAGGTTCTCCTTATACCCTATAAATTACAGCGGAGGGGCCGTAATTTTCGTCGAGGGGCAGCCGCTGATGAAACTTCTGCAGGAGACCGCCAGGATAATGCCGATTCTGCCTGACACCACGATGCTCTGGCTGTCTGTCGCTTTCTTCATCTTCGGTGTACTCATATATCTATGGTCGCACCGGAACTTGAAGACAATGCTGATATCCATACTGGCACTCACCGCGGTGATGGGAACTTTCTATGCGACGGGCTACGGTATGCAGGGGTCTTCCAGCCTGTTCTCCCCTACCGTCTATGCAGGCGGCACGGTATTGTATTCTCTCGGAGCGGTACTCATCATAAATATCTGGATTGTGCTGGTATTCAGCTGCATATACATTGCAAGGCCGGCTATCAGCGAGTATGTCAGGAAGGACTTGAAACACAGGTCCATCTGGCTGATAATCATTGTCATTATCGCAGATGCATTGACATTGACCTGGCTCTTCGTCACTTTCCGCAGCCTCATCCTGAACTCCAACATTTCGCTGGAGCTCTACAAGTTCATGCAGCTCGGGCGTTATTCGCTCTACATCTACATTTCCTACCTCGCGCTGCTTTCGGTGATTCCGCTTTCGCTTCAGATAATCCGCGTCAATGTCTTCTATCTGACCGGCCTCAAATACGACGTGTTCTCCAGATTCGGCAGGTCATTCTTCGCCGTGGCCTGCGCCCTGTGTTTCCTCGGGCTATTTTCAGTTCTGGGCAACGAGAAAGAGACCAACCGAGTCGAAATCTGGATCAACCGTCTTTCCATTGACAGGGACCTCGGACTCGAGCTTCAGCTCAGGGGCGTCGAAAATGCCATCGCCGCAGACAATTCGATTCCGGAAGTCATCCGCACGACAAACGATTACCGCGTCATCCTGAACCGCATCACGGAGACCTACATGAACCGCATTTCCAAGGATTTCGATATCAGCGTGTTCATTTTCAATGATAATGTCTCCGACCCTCAGATAGCCAAGTTCTTCAATGACAGGGTGATAGGTACCGTGCCGATTTCTCCTAACTCCCGTTTCGTATATAGCAGGAACAGCAACGGAAGGGCTCAATATACCGGTATGTTCGTGTATTACTCTCCGGACAAGGGCACTGTCAAGCTTCTTCTCGGAGTCAATTCCAAGGCCGACAGGGAGGAGCGCGGATATTCTTTCATCATGGATTACGGAGCTCCGGGGTCAGTAATCATTCCTCAGCAGTACTCATACGCGAAATACATAAACGGCAACCTCGTAAGCTATCAGGGCGACTATCCTTATCCTACAATCCTTACCGGAAAATTCAAGGAGGGCCGGAGCGAGTACGGGTCCGACAAGCTCAAGCAGGGTTCTTATGTCCATTTCGTGAGCAACATCTCTTCAGACGAGACCATTGTCATTTCCAGGCCGAAAATATCTGTGGTACAATACGTTCTGGCCGCCTGCATGTTGTGCCTTGCGGCGTATTTCTGGATAAGCCTGCTGGGACTCAGGAAGAAGAAAGAGGGAGAGTTCGAGAAAAACTACTATAAATCCAGGGTGAACACGGTGCTGTTCATATCAATGCTGATGACTCTGGTCACGATGAGCATCATCATGGTCATCTTCGTATATAAGAGGAATGATGCCAATGTCATGAGGCTGATGACGAGCAAGATTTCCACAATCCAGTCCCTAATGGAAAACCGCACCAGAGGATTTTCGTCATACAAGGACATGATTACCCAGGACATGACGGCAGTGATGGATGACATAGGAAACTACACGAGGTCGGACATCACCATGTACAGCCCGGGCGGAAAAGTGTTCAACACGACTTCTCCTGAGATTTTCGAGAAGATGATTCTGGGTTCGAGAACAAATCCGGATGCATACAGGAATATAATGTATGCGAACAAGCGCTACTATATCCACAAGGAGAAAATAGGCGGAGTAGGATTCTATACGATGTATGCGCCTGTCTTCAATGACAACGGCAAGATTCTGGCGATCGTCAGCGCGCCATACACCGACCCGGGAATATCCTTCAAGGCAGATGCGCTCTTCCACTCGGTATTTGTCATCACCGTATTCTTTATCCTGCTGATAATCACAAGGTTCATGACCACGAGAGTGGTGGACAAGATGTTCCGTCCTATCATTGAGATGGGCCGCAAGATGATTTATGCGCGTACGGGCGGACTGGAGTATATCATCTATGACAATGAGGATGAGATTTCCGGACTGGTCAGGGCTTATAACCTGATGGTCCACGACCTTTATGAGTCCAGCAAGCAGGTTGCCCAGGCCGAGCGCGAAAGGGCATGGAGTGAGATGGCCAGACAGGTTGCGCATGAAATCAAGAATCCGCTCACTCCTATGAAGCTTCAGATACAGAGGCTCATAAGGCTCAAGAGCAAGAATGACCCGTCATGGGAGACCAAATTCGAGGACATTTCACGTCTCATCCTGGACAGCATTGAGGTTCTCACCGATACTGCCAATGAGTTCTCGACCTTCGCCAAGCTCTATTCGGAGGAGATGGTGCCTATCGACCTCGACAAGATGGCTTCAGACCAGGTGTCAATGTTCGATGACAAGGACAATATCACGTTCCAGTATTATGGTCTGAAGGACGCCATGATAATGGGTCCGAAGCCTCAGCTGATACGCGTTTTCGTCAATCTTCTTACGAATGCGGTGCAGGCTATCGAGAATCAGCAGACAGCGGACCAGGAAGAAGGCAAGGTGCCGGTTCACGGCCAGATTGTGCTTTCTCTGCGCAACAGCAGCAAGGATGGCTTCTATGATATCGTCATTGAAGACAACGGCCCGGGCATCAAGGATGAGAACCGCAACAGGCTGTTTACGCCTAATTTCACGACCAAGAGCAGCGGCACCGGTCTAGGACTGGCCATCTGCAAGAATATTCTCGAACGCTGCGGCGGCGAAATCTTCTACGGCCGTTCATTCGTTCTCAAGGGTGCCTGCTTCACGGTACGCTATCCCAAGAACATGAAGTAACCGGGCAAGGGGGAAATAATGTGTTACGCGGGGCTGTAGTATTATTTTAAGCGTCACCGCTGTTACGTGTTTGCAGGAGTATTGTTTTCTGCAAGCGTCTCCGGAGTTATGTCTGTTGGTAAGCGTCTCCGCAGGCGCTTACGTATTGCTTTGAGGTCCGAGGGCTGGTGCTGGGCTCGGCGGATTTATGTTTTATAACTCCCTGATATTCAAATTGTTCTAAAATCACAATCTGCCGACTCGATAAAAATGAGGGGGCTCGGCGGATGACATTGATATAACTCATTGATATTCAATGTTTCCAAAATCCGCGATCCGCCGACCCCTCCTGGCGCGTTATTACGTGCCGGCCGGAGTATTGATATCGGCAAGCGTCATCGGAGTCAAGTCGGTTGTCGGGACGGCGCCACATTGGTTGTTGCAATAATTTGATTCATAGGTAGTTGTGAAATTCGGCGTGGATTAGTGGTCAAAAAATCTTCGGTAATCCACGCTCAAAATAAATGATACTTGATTATCAATGTGTTACAGAGGTGGCCGTGGCGTCGTCCCGCCTGTGGGAATTCGCCCCGGTCAGATGATTGTAAAATTCCGTGGGCTGGACATGTCGCGTGGCCAACCACGGAAATATATGACATGGCAGGAAAACATTGGCTTGACACAATATCGTTGTTGTCAGGTGGCGCAGTACGGCGGAACTCACTCCGCTGCGCTCCGTTCGACCCTCCTACCGTTTCCTGCGTCCTCGCTCCCGCGAGAACTTGTCTCCGGCAGGCACCTCCCACTTCCCGAGGCCGTGGGTTGGCCACGTCCGCCGTACCGCACCACCTGACGGACGACATGGCGATTAAGACATTCACCATTGGAAAACGGTGTAAGAAAACGTCATTTTTTACCCCGTTTCAGAAAATTTGAACAAACGGGGTAAAATCAGTCCGATTTTTACACCGTTTATTAGATACTCGGCTTCGAAAGGCACACTTAAATCAGCACCCCCATAGACCAGACGCAGCGGTCAGTGGCAATGCCGAAAACTGAAAAGAGCCGCACGGAAACCCGTACGGCTCTTATCTTGATAACAGAGTAATTAGTCTGTGAGTGAATATCTTCTGAAAGCAAGAACCTTAGCGTCCTTGTCTGCAGTGTGGATATACTCGAGGACAGTCATCTTGTTGTCCCAGATGAACTCCTGATCCTCAAGAGTCTGCTCTTTGAAGAACTTCTTGAGCTTACCCTTAGCGATGTTCTCAAGCATAGCCTCCGGCTTGCCTGCCATCTTCGGATCCTCAGCAATCTGCTGCTTGTACATTGCGAACTCCTTCTCAACGGTCTCCTTAGGACAATCAGCCTCAGAAACTGAAACTGGGTGCATTGAGGTTACCTGCATGGCAACGTTCTTGCCGATCTCAGCAGGAACTTCCTTGCTGAATGCAACGATAGAAGCTACCTTTGAGTTGTTGTGAACGTACTGTGCGATGTATGGAGCCTCGAGAGCTGCATAGTAAGCGAGAACGTGCTTCTCACCTGTCTTACCTGTCTGAGCAGAAATTTCCTCTTCTACTGTGTAGCCGTCGCTAAGTTTTACAGATTTGAGAGCCTCGATGTCAGCAGGGAAAGCAGCGATAGCTGCATCTGCTATAGAATTTGCGAGAGCCTTGAAATCTGGAGTAGCTGAAACGAAGTCTGTTTCGCAACCGAGGCAAACGATGATCGCCTTGCCACCTTCAATGCGAACGAGAACTGCGCCTTCGGTAGTCTCACGATCAGCTCTCTTGGCTGCTACGAGCTTACCTTTTTCACGGATGATCTCAACTGCCTTGTCGAAGTTGCCTTCAGCCTCTGCGAGAGCCTTCTTGCAATCCATCATACCGGCACTGGTCATCTTACGTAATTTCATTACGTCAGCTGCTGTAATCTGCATAGTAAAATAGGTTTAAAATTATTCTGCTTTAACTTCTGCTGCTGGAGCCTCAACTGCCTCTACTGGAGCTGCTTCTTCAACATCTTTTGTTCCCTTGCGAGGACGGAGCTTCTTTGCAGGTGCCTTCTCGGCTGCCTCTGCTGTAGCCTCTTTTTCCTTCTCAAGCTTCCTTTCGTTCAATCCCTCCTGGATGGCAACACAAAGAGCGTTGGTGATGTACTCAACTGACTTTGCGGCATCATCATTAGCCGGAATCACATAATCAATCGGGGTAGGATCGCAACAAGTATCAACCATGGCGATTACCGGAATGTTCAGACGGTTAGCCTCTTTAACGGCATTTGCCTCCTTCTGTATATCAACTACGAAAAGTGCTGAAGGGAGACGGCTCATATCCTTGATTGAACCGAGGTTCTTCTCAAGTTTAGCCCTCTGGCGGTCAATCTGAAGACGCTCACGCTTAGCGAGTTTATCATAAGTACCATCCTCTTTCATCTTGTCGATGGTATTCATCTTCTTGATTGCCTTGCGGATTGTAGGGAAGTTGGTAAGCATACCACCAGCCCATCTTTCAGTAACATAAGGCATGTTTACTGAAGCTGCTTTCTCAGCGATAATATCTTTAGCCTGCTTCTTGGTAGCAACGAAGAGGATCTTGCGGCCTGAGCGTGCAAGCTCTTTCATTACCTCTGCAGCCTCGTCAATCTTGACGATACTCTTGTGCAGGTCGATGATGTGAATCCCGTTCCTTTCAATGAAAATATAAGGAGCCATTTTAGGATTCCATTTCCTCGCAAGATGTCCGAAATGTGCACCTGCTTCGAGTAATTCTTGGAAATTTGTTCTTGGCATTTTTTTAAGTGATGTTTCTTTGTTACACTTTCCCTTCAGGCTGTAGCCATAACCTGTCGGGCTCTTTTCATCAACCCCGGAGCAGCGGCCACCCATGACCGGTCTCCTGGATTTTCCGCAGTCTCGGCAATCTTCAAGCAGCTTGCACGGAATTCGCACCCCGCGCGAGATCCGAAGATTTCTGAACCGGACTGTGCATGTAAATCAATGTGTCGGTAAGATTAACGCTTACTGAACTGGAAGCGGCGACGTGCACCAGGCTGACCAGGTTTCTTCCTCTCGACCTCTCTTGGGTCACGGGTGAGGAATCCTGCAGACTTGAGGGCAGAACGGTAAGCCTCTCTGTCGATCTCGCTGAGTGCGCGAGCGATGCCGAGTCTCATAGCCTCTGCCTGTCCTTTGATTCCACCTCCTACGAGGTTAGCCTTGATGTCAAACTGACCTGCTGTAGCAGTAACTTCAAATGGCTGATTTACAATGTACTGAAGAGTCTCGTCAGGGAAGTACTCCTTGAGCTCCTTTCCATTGATGGTCACATTACCTGTACCTGCTGCAACATAAACACGAGCCACAGCTGATTTACGTCTTCCAAGGGCGTTTACTGTTTTCTCCATTTGCTCTGTTTAAATTTCGTTCAACTTAATTTCTTTTGGCTGCTGTGCCTGGTGAGGATGCTCAGGACCTGCATAGATGAACAGGTTGTTGATGAGTTTGTCACCAAGACGAGTCTTAGGAAGCATACCTTTAACGGCCTTCCTTACGAGTTCAGTAGGTCTGCTGCTCTGAAGAATCTCCTTAGGCGTGGTAAAACGCTGTCCACCCGGATATCCGGTGTAACGAGTGTAAACCTTGTTGGTCATCTTCTTACCCTTGAGGGCAACCTTCTCAGCATTGATGACGATGACATTGTCACCGCAATCAACATGAGGTGTGTAGCCAGCTTTGGTCTTGCCACGGAGGACAAGAGCAACGCGTGCTGCAAGACGGCCAAGTGCCAGATCGGTAGCATCAATGACGACCCACTCTTTGTTTACAGTATTCTCATTCAAGAAAACTGATTTGTAGCTTTGTGTGTCCACTGTCTTGATCTTTAATTGGTTAATAATAAAAATTGCGATCCCTACACATTATAGGGGTCGCAAAGGTAGCAATAATTTTCCAAACCACAAAATCTTACGAAAAATCGCAAAATTTACAGGCCATAGATACGAACTCTCCGGCCTGACACATGCCGGACCGGAGAGGCACCATTATATATGAGAGTTAATTCTGAACCTGCAGGACCGCAGATACAGGATAGTGGTCAGACATGTACTGCACACCGTCATAGACATCACGGACAGTATGGAACGAAATTCCCTTGAATCCGCGATAGAAGATATGGTCTATGACAGAGTTTGACTGTCCCCAACCGTTATATGAACCGTACTTGTCAGTAACAGGACACGCTGTACGGGCATCTGTCATTAGCCCCTTCACGCTGTCAAATATAGGATCATCCGTCGTGGAGTTGAAGTCAGCAGTGAGGATGACAGGCCAATTGCCAGTGTTGTATTCGATAATCTTGTCCCGGATAAGGAGCAGCCCGTTCTGACGCGCAAGTTTGCCGGCATTGTCCAGATGCGTATTCACATACATGAATGTGACGCCTGAAGGCTTATGCTTGAAGACAGCCCAGGTTGCGGTCCTGTAATACTTCGCATCCCATCCCTTGGATGGAGTGTCCGGAGTCTGTGAAAGCCAGAATGTCCCCCACTTGACCAGCTCCACATCGCTGGTCTTATAGAAGATACCCATTGTTTCACCTGCAGTCTTGCCGTCATCACGACCGACTCCGATCCCCTCATATCCCGCGACTTGCGACCTCAGGAAGGACATCTGGTTCTCGCGTGCCTCCTGCACACCGAATACGGTAGGATTCTCCTTGGCGAACATCAGAGGGATGGCCTTCTTTCTAAGGTCCCATGCATTGGAAGTATTCTTGTCACCTGTGGAAGTTCTGACATTGAACGATATGACCTTTATCTGGTTATCGGCAATGACATCAGGCTCGGTTTCCGAAGTGCCATCGCTTCCGGAACCGTTCGGCCCCGGGATATAATCGGCATTGTCAAGTGATGCAGAGCAAGCTACAAGCATCACGAAAAGACTGAGAATAAATGATATACGTTTCATGATTACGTTATTTTGTTACAAGAATGTTGTCTATGAACCAGCGTGAGAAGTCTCCGTCAGCAGGTGCGCTGGTGAATGTCACCTTAGTCCCGGAGGTCGCGCCCTTTATATTAAGTTTGAAATTTGTGAACTTGTCTGCAGCCAATCCGTCCACGGTGACCTCTGTCTTGCCGTCGATGGTACCGCCTCCGACGACTTTCACGACTACTGACGTAAGGTCGCCCTCCTTGTCGGCAGGTTCTCCGGCTTTCGCATTCGCCCTGTCGGCAGGTGTATGGTAAGACATGGCATCAAATGAGAGGACAAGATCTCCGGCAGTCCCGAACGAAGGGGTCGTAAGCGAGCCAGGAGTGTTCACATACTTGGCTCTAGCAACAGCCTGTGATTCCACATAGCCAATCTGCGCATATCCACGCCTCTGATGTACATTTTCACCGGTCAAGCCATTTCTCTGCGCTGCAGTCCAGCCGGCGATGTCACTTCCGCAGAAGTTCATCATTGCAGCCAGCCTGTCGCCCCACAAGTAATCAAGGCCTCCGGTCAGATTATCGAATGGTTCATAGTATACCGCGCCTGAAGGAACCGATGTCGAAGCAGAGTACTCTCCGAACAAAGCCACGCAGCAGGCAAGTCTGACGTCAGAGCCAAGTCCTGAAGTTACGCCGTTGTTCACAGAAGTATTTCCCGTAGCCGTCCATCTGAGATACAAGGTCTGCCCGGCAGAGAATTTGATATCAGGAGAAAGTTTGATATCATAATAGTAATAGAAACCTGAACCGGAGATTGGTTTGTCAATCATAAAGTCTGCACCTGACTTCCACGTTTCCTTATCTGAAGAATACTCAAGTCTCCAGTTTTTCACTGCCGCACCAGTGCCGGCAAGTCCGAATGACACATGGAAAGTGGACGGCAGATCCATCTGGAGAGGCACTGTCAAATAATATCCGGAGCCGTCATCACCGGAGAAAGACTTGCCCGGGATATTGTCATGTGCTCCTTCATCAGCCCAATGAGACATACGGAACTGACCTGAACCAGTCATTGCAGATGTAGCTTTCGCCTCCATTACAGCACCGATCTTGTCATCCTTGTCTTTGAGATAGAAGTCCGTTCCCAACTTCGCATAACTTCCGTCTTTTACCGTACTGTACTTCAGGTCCTTGTTCTTCATGGTCTTGGCATAGAATGACAGGATATAAGGCAACTGCCTGATACCGACCTTGACACCGAAACGCATACCATTGAAGAGGACATCGGAAGACAAAGTCGGAGCGAGTTCCGGCACTGCGGCCGCAAAACCGCCGAGGCCACCCACAGGACACGACCCATCTTTTGCCTGGGTCAATGCCAATGCTGACTCTTCCATAACTTTCAGTCTGACATTGTTTCCATCCTCATCTTCCATCAGAGGACAGTCTCCAAGCATTCCTGAAAGACCGGCATCAGTTATCTGAAGTGTAGAACTCACATACATTGACTCATATTTTCCGGAAGCGAGAGCCGTATAATCGACAGACAACGGCTTGACCTCGACAGGAGTGACATCTGTACTGTCTGCTCCGGAAGCTTCCAGGACAAGATAGCCAGCATCATTTCTATAAAGGACGGCATCAGTCAGAGGTACGGACACCTCAACGCCTGGGGAGTAAGAAGGCATCTCCGGAAGCATCACCGTAATGCCTGACTCAGGAGACGTGAACGAATCCTCGATAGCGATAGAATTCGCAAACCAGTTCTCCGTATTGACATTGGACACAATGAAGCCGCGCACCGAACCTCCTGTCATCTTGACTTTCTCTCCGTCCTTGCTCATTGACCTGAGTTCGCTGATCGATATGACACCGCCTTCCTTTGCAGAAGCCTGACGGATCACAACTGCGGAAGAGACCGTATTGTCAGAAACAGATACCAGTTTCAGTTCCATCTCGCGGGCTTCCCCGTCATTAGGCCTGACAGTCAGAACGACGTCAGTATTTCCTGTGCTCTGTTCCGGTGAAGCCGAAACCCAGTCCACAGAAGAGGACAAAATTTTCCATTTGGTGTTGGATATGACAGAAACCGTATATTCAGCACCTGAAGCAGCCGACACGATAGCATCCTTGTCAACTGAAATCTGCTGCATAGGCATATCCGGACTCTTGTAGCAACCGGAAAGCATGGCCACAGCAGCCAGCATTGTCAAATATCTTCTAGTTTTCATTACTGTTCATTGTTAAAGTCAAGACCATCATCCCAGCCAGGGTTCTGTTTTAATTTTCCATGTGTAAGGACAATGTCGTCCGTCGGGACAGGATACAGATAATCCCTATTCTCATTCCACTTTCTAGCTATGTCATAATTGGCTGTAATATAACCGGAAACTCCGTTTTCTGAGAGATGAAGCTGGTCAATCGAAGCATATACGACTCCATCTTCGGCTGCCGGAGCATTGCCGTCATAAATGACGAAGTCCACAGTACCGTTTCCGTCAATGTCATAAGAGCCGGCACCCGGAAAATACATTCCATAGAACGGACGTTCGAAACGCTTGCCTTCCTTCCATCTCATGATGTCCCAGTAGCGGAAGCCTTCGCAGAGAAGTTCGACCGTCCTCTCGCGTCTGATTTCAAGAATGACGCCTTTGTTGTCGCCAGTCACATTACTGTATCCGGTAACAGAGTCAAGAAGATACGGGTCCGGAGACAAGTTGGCTGCTGCCATATCCAGATGAGGCATCTGGACCCTGTCCCTGAGTTTATTGACAGACATGTCGAGATCATTCTGGGTCAACGTCCCGAGTTCAGCCTTGGCCTCGGCATAGTTCAGATAGACCTCGGCGGTACGGAAAAGCGGGATATCATTTTCTGATGACTTATATGCATCATACTTGGTGGCACCGACGTATTTGGTAATCTGGTAGCCCGTTACGGTAGCCGCCATATCCGGGGCCAACTGCATTGTCTTGTCAGTCCTGGTATATCCTGGAGTTCTGATAGACTGAGCCAGTCGCGGATCCCTTCCTGTGCATTCCTGAGCAAACTGCATAGTCTTGTATCCTGCCTTATCGGTGAATCGTGTCCCGTCTGCCATAAGATACATGTTCACAACATCCTTCATGAGGCCGAGACGTCCCATCGATACAGACGTGTATCGTCCGTTGGCATCATGGACAAGTCCAAGGGACTGTGAATATGCACGTGACAGGATAATTTCGCTGCGGTCTGATTCCAGAAGGTTGAACAGGTCCCTATACGGCTGCTTTCCCTGGGCATACAAAACATATCCGGATGTACGGATAAACATTTCTCCAGCCTTTGCCGATTCCTGAAGACATTCCTCCCAGTCGCAAAGTCCATGATATTTCCTGAAGGTTCCTTCGAAAAGGAAGATTCTGGATTTAAGCGCAAGGGCTGTCCATTTGGTTACACGATAGACATCCTTTGCCTCGGGAAGATTTGCGATAGCGAAGTCTATATCGTCCAAGACCTTGGACATCACATATTTTCTGTCATCACGTGCCTTGTACAGTTCCTGAGAGTCAGCATCCAACGGCTTGTCAACCCATGGAACATCCCCATAACGCATCACTTTGTCAAGATAGAACAAGGCTCTGAAGAATCTTGCGATACCCAGATATTCATTTCTTACGGACACGTCCTCACACTGCCCGGCATGTTCTATAAAGAAGTTCACATTACGTAGCGCATCCCATTTCCATGTGGAAGCGGTTGACGGAACTGTTCTGTTTCCGATAACTTCAGAAGGGACATCTATACCGGTTATATAGTCCGCCCTTTCATCATAAACTGAAGCAGCTTCTGGAAGCATTGAATAGAAGTCATTGGTATAAAGACGGCATTCATCCTCTGTGCGGAAGAATGTTTCCGGAGTCATCTTGTCTTTCGGGGTTTTCACCAGAAAATCATCGCACCCTGTGGCAAGAATAAGCGAAAGAACCGGCAATAATAAATATATCTTTTTCATATACAATCAATTAGAAAGTCACAGTAACACCGAAAGAGAATGTTTTATAGAAGGAATATGTATCACCGTTCTTATTGCTTGCTATAGCCAGAAGCTCAGGATCCACATATTTGTTATGTTTCTTGACAGGACTGGTGTACCATAGATTCTCACCGCTGAAATAGACTCTCAGTTTGGAGATTTTTGCTTTCATTGTCAGTTTCTCAGGAAGAGTATACCCTAATGTGAGATTCTTCAGACGGAGGTATGCCAGATTCTGGAGATAACGGTCATTAGTATAGTACAACGCACCCGGATTCAATGCGGAATATCCGCGAGGACGAGGGAAATAGGCATCCTTGTTATCCTCCGACCAGACATTTGACATGAAGTCCTTGCCGACAAAAGACACATAAGGCCGGCAGTATGGTCCCCAGAAATGCATATTGTCAGAGCCCGGATACCAGTCCTGATGCCCGATTCCCTGAAAGAACACGGAGAAGTCAATGCCACGGTAATCAAATCCGCCATGGAATCCGTAGAGGAAACGCGGCTGGCTGTTTCCGATGACAACCCTGTCACCATGATCCTCAAGCGTCCCCTGTCCGAAGCTCAGTTCGCCGTCTTCATTCAGGTCAAGATATTTTATATCTCCTCCACGGACACCTGTAATTCCTACAGACTCGTAATAGTCTTTGCAGACTTTGGACATATCCACTTTGGAAGCATATTCTGCCGCCTCCTCATCCGAGCCGAACAGGCCGCCCACACGGAAGCCCCAGATTTCTCCAAGACGCTTGCCCTTATAAGGTTCACTGATGAGTCCGGACGGATTGTCAGTTCTGGTATATTTGGCCGTATAGTCAGCAATGTTTCCTCCGATATAGTATCCGAACCTGCGCTTGGCGAGCATGAATGAATCTTTCCATTCAATCTGAAGTTCCCATCCCTTGGTCCGTATGTCATTGGCATTGACCTTAGGCTCAGTTGCGCCATAAATGGACGGAAGTTTCTTCCCTTTCGTAAGAATGCCCTTGGTGTCACGGACATACATATCTCCAGTAAATGTAAGTCTGTCCTTCAGAAGTCCAAGGTCGAGACCGACATTCTTGGAAACGACAGTCTCCCACGTTCCTGAAGATACAGGATCATCCACCGTAGCATGACCTCCGAGGGTAGAGCCGTCAAAGGTATATGACATCGTTCCCTTGGTGTTTATATTCTGATAGTAATCGTAGTAACCTATATTCTGATTTCCGAGAGAACCGTAAGAGACACGGAACTTGACATTGTTCACTACAGGACGGATCCTGTCCCAGAATCCCTCTTCACTTATGCGCCATGCAGCTGATGCCGACGGGAAGAAGCCCCAGACATTGTTGCCGATAAAGCGCGAACTTCCGTCATAACGTCCGTCAATCTCTGCGAGGTACTTGCCCTTGAAATCATATGCCGCGCGGAAGAAGAAACCGGCCAGAGAATACTCGCTGATACCTCCGGTGAGTTTGCTGACTTCTCCTGTTGCAAGATTGAAGTCAGAGAGGTCTTCAGAAAGGAGATCCTGTCTTACGACATTGAGGTCCTTATAATGACGAGTCTCATAATTGAAGCCTGCGACGGCAGAAAAATGATGTTTCGAAGACCAAGTATTGTCATATGAAAGATAGGCGTTGGTCACGTAGTTGTTCTGCTCATAGACAATATCCGACAACTGGTTCTTGAATGCGCTGGTGGATTCCTGAAGGATTTCCCCGGGATACTCCGAATATTCTACAGAACAATCCCTGAATTCATTACGCAGATATCCAAATTTATATGAGAAATCAGCATTGAATTTCAGACGTTTGGTAATATCTGCCGTCAATGCCCATGAGGTCGTCAGTTCGAATGTCCTCTTGCGGCCCCAGTTCTTTCCTTTATGCATCATCGCGCTGTATCCATCCATTATGTAATGGGATGAAGAGTTAGTAAGAACGGTATGGGACACAGCTGTTCCATCCGGATTTTCCGGAACAAAGCTGGCAAGCGCATGAAGAATAGGCTTTCTGAAGTTGTTCGCCCCGTAACTGTACGTACCGTTGAATATCTTGGTGTTGTTCGAGAGTTTCAGCCAAGGGGTTATCTGGACATCGACCTTAGCCCTGGTGTTGAATGATGTATAATCGTCAGGACTCTGTCGCCACACACCATTCTGACGGTAGAAACGACCGCTGACCATATATGTAACAGTCTTGGAGCCGCCGCGCACAGTGACATTGTAGTCCTGAGTAGGACGGCTCTCGTCATAGACATAATGATACCAGTCGAAGTTTCCGAGATAGACGTATGAAAGACGGCCGTTCCTCATCTCGGTAAGAACCCATGGACGTTCAGGATTCTCGGTCTTGTCGTTCCTGCGGTCCCAGAGACGCTGATAGTCATACTCCGTATAGCTTGTATAAGGGACACCTCCCTTCGTCTTCATGAACGTGTCCGCAATATATGCAGAATAATAGCCTCTTGTCTCGAAGTCTGTAGAAACAGTGTTTGCAGAGAATGAGAACCTGCCGTCAAATGTGACAGTCGGCCTCTGCTCCTTCTTTCCGCTCTTGGTAGTCACGAGAATCACGCCGAATGCAGCACGGGCGCCATAGATAGCGGCAGATGAAGCATCCTTCAGGACGGAAATAGTCTCGATATCGTTGGAATTTATACGGTCGAGATATGTTTCCATGCCGTCCACAAGAATAAGCGGAGATCCTCCGTTAGGAGATGTGTTGCCTCGGATATTGAACGAGCTTCCTGCTCCAGGTTGTCCGGAAGACTGCGTAATGTTAAGGTTCGGGACCATACCTTGGAGAGCCTGTCCGACCGATGCCACAGGCCTGTCTTTCATATCTTCTGCCGACACTGCCGCTACAGCTCCGGTAAGGTTCTCCTTTTTCTGGACGCCATAGCCGACAACGACGGCATCTGAAAGCACATTGTCAGATTCTTTCAGGACAATGTCATAAGGCATCTTCTCGTTTCCGGTAAAATGAATGGTCCTCGGTTCGTAGCCGAGATAGTTCACTTCCACATCGGCCGGCCAGGAGAAGCCTGTAATGACGTAGGCTCCATTGACATCAGCAATGCTTACATTAGTAGTACCGGAGATACGCACAGACGCGCCGATTAGAGGTTCCCCTGCAGAATCGAGCACCCTGCCCTCCAGACGGGCATTCCTGGCAGATTGGCTTTTGTCCCCTCCTGGAACTGCCTTTTTATCATCTTTCAACACAGAAACGTGATTGTCTTTGATGATGTACTTGACCTTATCTCCGGCAAAAATCTGATTAAGGACATCGTTTATGGTACCTCTTGTCACATTGACCGAGATTACCCTGTCCATATCGACTTCACCGGCATTGACGACAATAGAATAGCCGCCTTCCCTGTGCAGCTGCGCAATAGCCTCACGCACAGAGACTTTCTTCAGGTTCAGCGTAATGCCCTGCGCATACGATGATACGCATACAATAGCCGAAACCATAGCCGCAAGGACGTAGCGCCCCAAGCGACTGAATACGTTACCGCTTTTCATTGGAAAAAATTATGTTGGTTATTTATCGCGAGAAGATATAAAGAACGTTATTCCTTTTGGTTATTCTCATGGATCCGTCCGCATTCAGGGATGCAAGAATGTCGTCAAGCCCCTCACCTTCGGAAAACCAGGCATCGAAGCGCCTTCCTGAAAGATTCCGGTCCGCAATTACAACATTGCGGTTAAAGATTCTGTTCAGATCCGCCACGATATCGTCAAGCCGCTGGTTCATGAAGTGCAGGGACCCGGCGGTGCTCATCTGGCTTATAAACTCAGGGGAGAAGCGTCTTCTGGCCACATTTCCCGTATGTCCGTCATACTGAAGGACATCCCCCGGAATCATCGAATATGTCACAGATGTGCTGCCGGATGAGACAAGCATCTCCACCGAACCTTCCGCAAGTGCGATTTCCGAACTTTTCGACGAACTGTATGCCCTGAAATCGAACTTTGTTCCAAGCACCTTTACAGAAACTTGGCCGGAGGTGATGACAAATGGCCTATGTGGATTTTTGGAAACCTCGGCAAACACTTCTCCGTCCAGGAATATTTGGCGGCGATCCGACTTGAACTCAGAAGGATATGTGATACGGCTCCCGGCCTTAAGAAGCAGGCGAGTTCCGTCTGACAGCACTATATCACGATGCTGTCCCTCCGGAACCGTAACTTCCGACCAGTACACCTTCCTTTCCGCAGCCGACTCATAAGCAATTCCACCGAAGAAAAGACCGGCCGCACATGCTGCGGCAGCCACAACTGCGGAAACTTTCAGAGCCACCTTGCGAATCGTATTCCTCTGTCTTCTGAAACCAAGTCTGGAGGCCACCGCCGCATAAGCACGGCGGGCCTCCCCTGACTCGTCTTCGGAATCAAGAGAATCAAAGATGTCCTCAAGCTGGGAATCTGTATATTCTTCTATATTCTTCATCAATTACTTTATCTGGTCACTTCCGTATTGAGACGTATATCCCCGACAGAAGCGCCGACCATTATGCTGAACTTTCCTGCATTGACACGAAAATCATGTATATCGACATCATAGAACGCGAATGCCTCTTTCCCGAGATGCACAGTCACAGACTTGCTCTCGCCTTTATCGAGCTGTACCCGCACATAACCTTTCAGTTCCTTGACAGGTCTCGGCACTGAAGGACAAAGTTCGCCGACATATACCTGAGCCACCTCTGCAGCAGCCATCTTTCCATTATTTGTCAATGTAAATTTCACATCAATACCGTCTCCTGACGGCACTACAGCCAGATCACTATACTCAAAATCTCCGTACGTAAGTCCATATCCGAATGGATACAGAGGCTTGGTACCGAGTCTGTCATATCCCCTGTAACCCATGAACACGCCTTCATTGTAGGTCACATATCTGTTTGTGAACCCGCGTTTGTTCTCGGCTTTCTCCTTGGTATAATAACTGTCGTGTACAGGATTATCCTCCCAACATGCCTCAATGCTCATCGGGAGCCTTCCGGATGGCGAGAACTCACCTGCAAGCATCCTTGCGAGAGCCAGACCGCCTTCCTGTCCCGGATACCATCCCATGATGATGGCCTTCACATCATCTTTCCACGCGGACATATCGAAACCGCCGCCGGAATATATCACGACAATGACATTGCTGTTATGGGCAGCCGCGAACTTTATCATGGCATCCTGACCTTCAGGCAATGTGAATGTCCTGTCATGGTTTTCTTTTTCCGTCTCCGTATCGAAACCTGCACAGATGACTACTGACGATGCCGACTCCAGAGCCTTCACATTTTCAGGAGTATTATAGTCCAAATTAGCAGCAGGTTCTATGAGCTGCACAGGATAGTTCTTTCCGAGTTGTCCAAGTCCTGCATACAAAGAGATGGAATAGAGAGGATCCACCTTTCCGCTTCCTCCGCCACAAGGGATGCGGTCCGCATTAGGTCCCATAACGACTATGCGGTTCTTACGTCCCGCCTTCAACGGAAGCGCGCCATCATTCTTCAACATCACAGCAGACTCGCATGCCATCTTGTATGCCACTTCGCGCGAATATGCATTGTCTTCAGAAATGGACTTGTCCAACTGAGGCCGGTCAAGGAATCCGAATGCGATGAGTGTCTGCAGAATATGCTGCACCTTCTCATCGATTTCAGATTCGCGGATAACGCCACTGTCAATCAGAGGTCTTATAAGGTCATACTTGAAATAGAACGCTCTTGGCATCTCAAGGTCAAGACCTCCTTTCACAATTCCGAGAGTAGAATATGTGGAAGTCCAGTCTGACATTACAAATCCGTCAAAGCCCCACTTCTCACGCAGATTGTCCTTCATAAGAAAGCCGCTTTCAGAAGCATGGACATTATTCACAAGATTATAGCTGGTCATGACTGAGCCGACTTTCGCCTCTTCGACAGCCGCACGGAACGCGGGGAAATAGATTTCGTTCATGGTGCGCTCGTCGGCGTTGGTGCTGACATGATGACGGTCATACTCCTGATTGTTGAGCGCAAAGTGCTTTATGGTCGCCATAACGCCCTGAGACTGTACGCCTTCGATATAGTTGACAGCTGTCCTGGAAGCAAGATACGGGTCCTCACCCATATACTCGAAATTACGTCCGCAGAGCGGGCTACGGTAGATGTTCACACCAGGGCCCAGCAGGATATGCACACCCCTTGCCCTGGAGTCCTGCCCGAGAGCGACACCCATCTCATAGGCCAGAGACTGATCCCACGATGCCGCTGCAGCTACACCACATGCGAACAATGTGCTTTTAGTGTTGTTTCGGACGCCCTGAGGTCCGTCCGCCATGCGGATTTCCGGAATTCCCAGCCTTTCAACAGGTCTGATGTAGAACCCGTCGCGATATCCCGCGATATATTCCACCTTCTCCTGAAGAGTCATCTGGTCTACCAGAGATTTAGCCCTGTCTTTACATGCTTGAGTGATTTCCTGCGCGCCGGCAAGAGTCACTGAGAGAACAAGAGCTACTGAGATAACGACTTTCTTCATTTCTCTAAAATTATTAATACTATGGTTTATCTGTGACTGGTTATCAGTCATACACACATAGTACAATGTTTTCAGACCGGACACGTAACGATTTCCCAGTTTTTTATAAAATTTTTCATCTTTATCTGTGTCATGAAGAATACCTTTCAGAGCGCAAATCCTTGAGCGCCAACTCTATATGTTTTTCCACCGTTCTGACCGACAGGCCCAGACGGGAAGCAATCTCCTCGTTAGGCAAATGATCCAGACGGCTCATTTTGAAAATCTGTTTCCGTCGTTCAGGCAATGCTGATATTGCATTGTCCAGATTCATCTCCAACTGACGTAAACAAAGCGATTCAATCGGCTGCGAACCGTCGTCCATAGTATCAGCAGCCTCGATCGGGGCCTCCGGACTGCGGGACTTGGCTTTCAACCAGTTCAGAGCAGCATTCCTCGCCGATACAATAAGCCAATTTTTCAATGGCTTCTGAGGGTCAATGCTGAGCCGCCTGTTCCAAAGTCTTATGAACAGTTCCTGAGCCAAATCCTCAGCAGCTGCCCTGTCTCCGATGAAACTCATTAGGAACTTCCGGACAACGACATAGTATCTCTCAAAGAACCTTTCATAGCATACCTCGTCACCGCGGACAATTCCCTCTGCCAGCTCTTTATCAGACAATATCTTATTTCTATTCCAGAACGCCATAATGGAAAAAACTTGTCCTGACATATCTTCAAGACAAGTCTCTAATTTAGCACCAATTTACCACTCAGACAAAAATCTTACGAAAAATCGCAAAATTTACAGGCCATAGACGCTGGCGGATTCTTCCAGTCTGCAGCCGCCCCACTTCTCTCCCACATAGTCCAGAATCTTCACCAGTTCGTCGGCAGACGGCTCGGTGACCAGCTTTACTCTCGTGTCTCGGAAGTCAGGAAGGCCTTTGAAATAGCATGACAGGTGACGCCTCATCTCAAGCACACCTGTGACAGGGCCCTTCTGACGGACAGACAGGGACAAATGCCACTTGGCCAGGGCCACTCTGTCATTGACACTCATCGGCGGGAGTTCCTCTCCGGTGGTCAGGAAATGTTTGATTTCCCGGAAGATCCACGGATGGCCGAATGACGCGCGTCCCACCATTATTCCATCTACGCCGAACCTGTCGAACGCGTCTTTGGCTTTCTGCGCGGAATTTATGTCGCCGTTACCTATTATAGGTATATGCATCCGGGGGTTGTTCTTCACGGCTCCTATCAATGTCCAGTCCGCCTCGCCCTTGTACATCTGACATCTTGTCCTGCCGTGTATGGTCAATGCCTTGATTCCCACATCCTGCAGTCTTTCAGCGAGTTCCACTATTATCTTGGAATTCTCGTCCCAGCCGAGCCTGGTCTTTACGGTAACCGGTTTGCGGACAGCATTGACAATACTCTCGGTTATCATCACCATCTTGTCCGGCTCCCGCATCATTCCGGAACCCGCTCCCCTGCCGGCGATTTTGCTGACGGGACAGCCGAAATTTATGTCAATGACATCGCAGCCGTGCCCTCCGGCTATCTGGTCGGCGTTGTCCGCCATCTTGGCAGCCTCGACCATCGCCTCCGGATTGTTTCCGTAAATCTGTATCGCAACCGGGGCTTCCTCTTCCGACGTCTTCATCTTCGCAATGGCCTTGGCAGCATCACGGACAAGGCCGTCTGACGGGATGAATTCCGTATAAACCATGTCTGCCCCGAACTTTTTGCACACGACCCTGAACGACGCGTCAGTCACGTCTTCCATCGGCGCCAGAAGTACCGGCTTGTCACCAAGATCTATCTCTCCTATCTTCATATGTAATAGCAGGTAAAAACTAAAATCGTTTTTTGTTGAAATTTTATATTCTCCGACTGCAAAATTACAAAAACAGGCTTGAATTTTGCGGCAAAACATCTGATATTTTCGGGAGTTGCGCCCCGATGACATTGACCAATTATTACAAAAACACAATATGAAGGAAATAAAGACGATAGGAGTCCTCACCTCAGGTGGTGACGCGCCGGGAATGAACGCATGTATCCGCGCGGTGACCAGAAGCGCCATTTTCAACGGCATGAAGGTCATGGGCATTTACAGAGGCTATGAAGGGCTTATTCATGGTGAATTCAAGGAACTTACGACAGAGAGTGTCAGCAACACGATCCAGAGGGGCGGCACACTTCTCAAGACAGCCAGGAGCAAGGACTTCCAGACTCCGGAAGGAAGGAAACAGGCCTATGACAACCTTGAAAAATTCGGAGTTGACGCTCTGATAGTCATCGGAGGCAACGGTTCCCTTACCGGCGCCCAGGCTCTGGCCAGAGAGTACGACTTCCCTGTAATCGGACTGCCGGGTACCATTGACAATGACCTTTACGGCACCGATTCCACCATCGGCTACGACACAGCCCTCAACACAATCGTCGAGTGCGTGGACAAGTTACGTGATACCGCGACATCCCACGACCGTATTTTCTTCGTGGAAGTCATGGGACGCGATGCAGGCTTCCTTGCACAGAACAGCGCTATCGCTTCCGGAGCGGAGGCTGCCATCATCCCTGAAGACCAGACAGATGTCGACCAGCTCGAGCAGTTCATCAGCCGCGGTTTCAGAAAGAGCAAGAACAGCAGTATCGTAATCGTGTCCGAGAGCCCTAAAGACGGCGGCGCCATGTACTATGCAGACCGTGTCCGCAAAGAATATCCTCAGTACGATGTCCGCGTGACTATCCTCGGACACCTTCAGAGAGGCGGTACCCCAAGCGCCTTCGACAGAATCCTGGCAAGCCGTCTCGGATATGCAAGCATCGAAGCGCTCAAGGAAGGACAGCGCAACGTCATGGTCGGCATCAGCAATGACCAGATCGTTTACGTTCCTATCGACAGGGCCATCAAGAAAGACAAGCCTATCGACAGGGAACTTATCAACGTGCTTGCAGTCCTGTCTATCTGACAGTCGGACAATCATCCTAAATAGCTGAAATAAAATAAACTCGTGATAAGAATGAAATTTTTTTCGTTCTTATCGCGAGTTTGACTATATTTGCACGCTATGCTTGAGAGAATATTGTTGGCACCATATTATCTGACCTTGAAAATAAGGCACGCGCTATATGACAGTGGCGTGTTCAAGGTGCATACCTGCAAGGTTCCGACAATATGTGTGGGCAATATCGCAGCCGGAGGAACCGGCAAGACTCCTCATACGGAAATGATTCTCAGGACTTTGCTTTCCAGCGAAAAATGGCACAACCAGCACATCGCAGTGCTGTCGAGAGGCCACAAGAGGAAGAGCAAAGGTTTCCAGCAGATTCTTGTCAATGACAGTGCGGCGTTCGCCGGTGACGAGCCTTTGCAGATTAAGCGCAAATTCCCGGAAGCAACTGTGGCTGTGGACCGTACAAGAGTAGAAGGCTGTGACTTCCTTCTCCACCCGGAGACAGTCAAGACTTCAAAGAAGGCTAGAAAATGCGAGCACAAGGACATTGAAAAACCCGAGCTAATCGTTCTTGATGACGCATTCCAGTACAGGTCACTCGCCGCATACTTCAACATTGTCCTGGTCGATTACAACAGACCTCCAAGCAAAGACAAACTTCTTCCTTTCGGACATCTCAGGGATCTTCCCGAGAGGCTTCACCACGCGAACATCATCATCGTGACCAAGTGTCCGCAGTATATGGAGAACTGGGAGAAGGTGGAATGGGCCAAGTCATTGGGATACAATGCTTACGACCTGAATACATGTCAGGGAACCAATGCTGCGGGAAAGAAGATGACGATTCTCTTCACGACGATAACCTACTGCCCGCTCGAGCCTGTTTTCGACAACGACGACAAGAGATACACCTATTCCCACAATGTGATTCTTGTCTCAGGAATCGCTTCAGACACCCCTCTCAGAAGATATCTCAGTGATTCATACAAACTTGTGAAGCATTTCAAGTTCTCTGACCATCACAAATACAGAAAACTGGATATCAGGAGGATACTGAACGCCACCAGGAACTGGCCTACAGCATTGATAGCCACCACAGAAAAGGACAGCCAGCGCCTGCGCGGCTACAAAAATATGCCTGAAACACTCAAGAAAAGAATGTTCCAGGCCCCTATCGAGGTATCTTTCATAACGCCTCACGAAAAAGAAATCTTCGAAAAGACGCTTCTCGGCGCTCTCGACAACTTCAACGCACAATAAGGTAAGGTCAATGTCAATCTGCGTCCCGGTCGGACAGAATCCTGTTCTGCTGCTGGACAGACTCTTCATGGATGGCATTGAAAATCTCAGTCACAAATTCTTCCGGCAAGCCGTAGGCCTTGGCCTTCTCTATCATCTGGGACAGGATCGACTCCCATCTGGAGGTCTGCAGAATGGAAATATTGTGCGCTTTCTTGTACAGGCCGATGCTGCGGCTCAGATTCATTCTGGCATTGAGAAGAGAAAGAAGGTTCTCGTCAATGACATCGATCTGCGCCCTCAGCTGATCTATATTCTCCTTATAATCAGGACTGTCCGTGTCGTTCTGGCGTACAATCAGTCCGGAAATCAGCCGTCCGAATTCCTCCGGCGTTATCTGCTGCCGTGCATCGCTCATGGCGCATGACGGGTCACAATGCGTCTCGACCATGAGCCCGTCCAGGCCCAGGTCAAGCGCCCTCTGGGATATTTCATGAAGGTATTTCCTGTCCCCGCCCATGTGGCTCGGGTCGGCGAAGAACGGCAGTTCCGGATAACGGGTACGCAGTTCGACAGCCAGCTGCCAGCCCGGAGAGTTGCGGTACGGAATCTTTTCCGTGGATGAAAATCCCCTGTGGACAACCCCGAGTTTACGGATTCCAGCCTGGTTCAACCTTTCCAAAGCGCCTATCCAAAGGTCAATGTCAGGGTTTACCGGATTCTTTACGAGCACAGGTATGTCCTTGTCTTTCAGCGCGTCAGCTATTTCCTGGACAAGAAACGGGCTGGCTGTGGTCCTGGCCCCTATCCAGACCATATCCACGCCATATTCCAGACATTCAAACACGTGTTTCTCCCCGGCAACCTCTGTGGCCACCTTCATGCCGAACTCATTCTTTACCCTCTGCAGCCACTTGAGTCCGGGAGTTCCCACGCCCTCAAATGTATTCGGATGGGTACGAGGTTTCCAGATTCCTGCCCGGAAGACATTGACTCCTAACGGCTTGAGGCCCTTTGCAGTCTGCATGACCTGTTCTTCAGATTCCGCACTGCATGGCCCGGCCACAAGAAGCGGACGCTGTCCTTCGGGGAAAAGGCCCCACTGTTCCACAGGTAAAATATCGAATTCAGTTTCCATACTGACGGATTTTGCTCTTCCTTCGGAAAGATTGGTTCATCGATATAAAAAGGCCGCCCTATATACGGGCAGCCTCATATTTTTACAACTGCTTGAAAGCCATCGTTATATGCTTTCCGGACCGAATCCTTACACAGTCATGATATCTTTCTCCTTAGCTGCGATGAGGGCATCGATTTCCTTGATGTTCTTGTCTGTCACTTTCTGTACTTCCTCCTCGCCCTCTTTCTGAGCGTCCTCAGGAAGACCTTCGTTCTTCTGAGCTTTCTTAAGGGTATCTACAGCGTCACGACGTGCATTGCGGACAACGACCTTGGCATTCTCGCCGGCTGTCTTGGCCTTCTTGATGAGGTCTTTTCTGCGATCCTCTGTGAGAGGCGGAACATTGCAGCGGATCTGCTCGCCGTTGTTCTGAGGTGTCATTCCGATGTTGGCATCCATGATTGCCTTCTCGATTTTCTGGATCATGCTCTTCTCCCATGGCTGGATCAGGACTGTCTTAGCGTCAGGTGCTGATACTGAAGCAACCTGAGGCACCGGTGTAGGTGAACCGTAGTAATCAACGAGTACGTTGTTGAAGATAGATGGGTTAGCCTTGCCCACGCGATATGTCTTGAGGTCCTCTTCCAGGAAAGCCACAGCCTCTTTCATTTTCTTGTCAGCAGCAGTGACAATCTCATTAACTCTTGGTAACATAGTATTTTGTTTTTTATGGTTAAACGTGAACAAGGGTTCCGACCTTCTCTCCCTTCAGGAGTCTGGTAAGGTTACCTTTACAGTTCATGTCAAATACGATAATCGGCATATTTCCTTCGCTGCAAAGTGCAAATGCGGTCTGGTCCATCACCTTGAGATGGTCTCCGAGAGCCTGGTCGAAGGTCAGTTCTTCGTACTTCACGGCATTCGGATCTTTCTCAGGGTCAGCCGTATAGACTCCGTCAACGCGGGTTCCCTTCAGGAGAGCGTCAGCTCCGATTTCCAATGCCCTGAGGGCTGCTCCAGAGTCTGTGGTGAAGAACGGATTGCCGGTTCCGCCTGCAATCAGGGCGACTCCGCCGTTTTCCATGACTTTCACAGCGTCATCTCTCATATAATATTTGGCTACAGGCTCCATCGGAGTGGCCGTGAACACCTGTGCATGCACACCCTGTTCCTTAATGAACATTGACAATGCCAATGAGTTGATTACGGTGGCAAGCATTCCCATCTTGTCTCCATCGACACGGTCGAAGCCGCTTCCCACACCTTGCAGTCCGCGGAAGATATTTCCACCGCCATTGACAATGGCAATCTGGAGTCCCGCCTTTGCTGCGGCTGCGATTTCTTCGGCATAAGCCTGGAGACTGGCTGTATCCAATCCCTTTCCGGCGTGTCCTCCCAGACTTTCGCCGCTTAGTTTCAAGAGCACTCTTTTGTACATAATTATATAAAAGAAAAGTTTTTAGAACTGTTCGGAAAACAAAATTATCGAAATATTATGAAACTTGCAAGAAAGAGCGTATCTTTGCCATATAATCAAAATACGGTTTTAATCTTTACAAACTAATGGCGAACGCATTCCACTACTCCATCGGGAGAAAGTTCATTCAGGCTGTCAGCGGTGCATTTCTTGTAGTGTTCCTGCTGCTTCACATGACTATCAATTCTTTTTCTGTTATTGACTCATTCACTGGCGAATGGGGCGCATTCGACGGACTCTTCCAGCTTGGCTGTGATTTCATGTCCCTGCCGATTGTGACCATCATGGTCCCTGTGCTTGCTCTGGGTGTATTCGTTCATATCATTTATGGATGCTACCTCACCTGGTACAATGTCAAGGCTCGCGGCGGTTACAAGCGCTATGAAGTTGCCAGCAAGGCAAAAGCAGATTCTTGGTCAGCTAAGAACATGTTTGTTCTCGGTATCGTTATCCTCGGTATCCTGTTCTTCCACCTTACTCATTTCTGGGCTAAAATGCAGCTCCTCGAGTTCTGTGGCGAAGAGGCTATGAATCCTTACGACCTCCTCGTAAACACATTCGGAAGCGTTTGGGTTCTTATCATCTACATCGCATGGTTCGTAGCAGTATGGTACCATCTTAACCACGGTTTCTGGAGCATGTTCCAGTCTGTAGGTTTTGCAAACGGTACTTGGATGAAGAGACTCAAGGTTATCGGTATCATCGTTTCTACCATCATCTGCCTCGGCTTCGCAGCTGTTGCAGTGAATGCATTCCTTCACGCAAACGGACTTCTCTGCTGCTAGTCGGAGAGTTATCGATAAACTGTAAAGGGCGATTGAGAACGTAAGTTCCGGTCGCCCTTTAGCGTGTTTGACAGGGCCCCAGGCACACGAACGGCTATAAACGAAGACGCCGCCCAGGAATCTGAGCGACGTCTTGTAGATTCGTATCTACGTCTTGGCGAGATTTCTCATCTAGCATTACAACGCGATACCATAACTAAACACTACTAACTAACCATTATAATAACCAACCAATAATATTATTCACTTGACTTACCTATTTGCATTAATCGTGCCAAACTAGATCAGAATTGCAAAGTTTACCTTTAATTATTTGACATTTTCATGCAAAAGACCATCAAGCCTTATTGGCGTTTGTAAAGGTATAAAAGACGCATAAACACCGGAAATTATTTCAGCAAAAGGATGAATTTTTTAAACGAAAAAGCCGAAACAAAACGTTTTTCCGACATGAAGTCCTACATTGAATTTTCAGGTGACTGATAGGATAAAATTTGATGATTAACGATACATTAATCAATCTTTTCATATGTCATCCTTACATCACAAGCCATACCAATGATTTCCAGGACTGATGCCGTATCTGCTGTCGGGAATGTCCCGGTAAGCCTCTTTCCGTCCACGCTTTCAGAAACATTGATCCTTATATGGTAGAAAGACTCCAGATCCTTTATTACGTCATTTAGGGACGACTCCTCATAAACAAAACTCCCCGTCGCCCACGCCATCGGATTCAACACATCTCCGGACGTCATCTCCTGCAATCCGGTCTCAGGACGATATGAAGCAGACATTCCTTTGGTCAGGGTCATACGGCCGAAACTGACTTTTCCGTCCAGGACATCCACACGGGTGAGCGAATCCGACTGGTCCACCTGGAAACGCGTCCCGAGGACAGTCACCGGCAGCCCCCGGGAAACGGATATGGTGAAAGGATGTGCCGAATCATGTGCAACATTGAAAAAAATCTTTCCGGACATTTCCATATGCCTGATATTCTTGCGATTCTGAAGCCTCAGCTCCGAACCTGGAGCCAAGACGACTACGGATGAGTCCGGCAAGACATATCTGACGGTTTCGTCAGACGCGGTATATCCGTTCCATGAGTTCAGGCGGACATAATAGACTGAAATGACCGCGAACAGGGCAATTGCTGCGCACATTGACATTGACAAAACCCATCTTCGCGCCCGGTAGGACGGACTGGCACCGGCATTGGCCTTTCCGATTCTTGCATTCAGGTCGGCACGCGATTTATTTATTTCGAACATTCCGTCACGATAATGTTTCATGACGAATTTGAGATTTCTATCCATATACTAAAGATTGTGATAATGATTATAAACGTCCTCTATATAAGGCAGTTCCATTTCGAAGTCATTCACACTCAGAGCACCTACAAAGCCGTTGCCGCCGTTGACATTGTCAGGGTAAGGAATCCCCGGGATGAAGTCGCTCATGCCCTGCCATGAATTGTCGAACATGCAATCATTATAATAGGTGAACATGTCCTTGTTCATGGTATAGAGCCTGACCACAAGCGTACGTTTTTCACTGACTTTCGCGTTCTGCAGAAAAGCTATATCTGTAAAACTGAAGTAGTGGCGCAGGTCTTTCGCATAGAGAGTCAGAGTATAGTCCTTGTCCCGGAACGCATTGTCATTGAAAAGGTTATACTCATTGGCATAGTAGTCCGTGTCATCAGGGTCATAGTCCCAATTGGCCCCGGCATGGGAACCGCTATAAAGAAGCGGCTCAGCCTTGTTGTCCAATTTGACGCTGATCGTACCCTTTCGCAGGAATTGCGGCCCTACCGGGTCGAACTCGCCCGGATCCAGATAAACCCGCGAGATGCTGTATTTCACAAAAGCCTCGATCCTATAGTAATTGTCTATGCCGGGGACATCGTTGACCCGCACCTTGATTCTTGTCAATGCCATTTTGCGGTCGCCGCCGGTTTTGATTATGGGAATGGTATCCACAGAGACAATCTCGGCCGGTTCCGGCGCAATGCTTTCTGCCGAAGCCTGCATTCCGTCTGCGGTAACCTCCAGACGGACTTTGTCTCCGGCTCCGAATCTGGCCCGGAATGGTATCATCATGACTGCATCCGAATTGCTGCCATGAGAATTATGGGTCTCTCGCAAAGTGTCTGACAATGCCGCAAGTTCGTCATTGACATAGAGTTTCAGCAACGCGTCCTTTACGCCTCGCACCTTGTTGTGGTAACTCGTCGTGACATACGCGACCTGCTCCGACGGGCCGGCATACAGTGCGGCATTCAATGAAAGTTCCCGCTCGGGTCCGGTCCTTCTGATTTCAATGTGTTTTTCACATGAAACCGTGCAAATCAGGAGAATGGCAGCAAACAACACTCTCCACTTATTTATGTTATACGAAACTTTCATATTAGAAACGATAAGTGTAACTGACTGACGGCAAAATAGTTAAAAACGACAGCTTGGTTATATTTGCCGAATAGGAAGCCTTTCCGGCCTCATCCCTTGACCATATGTCATTGACATAAGTCCAGTCGGGATTCATGGCGCAATATGCATTATACAGCCCGACCGTCCAGACTCGCTCGCCCTTCTTTTTATGCTTGGTAAAATTGACGGAAAGGTCCAGGTGATGTGTCGGCGGAAGCTTGTAATTGTTCCTGCCGCTGACATAATGAAGATAGTGGAACTTTCCTTCCGGATCCACATATACGGTTTCACGTTCCGGCACGGTCATATAGTTGCCTGACATGAACACCCAGCTGGCGGCTGCGTCTATCCTGTCATTGAACTTGCACATGGCCGCTATCCTGATGTTGTGCCGCCTGTCATTGGCAAACGGATACCACTTGCCGTTGTTTATCGCCTTGTCAGGGAAGCGTCTTTCTGATTTGGATAAGGTGTATGAGCATATTCCGGTGACTTTTCCGGAAGTTTTCTGCACGTAAACCTCTGCGCCATAAGCCCGTCCGACACCCGTGGCGACATTGTCCTCCCAATTCTCGGTAGTGGACAAGGCCAACTTTCCGTCTTTCGTCTCCAGGACATTGTCCAGCCTGCGCCAATAGACTTCGGCTGAAAACTCCCAGCCTTTCAGGCCTCCATAGGCAATACCAGCCGTGTAAATGTCTGATTTGACTGGAGGAATGTCAGCCGTCACGGGTACCCACAAGTCAGTCGGCAAACTGAGATTGCCTGAAACTAGCTGGTGGACATGCTGGGACATCCTCGAATACGCACCCCTCAACGATATGTCTTTTCCGGCATTGACCTTTACCGACAGCCTCGGCTCCAGGTCTGGATAGCAGCGTCCGTCAACATTGAAAAGGCTGAAACGGAGGCCCGGGATAACATAGAGCCAATCCGAAATGGACATGTCATCTTCGATGTAGGCCGTCATCTCTTCGCCCCGGATTATCCTGCCGACGTTAGGAGCATAAGTCTCGCTTCTGTTTCCGTCAATGTTGTCGGTAGTTCTGGTATAGATGTCTTCCGGGGCGTATTTGTGATGAGCAAAGGCTCCGCCGAATTTGACCATATGACTTGAGGACGGGGTATAATCGAAGTCAATACCGACACTTATATCATTGATTTTCGACACATTGCTGAAATCTATAACCTTTCCTGACGTGGCATTGGCCCCTTCCTGAAATTCATTTACCCGGGATTTGGTTTTTACGTTGTAACCGTTCACGGAGAGGCTCAGGTCGGAAAAGAGTTTCCCGTTGAACACGTGATTCCATCCGAGGGAAATGACGGTGTTGCCCCACCAGACTTTATAATCATGCTTCCTTTCAGTCCTGTCAATGTCATCCGGAGATGGCTTCTCGGAATAATCCTTCCTCATGAAGTCTTTACCCGAATAGGCATTGAAAATGAGACGGTTATTGTCGCCGATCTTTCCTGACAGTTTCAGATTCAAGTCATAGAAGGCATAGTTTCCTCCGCTGCCTGCCCATTTGAGGATCCTGTCAAAGAACAGGGTGTGCATTCCTCGTGCGCTCACAGAGTAGGTGGCATTGCCTTTTTTGCCCATCGGCCCGTCAAGATGGAACTTGTCTGAAATCAGCCCGATGCCGATGCAGCCTGTAGTTTTGTTGGTGTTTCCGTCATTGGTCCTTATATCCACAATGCCTGATGCGCGTCCTCCATATCTGGCCGGGAACGACCCCTTATATACCGATACTTTCTTGACCGCCTCCGGAGTGAATATCGAGAGCGCTCCGAACAGGTGTGATACATTATAGACCGGCACACCGTCCAGAAGGACCAGGTTCTCATCAGCGTTTCCTCCGCGGACATAGATTCCTGAAAAAAATGATGTCCCTGCCTGAATGCCCGGAAGCATTTGCAGTGTCTTGAAGACGTCAGGTTCGCCCAGGACGGACGGCGCAGTGCGGAGAAGCTTGTCCGGAACTTCCACGGAGCCGCTGTAAGTGGAGTAAAAACCGGCGTTTTTTCTTGCGGACACGACCGAACCTTTCAATGTCAATGATGGTGTCAATGCTATATTGATGGTGGTGTCCCTGCTCAGGTCAATGGCCCTGGAAACCGACTCGCATCCGATATATGAGTATTTGATTTCATGCGCTCCTTTAGGAAGTGAGAGTGAATAGAAACCGTAATTGTTAGTGACGGCGCCGCTTCTGCGGTCGGATACGATTTCGGCGGAGATCAATGTCTCGCCTGTGACCACATCGGTAACGTATCCGCTGATCGTGTATGACTTCGGGACGGACTTCCGTACGTTATCATTGACAATCAATATGATAGAATGTGTCTTGTCCTGCACTTTCCATTTTATCGGCAAGTCTCCGAACAATTCTTGAAGGCAATCTTCCAGCAGCTTGCTGCCGAATTTTACCTGCTTCGTCTCGTTTTCGAGCAGGCGCTTTACGGATGATTCATAAACAAAGTTATATCCGAATCCGGATTCAATTGCTTTCATTGATGAAAGTACGGACTGTTCCTGCCCATATGAAATCAGCGGGAACAGCATCATCAGTAGGGTCAGAATCACCTGAATGACAGGCTTCGCTCTTCTCAATTCTTTCATTGCCAATGCCAGATGGTTTCTTACTGTCAATACTGATATGCTTAGTTCTTCAGCGATTTCCTTATATGATAGTCCATCTCTCTTATTCATTATCAATATTTTACGACGTTTCTCCGGAAGCCGGCCGATTATCGACCACAATGCTGCTTCGTCAAATGAGCGTTCTTGTGCGTCCCCGTCTGTAATGAGTCCGTCCGCATCCTCCGGCAAAAGTCTGTCCGGGGACACCTTCCTCAACCAATCTGTGCACCTGTTTCTGACTATCACGAATAGGACTGATTTCGCGGCAGCGCCGTTCATGTCATTGTCAATGACAACATACTTTTCCCAAAAGACTACAAAACTGTCCTGCACTATGTCCTCCGATACAGATGCATCAGAGACATAATGCAAGGCATATAGACATAGAGGTCTGAAATACAGATTGTATAATTTCTTGAATTCTCGCTCGGTCATGTCCGGAAAGTATTTTATTCCCTCTCGAATATAAATGTAACCGGGCAAGTAACATAGTCTTTCCTCGCGAAATCGTAAAATGTTGCATTTACACGATAGCGCACCTGTCCGTCCTTAAATTGCACTTCCACTGATTCATAATGTGACAATGGATCGTTCGATGCCCTAAATTCAGCTGGAAGATAATAACTTACATTGTTATGGTTGTCAAATTCATACACAATTTCATCCTCCGCAAATCCGAGCTGAGCCCAACTTTCAGTTCCGTCTCCATCCTCAATGAATCCTCTCTGAACAGGAATTCTTATCAATGCTGTATTGACGTTCGAAAAAAAGGATGGGATACTGACCACTTTTGAACTTTCCAGATACGATGAGTTTTTGTCCAATGCTCTGAATTCAGCCATCATATCATCTGTTTTCACTCCATCTCCATCGAGGTCAATCTCAGAACAGACTTTACATTCAAGTCCTTTAAACACGAAAGTCCCGTCATAATCTTTAATTCTTCTCTTGAATGGTTCAGCGTAATCAGTTCTATTACAGGAAACCACAGCCATTACAGCCGCAAGGATCATTGTCTGTCTCATTATCTGTCTCATCATCGGCTTCTGCCCACAGGCAGCAAAGTTATAAAAACTCATACACTACGTTACTAATTTTTATGTAATAACGCAGTGTATGATGAAATGTACCAATGAAAATTTCAGAAATGTCGTTTGTCTTCTACGATACTGGCCATGTGGTGATGTCCGAGGCATGGTGGCGTGGACAAACACGAGAAAACGTATCTGCGGGGACGAGGAATCGGAGGAAAACCGAAGTGGTTTGGGATAATTTTGACGGAAACGGATTATAGAGAACGTTATATGGCGCGAAGAGCCCCAACAAACAGGACCCAGTTAGCATCTCGATTCTCCCTTCGCGATTCTGGTCAGGAGAAAGCCGAATTTGCTATTTTGTTCCGTCTAAAACGTTTATTTGGGACAAAACGCTTCCGCAAACACATTTGGTGCGAACTAAAACGTTTATTCGGAACCAAATTATGTGGACAACATCAGTCAGGACCAGAAAAACTGTGTAAATAACAGGCCTTTTTGTCACCATTTCTTTCAAAATGATCGAGTAGGAGGAAAACGAAGTAGTTTTCTTCCTACTTTCGTTTTCCGACCTCTCACACCACCGTACGTGCGGTTC
>CAKUXR010000031.1 GCA_934700615.1 uncultured Bacteroidales bacterium
GTCTTAATCCTTGTTGTTGTGGAAGATGGTCTCAGAGGCGAAAGGATTAGGCAGATACAAGCGACCGCGCTGAAGTCTTAATCCTTGTTGTTGTGGAAGATGGTCTCAGAGAGTGTTACTGATAGAGTTCAGTCACTGCTTGACAAAGTCTTAATCCTTGTTGTTGTGGAAGATGGTCTCAGAGGTAAAGTCTGGAGATGAGTATACTGAAGGTGAAGCGTCTTAATCCTTGTTGTTGTGGAAGATGGTCTCAGAGAGAACCATGTAGCACCAGAGAGAGAGACCAGCAGTAGTCTTAATCCTTGTTGTTGTGGAAGATGGTCTCAGAGTTGTATGCAGTAGTCATGCTGGACACAGGCTATGTGGTCTTAATCCTTGTTGTTGTGGAAGATGGTCTCAGAGAATATTGATTCACTACAGGCAAGACTTAACTACTATAGTCTTAATCCTTGTTGTTGTGGAAGATGGTCTCAGAGAAGATGATGCTTCTTGAGATCTTGAAAGAAGCAAGTCTTAATCCTTGTTGTTGTGGAAGATGGTCTCAGAGATATCCACTCGTAGCTGGTGAGACTTTTGTCGCTCGTCTTAATCCTTGTTGTTGTGGAAGATGGTCTCAGAGAGCAAAAAATGCAATGTGATGACCATTAGACCGTTAGGTGTCGAAAAACGAAGAAAAATCATTTTTTTACTAAAAAATGTACCTCAATAACTTCTGAAACCCAGACTTTTCAAATAACTTTCTTTTCGCAAAGTTAGAGAAAACTCATATATAAACAAAATGTCAAAGAACTTTATGCATAGGGAAATCATCGAAAACCATTCCCTGTGCTATATTTGTTCTATTGCTGCGTAAGAGTATCTATAAGTTGTGTTGTCCAGATATCCCCAAGGTACCCAATCAAAGCATTATTTATGTTATTAGTGGACCAGCAGCCTCTCTTTGGATGTTTCTCGCGCTCATTGATACTTGGATAGATTTCAATTATATTTTTGCTAATAAGTGCCTTGTCAGAATCAGTCAAGGCACCATTGTCCCGGATGTATCTGTCAATCCTTCCAATATAAGCATTTAGTGTGCCTTTAAAAGGACTGTTAGGAAGGAATGGCAATATGCCGTTTCCATAGTTGCGAATCTTCTGTATCAAGGTGTTACATCTACTTATGAGCTCCATGAACTCTATAGCGTGGTTAGGATATCTTTGCGATAATTCTGTGAATGAAGTTATATGCTGCTCCATTCTGTTTATGAGGTTATTTTTGTCCTCGTCGTTTAAGTGACCAGAGAGTGCATTTACACTATTTTCAGTCTTGTTGAAAGCATGGATAACCTCATCACGAGATATGCTGTAATCATTTTCTCGTGTTCTATCGATTTGATCCTGATACTGATCTGCAAGATTTCGGATTTCACCATTTATATCGCACTTCATCTCAGAAATAATCTTTTCCGCTTTACAGAAATCACGATTTGTAATCAGATGTGGTACTCTGACGGTGTAAGTCTCTATAATATCGATTCGGGCTAGGCTCTGACTATCTTCTTCTTCAATATCATTGTCGATATCCTGTTTGAATAATCTATTTGTGTCAGGTTGCTCCGTAATGTGTAGCACTCTGTTGTCTAGAATACTGCTAAAAGTAGGTAAGTTCTCTTTCTTCTCTGACTTGTTCAAAACGAATTCATTCTCGTTTCGATTTATAGACATACGCATGTACGAGAAATTATTGTTATTGATGTTTGCATCTATACCTCTTGCCATAGCGCATAACTCGCGGATGGAATTTGAGTTTTCCCATCCTGTGCCAATATTCTCTGTCATCACATCTTTAAATTTATTAAAGTAGTAATCAGTTTCCTGTTGAGTCGGATCATCAGTCTTGGCGAAAATGTCTTTTATGGAAATAACTGAAAGTTTATCAATGCTGATCTTTGCTTTACCATATCCAAGCGGTTTTGCTTCACCGATAGAATGGCAGCAGTCCGGGTGTCCATTGAATGTCAATGCTGCAATCAACGCACCAAGTTCACACTCCTTGAGATTATGGAATGTGATACGGCTTTTAAATGACGTGCCCTGATCAAGTGGTATAAATTTACATGTCTGAGCGTCGGTACCTTCATTTGGTGGAAGGAGGGTTGTTCGTACAGGATATCGTTTCCTTCCTTTGATTTGTGCATTGGCGTCATTCCAAGTGCCGCTACTTGCATATAGAGGCCCATAGGACGGCTTAGGACTGCCTAATACGGTTGTAACAATGTTACATTTATTAGGCGTGCCGCATGCAAAGGCATGGGAAATGTTAACTCGACCCTTCAACTGTTTTAAAGATTCTTTTGCGGTTCCGAAAATACATTCGGCAAGGTCTTTTCTTCTATTGCTTTGTAATTCAATAGGGATAGCGCCTTTTATGAAGTTTGCTGTCGGAAAACGGAACATGTATGCGAGTCCGATTGCATCAATAGGACCATCATCGCCATTTCTTCTCATGAAAAAAACAGGAACGCGTTTACCTTCGTTTAAGTATCGCTTCCAAATGTTTTTATAGTCATAATTGTTTTTGTGAATCGTTATAAAATCATCAATGATTTGTGATTCTACCTTCTCATTCTCATTAGTGTTTGATTCGAAAAATACAAATTCGTAATATTTTCCTCTCCTGCTTTCTGGATCTCTTTTACTTGGTTGCCCAGTTACTACAATGCATCCTTTCTTTCCAGTTGAGCTAAAATCTGCAATAATCCTGTTGTAATTATCTGGCACCGTAGAAAAAGTTCCGGATAAACGTTTTTCAATATCTTGGTTTTCTAAACAGATGTTCAAAATATTCTCGTATTTATTGTATGCGGAGCGTAATTTTTCCTCATCGTCATTATCTGCATATTGTCTGTTTAGTGCAAGATTTTGTCCGAATGCGGCCAATGCTGTGCCGTAATGCTCGTCGATTATCTCCGGCGCTATTCGACCTGGGGTTCCGCAATCATTGATAAGATATTCTTCCGAACCATCTTCGGCAAGCCGTTTATATAGCCAGCCACAATGAACGTTTTGTATTTTTTGTCTATAAAATCTTCCTTCAGGATTGTTGCTAAGATCCCTGAGGCCAAATCGTGCGTCCTGCACCTGTGTCATTTTTCCGAAACTGAGAATTTCGAGTACATTACGAATCTCTCCCTTGATGGACGTGCCAGGGATAAAATATTGTCCATTAGGTGTTTGACTGAATTTCGTGTCGGGATCCTTTCTGTCAGTATAACCATTCCTGACGAATATAGGTGTCTTAGCCTCAATAGTATATTCGATGCTACCGCTCACTCCATCTTCAAATGGAATGTCCTGTGAAATGTGATTGGCCCATGATGGGTAGAATGCTATATTCTCGAGGGGAACAAAGTTATATGGTGCTTTAATCATGATTGCCTCCTTTTATTTTGGTGCCGAAGCCCTTGAATACCAGTCCAGTCGGACGCAGGGTTTTCCAATTGTCATTGATGTTATCTTTTACTGTTTTCCAGACGCGAATGAAGTTCAGTGGCTGGGATAGATTAAGTCTGCTGTTGGCAATATATTGTTCCTCTCCACCCTCTGTCATAACTGCTGAATCCGGTGAAACGAATCTATGCGCACTTAAATCATACGTCTTTACAACATATTCTCCGTCAATGAATTTGATGCTTATAGACTTCTTCTCCTCATCCGAGTAAAGCTGTCCCTCAATGATGAATGGATTATCCTTTTCATCCAAAAGGAGTTCGACAGGCTCATTATTGTATGTCTCAGGCTCTGTCTGGTCACTATACCAGAGATAGCCCTGTGCATTTCTCAATTGAATATTTATACTCATAGCGTTTGTCCGTTTTTAATAATTGAACACTTGAATGTGCCATGACCGCGTCCGCTTCCTCCTCCGAAGGTCAATGTACCTAAATCAATATCCTTGAGCGCTCTTTCAAGACATTCTAAAGCATCAGCTAGGCCTTCTTCTCCGGTATCCTTTACCATAATTGTGGTTTTGAGCTTCAGGTCTCTACCATCGATTACCTTCTCCGAGAAGAGAGCTCCATCGATGGCTCCTCCCGTGAATCTGTCGATGCTGACGTGGTTGAACACTTTTTCTTTTTTTTCGTTCTTTTCTACGAATAAATCGTTGAAAATGCATATTCCGCGTCGTAAGTCTTCTTTATCTTTCTGGTATCCGAAAAGCTGCCCAACGGCTTTGTTCATTCCTCCCGAATAATCATCAAATTCTTCTGCAGGAATCTGCATTGCATATTTGCCCTCTTTAAGGTTGCTATAAAATGCAACTCTATGAGCGATGGCTCCTTTCAATGATGTCGCAGGAATCAAGTATTTTTCCTTGAAAGTACCTTCGTTTTGGCCGTTCCATTCTATGCACTCTTCCCGTACTTGAATATCATCTACTACCTTGTCCCCAAATCCTGCTCCGAAGGAAAAGAAATCGTTAGGTTTCAATGTCAGTTCATATGTTATCCATCTTTCATCTGTTGAGGACTTTTTGAATGACGCCCAGTCTGCATAATTTGAGGATAGGTTTGAGGAATAGTTCAGGTACTTGTCCAAATCGCATTTATTGCTCAATGTAAGTGTCCTCTTCTTGATTTCATGGACTTTCATCTTGCCGAAACCATTTCGCGCTCCTCCGCCGATTCTTAAGGTCGCGGAATATAATGAGGAAAGAACCTCGTCGAAAAATGAACTTGCGGAGTCGATGTCGCCGGATTTGGCAACCATTTCTATATCAAAGGCGAATCGGCATCCCTTGTAGATGACCTCTTCGTCGAACTTGCCGGCTTTCTTTGCAACACCCTTGTCCGTTAAACAGACGTGATTTCGTTTGGGAAGGCGTTTAAATTTTTTCGAAAAGTCAGTATCAGATAGGTTGGATATCCCGTCAATGACATTGCCTTTTAAGTCAATGATTTTTCCTTCACTGAAAATGATGTCTGAGCCTTTGGAATCATTGTCATTTTCCTTAGAGGTGCTTTTGACACCGAAGAAAGATCCCTTTGTCTTTTCGTCCAAAGCATGGCTGAGAATACCTGCTATACTTGTTCCAGGTATATATGGGAATCCATTGATGTCCTTTAGAATTGCTGCGTCAGTAAGCATCGTCTTTTTTCCGGAACCTATGACCAATGGAGTTTCAGCTTCGAGTACGACATGTGCCTGAAGCCGAGTGTCGTATATTGTTGTGTTTGACATAATCAATTCTGTTTACATTTTTTAGCCATTTCTGCCGAAAGATTTATCATGATATATCTCCAGTTGGCGTCATTGACCTTTTCATTCTCTATCTGGGTGTACAGCTCTTGTTTCTTGAACTCCCATTTATCTTTTGCTACACCCTTATCAAGATAATTATATAAGTCATTCTTGAATGATGTAAAATCAGACGAGTTTTCCGCAAGATTTCTTATATATCCCCACTGAGAAGCGAACTGCTCTCCGTTTTTCTTGAATGTCCGCAACAGCTTGCCAACCATATCATTGACAATCTTGTAATTCTCATTCTGATGGTCTGATAGCATACGTGATTTCAGTACTTGTAACAAACAAGTATTTAATGAATTAGCGGGTATAAATATATCTTCGCTCCTTGTGCCTTTGTCCGCTTCGCTCTTGGTGAACGTTATAGGAACTCTTCCATCTTCATCGCTATCCAGGAAGGCTGGATTGTATATCACTTTCCCGAAACCCTCGCATTGATAGGCCCCGATATATCTGGAGTCGGAAGGGGAGTGTGTCCCTTCCTTCAGTTTTACTACGAATACACTGCCTTTCTCTATTCCGCATCTGTCAGTGTCCGGATTTTGTCGTTTTGCATTCCATGGCGCATACTGGAATGTCCTGAGCTGAGACTTTTCCCAGTCAATTTCTGCGCCAGATTCAAATCCGAGGTCTTCGGCTGTCGGTTGGAAAGTAGGCATGCCTGAATCTTTGTCAATGAAGATTAGACGGCCATCGGCATAAACTGTGGCGAAATCTCCCGTTCCTACGTTTCTGGAATTGAAAGTAACAATTTTTTCATCTGCTGCGATGTTTACCAGTCCATACTGTGATGTCTTGGAATGACCAATGTGTCTTTTACCTATTAGCGCTTCATTGATGGCTTTCTCAAGTTTCTCGAGACTGTCATTGTCAATCTCCACTTCGAAGCCGAGTTCAAGCCCTTTGCGAAGGGATTCATATGAATACATCTGCTCATCCTTTGACCTGCGCTTGTCTCTGTCATACGCGGACTTTATTGCAACGGATTTGTCTGTTTTGATTTCTAGGGCAGAATCATTGTCAAAGGTGTAGAATCCGCTTCTGCACTGCTTCGGCTGAGCGTCACCTGGATTCCAGTTGTACATGATATATGCTCCATCGTCGAAAAGATTTTCTCCTTTTTTATAATAATAGACAGCAGGAATTCTTAACGAACGAATGTTGCCGGACAATGGATGTGCGTCACCGAATCTGACGTGGCCGCTGTGAAACATCTCCAGAGACTCTTCTTGAGAGAGTGTGCCATATAATTTGGATGCGGCGATTCCCAGAAATGCATTTCCCGGGATGAAGTCAAGTGTTCCTTGTTGTGTCTTGGTGCCGGCATTCTGTGTCAGAATTATATCTGATAATAGAGTGCATTTATATTTTAATGTCTTCATAGTCAGATGGATTTAATGGTGAACTTGCATCTGCCGAGACCTCGATTCCTGTTTTCGCCCAGGCGTTTTATGAATGCGAGGCTATCCTCAAACAGTTTCTTGGTCTTATCATCTTCATCAGGAATGTTAAGAATATGTCCTTCTAAAGTGCAAGGAAGTGTGACCTGTGTTTTTCTGAGGCTATGATTGATGGCAATTCCGTTATCACCGATAGCTGTGGAGGCGACAGCTTCAAACAGATAATTCTGTGCATTTGCATTGATAATGGCATCGTAGTCGGTGGCCGGTAATTCTGCATTTGAGAAGAACGCCTTGCCAATCTGTGGGATTTCCGCTGTTTCGCTTCTCTTGCCAAAAATATTGTCAATGATTTTCTGTGAAGGGTATTCGTCCGGAGCAAGGCAGGTCAATGTTTCGGCAGCTTCTCTGATAAGTCCTTTGATAGTTTTACCTGGCACGAAAGGCATTCCTTTGGCGTCTTTTATGACCAATGAATCGACATCGGCTCCGGCTGAAAGTCCGGATCCGCAGTGCCAATATGAGAAGAACTCGATTGTGTATGTAATATCCATAGTTCGGAGTTATTTCGTTTGCTGGTAGATTATAGAATGCAATAACAAAACATCATATGCGGGATAAATGTTGTGCATAGAACCTTTCTGGTCTGTGAAGGTGCGCCAAGAAGTCAGAGTCTCAGCTTCGTGTTTCATCGAAGTATTGACTTCTTTAATCCTGTCGAGAATCTGATTTGCTTTTCCGAGTCCATTTGGCTCCATCATTGCTGAGAGCCACTGTCTGATGTCTGATTTTAAAGCATTTCCATCCTTACTGTCAAGATTATTCGCCCTTTCACTCAGGTAGGCTATTGTCCATCTGTCAGGAGTATCATTCAGATAATATGCGCCATATCTGAATGAATGTCCTTCAGGTGTGGTGAGTTCACGTTTCGTTATATCTTCATAGGACTCTACGAAACTGTCTTGAACTTTATGGAACATTATGCATGAGTTCTCACGATTGGAGTCTTTCTTTGCGGCTGCGCATAATTCTTCGGCCAGATTGTATGCATAGTAGTAAGGGAATGATGATTTTACGTATGCAATGCCGGCGCAGGCTGTCAGACCATTCTTGAGAACTGCATATTTCTTTGCGAGCACTTCGAAATTCTCTTTGGTGAATTCTTCAAAGGCCTTAAGATAGTTCTGAATAAAAGTCATTGCCAAACTGCCTCTTATTATGACGGTGAGGTCATCGCCACCCAAAACGACTGGTCTGAAAGGAAGATCTGTCCCATTCTTGATGGCATTTTTGAAGACTATGCCAGCCGCAGATTTCGCTGCATCGATAGTCGATTGATTTAGCAATGAAGAAAACGTATGGAAATCTCTACCAGACGGGTCGTTTTCACTGATGGCCCTGACAATTTGCCCAAGTCCATTGCCATCTGCGTGTATGACAGCAATCCAATCATTGGCGTCTGTGAAACTATCTACACGGTTGGTGATCTGGACCATATCTGGCATTTCTTCTCCTATGGCTTTCTTTAGCAGAGAATATGTGTCTGCGGCCTTGCGCTTGCGGAATGTTCCTTCGTCGCAATAGTCTTCCGGATTGCTCATATGATATTTTTCCGGCAGGCCTGTTTCACGAGAGCGTTGTATGCCCATAAGCCCTAATGTAATAGGCTGCATTGGCATGTTCCTTTCTTTGCGGAGGCGGATTTCTAATTCGTGAAGTGCGTCAGACAGATTAAGACCATCTCGAATCTCTATTACTGCCTGACTGATGGTTATTCCGGGAGCTGCTTCCAGAACTTGTTTTGGAAAATCTCTGAAGACTTCTTTACACTTGTCCTCATTGTCAAATATGTATTTGATATTGCCGGCAGCATTGATAATGGCATTTTCATCTTCGTTAAGTTCAGATATGCTGACTCCTAACTGTTCGGCGAACATCTTGGTGCATATTTCCTCGACAAGTTCGCTGGCTCCGACAATCTCCCTCAGGGTGTTCGTCTGAAAGATGAAGCTCTGTATTCCCTGAACAGCAGCTCCGTAGAGAAATTTACTCATAGTCACTAATTTACGTTTAATCTGGGGGATAATGCCCCATTAATTTTTTCCAAATTTATCTGAAAAAGAACAAATAATCAATAATGTATGGGCTGAAATTTTAAACGATTTGCAAAATGAACCAAATATGAACTAAAAATAATCGCGAACGAGGATTTTTTCATAGAAAAAAATTAATAAATTTGGGAGAAAATAAACTGGAACTATGCAATCAAGCAATATGCTGAATGTTTTTACACTTCTTACAGATATAGACCTGAAGTCGGAAGAAATACCATTTTTCCGCGGCGCAATGATTCGTTTGGCAGGGAATGATAATATTGATTTTCACGATCACGAAAATGATGGATTCCGGTATTCATATCCTCGTGTTCAATACAAGATAATTGATAATAAAGCTGCTGTCATTTTTGTTGGTCAGGGTGCGGAATCTATAGGCAAGATTCTGTCCGGAGCGGGAACGAAAATTCAAGTCGGCAGACGTGCCGCTGTTTTCAATATAACTGATATGCCTTTGTCACAGACATCGGTTGAGGTCAATGATATCAGATTTATTTATAAACTATCACGTTGGCTCCCACTAAATCAGGACAATTACGAGTTGTTTTCGTCTTTGGGGAGTCTCCAAGAGAAGTGCGCTTTGCTGGAACGCCTTCTGGTAGGTAATATCCTTTCGTTTGCTAAAGGTGTTGGGATATTTTTCGATTCAGAGGTTGAGGCCAGTATTGTGGATATCGAGATGATGGGGCAATATAAGTTTAAAAATGTGAATATGCTGGGTTTTGACGTTGTCTTCAGTACAAATGTTTCCCTGCCGCAGTATGTCGGTTTAGGTAAAGGCGTCAGTTTGGGATTTGGAATGATAACAAATAAATAATTGTTTATGGAGAAGTTAGTTCATGTAACCTTATTAGGAAAAGAGGCTCTGCCAGTATTTTATCCTATCGTATCGTTCAAGTGCAAGATAATATATGTATTAGGCACAAAGGAAAGTCAATCTTCATATTCTGGGTTGAAATCAGTGTGCGAATATATCGGATGTGAGATACATTTCATAGAAGTTGATCCGATGGATATTCCTACAATAATGCAAGCTTGTGAGGATGTTCATTCAAAATATCCCGCTGAGACAAAGTTCCAGTATAATATTACTGGAGCAACCAAGACAATGTGTATTGGAGCATTTATTGTCGCAAAAAAACATGATGCGGATATAATTTATACAGATGCGAAAACGTATCTGGATATGAATACTTTTAAAAAATACCCTCTTGAAGATAAACTTGACAGCAAGCTGATATTTATGATTCAGAGGCAAAAACTCAAGTCCTATGCTATTTGGGATAATCAGGGTGAAGGTGAAAAGGTGACAATATCCAATAAAATCCATGACTTTATTGTCAAATATAACTCTGTTTATAAAAATCTTAGTGATCGGTTCCGCAAATTGGACTATATTCCAAATGAATATAAGGTGAATTCTATAAACTATTCATTTTATGATGGAGAATTGGAGATAACACAGAATGAACGTACATTATTACATATCAACAATAATATTTCTAAGAAATTGTTGTTTGAAGGACGTTGGTGGGAATGTTTAGTTGCAGATGCAATGTCAAAATGGTCTGATGACAGGTTTGAAATATGGAATGATGTCGTATTCGATATTGTTGATAATCAGAAATATAATGCCGATAAAAATGAGGTGGATATTCTTATTAATATTGGTAGCACTTTCGTGTTTGTTGAATGTAAATCCGGAGCGATTACTCAGAATGAACTCTATAAACTTGATAGTGTAAAACAGACTTATGGAAGCAAAAAGTCTAAGAGTGTTCTTGTGTCTTTTTGGCCTCTTAAAGAAGATTTGAAACAAAAGGCTGATGATCTGCAAATTTCAGTAATAGCTCCTGACCATAGGTTCGGTAAAATCTTGGACAGAATTCCTTCTGAAATGAATAAAATTATTGAAAGATTAACAATATAGGCTCAATGGCGAGAAAGGTTTTCATGTCAGTTCTTGGAACTGGTTTTTATTCGGAGTGTACATACGTCGGTGTCAATACGAGAACTCAAACTCGTTTTATCCAAGAGGCTACGCTTAATGAAATTGGCGCGAAGGGATGGAACTCAGAAGATAGTGCGTATGTATTCATTACAGATAGATCCGAGACCGATAATTGGATAGTCAAAGATAATTGTAGAACAAACCTGCGTTCCAAGGAGGTCGAACAATATAATGGCCTTCAGAAGGTTTTGGACGACATGTCTCTGCCGTGTATAGTTGAATCTGTGAAGATTAAGGATGGCAAAGATGAGAATGAGATGTGGGATATCTTCAATACCATATACGGATGTATACACGATGGGGATGAATTATATTTCGACTTGACTCACGCTTTCAGGTATCTTCCTATGCTGGTGCTTGTCTTGGGAAGTTATGCCAAGTTCTTGAAAAACGTCAAGATTGCCTATATCTCATACGGCAATTTTGATTCGCGGACAAAATGTGCAGATAATCCAGATAGGGACGAGGCACCGATTGTCGATTTGCTGCCGTTGTCTATATTGCAGGACTGGACATTTGCTGCAGGACAGTTCATTAAGAGTGGTAATGTCGAAGAAATAGTCAAATTGTGCGAAAATGAATTCTTGCCATTAGTGAAAGCCTCCAGAGGGAAAGATGTAGCAGCAACTGCATTACGATATTACACGAAGGTGTTGAATTCGACTATCCAAGATTTTAGGTTTTGCAGAGGCATATCACTGATTGATTCGGATAATATAATCTCCTTAAGACATAGCACGTTAGATCTTGGTGCATCGATGATAGATTCTTTGAATCCTTTGTTGGGCAAAATAGTGGAATCATTTGGGGATTTCGATGATTATTCGAGTGTCAATAATGCATACAGAGCTGCTGTCTGGTGTTATAATAAGGGAATGTTTCAGCAGAGTGCAACTATTCTGCAGGAAACTGTGGTGACGTTTTTTTGCAGGAGGCATGGACTAAATGAACTGGTCGAGGAAGATAGGCGAGTTGTGAATGATACATTTTTTGCAATTAATAGGGATAAAGGTTGTGAACTTTCCGGAAGATGCAAAGAACTCATGAATGATGCATATATGGATAAAAAATTGGCTATGTCATTCGATAAGTTAAGCAAGACCAGAAATCATTTCAACCACGCTGGGATGAAGAGAGATCGTAAAACAGCTGAAGATATGAGACAAGATATCGCAGATTCGTTAAGTTCATTTCAGCACTTGTTTGCGCTTCCTAAAATATTCCTTAACTACACAAATCATCCTATTTCTGGGTGGCCCAACGAGCAGATTTCAGCAGCCAAGAAATATGCGGAAACGTTGGTGGATATTCCGTTCATTGGCATTGATCCCGATAAAGACGAAGCAGATATTGAAAAAATAGCTGATTCTGAATTGAAAAAAATATTGAAAGTTGCTGAAGGACATGATGCTACAGTGCATCTGATGGGCGAGCAGACATTGTCATTCTCATTAATCAAGAAATTGCAGGGTTTGGGTGTCCGCTGCGTTGCATCCACGACTAAACGCGAGGTCAAAGATTTAGGCGACAATAAGCGTGAGGTGACCTTTAGATTTGTGAAATTCCGGGAATACTGATAGTCATGGAACTTGTGCTCAATACATTCGGAACAAGCCTGTCCAGGGATAATGAAGGCTTTGTCATACGAAATCATGATGGTAGCCAGCGTATACCTGTTGCGGGTATCCGTTCTATCCAAGTAGGAAAAGGTGCTCAGATTTCAAGTGATGCTGTGCTGCTTGCAATGGAGAATGAAATCGAAGTTGTCTTTATGGATAGGGCAGGGAATGTGCTGGGTAGAATATGGAGTCCCAAGTATGGCTCTGTATCCACAATCAGGAAAGGCCAACTTTCTTTTTCCTTTGGACACGAAGCCGTAAAATGGATCAAGGGGACAATAATCAGGAAGATAGAGAATCAGCAGGCTATGTTGTTGATGATGAACACTGATGGTGAGGTGCGGCTGCAGAATATCATTGACAAGAGCATAAATAGACTTGAGGATTATAAGAATAAGATTGCGACACTTGAAGGTGAAATTGTCAATGATATTTCGGCGACGTTGCGAGGATGGGAAGGTGTCGCGTCTAAAATATACTTCGATACGATAAATGTCTTTCTCCCAGAAGAATATCGGTTTGAAAAGCGCACTCAACATCCTGCGATGGATCCTGCCAATGCAATGCTTAATTATGGCTATGGTCTATTGTATGGAAAAATCGAAGGCGCATTGATAAAGGCTGGCATTGACCCCTATGTCGGCGTCATGCATAGGGATGATTACAATAGGCCTGTACTTGTTTACGATGTTATTGAGTTATATCGTGTATGGGTGGATTATGTGGTTTTCTCTTTGTTGTGTCAGAATGTTGTTACTGACGAGCATTATTCTGTCAACGATGATGGTTCTTGTTGGTTGGAGCCTCTGGGACGGCGAGTTCTGATACAGTCTGTCAATGATTATCTGGACGAAGTCGTTGAGGAAAAAGGTGTTCAGAGAAGCCGTATGACCCAGATTTCTTTATATGCTCAAAACTTGGCGCAGGTTTTCAAAAAATATGCATAGCTATGTTCTCAGTTGGTTCTAATGTCCGAAATAATTCTGAACCTCTCAAAAAAGTGACTCCGGAGTATCTCTACAATGCGTTACGTTTTCCAAAGCCGGAGTTCTTGTCTAGAATCAGGCAGTTGAGGATTGTTCGTCAAATCAATGAATCTCAATATGTACAGTTGAAACAGCAACTTCCATATTTTGTCTGTGCTTCATTCAATCCTCCTTTCCGTAACACGAAGAACTTCGCTTTTACAGAGTATTTCATCATGGATATCGATCATATTTGTGAGAAGGGGCTGATTCTTGATGATTTGAGGAGAAAGATTGAATCGGACTCGAGAACAATGATGTGTTTCCTGTCTCCTGGAGAGGATGGACTGAAAGTTATAATGAAACTCAAGGACAGATGTTATGATGCCGGAGTGTACTCGGTTTTCTACAAGAAGTTCGTTTATGAATTTAGTCTTCAGTATGATCTCCAACAGGTTTTGGATATAAGGACAAGTGATGTTACGCGGGCTTGTTTCATGAGTGTTGATTCTTCTGCGTATTATGACCCTGATGCGGAGCCTGTTGACATGGCTGAGATAATAGATATGGAGGATTCCTCGGTATTGCTAATGCAGAAGAAAGAAGTTGAGGAGAGTATGTCCGCTTTGACAGATATTGCTGACTCGTCCAGTAATGCGGTAGAGGTCCGGGAACCTGATGATGATGCGATGGAAAGAATTCGTGGCCTTTTGAATATGAAGACGAAGAAAGTCTCTGTGGAGAGGCCTGTATTCGTACCGGCAATTCTGGATACAATACAAGGAGAACTGAGTAATTATGTGAGAGATATAGGGTTTATGGTCTCTGATATAATCAATATCCAATATGGAAAGAAAATCAGAGCAAAACTTGGCTTGAAAAATGCGGAGATTAATTTGTTTTATGGCAAGCGTGGGTTCTCTGTGGTAGTTTCCCCAAAGACAGGTACCGATGGGACATTAAATGTTCTTCTTGCAGACACGGTCCGAGCATTTATTGATGAAAGGTAAATATGCCAAGAAAAAAGAGACCGCCACTCAGTCTTGCGGCACAGGCAAAGAAACTTCTTGAGGCCGGTATAGGCGGAAGCCCGAAAGTTGTGGTCAAAGATTCCTCCGACTTGTTATCTCCCCTTGAGAATAGGATAAAGAACCTGTTGGGATTGACGGAATCCAGGAAAAAGCGTCAGGATAGAATGTTATTTTTTGTAATGTATGATATTGAGAGTAATAAGGTCAGGCGGCTTGTGTGCAAGTACCTGATTCGAGAAGGTTGTTCTCGCGTACAAAAGTCGATTTTCCTTGCAGACCTTCCGATTGATATCTACAATAAGATTAAAACTGATCTTGCGGAAATACAAACTTTGTATGATAACGAGGATAGTATTATAGTTCTCCCGGTGTCAACTGACTACCTTCGGATGATGAAGGTCATAGGTAAGAATGTTGACATTGATGTTATTACGCATACGAAAAACACTTTATTTTTCTAGATTATTTTGATACGATGATACTTGGCCAACAACAAAGAACCGCTTTGGAGCGGATTTCCAGATTCCTTAAAAGTGAAAGACATTTCTTTTTGCTTAAGGGGTATGCCGGTACAGGAAAGACTAGTATTGTACCTGAGATATTAAGGATAGCTGCTGACTATGACGTAAAGCTCATGGCTCCAACAGGCAGAGCTGCTAAGGTGCTTTCTGAAAAAACACATGTTCAGGCGACTACATTACATCGAGGTATTTACCGTCTATCGTCAATTGTAGTAAAGACGGATGAAGCACAGCCGTCTAAATCAGACACAATATCTACGGCAAAACTTAAATTCTATTTTCCTTTGGATTTGACACCGGGCATGAAGCCTCGACTTATTATTGTCGACGAGTCTTCGATGGTGCCGTCATGTACGATGAGGGATGAAGTGTTTGCATTTGGTTCAGGTTCTCTACTACGCGATCTGGAATTGTATCGTGCGATAACCCCAGGGTCGAAAATAATATTTATAGGGGATCCGGCTCAGCTCCCTCCAGTTGGCGATTCAAAATCACCAGCATTGGATATATTGTCATTCCCTGCGGGAGATGCCGAAGAATTTGTTTTGACTGATGTTGTCAGGCAGGACGCGGGTAGCGCTATTTTGTTGGAGTCAATGAAAATACGTGATTTGTTGAGCTCTGAACTGAGATGTGACTTTAAATTTGATGAGAGACCGGGAGAACTGGAGACAGTTGCTCCAGATGAGGCATTGAAACAATTTGTGTCCGGTTACTCGGCGGGGGAAAGCGTGGTCTTTATTGCTTATTCGAATAAGAAAGTGACAGAGTATAATGTCTGTGCGAGAAAACTCCTTTATGGCTCAGATTCGTCTGAAGTCGTCAATGGCGAAAGATTGATGGTAATTCAGAATAATTATAGTCATGTCGGGGTTGAATTGATGAATGGAGATTTTGCTATAGTTGAAGAAGTTATTTCGCCATGTGAATCCCGTCAGATTACATTGCGGGAAAAAGTTGCTTCAGGAGTTAAGGAATACAAAATTGAATTGCGTTTCTATCGGGTGAAACTGCTACTTGATAGCGGAAAAGAATTGGAGACAATGATGTTTGCATCATTGCTTACAGACGATTATGTGATGACGCCAAGTCTGGTCAATCGCGCTCTGTATGTGGACTTTGTCATCAGGCACAATAAGCTTGAACCTGGTACTGATGTGTTTAATGAAGAATTGGTGCATGATGAATACTATACTGCGGTTAAAGTAAAATATGGATATGCAGTGACTGGACATAAATCTCAAGGTGGGGAGTGGGACACGGTTTATGTTGATTTTAATGGCCGTGACAGATTGGATACATCTACACTGCGGTGGAATTATACGGTTCTTACAAGGGCCAGGAAACGGATATACATGATAGGAGCACCTCGGGTCGACAAGTTTTCCCGTCTTGAAATCAAGCCTATTGTTAAAGTCAATGGCTATCCTAAAATGTATGAAGCTAATTTGACAAGACCAATGTCATTGGTTGAGAAACGCCAGGATGTGGAATCTCGTTTGGCAGGTACCGAGTTTGTGGTAAATGAAATCAAAAGTCTGCCATATCGTGAAATATATCTTATCCATTGTCCCAGCGGGGATTATCGATTCGATACGGTTTATAATAAGTCTCTGATATTTAATCCGTTTACGTCTGTGTCCAAGGGGCCGGATGTCGATGTGGTTTTGGATCTTCTCAATTCATCGTGCAGAGGAAAGATATCGGTGGACTACATGCCTTCTTCAGATGGTATGTTGTCTGTATATGAATTAGTCAAGAGCGCTTGTGAGAGTGGCGAAGTGACGATTGTAGATGTGACGGAATTTCCGGAAGCATATAAGGTGGTTTATTGTCTGGAAACTGATGGCAAATCATATCTGGATGTGTTCCTGAATTCTAAAGGCTTCGTCACTAGTTTGATTCCTCATTCGACATTTGGCCAAAATGATTTGAAACTTAAGAACATCTTAGATAAGATATACGGGTATGCAAAAAGTAAGTGAAATATATCGACTGCGAAAAGCAGGATTGTTGGACGATGCCTATGAGATTGCATTTGAACTGTATAACCAAGATGAGCATGATGAAGATGTGAGGAAGGCATTGGCTTGGGTTTTGGTTTCGCTATGCAAGAAAAAAATTGAAGATAACGATATTGTATCTGCAGAGGAGAAGTTTCGTTTTTTGGATTCTCTTGGAATGAAAGGTGGAGATAAGTATGCGGATGTTCTTGTCTCGAATATCGATTATTATAGACAACGGCTTTCTGTTTGGGGTAAGTTGGACCGCATGAGCAAAGCCGGACGAGAGAGGGATGCCTATGTTGAGGCAAAATCATTGGCTTCGTCAGATTTGTCCAATGACAATGCTGTTACATATGGGTGGATTATCTATAGGTTACTGAAAAAAGAAATATCATCTGTTTCAGTCACGGAAATGAATGAAATTATCTCTGGGTATTTGTCACTCCCTTTAGAGCGTCCGTCATTGCTTCATTCACAAATTCTTTTCGTGGTGGAGAAATATGTGCAACATAAAGGACATGAGTCGTTTGGTTTTTTACAATTCTTTAAAAAGTGGGACGCCCGGAATTTGCGAGATGAAGATTTCAGAAAGGAAACCATAGAAATTGCCGGCAGGAATGTCACTTCACGGTCGTTAGCTGCCAGGGTTTTGTCTAGTTGTGTTAATGATGTTAGAAGGACTAAAGATGAGGCAGATATCGAGTGGTTGTCAAATGTTTTCGATGAGTTCTCACAAAAGATTGATGACAGATGGTCTTCGCGAGAAAGGGCCATTTTATATTTGTTGTCTGGAAACAAGCAGGCGGCTTCCCAAATTTATCGCCAGCAACTGAAAATGCCTAATCCAGAATACTACCTATGGTATGAAGCTGCTTGTTGCGAATCAGATATGACTATTAGGGCGGGCTTATTGTCAAAAGCTCTTACTTTAAAGAACAATGAAGAGTATCTTGGCAATGTCCGTCTTGCAATGGCTGACACTTTTTTGAAACTCGAGAGGCCAGATGCAGCCGCTATTGAATTGGGCAAGTATTATAAACTCTATGAATCTAATCAATGGAAACCTAAAGCAAGATATAATGAACTTATATCAAAACTGGAAGCGTCAGGCGTTTCGTTGGGGAATCCTAATCGTGACAATTCGGATGTATATAGACACTATTTGCCGAAGTCGCTTGAATATGTCTATTCTGATTTGCAGCTTGAACATGCTGTTGTCGATAATGTAAATGAAATCAAGCAACTTTTTCACGTCATATCATTGTCTGGCAAGACGTCAATTGTATATTACAGAGATACCGAACTTAGACCCAATGTTGGAGATATCCTCAACTTGAAGTATTTGCAAAAAAAACATAAGCAGACTAGTGCTGTTTACTGGAGAGCAATAGCTTTGTCTAAGGATAATTCAGGTGGTACTTATGGTCTTAAAAAAGAGATGATATCTTGTCACCTTAAAGTCTTGAGTGGGAAGAATGGATTGTATGGTTTTGTGACAGAAGGTGGTTTCTCTGCCTATGTTCCTGCATCTTTACTCGGCAAAAATGGCATCACATCGGAATCGTGCGGATTGTACGAGGTGTCTGCTGTTGCAGTCTTGTCAGGCTTTCCGTCCAAGTGGATTGTTGTTGACTTTCTTGCTCCTCTCCGTTTCTTGTCATAACTTTACATTCTGTTTCGCCCGGATGAGGCGGAAAATCCGCGTCCGCAGGACGCAAACCATACAAAAACAGGACTAAAAATACACTAGATAATGAAGACAAAACTGAAGATTGCAGCTACGCTGACCATTGTGCAGACACTATTGATGGGTGCTACCATCGCATCGGCCCAGAACGGACGGGTTGTAAATGACTCATGGCTTTATGAAAACTATACCAAGAGGGAAGTCATGGTCGAAGTTAGGGACGGAGAAAAAATCTATACTGCGATATACGAACCAACGGACGAATACCTGAGCAGAATCGGGAAACAGAAGTCTCCGATCATGCTGACATTGACACCGTATTCGCGGAAACCATATGGACTGAAACCGGGTGAAACAGAGAACGGAAAAATTCGAGGAGTGTATTACAGCGGGCTGACCGGCGATATGGCAAACTATGTTGCGGACGGATATATCATTGTCGTGCAGAACGTCAGGGGCAAATTCCTGAGCACCGGAACATACGAAAATATGAGGCCGTATGTATCTGGCGTTGACGGAGCCGCGGACACAGTCGTCGTGGACGGAAAAGTGCAGACAGACGACGCTACAGACGTATATGATAGCGTTGAATGGCTGCTCGCAAACACCAAAAACACTGGAATCGTCGGCGTGAAAGGCGTTTCCTATGGTGGATTCTACACCACGATGGCAACATTGGCAAAGCACCCTGCCATCAAGGCAGTATCACCGCAGGCGCCGGCTACTGACTGGTATATGGGGGACGATGCACATCACAACGGAGCGCTCTGTCTGACAGACAGTTACAGGTTCGGCGGCGGTTTCTATAGAGATTTCAGGAAACCATCTGCAGTAGGCATGTCAAACCTCGTAAAAATCAAGGAAGACATCTACGAGTACTTCAGAGGCAAGCCGATGGACGAACTCTCAGCCTTCTTCGGAGACAGTTTGAGATTCTGGTCAGACATGATGAAACACCCTGACCGCGACCAGTTCTGGATCGACAGGGACCCTAGCCTTCACCTCATTGACATAAAAATCCCGATGCTCGTCACCGGCGGATTCTACGACGCGGAAGACTGCTACGGCACATTCAGGACATATTACAAGATGAAAGAACTGTCGCCGGAAAGCGAATTGTACCTCGCAGCCGGCCCGTGGTACCACGGCGGATGGAACAACAGAAGCATCGACCACCTGTCGGATGCATACTACGGCGAAGCATCAGGCGCATGGTATCAGGACTGCGTCGAATATCCGTTCTTCAGCCACTACCTCGAAGGAAGGGGAGAAGCACCTGCCAGAGTCAATGTCCTTCCTTCGTCGGAGACAATGAAGTCGAAAATGGCCGGAGTCAATGCTGCAACGCTTACAGATTCTTACGATGTATGGCCGCCTAAAGATATGAAATTCAGTAAGTTGTATCTCTCTGGAAACGGAGGGCTCGTAATGGAAGGCAGCGGTAAACCACAGAAAGGCAGCCGCCGAATCACCTCGGACCCGCAGAATCCGGTTCCATATATGAACATCAATGCTACCAGCCGTGACCGTGCATATATGACTGCTGACCAGACATTTGCGTCAGAAAGAAAAGATGTCCTGACTTATCGCGCGGAAACATTGACAGAAGAACTGCATCTTGCGGGACCGGTAAACGTTGTCATTGAAATGAGCGTTGACGGTGCGGAAAAGCTCGCGGACGCGGATATTATCGTGAAACTCATTGACGTCCGTCCTGACGGCTATCAGATGCTTGTAAGAGGCGATGTTATGCCTGTAAGATATCGCGGAGGATTCGACAAGGGAGAACCTGTGAAATCCGGGAAAACAGTCAGAGTGGAATTCCCGATGTGCGACATTGACCACATCTTCATGCCCGGACATCAGGTTATGGTGCAGGTGCAGGGAAGCTGGTTCCCGCTGATTGCTATGAACCCTCAGACATGGGTCGAGAACCAGAATACAGCGACAGCTGATGCCTACAAAACCTCAGAAATTACAGTCAAATCTGCAGTTTCATATCTGGAACTGCCGGTTCTGAAGAAATAGAATCATTCAATCTACTCAAGTCATCCCGGCGAACTCGAAATGAGTCGTCTGGCCATGGTGAAACTCGAATGACATCAAATCTTCCGGTTGCCTCCGAACTTGAAACCGACGCCTAGCATCAGATTGTTCGGATCATGGAACTTGTTGAGTTTGTAGCCGATATGCAGGAAAATATGACTTGTAAGGCTTGCTTTAAGAGCGACGATCTGGTACCAACCGGCCAGGTCGTCGCCTTTGTATATGACATTGTGGCCGATACCGACATTGACAGTGAAAATAGGCATCATCAACTCGGCGCGAAGCGACAGGCCTGCTGCAAGCTGTTCTTTCAATGGTGGACGATAGAATCTGAGTTCGTAGCCAGTGTCAGTAGCCACCGTACCGGCTACGTGGTTCTGGATATTGGCACTTTCATCATATTGCACGTCCACGGAGAAACCGGCCTGAAGGAACTTGTTGACGCGGTATAACGGATTGACATTGACGCCGAGAATGCCGAATCTGCCCTTGCAGATAAAGCTCTCATTGTCTCTCTTTATTCCCTTTGCCCTTCCGGCGCCGAATACGGTTATATCTACCGAAAACCTATGCTTTAAATCTTTGCTGAAATCTGACCTTTCCATCTCCCGGTTTTTCAGTCCGGTCATGAAATCATTGGAGCAAAACAGGGCATGATTGTCCAGCGACGGCTCCCTAACTTTCTCGGCACCAAAGCTGTAAGCTGCGCCGATTCTCGCGCCCAGAAGATTAACGCCGCCGTTAGGATAAACCGTGTTGCCATTAGAAAAATGGCTCAGGTCAATGCCTCCGTTGATGGTCAATGCCGGTGTGGGCCTCCATGAAACCATGAGCCCCGCATTGATATAGGCATTGACCTTGGACCCGACAACCTGATTGGCGACATTTTCCCTTCCGCTTCCGTCGAGATTTTCGCGATATGGATGCCAGCCTGCAGATACGCCGAAATTCCACTCATAATCCAGCGAAACCTTCCTCCCGATCTTTGCTATTTGGGCGCCCTGAAAAACATAGACGGCAGCCGGTGACCCCATTTCCTCGGGGTCGAAGAAGGTGTTCCATGCTACTCCGACTCCCTGATATGCAGTAGGATAAATCTGTCCGAAGACACTCGCCTCCGGAAAAGAAAACGAATACTGAAGGTGTGCGGAGACGGCTTTGTCCAGAGGTTTGCCCAATTTGTTCTCTCCGCTGAAAAACTGATGCGTCGGAACCAGCCACGAACCTCTGGCGTCCAGGCCGACATGGTGAGTGACCTTTTTATCGTCATATCCGTCATGCCCGAAGACCGGAGATGCCGAGACGGACATCCCGACAAAGACAGCAAGAAGCCACACAGTTATTCTTTGCCTTTTCATATCTGATGAATATTACCGGAAGGTGTATGGGCATTGTCCTGGTCATCATTAAGCCCGATAGAGACTGGACCTGTATCGTCAGAATCCTGGGAACCTGACTTTTGGAGAATATCGATTGACTCCTGACTCACATTGTTGGACAATATTATGGAGAAACACCGGTAGTAGGACATGTTGTTTCTTCCAGAAGTGATGACCATGGATTTTCCTGTCGGTCTGACAATTTTCCACTCGCTTCCATCCCCGAAATCCACAATAATCCTGCCGGTGCCGTAAAGTTTCGGAGAGGTCGTCGTGAACGGCTCGTCATTGTCGGGACAGACAGTCACGTTCAATACATTCATTCCGGCTCTCATTTCGATGATTCCCCAGTCGCTGCTGTTGAATCTGATTTCCTTGGTCTCTCCTGACGCACTGAATGTCAGCTCATTGGCCGAAGGTCCGATGTCGTTTACGAACACGCCGGGATTGCATGCGGTCATGACCGCAAGTGATGCTGTCAAGATGAAATTTTTCGATGTCATTGTCTGTCGTCTAAACAAATTCAGGCCTCAAAACTCAAAGTTAATATATTTCCCGAGAACAGGCTCACATTTTTTCGGAAAGTGCCATTTGCACTTCTTGCTGGTACGGCCTTCTTTGAAAAGACGCGAGAAATGACTAAATTCGCGGACTTTAAGAATTGAATCAATGACCAGAGAAGAACTTATAAATAAAGTCAATGAAGTGTTGTCTGAAGAGTTTGAGGCGGATGTGGCTGACATGCAGCCGGATGCATCACTGATGGGAGTCTTGGATCTCGACAGCCTGGATATAGTAGATGTTGTCGTGCTTGTGGAAAAGAATTTCGGCTATGTCATGAAAAAAGAAGATTTCGCATCAGTCAAGACTTTTGCCGATTTCTATGACTTTCTCTGTGAAAGATTGGATATCTGCAAGTAATGGTATAGCTTGCTAAACTTGAATATGTAATATGGCAAGAGGCTGGCAGGGTAAATCCAGAGGAGGAAAGACTGGTTACGCAATCTTCATATTTCTGATAAAGCATTGCGGACTGGGAACAGCCTATGTCCTTCTTTTCTTTGTGTCCTTTTATTTCATCCCGGCGGCACCTCGTTCCACTTTAGATATATGGCATTATGCCAGAAAAGTTCTGGGATACGGCGTATTGAAGTCTGCCGTTTTCATCTGGAAGAACTATTACTCTTTCGGCCAGTCCATCATTGACAGATTCGCCATTTCCGCGGGCCTTCAGGACAGATTCCGGTTTGAGTTTGAGAATCTCGAACTTATGCGCGATTCGGTATTGGCCGGGAACGGGGCCATAGTCATGGGTGCGCATTTCGGAAACTGGGCGGCAGGGGAGCCATTCTTCAAGGAATTCAGAGCAAAACTGAATCTGGTAATGTATGACAATGAACATGCTGACATCAAGGAAGTCCTGGCCAAGAATCAGGACCCTGACGCAGCATTCAAAATCATACCTGTGAATAAGGACAACATTGCCCACGTCTTCATGATAACGGAGGCTCTCAGCAGAGGTGAACTTGTCTGTTTCATGGCGGACAGATATGTCAATGAAGAGAAACTTCTAGATGGGAATATGCTGGGAAGAGATATCCGTCTCCCGTTCGGCCCGTTCCATATAGCTGCGAGAATCCATGTGCCGGTAATCTTCTATTATGCTGTACGTGAGGCACATAGGACATACAGCTTCAAATTTGTGAAGGCGGATGTTCCATCCGGACGCAGAGGCGTGGAAGATGCCATTGTGGAGCAGTTTACAGTCTCGCTGGAAAATGAGCTGAGACTTCATCCCGAGCAGTGGTACAATTATTATGATTTCTGGAATTTAAGAACCTAAAATATGAATCCGAAGTACAAAGGGTGCAGAATGTCAGCGCAGGATGCACAGCGCGAGGCCCACAAGATAGCCTTCGCACCGATAGTGTTTCAGGTAAGCCGCCTGATGGTAAAGTACGGCATTTTCGAGATGCTCGAAGATGCCGGAAGAAAGACGCCTGCCGGAATGACAGTAGAAGAAATTTCGGAAAAGACAGGATTGTCAATGTATGCCGTCGCTGTCCTTCTGGAGTCCTCCTTGACTGCCGGAACAGTATTTCTGGATGACAAGAGGTTTACAATCAGCAAGATAGGATGGTTTCTCCTGAATGACCCTATGGTGCGTGCCGACATTGACTTCAATCATGACGTGAATTACAAGGGGCTCTTCCATCTGGACGAGGCTCTTCGAGAGGGGCGCCCTGCCGGCCTCAAGGAACTTGGCGACTGGCCGACTCTCTATGAGGGACTGTCCTCTCTGCCGGAGCAGGTACAGAAAAGCTGGTTCGGGTTCGACCATTTCTATTCGGACAATTCATTCGAGCAGGCGATGCCTCTGGTTTTCGAAGACAATGTCAGGTCAGTCCTCGACATCGGCGGAAATACCGGAAGATTCGCGCTGAAATGCGTTGAGAAATATCCTGAGGTCAATGTTACCGTGATGGACCTGCCTCAGCAGATAGGTCTTCTCAGAAACAATATCTCAGGCAAACCTGGCGCGGAAAGGATTCATACGCATCCGGGAGACCTTCTTAGGGAGGATACCGGAATCCCCGGAGGTTTCGATGTCGTGTGGATGAGCCAGTTCCTGGACTGCTTCTCGGAAGAACAAGTCGTGAGCATCCTCAGAAGGGTAGCGTCCTCCCTGAAACCTGGAGCCAAAGTCTTCATTATGGAGACGTTATGGGACAGGCAGCAGTTCGACACGGCGTCTTTCGACCTTGCCCAGACCAGCGTCTATTTCACGGCAATGGCCAACGGAAACAGCAAGATGTTCTTCAGCGGGCGTCTTGAGTGGATGATCAATGAGGCCGGACTGAAAGTGGAAAGCATCACCGACGGCCTCGGATACGGGCACAGCCTTGTAAAATGCTCTTGAGTATGTTTCACGGAAAAGTATATATAGCCGGGACATCGATGATTACACCTCTCGGCGAGGGCGTCGGGAAGAATTTTTCTGCCATCCTCAGAGGTGAAAGCGGAGTGACCGGAACCACAGACCCCAGAATCACCCAATCGGCCCTGACGGCCGGAATCATTCCGGAAGAGGTTTATGTCAATGTCAGAGAACGCCTTGGAGCGCGCGCGAAGTCATTGACACGCACCGAAATCCTTACATGCGGTTGCCTCAAGTCATTGATACAGAGCCTTCCGCAGGAACTGCAAACTGCTCTCGGAAACGGTCGCACCGGTATCGTGGTCGCCACGGCGAAGGGCAATATCTCGGCTCTTGAAGGCCGTTGCGGATCGGGTCCTTTCATCCCGTCAGATGACGACAAAGTCCTGTTTCCGTCAATGACAAGGTGCATTTCGGAGTTTTCCGGAGTCCGTGAGTCTGATATCCGCATAATCTCAAATGCTTGCATCTCAGGCGTTTCTGCCATAGTGGCCGCTCGGAGAATGTTGCTTGTCGGGGATTATGACATGGTTATCGTGGTAGGTGCAGATACGCAGAACCGCTTCATTACCAGCGGATTCGCTTCATTCAAATCACTCAGTCCGGAACTCTGCCGTCCTTATGACGAGTCCAGATGCGGACTGAATCTCGGGGAAGCTGCCGGAGCAATGGCATTGACATCAATGCCGGTCAGGTGGAGTTGCGGTCTGGATGGGGAATCGGGTTACGTGACCATCGACGGAGGTGCAGTTTCTGATGACGCGAACCATATTTCAGGACCGTCCAGAACCGGTGACGGACTGTTTTTCGCCATGCGCAATGCCATGAAAGAGGCCGGGGTCAATGCTGCCGGCATCGACCTTCTGCAGATGCATGGAACGGCTACCGCATATAATGACGAGATGGAGTCCAAGGCCGCCTGTCTTGCCGGAGTCCAGGATGTTCCGGTTCAGAGTCTGAAGCCTTATTTCGGACATACGATGGGAGCGTCCGGTGTCATTGAAACCATCATTGCGGCAGCGGAAATCCAGGAGGGCATAATCGCAGGGACCAAGGGATATGAAAAGTCCGGAGTCAGTGTGCCGCTCAATGTGAGCGCATCCAACAGATTGATAACGAGGAATTTGGTCATGTCAAGCCCTGCTGGCAAAATCAATCATTGCCTCAAGACCGCATCCGGTTTCGGAGGAACCAATGCCGCAGTCCTGCTCACATCGTCTCCTGAAGCGGGACCGGTACCGTGCCTTCGCGAAGCCAGTCCGCGCAAAATGCAGAGATTCAGAACAGTAGAGGTCAATGCAGGAGAGGTTCTTGTCGATGACAGTGCAGTTTTTACGGATAAGTCTGCCGATTTCGGAACTTTCATAAGGGAAGCGTTCAAGTCGAGAGGGGAGAACAATATGAAGTTCTACAAGATGGATGACTTGTGCAAACTCGGATATGTCGCAGCGGCCTGGCTTCTGGACGGGATAGAATTCGGCGAAGAGGAATGCGGAATGGTGCTGTCCGGCAAGTACGGCTGTCTGGATACTGATATGAAACATCAGCAAATCATTGACAAAGAAGGAGATGCAGCATCGAGTCCGGCAGTGTTCGTCTATACGCTTCCGAATGTCGTGGCAGGCGAGATTTCCATACGTCATCATATAAAAGGTGAAAATACATGGTTCTGGTCAGATGACAGGACGATGTCTGATTTGAAACATTATGCTTCATTGATGGCTGGGGCATCCGACCTGCGATATTGCATCATCGGTCATCTTGATTTTCTGAATGGAGAATATTTCGCTAAATTTGAACTTTGGTCGGTTGCCGGGTAGGAGACAATTGATTACTTGGGACGACAAGAACTGAAACAATTGAACAAAATGGAAGAACTCATAGAAAAACTGAAGGCGCAGCTCATTGAAGCGCTTAATCTTGAAGAAGTCAAACCGGAAGACATCGACCCGGAAGCTCCTCTTTTCGGAGACGAAGGACTGGGACTGGATTCGATTGATGCTCTGGAGATTATCCTTCTTCTGGACAAGGAATACGGCATTAAACTGAAGAATCCTGCAGAAGGAAAGCAGGTGTTCCATTCAGTCAAGACAATGGCTGACTATATCACGGCAAACCGGAAGTAAGATGTCCGGGCGGAGGATATATGTCAATGGCGCGGGAGTCGTTTCTGCTGCCGGAACTTCGATAGGATGCGTGAAGAACTATGTGTCTTCAGGCATCTTGCATCATAGTGCGGCAAAGCGATTCGAAACTTCTCTGGAACTGCCTGAGGCTGAGGTGTCTGCTTCTGATGCTGAACTTAAGTCGCAACTCGGCATAGCGTCGGAAAGCGTTATCAGCAGGACAGCGCTGCTGGGCTTGTGCGCATTGTCCGAGGCCGTGAAAAGCGTTAAATCCGGGCATTTGTTCGGAGGCAGTCCTCGCATTGCGTTCATTAACGGGACTTCTGTCGGTGGAATGGATCTCAGCGAGGTGTTCTGGAAGGCGCATCGTCATGACCCTGAAAATGGGGACCTTGATTATCTCCGTATGCATTCACCAGGGGCGGTAACCGATGCCATGGCCGCGTTATGCAGAGGCCTGTTGCCTGGATTTTCATTTGTAACTACAATAAGTACAGCTTGTTCCGCGGCCGGCAATGCAATCATGTACGGCGCCCGTCTGATCGAGGCAGGACTTGCTGACATTGTGATAGCGGGCGGAACTGATGCGTTGTGCAGTTTCACATTGAACGGCTTCAATTCCCTCCGTATCCTGGACTCGGAAATCTGTCGGCCTTTCGATGCTTCGCGTGCCGGTCTGAATCTTGGCGAAGGTGCCGGCTATCTTGTTCTTTCCGCTGCCAGTGAAGGTGCGATGTGCCGACTTTCAGGCTGGGGCAATGCAAATGAGGCTTACCACCAGACTGCAAGCACACCCGAAGGCACAGGGCCGGGATTGTCAATGTCTTCCGCAATCGAAAAGGCCGGTCTGACCCCGTCAGATATAGGTTTTGTCAATACTCATGGCACAGGGACCGAAATCAATGACCTTGCGGAGAGCAACGCGATGCTGCGCGTGTTCGGAGGCCAGGTTCCTCCGTTCAGTTCCATGAAGCCTTACTTCGGCCATACTTTGGGAGCGTCAGAAGGAATCGAGGCGGCGTTGTGCTGTAAGGCATTGGCAGACAATGACTTCTCTTTTATGAAATCTTGCTGTGAAGTGACTCCGATACCTGAGACAGGACTCGTTCCATATTACGGAGGCGAAATCTCTCCGCGCCATGTGCTGAGTTCCGCATTCGGTTTCAGCGGCAATTGTGTATCCCTCGTATTTTCAACCATTTCAGAAGATGTGTAGTCAAATTATCATACCGCCTGTCCCTTGTTGGCTGTCTTCTTTCAATGTCATCAGCGGCAACGGACATGATTCCGTCAATGCTCCAGAGTCTCCGATAATGGCGGAAGAACCTGACTATAAGCCTGTTATTAAGGAGGCCAATCTGCGAAGAAGGATGGGACGACTCTTGAAGATGGCTGTGTGCTGCGGTCTGAAATCCCTGGACGGAACAGATTCTTCAGATGTCACCGGCATCATCACATTTACCGGAATGGGATTCATGAAGGACACTATCTCATTCGCTGACAATATGTTGGACATGCCCGACCTGCTGAATCCGTCACCGTTCATGCAATCTACATTCAACACGGCCTCCGGTTATGTGGCATTGATAAGAAAAATCCGTGCGTACAACATGACTTACGTGCAGCGCGGGGCCGGATTGTCAGCAGCATTGACAGATGCGTCAATGTTGCTTTTCGAAGACCCGTCGAAGTCTGTCCTTGTCGGCTCCTTCGATGAAGTAACGGAGACCGTTGACCGGCTCAGACGCGATTTGGGAATCTATAAGTCAATGCCGTTGGGAGAGGGCGCGAGCGCATTTGTCGTATCAGGAACGAGTCCTGAAACCACTTCATACAGACTCCTCGGAATCGCTCCGTCATCAGTCCCTGTCGATGATTTTGTCAATGCCTGTGCGGCTTCTCAAGTTGTCAATGTCTTGTGCAGCAGCTATATACATGAAGTCGGGGCATTCATGACGATGCTGCCTGTCGTCATGTCAAGATTTCTTCTTTCCAATGCTTCTCTCCATCCCGGGACATGCATTCTCGTGAGGGATGATGTCAATGCCGATGGACAGATGATTCTTTTGCGCGCGGAGGCGAATTAGTATGTGCCTCTTTCTCCTGACATTGACCTGTATCCTGATTCTTGCATTCCTCGTGTGGGCGTCTGCAAGCATAAGATCAGGTGTGTATCTCAAGGCGTTCTGCCGAGAGAAAACATCAGACAATGTTGTCTATCTGACCTTCGATGACGGGCCTGCAGGCGCTGAAACTGAGGCCGTTCTGGATGTCCTCAAGGCTCGGGGTGCAGTGGCCACGTTCTTCATCATCGGCAAAAATGTGACGGGGCAGGAGCCTTTGGTCGGTCGTATTCTGGCCGAGGGGCACTCAGTAGGCATTCATACTTTCAGCCATACCAATACCTTTCCTCTCTATTCCAAGAGGCTTATGGTCAATGATATAGATGAATGCAAGTCTATCTTGGACAGACTTTCGGGCGAGGATGTCCGTCTGTTCCGTCCGCCATTCGGAGTCGTGAATCCGACCGTTTCCTATGCCGTAAAGAAGTTGGGACTCAAGACTGTAGGCTGGTCCATACGCAGTTTCGACACGCGGGATTACCGTCAGGATGACAAATCATGCAGTCTTGTTCTGGACAGGATCATGCGCCGGATAAAGCCGGGTTCCGTAATCCTTCTCCATGACCGTCTTCAGGGCGAATCAGTACTGGTTTCCAGATTGCTAGATCTTCTGGACGCTGCCGGCTACCATTATGACAGGCCGCTTCCTATGTAAGTCTTTCCATATGGGTCTTTCCAAGAGGAAAGACAGCTGACGCCATAGGACTAGATTTTCTTGAGATATCCCAGGAAGCGTTCTGCGCTTGTGTTAAGTATCAGTTCCTCAGGGAATTCCGTCTCGGCCAGAAGAGGTTCCAGATAATCATACTTGGCTACCATGGTCGAAACGTGTGCATCGCTGCCTAGAATGATCGGCACTTCATATTGCTTGGCGAGTCTCAGGATTTCCAGATTGTTCGGCACGGCAAATGAAGCCTTATGGCGGGCAGGAGCCAATGTATGGTTATTGATTTCCAATATTGTATGAGTCTCTTTGGAAACCTGGACCAGTCTTTCGAAATCTAGTTCTGCAACTCCGTCTCCCGGGTGACTGATAATCTGGACAAAAGGATTTCTCATGGCATTGACAACACCCTCGGTGTTCTCCTCTTTCTTGCCTCCTTCCCAGCAGAGGCTGTGGATGCCGGCGATGCGGATGTCGAGAATACGCCAATGAAATTCGTCAAGGTCAATGTCACCCTTTGTATTTAGGATGTTGAGCTCTGCACCAAGCATCAGGCGGACACCGTACATCTCGCGTGGAACACAATGCAAGTTTCTGAAATACAGCGGGTGACATGTGCCTGGAATACTCGGGCCGTGTTCCGTGATGCCCAATATTTTCAGGCCTTTGTCTGCCGCGGCCTGTGCGGTTTCCTGAATTGTGCTGTATGCGTGACCTGAAGCCACTGTATGAGTGTGAACGTCGAGCTCTATTTTCATTGCGATGTGTTTTAAGAACTGCAAAGTTAAGCAACCTTCAGAAAATAACCTGCATCATCTTAAGGAATCTTTTCGGTCAATATCTGTTTTATCATCAGTCGTGTACGTCCAGTACACTCCATCTTCGAAAAAAAGATCTATCCTCGAAAATCTTCTCTTAATCTGAGGCTACTTATTCAGGTTACTTTCTCGAAATGCAAACCGTTATTAAGCAAGCCATTTGCGTGAGCGTGCTGCAAATTTGCAGCCGAGTTTGGCCTTGGTCAAATATAGAAATACGCAACGATAAGCAAACACGCACTCATCTTCTGCAAAGGTAGTGCTTTACCACAAAAACACATGATAAAATGCCCCAAAAACTACAAATGAAATACCTCAAAAATTACAAATAGATTGCAACAAAAACTTAAAACAAAACGCATCAAAAATTTAAAATACGTTTGGTAATCAAATTAAAATGAGTACTTTTGCAGCATAAAACAAAATCGAATATGGCATATCTAAATAGAGTCTTTGACGTGCGACTTAAAGCACATCTTAAAGCAATGGGAGCAGTGCTCATTGAAGGGCCAAAATGGTGTGGCAAGACCACCACTGCCAAGCAGTTGGCCAATAGTGTTATTAGTTTACAAGATACTGACCATC
>CAKUXR010000032.1 GCA_934700615.1 uncultured Bacteroidales bacterium
AATTGCAAAAGCCCCAGAATCGCCATTACAGCGCTCTGGGGCCTTTATATCTTAAAACCAAAGTGTCAAAGACAGGATGTTCATCCGCCCGTTTTAGAAAAAATTTTTGGAATTTTTCGGAACAATAACTACATTGTGAAAAACTGAACTTACAAACCATTTATACTATGAACACCCATCTATTGAAATTCGCAGCCGTTTCGCTGCTCGTCCTTGCCGCGGGATGCTCCAAGGACTCTGATCCAAGACCACTTGCTACTCCGGAGCCGAGATTCAAGGCACAAAGTACCGTAACGGAGTACGCCTTCTTCTGGAATCCTGTCGAACATGCAGACACATATTCATATAAGTTGGAGACTGCTGACGGGGTCGTCGTTGCAGAGAATGCCGCATATACCGAGACACTCGTGACCATCTCTGACCTCAAGGAAGAAAGCACATACAACTTCCATGTGACTGCATTGAGCAAAAACAACCCGGACTACGCTCCTTCTGCTACTGCCAGCGTGACATTCACGACAGGCGCCATCCCGAGAGTTGCCTCTCCGGAGTTCAAGAATTCATGCAAGACCGATGTCGGCGTATGCGTCACCTGGCTTCCTTCTTCAGGAAAGTTCAGTTATGACATCGCCGCAAAGGATGCTCCCGAGACCAGTCTCGATGCGGCGACCATCGAAGATCCTTATGTGACATTCGCAGGATTGAAGCCTGGAACCTCTTACATATTGAAGGTCAAGAATTTGGCTGAAGAAGGTTCCGGATATTCAGATTCCAAGGAGAGCGTTTTCGAGTTCACAACCGAGCCGGCTGCCACAACGCCTTGGACTGAGGTCGTTTTCGAGTTCCGTCCATTGGCGGAGAAGAATACGATTTTCTGCCACAACGTTCCGAACAGCGCCGTCGAGCACTATTATTCAACTACTGAAGACCACAATGTCATCGGAAGCGGCCAGGCAGACGAGGCCACATACGCCAAGTACCTGATTTTCGACTATGAGGACAATGTCCCCGGCATTTACTGCGACTATCCTCTGAACAAGTTCGGAAACGGTGCCGTAGGCTGGAAGAAGGGAGACAAACTTTTCTATGCGGTGGTGAGCGCCGACAAGGGAGAAAAGACGAAGACCACCAACTGGTTCTACGTCGAGATGCCGGAAAAAGCGGACGAAGACATCATAATCCTGGATTCCCATAAGAAGTAAGGTCAATGTTTTTCTGCAGAGACCCTGCAGGAACCATAAAAAAAGCGGTGCGTGAACCAAAACCACGCACCGCTGTCATAATATGATATCAGTTGTTATTTCTCTCTGAACTCGATGGCAAATCCGCCTCCGCGGGCCATGAATACAGGAATCACGCTCTCAGATGTAACCTCCTGCTCTGTAATCACATAAGCCTGAGGATTCTTCTGATAGTCAGCATCAGGAGCATCGGCATAAATCTTGGCCACGTATGTCTTTCCAGGGTCGAGGAAGTTCATCGGGACATCCAGTGTCCTGCTGTTTTCGTCAGTCACGCCGCCGGCGAACCATTGGCCTGACTTCTTGGCCTTGCGGGCTACGACGATATAGTCACCCGGCTCCGCAAGAAGATATTTGCTCTTCTGCCAATCCACTGCGACATCCTTGATGAACTGGAACGCATCAGCGAACTGCTCGTAATGCTCAGGGAAATCAGCAGCCATCTGGAGAGGCGAATACATCGTAAGATAAAGGGCGAGCTGGTTTGCGATAGTAGCATTGACCTTGGACGTATTCGAGCAGAACTTGGAGAGGTCCATTTCGAAGATGCCAGGGGTGAAGTCCATCGGACCGCCGTTGAGACGGGTGAAAGGAAGAATAGTCACATGCATTGGTTCTGTTCCGCCAAACGCCTGATACTCAGTTCCTCTCGCGCTCTCGTTGCCGACGAGGTTAGGGTAGGTGCGGCAGAGACCGGTCGGGCGGACAGCCTCATGGGCATTGACCATGATATGGTGCTTCGCAGCTTCCTTCACGGCATAGAGATAGTGGTTGTTCAGCCACTGTCCGTAGTGATGCTCGCCGAGAGGCAGGATATCACCCACGTAACCGCTCTTCACGGCATCATAGCCGTATTTCTCCATAAGGTTGTAGGCCGCATCCATGTGTCTCTCGTAATTGCGTACAGATGAGGAGGTTTCATGATGCATGAGAAGTTTCACGCCCTTGGAATGCGCATACTCGTTCAGAGCCTTGATGTCGAAATCAGGGTAAGGGGTCACGAAATCGAAGACGTAATCCTTGTTGCAGTTTGCCCAGTCTTCCCAGCCGACATTCCAGCCTTCTACCAGAACCTCGTCAAAGCCATGCTTGGCGGCGAAGTCGATATAGCGGCGCACATTTTCATTGTTCGCCGAGTGCTTGCCGTTTGGCTTGGCTTTAGAATAGTCGGAAACGCCTAGGTGAATAGAAGAGAAGTCATCGGTATATGCCCAGGTGCCTTTTCCGGAAATCATCTCCCACCATACGCCGACATATTTCACAGGGTGAATCCATGAAACATCATCATAGGCGCAAGGCTCATTAAGGTTCAGCACAAGTCTGGATTCCAGCTGTTTACAAGCATTGTCCACGACTTGGACAGTTCTCCACGGGCTCTTGCAAGGTATCTGGAGACGGCCGCGCCATCCCTCGGCGTCAGGTGTAAGTTCAGTTTTGAAGGTCAAAGTAGCAGGGTCGAGATCAAGGTGCATGCAGGAATAGTCCACCAGAGCAGCCTCATGTATATTCACGTAGAGGCCCTCGTCAGTCTTCATCTGAAGAGAAGTCTGCACACCTGTCATTGAAAATGGAGTCTGTGAAGAGTTGCCGCACATAGAAGTTTCCATCCTTGACTTGATTTCGCTCAAGCGGGACACGGTGTACTGATATTCCTGAGTATCGTAATCGCCTGGTATCCAGATGGCTGTATAGTCTCCGCCCATAGCGAACTCAGTCATTTCATCCTTGATCACAAAATAGGTCAGGCCCTTCTGCTCAGGGAACTCATAACGGAAACCGAGGCCATCATCGAAAAGACGGAAGCGCACGGTCATGCGCTTGTCGGAAGATGCCTGTACAAGATTGACAGCCAACTCGTTATAATGGTTACGAATCTCGGACTCCTCACCCCATACAGGCTGCCAGGTCTCATCGAATGTGCATGTGTCAATGCTTTCTACCTTGAATCCGTCATGGAAAGACCAGCATGGCTTATCATCCACTTTCTGGATATCCTTGTCCCCGAAAACGATCTTCTGGGCCTTGAGCACACCGCGCATCTCATATCCGAGATGACTCGGCCTGATCACGGCAGTCTCACCGTAATTCAGTGAATACATGGGACTTCCATCCGGCGCAATACCGAATTTCATGGAGAGGTTTCCGTCCGGAGATTTCAGGACAGAGACGTCGGAAAGTTCAGCCGCAGTCTGGCCTGAGCCGCCGCAGGACTGTGTCAATGCCGATGCCGCGCAAATCGCAGCACCCGCAAAAAGCACTTTTTTCAAAAGGTTCATATCAATGTCAATTTACGTTAATTCTATTTGCGCTTATACTCTACGACCAGAGCCTTTCGCGGACCGACAACCGTAGAATCATTGATCTCTACCGCCTCGCCGGTCATCACATCGCGGCCGTCAGACAGGCCGTCTGCGATTTCCGCATAGTGTGACCACGGAATCGTCTTGCGGCCACGGGAGTTATTGATGAAGACGAACACGGCCTCGTCCGCATTGTAACGGAAATAAGCATAGGTGTTGTCCCTCGACAGGAAATGGAGGGTCTTGCCGTCATGAATCACGCCCTTGTTCCGTCTCCACTGGAAAAGTTTGCGGGTAAAGTCGTGAAGGTCAGCAATCTGACCGGCCGGAACAGGCTTGCCGTCGGTTCCTGTCAATGCTGCCTTGCGTCCTTCTTCCGTGAACCAGTTTTCCTTGTCACCTGACCATCCGCCAGGGAAATCCACACGGAGACCGCCATGGCCCTGGCTCTTGTCCTTGGAAACGAACATCATCTCGTCGCCGGCGAAAATCTGAGGGAAACCGCGCATGGTGGCCATCATGGTCATCACAATCTTCATCCTGTCAGGATTCTGCCTTACTACATCTCCGATACGGTCAGTATCATGGTTTCCAGGGAAAATCATCATCTTGGAGAGGTCATGATATACGAAATCATGTGACAGACAATCATATACTTTGGTCATGCCGGCGCCCCACTGAGAGGAATCCGTAGGAACTCCTGCACAAATCGCATCGTACAGAGGGAAGTCCATTATAGACGGGAGATTGGAATTGAATCCATCTTTATTCTCATTATCAGCCTGCCAGTAAGCGAGTTGCGGGATAGAAGAAGTCCAGCACTCCCCTACGATATTGAAGTTAGGATACTCTTTACGGACAGCCTTGCACCATCTGCTCATCGGTTCCTTCTCATTGTACGGATAGGTGTCAACCCTGAATCCGTCAAGTCCGGCATATTCGATCCACCAGATCGCCCACTGCTGGAAATACTTGAGAGTGAAAGGATTGTCAAGGTTCATGTCCGGCATTGAAGGAACGAACCAGCCGCTTTCCTGGAGATACAGGTCATACTTGGAGGCATTAGGATCCATGTTGGTAGAGAAACATACATTGGTTCCGGTATATTCCGGAAACTGGTGGATCCAATCCTTAAAAGGAAGATCCTTCATCCACCAATGCGCTGTACCACAATGATTTGTCACGATATCCATCACTACTTTCAAGCCTTTCTCATGAGACTTGGACACAAACTCACGATACAGTTCATTGGAACCGAAACGCGGGTCAATGTGATAGTAATCCGAGCAGGCATAGCCATGATATGAGCCGTCCGGCTCATTGTCTTCCAGAAGCGGAGTGCACCAGATCGTAGTCGCACCGAGATCCTCGATATAATCAAGATGGTCAATGATACCCTGGATATCTCCTCCATGACGGCCGAAAAGCGCCTCACGATTTGCCTTTTCAGTGGTGTTGTCCGTATTGTCCCCTGAAGGATTCCCATTCGCAAAGCGGTCCGGCATAATGAGATATACCATATCCGCAGAAGTGTAGCTCTTTCTCTGGGCAGAACCGGATTCACGGGCTGCAATCTCATACGGATACTTGAATGCCTGCTTTCCGTCTTTGCTGAACACAAGATAATAGGTTCCAGGTTCAGCATCCTTGAGGATATTGACGTCAACGAACAGATAGTTCGGGCTGTCGGCCTTCTGTATAGCATTGACCTTCACCCCTTTGCCTCCTTCGATTGTGACGTTGTATCCTGAAATGTTCTCGCCCTGTACGAGAAGCTGGAGCGGGGTTTTCATCCCCACCCACCATGAAAGCGGTTCGACTCTGGTGACCTGTGTCAAATCTGCATCAGAGACAGAATCCGGTACGAAAGCTGTGTTTCCGGCACAAGCCGTCAGCATTACTGCCGTCATAATTCCAAATACTCTTTTCATAACAAAAATATTATTTTTATTCAAGATTCGCAAGTCAGATAACTTGCTGAGTTTTTGCGCTAATCGGCAGGTTTGGCGAAAGGTGAAAGGGCAATGGTCGGCTTACCGTCATTGAAAGCACCGAGAGCATAGCCGTTGCGGGCAGGCTCGGACTCCGGTTCCCAATAGAAGATGCCCTTGAAACGCTTCACGTCTTTCAGTCCGTTCCACAAAGCTTCGAGCGCCTCCTTTCCTTTCTGAGGCTCGGCTGCCGGCATTCCGAACTCTACCAGCATCACATCCCTATTGCAAGTCTTTATCAGCTGAGGAATATTGGCAATCGCCTGATTTACTTTCTCTTCCCAAGGTTCGAATGAGTTAGTTTCCTCATTCCAGTATGAAGGGTACAGCGACAGGCCGATCATATCGTATTTCACGCCGGTATTCGCCATGAGAGAATAGAACCACTGGAGGGTATCCATATTCCATGCATTGTCAATGTGAAGGATGACCGATGCCTTGGGATAAATGCTCTTGACCTTGTCCGCACCGGCCTTGAAAAGTTTGGCGAAGCCGGAAGCGCTTTCGCCCTTGACACGTCCCTTCTCCCAGAGCATACCGTTGGTCACCTCGTTTCCAACCTGCACCCATGCAACATCTACCCCATTATCTTTCAATGCATTGAGGACATCTGAAGTATGGTCAGCCACGGCTTTCGCCATAGCATCCAGATCATATGATTCCCATGCCTTAGGAACAATTTGCTTGCCCGGATCAGCCCAGGTATCAGAATAATGGAAATCGATCATTATCTTCATACCGAGGTCCTTGGCCCTCAGGCATTTCTTCAGGACATCTTCCTTGCTATTCCACACATCCTCAGGATTTACCCACACCCTGAAGCGCAACGAATTGAACCCCAGAGACTTCATAAGAGCAGGGCAATCCATCTCCGTACCGGAAGCGGTATAGAACTTATAGCCTTTCTTTTCCATCTCCGTGTACCAGCCGATGTCGGCGCCCTTCGCGAAAGCCGGTTTCGTCGTCTGACCACCATCGGAATTGGACTCGTTCTGTCCGCAAGATGACAGTGTCATAACAGCCAAGACACACAATGTCTTAATCATATTTTTCATATTTCTCAAGTGTCAATTATTCAAATATAATCAATTTAAACTCACCGGGAGCAAGATTTACGGTAAGGGAATTGTGCCCGTCCTTGTCCTTGGTCACTTTGTAGGTGTCCGAACCGAATGCCGGATAATCCTTCCAGGTTCCCGATTTCGGCAACCATGCGGTGATATCTTTCTTTGCCAATGAGAAATTGCCGATGACAGCAAATGACTTCCCGTCCACGGAACCGTAAACAAACCTTCCGTCATCCCAATTGCCGTCACTTACATACCAAGTAAAATCAGCATCAGAAGAGAAGAAACGAGGATTCTCCTTACGGAATTTCATCAATGAAGAGTATGTGTCGTGGAGGGCCTTTCGGTCTGCATCCTCCAGATAATCCCAATGAACAGGCTTCTTGCCGGTTCTGCCATTTTCTTCAATAGAGATGTCATATCCGAGTTCCTCGAACTGCCATATCATCTTAGGTCCTGGCACAGTGAAGAAGAATGCCGCATTCAGGGCATCACGTTTCATTCTTGCCGACAAGTTAGACTTGCCGCTGATGCCAGAGGCACCGTCAGTAAGCGCCTTGTAGGCAGTCCTTTCTTCATCATGACTTTCCATGAATCCGACATAGGCGCCGAAAGGCATTGAGGAACCCGTCCAGAGTCCTTCGAAGTTGCTTCCTGAAGACTTGCCCATTGCTGACTGGCAATATGCATTGTTGAGATTTCTCCAGACCTTTGCACCAGCATTGGCAAGAGCCTTTTCTTCGCGGGTCTCGCAGAAATGTTCGAGAATCACGACGGCATCCGGATTGTGGCTCTTCACGCTCTTGGTGTAGTCTGTCAGGATGTCCACGCGGCTCTGGTCGTAGTTGGAAGCGGTTCCTTCGTCGCTCTTCTTGTTTGTGAAGCCTTTGGTGAGGTCAAAACGGAAACCATCGACATGATACTCGTCCATCAGATAGTTCAAGCTTTCCTTGACATGCTCACGGAAAGGCATATACTCGTGATTCCAGTCATGGAATACGCTGTATGGGTGCGGCGCATCGACATTGAACCACGGATTGTTGGAAGCGGTCTTGTTATTGGCGGAATCCCAGTAAAGCTTGGCGTAAGGATGAGCCCCGGTCGCCTGATTATAAACGACATCCACGATTACGGCCATGCCTTTCGCATGACATTCGTCAATGAACTGCTTGTACATTTTGCGTGTTCCGTAAGCCTTGTCCAGGGCAAAATATGAGCATGGATTGTAACCCCAGCTGTCATTTCCGTCAAATTCCTGTACAGGCATCAGTTCTACGGCATTGACACCGAGCGAAGACAGATAATCGAGCTTTCCGAGGGCTCCCGGTATGTCTCCGGTAGAAGTGAAATCGCGGAAATGCATTTCGTAGATCACGAGATCGTCCTGGTCGGCAATCTTGAAGCCGGTGCTGGTCCATGCGTAGGTATCTTTGTTGACCTTGAAAGCAGATACAAGTCCGCTTGTGCCCTTAGGATATTCCGGAAGATCAGGGTAAGTCGATGACGAGATGTACTTGTCGTTGGATCCGTCATAGACGATTTCAGTGTAAGGGTCATGGATACGGAAAGACGAGCCGTCCTTGTCCACGACATAGTACTGGAACATGTATTCCTTGTCCGGGTCCACGTTTGTCATCGTGTACCACCAGCAGCCTGCGGCATCGTCACGCTTCATGGAATAGTCGTTGGAACGCTGCCACTTGGAGAATTCTCCTGTCACATAACAGTATTCATGGCATTTGCCCTTGTTGTCGAGGTCGCGCAAAACCAGTGTCACGCTGCCGTCAGAGTTATAATTGATGCCGTCATGAAGTCCGGAAGGCATTGTTTCCTTGACGACCGGAGCAGGTTCGAAGACGAATTTCTCATCTTTGACATTGACAAACAAATCATCGGTCTGGAGTTTACCGTCGGCGCTACGCACGACTACACCGATCTTGTTTACTGGCGATTCGCCGGAAGCGAACCATTCCCTGACGGAAGGTTCGAGCTGAAGTTTCCAGAGATTGCTTTCCTCACACGGCTGCCACCTGCATTTGTCAATGTTCTTGTCCCACTCAGACTGGACATACATCCATTCAGCCTCAACGATTCCGATGTGGGCGTAAAGGTCCTCGTGGTAGTCATAGAACGGAGAAGACTTGTCCGCCCTGTAATAAAGTACGCATGGGGAGTCTGCTTCCGGCAATTCAGGTATCGCGAAAAGTCCTGTAGCTGAAGGATTTATAAGTTCATCTACAGGATGCTGTGTCACCTTCACGACAGCTGATTTGTATCCGGATGCGGAAAAAGTGATGGTCGCGGTCCTCAGTTCCTTGTTGTTTTCGGTAACATTGACGGTAATTTCGCCTGAACCGGTTCCTGATGTCTTGTCTATTTCAAGCCAATCATTCTTGGAAACCACTGCTTTCCACTGCGAAGCATTTGTCTTCAGTTCCAATGTCTGAGAGGATGCGGCTTTGGTAAAATATAAGGCATCCGGTGTAACCTGCAGTTTCTTTCCCTGCTGGACTTGTTCCTCCTTGCTGCAGGAAAAGAGTGCCGACAGACACAGAACTGACAGGACAAAAAATCTTGTAATGTTTTTCATTATAAATTCGAGTTTCACAAGCACTGGCTTGAGATACTATATCCAGTAATTTTCAAAAAGGGCAGGCCTTTCCTTAGCGCAGGGCCTGCCCGGATTATCGAATGCTCATTACGAGCGTAATCTCAAATTATTTGACGGCATTGAGCACGAAATCTGATGTCTTGGTATCGAAAACGAGCTTGTATTTTCCGGCAGACTTGGTGAATTTGATATTGCCGCCGCCGAAAACCACATTGTCCATCTCACCGCCGAAAGAATATGTCCAGTCAGAATTGAAACGGATCTTGATTTCGTCATTCTCCGTCATTTCAAATGCATCTGCTGCAGCCCATTCTGAATCATTCTTGGTCATCGGGAAGAAAGTTCCCCAGCCTGAAGCAGCAAAACTGCCGCCGATTTCGAGGTTCTTTACCTGAACCATCACGAGTGTTCCGTTCTTCTTGTCGAGCCTGATGAAATACAATCCTGAAGGTACTTTGATGTTGGAACCGCCCAGTGTTTTTGATTCTGCATATGCAAATGGGAGGTCCTCACTGCCTTTGGTTTCGACTGTAACATCCTCGAAGCCGAAATCAGTTTCTGACCATGAAGGAGTCGCACTGAACTTGAATTCCGCATCAACATCTTCGGATCCAGTCGAAAGATCAACAAAGCCCTGATATACACCTTTCTGCTTGGATGAAAGTGAGAGTGAAGGAGCATTGGCAATATCCCAGTGCTGATAGCTTCCAGGAAGCCACATCTTCTCAGGGAATGACAGAACATAAGTAGTAATCTTGACTTTCACGGCATTTGAAACGACACCTTCAGGTATGCTCTCGCAGAATGCATAAACCTTCAATGTCAATTCCGCTTCCGAGCCTTCAGCTGCACCGGCCGCTACCACGGCTTCGTTAAGGCCGTCCACTGTGGTCGTATAAGAAGCATTCGTGAGACCGTCGGCAAGAACCTTTTCTGCTCCGCTGCCATATGCCATTGTTACCTTATATGTAACATCTTCGCCATAAACAAGCCTTGCATCGGTCCAAGAGAGAAGTTCAAGTTCATCTGACTGCTTTTCCTTGTCAAGAACGATTGTTGACTCAGGTGCGCTGGCTACAGGAGCGACAGCTTCGTCATAGAAATAAACTTTCACTCCAACTGAAGGAGACGAATATACATTACCGGCCTTGTCAGCAACATTGACAGAGAAATCAAGCTGGTGGGTAGAATTCTTTTCCAGTTCGAAATTGGTCTTGAGGAATGTTCTGAGTTCCTCCTTTGAGACCGTATAGAAGTTGTCGGTTATACCCTCTTTCAGAGCGGCTTCCTTCTCTCCGCTCTTGACATTCAAGTTATAGAGATATGCTTCCGCGTCGATCTGACGTGCAGCAGTCCATGTGAAAGTCACAGACTCAGCTTTGGTACCCTCCGTGATGAGGATGTCCGAATGAGCATCCAGTACCGGAGCGACAGGACTCGTCGAGAAGGTGTCTTCACTTTCTATGGTGCAGGCCACTGCCGCAAAAGCTGCGGCAGAGACTGCAAATATGTTTTTAATCCATTTCATAAGTCAAACCTGTTTACTGTTTTTCATATGTCACAACAATAGGTGTCCTGTTGGCATAGAGTCGGACGATATAGTCACCTGTTCCCGGAGTCGGAATGTTCTCTCCGCCCTTCGTAATCTCATATCCGCCTGCAATGTCGTTAGTTGCAACTGCACTGCCATACTTGTGGTCCCAGTTCTTGTTGAGTCTCAGGAGCCAGCCCTGGCCTTCCGTGAAACTGATGACAGGAGATTCCCAGACATTCTTCGCAGCATTGTAGGTAAGTTCCTTCTCCTCGGACTCATTCCATCCGTTGAAGTCGCCGATAAGAGCCACTTTGGATACGACCTCCCTTGCAACAGTCTTGGTCTTGGTGTTGATGGTCAGCCACATGATCGGCTCTTCCGCCGGCACTGAGAAGTTTCCGTCAGAGTTTGAAGGATCAGCAACCTCCCAACCTTCAGGAGTATAGCCCTCATTCATTCCGACCCAAGACTGGTTTTCATCGACAATCTTGAAGTAATAAGGTGTCTCTGCATCATTCGAGACATCGACAAGAATCTTGTATGTGCTGGTACCGGCCTCTGTTTCCCAGACTTCAGTTCCCAACTGATTCCAGTCCTGATACTTTCCAGGAAGCCAGATGTTCTTCTTAGGAGGAAGGTAAGTATAGACTGAGAAAGCGACTTTCTCTGAAGTCAATACAGGTGAGTTTACCACGTCCTTGAGGGCAGCCTCCACATAGGCATTGACAGTGACGGTGGTGTTTTTCTCGCCCTTCAGCGAGCTGCATATCATACCGACAAGGTCTCCCTTATTGATACTGAGAGAGTTCTTGTAGTTCTGTCCTATAAGAGCCTTCTCTGAGCCGAGTTCGGCATATACTGAGTAGAGGATTTCTGTCTTGGCACCGAAATCAGCAGGGTCCCAAGTGAAATTGACCTGCTCCACCTTGGTGGTGTTGGCATCAGAGATGACATTGGAAACCGGTCTGAGGACAGGTGCCGTCAACTCTGACGAAATCTGGTCCTTTGGCAAATCCAAGGTGCAGGAAGCAGCCAGAACCGCAACTGCGGCCATTGCCATATATTTCAATGATTTCATAATATCAATTTTAAATGTTATCAATTCTGCTAATAACCTTCATTCTGAACGAGGTTGCTGTTTGAACTGAGGTCGCTCTGGATAATCGGGAATATTGTCTTGTATGAAGGGAGGGCAATCTTTCCGTTCATAAGTCCGCCCTTGAGTGTCCAAGGATAATTCACGTCAGTGAACTTGCCGAAACGGATGAGATCCACACGACGGTGACCTTCCCACATGAATTCACGTGCCCTTTCATCGAGAAGCCAATCGAGATTTACCTCTGACGGCATTGAAACGCCTGCACGGTCACGGAGGTCCTTCACATATTTGAGAGCATCAGCATCCTTTACGACACCGCCGTTGAGACGGGCATCAGCCTCAGCATAATTGAGATACATCTCGGCAAGACGGAAGATAGGCATATCGGCAGAGGAGAGTTTCCAGTTTCCCGGAACGCCGTCCTGCTGAACGAGTTTGTCATTGGAATCAAGTCCGCAGAACTTCCAGCACATCCAACCTGAAGAAACCTGCTTTTCATCGAAGTCCTGGACTGAACCGTAATTGGTGAAGAACGCTCGCTTGTCACTGGCTGCCCTGTCATATCCGAAGACATTGGTCTTGTTGCCCCATACTACACCATTGAGCTGGAAACGTGCTACATAGTCATTAGGAACATGGTAACCGGCCCAGTTCTCACCATTGATTTTGGAAAGACCGAACTCTGCACCGAGTTTGAGGTTGGCCTCCTCGCTGAGAGATGCGGAAGCGAATGTCGAAGTTCCGCCCCAGCTCTGTGTGGAAACCCTGTCATAAGCGACAGCGAAGATGAACTCCTTCTCCGCTGAACCGTTCTCGGTATTGTCCTGACGGAACATGTCTGAATACTTTGGAGCGAGAGAATATCCCATTCCGATGACCTTCTTGGCTGCATCCTTGGCATCCTGCCATCTTGCAGTTCCGGTATAAACCTCGGCATTGAGGTACATACGGCTGAGAAGTGCCCATACGGAACCCTTGGTAGGACGTGGATAAGGTACAGAACCTACGGCAGGCATTGCGCTGTTGTCAGAAGCGAGGTCAAGAAGCTCTGTTTCAAGCCAGTTGAAGAGGTCAGTTCTGGTGATGCGCTTAGGATTCTCTCCACCGATGTTCTCAGGCATAGGGAAAGGAGGGTTTCCGAACTCGTCCATAAGCACGTAGAAGAACATTGCCCTGTGGAAACGTGCCTCTGCCCTGTATCCGGCGATCTCACCCTTGAGTGATGACTGGCCGCGGGCATCGATCTTGCTGTCAGTAGTCTGGAGAAGAAATTCGTTCACGAGAGCGATGGCCTTCACCGCACGGGTATATACGGCCACAAGAGCATCGTTAGTACTTGAGCCCCATGAATCATGCTGAAGTTCAGTAAGATAAGAGTCGCCCCAGACGCACTTGAGTCCGTCGCAGGTCATCTCGTTCATGTTGATCCACTGTCTCAGGAACTCAGATTGTCCGGAGTCTGAGAATCCGAGGTCATTTTTACCTGCATCATCCTGACCTACAAGCATATAGTAGCCATTGATGTAGGCAAGAGCCTTGAGATAGCTGTCTTCATTGGCATACGCGTTTTCAGACGTGAAGTCAGTCGTGTTCAAAGGAAGTGTATCCAAATCCTTGAGGCATGATGAAAACAGTATCGCCGCAACTGAAAGTATGAATAATTTGTTTATGAATTTCATAATGTTGTTCCTCCTGCTTAGAATGAAATGTTAAGACGAAGAGTATAGAGACGAGGACGAGGATAAACGTAATTGTCCACACCATCGATATTGTTGATTTCCGGATCAAGTCCTGAGTATTTGGTGAATGTGCATACATTCTGGACAGAACCTGCAAGACGGATTTTGAGGTTGTTCTTGAGATTGAAGGTATAGCCGAGATTGATGTCGTCAATCTTGAAGAATGTCGCATCCTCAATCCAAAGGTCTGAATATTTCTGTGTCTCGCTGTTAGGAGCGTGCCATTCAGGAAGGAGCCACTTAGGGCAGAGGTTGTCAATGTAACCCTTGGTCCAGTTGTCGCTGTAAGATGATGAATATCCGAGGGCTACCTTATTGATGAGCTCGGCTCCGATGGAACCGTGACCGTTGATACCCAAATCCCAGTTCTTGTATCTTACCTGTGTACTGATACCGTAGTAAGCCCACGGAGTAGCGCTGCAGCCGGTCATATAACGGTCATCAGCATTGATCTTGCCGTCGCCGTTGCGGTCCACGAAAGCATTCTGGACTGGCTTGCCTTCAGCATCATAGAGCTGCTGGTACATGTAGTAAGTATATGGAGCGAAGCCTTTGCGGTGGAGTGAGCTGAAGCCGACATTGGCACCCATTGAAGGACCTGTCTCTACTCCGAGGTAGGTTTCATCGCTGTTGGTCAGCTTGGTAATCTTCACGTCCTGGAAGGTGATGTTTCCACCGATTTTCCAGTTCCAGTCCTTGGTCTCTACAGGAACGAAGTTGGCTGAGAGCTCGATACCCTTGTTAACCATTGTTCCGATATTGGAAATCACCTGCTTGCCGAAGTTCGAACCGAGAGGAATCGAGATATTGTTCAGGAGGTCGAATGTGTTGCGGTAGTAAGCCTCGACCGTACCGGAAATCCTGTCATTGAGGAAACCGAAATCCAAACCTACGTTGTAAGTCTCGGTTGTCTCCCACTTGATGTTAGGGTTGTAGGCCAATGGTGAGAGAAGGTTGAAAGACTTGCCGTCAGCACCCATAGGATACTGCATAGTCACAGACGCTGACTCATAGTATCTTGCGATGTAAGGATAGTAGTCGTCTCCGATATCCTGCTGTCCTGTGCGTCCCCATCCGAGACGGAACTTGAGGGCTGACACTGACCTGTTGCCCTTCAGGAATTCCTCATTTGCAATGTTCCATGCGAATGCTGCTGACGGGAAGAAACCCCAACGGTTTGAAGGAGAGAAACGGCTGGATGCGTCACCGCGGGCGGTGAAAGTGAAGAGATATCTCGAATCGAAGCCGTAGTTGAGACGTCCGAAGAATGAAATCAGGTAGTACTCTTTGGCATTGACAGGAGCGATATGATATACGGTTTCCCTGTCATTGTTGTAGTACTGTGAGTTCTCGTACTTGATGTAGTTGTGCTGCCAAGAATAACCTGCCATCGCATTGAAATTGTGTTTTCCCCAAGTTTCATTGTAGTCGAGGTAGGCCTCCAGAAGCATGTTCTTGTTGAAGTTCTTGTACTTCTCATAGAGGTCAGGAGCACTGGTAAGCGAACTGCGTGAACCGACGGTATTGTACTTGGTACCATTGGTCCTGGCGATATCCATACCCAAGTTCAGGTTTGCCCTCAACGCCTCAAGTCCGTGTACCTTATAGTCAATCTGTAAGTTGCCTACTCCACGGTAGGTATGTCCGTAGTTGACGTAGTCATAAACTGCAGAAAGAGGGTTGGCGGCTGCCATGGTATTAGGCACACCTGCGCTGAACCAGTTCCAGTAACCGTTGGAAATGGCAGTCTTGTCGATGTTGCCTTCAGCATCCGTGAAATAGATAGGCTTGGTAGGATCGAATGAAAGAGCACTCTCTACAGGGTTGTTGGCCCAGTTGGTATGCTGATATACGCCTTTGGCATTGAAATTAATCGAAAGATGCTCGTCGAAGAATTTAGGAGAAAGGCTTACGTCAATGTTACCTCTCTGGTTGTCACCGACTTTGATGGTAGCCTGGTCGAGGTTGTAGCCCATGCTGACACGGAAAGGAACAACTCCACCTGAATAAAGGCTGATGTTGTGGTCAGTATTCACGCCGATACGGTAAATCTGATCCTGCCAGTTAGTGTTGTACATTGTACCGTCCACACCGAGAAGTTCGATGGCTTCAGGACGATATTCCTGGATATAGTCGAAGAACTGGTCTCCGTCCATCATCTTGATGGCATCGGTATTCTGCTTGAGGGAAACGCTTCCGCTGTAGCCTACGTGGATACCTTTGCCTGTTCCTTTCTTGGTAGTGATGATGATCACACCGTTGGAAGCGCGGGAACCGTAGATTGCGGTAGCGGACGCATCCTTGAGGACAGAGTAAGACTCGATGTCGTTAGGATTGACAGTAGCAAGCGGATCGCCCATGCCGGCACCGCCGTCTTTTGTTACAGGGACACCGTCAATGACAATGAGAGGGTCATTGGATGCGGTAAGAGATGCCGCACCGCGGATTCTGATGGTAGAAGAAGAACCCGGCTGTCCGTTCGCAGGAGTGATGTTAAGTCCGGAAACCTTACCGAGAAGCATTGAGCTCGGAGAAGTGACGGCTCCGCGGTTTACCTCTTCTGCATTGATGGCGGTAACGGAACCGGTCATGTCGCTCTTCTTGACTGTACCGTAACCGATGACCACTACATCGTCGAGATACATGGCATCTTCCTGAATGACAGTCTTCGCAGGATTGGTTTTTGCTACGAAGGTCACGGTCTTGTATCCGATACAGCTGACTTCAATGATTGCATCAGCTGAGGACACTTTCAGTGTGTAATTGCCGTCAATGTCAGTCGACAATCCGTTGGTAGTACCCTTTTCGAGAACGGTCGCGCCGATTACTGGCTGGCCGGTCTGATCCATGACGGTACCCCTTACTTCAAACCCGTTCTGGGCTGACAGATCAGGGGTGATGAGAAGCAGTCCCATCAGTCCCACTATAAAAGATAGAAATCTGTTCATAGGATCTTATTGTTATTAGTTTAAAAAAATATAGTAATTATTTTCAATTTTCTCTGATAAAAGCGACAGACACCGCAGCCAACAGCATGAAGACGCAGGCCAATGCCAACATCATCACTGCATTCGAGCCGAAACAGTATTTCACGATGACGCCTCCGGTAAGTCCGATGACTATCTGCGGTATCGTGATGGTGAAATTGAAGATACCCATGTAAACGCCCATACGTTTCGGGTCAACAGTGCGGGAAAGAATCGCGTAAGGCATGGCGAGAATGCCGGCCCAGGCAATTCCGATACCCAGCATCGGTATCATCAATGCATATTTATCTTTCAGCAGACAGAGTCCGGCGAAGCCGAGGACTCCGAAAAGGAGACATGTGGCATAGACTCTCTTGTTTCCGAATCTGGTAGCGAGCTTCGTCATGAACAGAGCGGCGATGCAGGCAGGAATCGGATAGACTCCGTTAAGGACACCGACCCAGGTCTGTGTCTCCCCTTCCGTAAGAAGGACGCCACCGGCTGTCACTGAGCCTGTTATGGCAGGTTTCAGATATGTCCACATGATGAACAGCGCCGCCCATGAGAAGAACTGGGTCACGCCGATACGGATCATCGCGGACGGGGTGTTCTTTATCAATGTCATGAAACTTGGCTTCTCCGCAGGTTCACTTGCATTGACCTCAGCGATACCGTTGTACTCGGCGAATTCCTTCGGAGGATACTCCTTAGTCCTGAATGCTGTCACCAGGACGGTCGCCAGAAGGATTGCACCTCCTATATAATAGGACCATGCAATGTGGGATGAAACCTGGCCGGGAACAGCTTCGTCGCTTACACCGGCCCATGTCATAATCAGCGGGAGGACGGCTCCTATTACGGCACCTATATTAATAAGGAAAGTCTGGACAACATAACCCTCTGTCTTCTGCGAATCGTCGAGCATGTCAGCGACAAGCGCCCTGAACGGCTGCATAGTAACATTGAAAGAAAGGTCCATGAAAAGGAGGATGAACGCTCCCATCGCGAGAGGGGCCAATGCCAGAAGAGTCGGGCAGTTCGGCATGAGCATAAGTGCTATCGTCGAAATCAATGCTCCTCCGAGTATATACGGGATGCGTCTGCCGAATCTGGTCCATGTCCCGTCTGAGAACATGCCTACGATAGGCTGGATGACCATTCCGGCAAGAGGTGCCGCCAACCAGAAATAGCTCAGGTGACTTACGTCAGCGCCGAGTGATTCGAATATGGTGGATGTGTTTGAATTCTGCAGGGAATATCCGATCTGGACTCCAAGGAATCCGAAGCTCAGGTTCCATATCTGCCAAAAAGATAATTTCGGTTTCTTGTTCATTGGTTTTCGTTTGTTCTATGTGGTCGCGGAATTGTCAAGTTCCGTTTCTGTCACTGTCAAGGCCTCAGGTACTCCTTCAGACCTTAAAACGTTTGCAAATATATTTATTAATATCCTATTAAAAATATGTGACAGGACGGATGGTCGGAATTGGCTGACGGACGGGAAAAATCTGACGACGAATGAACGGCAGGTTTTTTATTTTTGGCAAATATTCCTAACTTTGACCTGCGACGGTTGCAGGACATGCCGGCATACCACACAGACACTTGAAACTTGAGTTATGAACTTGTCTAAGATAAAGCCTTCGGGCATAGTACATATATTTGCATTGCTTCATGCTGCCGTGACGATTCTGTGCCGCGAGGCCGGAATCGGCGACGAACTGTTCCTCACGGTGCTCACTATGGCGATGATACTTCTCGTCTGCCTGAGGAAGAACCTGAATCTGGAGTTCACGGCCGGAATAATCATAATCATCAATGTTACCGGATACCTTCTGGGAACCGCCGGAGCAAACCTGATCGGAATGATTTTCAGCTCCGACCTTGCCGTCCATGCCATTTCAACTGCGCTCACCACAGAACTCCTCGGATGGAGCACGATACTCGTAGGCAATATCCTCAAGCGGCTCCGTCTGTCCTCCGGCTCCATCAGGATGCCGCACATGCCGTGGCTGATAGCTGTCGTACTCGCCATCTTCCTTTTCAGACTGGCAATCATCGCCCTGAGCGACATGAACATACTGTCAAACGGCGGACTATACAAGAACCTGGTAAGACTGATGTACAATATTCCTGTCTGCATCATTCTGATTTGCCTTAATATAATATATGTAAGGTTCGCCAGGACCAGGCTCCGCAAGAAGCCTGCATATTTCCGCTGGATAACATTGACCTCATTCGTGGTTCTTGCCGTTCTCGGCGCGACATTCGCCGTAGGCATTGACCTTCCGTTTTCCATACAGCAGTTGCCTCCGGTTCATGACCTGGTAGAGACGGCTGTAGTGGTATTCATCGCTGAAATACTGTTTTATGTACTTATATACATGGCTGACTACGTGAGAGTTACGCATCTGGATGTGAAGGCTGAGAAGATGAAAAGACACAAGGCCCAGTTCGAATATCTGAAACTGAAACAGCAGGTGAACCCGCATTTCCTGTTCAATTCACTGAATGTCCTGGACTGCCTGATCTGCGACAACAAGAACGAAGACGCAAGCCTTTTCGTCCACAAACTCGCTGGCATCTACAGGTATATGCTTAAAAATGACTCGCTTACGGTTATAAGCCTGCGTGAGGAAATGGATTTCACCGAAAAATATACCGACCTGCTGAAAGTACGCTTCGAGTCAGGGTTCGAGGTCAATGTCGATGTCCCCGAGTCTTTCATGTCTTACGACGTGGTGACGTGCTCGATCCAGATGCTTGTAGAAAATGCAATCAAACATAACAGGGTGTCTCCGGACAATCCGCTCCACATAAACATAACGGCGCAGGATTCCAGAATCATCGTGACAAACAACAAATATCCGAAAGTGGCGCTTGGAGAAGACTCCACAAAAGTCGGTCTGAACTACATCCGCCAGCAATACATTGATTTGTCGGGCAATGACATTGAAATCAATGACAATGGAACGGAATATTCCGTATCGCTTCCGCTCATGTCCGCACAGAAAACCTCCTAAAAACCCGAATTATGGCACTAAAAGTATTGATAGTCGAAGACGAACCGATGGCACAGGCCAACCTGAGCCGCACTCTGCAGAAATATTATCCGGATCTGGAAATCGTCGGCATGACAAGTTCAGTCAGCGGCACGGTCGGGTGGCTGAAGGAACATTCCGCCGATATCATATTCATGGACGTGGAGCTTTCTGACGGTGACTGCTTCAGCATCTTCAGGCAGATCAATGTCGATGCAAAGATCGTAATGACCACAGCATACGACAGTTACGCAGTGAAGGCATTCGAGGTGAACAGCGTGGACTACCTCCTGAAGCCTATCGAAAAGGAGGACTTGGACAGGGCAGTGCAGCGCTGCCGCAATACCGCCGGCGTCACTGACATGTCTGCCCTTCTATCCACCATCTCCGGCACACAGCATGAATACCGGCAGAAATTCATGGTACGCCTGAATGACAAGATTCTTCCGATTCCTGTCAATGACATCGCGTATTTTCTTTCCGAGGACAAGGTCACATGGATGTTCACATCCGACGGGTCGAAATATGTTATGGACCAGTCACTTGACGTCCTGTCATCCCAGCTGTCGCCGTCCAGGTTCTTCAGGATTTCCCGCGGCTGCATCATCGCCTCGTCAGCGGTGCAGAGCATAATCAAGCTGCAGGGAGGAAGGCTAAAGATCAATGCAGTTCCACGGTCCGGTCCGGAAATTCTCGTCAGCCGTTCGAGGTCAGAGGACTTCCTCCAATGGCTTGAAAACACCACCTGCTGACAGTTCATCGCCTAAAAACGACATCTCATCCGAAAATACCGGCAAGTCATTTTCGGATGTTGGTTTTTGTATATAATTTAGCGGTCACAAAACCACAACAAACAACGAATTATGACACGTAATTTCAGAATCACATATCAAACCTCCTGGGGTGAGGAAATCAAACTTTCATTCGGAAAAGAGCGCGCTGACATGAATTACCGCCCCGGCGGAATTTGGGAATTGTCAATGCCGGAGAGCAAGATCCCGTCAGGCACCGAGTATCATTACGAGTGCTGGAAAGACGGCAGAAGGCTTCGCCGCGAGTGGAAAAACCATATCATCACGGATACGGAAGTCACTGATATTGAGGACCAATGGACAGATATCCCTGCAGCGGCACCGTTCTTTACCTCGGCGTTTGCCGACAAGGTTTTCAGCATCGACCAGGACTCCCCTAAGTTCAAGGTCAATGACGACATGGCTCCCGAGAAGATGTTCCAGACCAACTGGAAATGCGCCGGCACTGCCGTTCCTGTTTTCTCCCTGAGGACCGAGGACAGTTTCGGTATCGGAGACTTCCACGACCTGAAGAAACTCGTGGACTGGGTAGCGGCTACAGGCCAGAGAGTCATCCAGCTTCTTCCGGTCAATGACACGACCATGACAGGCACCTGGGTGGATTCATATCCGTATAGCGCGAATTCCATCTATGCCCTGCATCCGCAGTTCGTCTATCTTCCTGAGGCAGGAGTCCGCAGGGACAGCAGCTACAAGACATTGAAAGCTGAACTGGAGGCCCTACCGGAATTGGATTACGAGCGTGTGAACAAGGAGAAAGACCGTCTCATGCGCAAGGCCTTCACTTCGACATGGGCAAAGGTCAGCGGTTCCGCAGAGTACAAGAAATTCATAGAGGACAATGCCGACTGGCTCGACGCATACTGCGCGTTCAGGATTCTCCTCCGCAAGACCGGAACAGGTGATTCTTCCAAATGGGGAAAATACGCTTCATATAGTGCAAAGAAAGCGGCTTCAGTTCTTGCAGAGAATAAAGAAGAGGCTGATTATCAGTCCTTTGTCCAGTTCCACCTGCACAGACAGCTCGTCGATGCCAGGAACTATGCCAGAAAACATGGTGTCACTTTCAAGGGTGACCTTCCTATCGGCGTGAGCAGGACTAGCGTGGACGCATGGCAGCACCCTTCCCAGTTCAACATGAATTCCCAGGCCGGCGCTCCGCCTGATGCGTTCTCCGCCGACGGTCAGCTGTGGGGTTTCCCGACATACAACTGGGACAAGATGGAGGAAGACAATTTCGCATGGTGGAAGGCCAGGCTGAAGAACATGGAGCAGTACTTCGACTTCTTCCGCATTGACCATATCCTCGGATTTTTCCGAATCTGGGAGGTTCCGACAGGGGCAAGCAGCGGTCTTCTCGGCCATTTCTACCCAGCATTGCCGTTCAGTACCAATGAGTTGGCATCGATGGGATTCGACATAAACACCGGATGGTACACATCTGACGGCATTGACACTCTGTTTGTAGAAGATTCTCACAGGAAGGGTTACTGGCATCCGCGCATCGGGGCTCAGCACACAGAGCATTACCGCAATCTTCCGGACTGGCAGAAGGATGCGTTCAACAGGCTTCATGACGACTTCTTCTACAGGAGGCACAATGCGTTCTGGCGTGATTCCGCACTTCGCAAACTGCCTGATTTGCTGGCAGGTACGCGAATGCTTGCGTGTGGCGAGGACTTGGGTATGATTCCGGATTGCGTGCCTGACGTGATGAGGGAACTCCGTATCCTGTCATTGGAAATCCAGCGTATGCCGAAGGATTCAAAGCACGAGTTTGCTGACACGTGGAGTTATCCGTATTTCTCCGTCTGCGCGACTTCGACACATGACATGAGTCCGCTCCGCGCCTGGTGGAAGGAGGACAGGGGCGTCACACAGCGTTTCTGGAATCAGGTCCTCGGCAAATATGGTGAGGCTCCCGCCGAGTGCACTCCTGATATCTGCCTGAGTATCATACTGATGCATCTGCAGTCCGCGTCCATGCTGGCGATTCTGCCGCTTCAGGACTATCTGTCTCTCAAGCCTGAACTCTGCATGGATGATCCGGACAAGGAGAGAATCAATATCCCTGCAATCTCGCCGTTCTACTGGAGATTCAGGATGAAGACGACAATCGAAGAACTTATCAATGATGATATCACGGGCTATATCCGTTCTCTGATACGCGACTGCGGCAGGAGGTAGGAAGACCGGACGAACCAAAAATGTCAGGGAAGACATAGGTGCTCCCTGACATTTGTTTTGTGTTTTGTGACGACGTGGCGGCTAGAACGAGAAGTTGTAGCCGATTGCAAGAATCGTGTTGCAGGACTTCTCGACAGCATAGGCCTTGAGAGTGGTTCCCGCCTTGTTCGTGTCGATTTCCTTGTCCTTTTCCCAGTCTTGCATAAGCTTGAAATCAATGCCGTGATGCGCGTTGATTTTCCACTCGACTCCGACGGCTCCGCGGACACGGTTCACATAGGCATCATTGTAGCCAAGGAACTCATAGTCGGAGTAAGAAGCTGAGGCAGAATCATATGAGGCATTGAAAGAGGCGGCATTGAACGTATTCCTGATTTCCACATACGCATATGGTTCCCAGCTCTTCAGGCCGCGGTACGCTACCTTGGCACGGGACTTCAGGTCGAAATCATTCCTGGCCTCCTGATATCTGTTCACGCCATAAGACTTGTGGGTGAACTGCAGACGCTCCCTCAGGCTGAAACGCCAGTTGCCCGCATCTACAGAACCTGTCACCTCAGCGGCGAAACGATGGCGGGGCTTCAGGACAGAGGCCGAATTATAATGGCCGATGAAATCGTAGTCCGCACCGACCTTCAGGAACTTGCAGACCTTGTACGACATTCCGACATTGACCATATGCCTCTCGATGCTGTTCCACGAATCTTTGGTTCTCAATTCATATCCGGTCTCAAGATGGAGTCCTTTGGCGATTTTCCAATCTGCGGAAGCAGAAAATCTGCTCTTGAACGAGTTTTCCTGCGCATTTGCAATAAACACAAGCGCGGTTGCAGCAATCAGACTTGCTATTAGTTTCTTCGTCATTGACAATTATTTTTTAAGATTCAAATTCCTGGTTTTCAATAAATTGCTTATTGCGCATAATCTCCGTAACCGAAGACTGCGACTCCCCTGCCGGCAAATTGTAGTAAATCTTGACATATGCGGCATCCTTCAGAAAATCGACGTTGCCGATTTCAATCCGCTCAGGGTGCACACCGCAGCGACGCTCGATGTCCGTCACAAGCTCATCCCTCCGGGAAGGAAGGATAAGGTCAATGCGGTCGTACAATATCACCTTGCTTGCGCTTTTGCTCATACCCACGCTACGTTCCAGAACCCATACAAGAACGACCGCAAAGGCATTGGCAATGAATGTCACAAGAAGATGACCGCAGCTGAGCTCATAATGGGGGCTGTTGCCGTCCAGTCCGACAACGTTGTACAGAGGGGCCAAGCCGTTCACTGCTGCAAGAGCGATTATTATGAACAAATATGTCATTTCACGGATAGGCACTGTCTCTGTCCTGTAACGGATCACGCCGAAAATTGCGAAGAGGCCCAAGGTAAGACCTACGCCCACATCGACACGGCCCATGGTGTAAAGGAGGAGGAGCATCGCTGAAGAGAAGGCTATGAACGTGAATACATAGTCTTTCCTTCCACGCTTGGGGAAATACAGAAGATACACAATCAGGAAACAGACAAGGAGATTCAGTCCGAATCTCATGCCGAGTTCCGCCAGGCTCTGTATCGTAGTCATCATCGGTTCGGAATAGTTCTGGATTCCGAGAAGTTCAGTTTCTTCCATTGTATCAAACAGTTAAATAATTCAAGTAACACAAGTTGCAAGGCTGCCGCACTGCTTTGCGAACATTACCCTCTGACTAAGTCCCTCTGCCTCTGGAATGAACATAATTTCTCGCAGGCCCGGATCTTTTCAAGGAAACGTCCGGGACGGCATTGGGAATCGGTCAATGCCACTCCCATACAGTATTTGCTTATGCGCATTGGCTTTACCCTGAGTGAAAGAAGGATATCCTGCATGGAGCTCCTCTTACGTCCGTCGCGTTTGAGTTCGATTATCACGACATCGCCGAGACCTGAAGTCACGCCATTCCTCATATTGCGGAAGCATATATCGGAATCTATCGTGATGCGCTCCGACAAGTCCTTGTCCACCAATGTCATACGAGAAAATGACGTTTCCACGGAAGGGGTCAGGCTATCAGCGCGGTAATCAGTTATCCTAGTCAGAAAATCACTGCACAGTCTATCCCCTCTGAAATCCGTGAATTCCTCAGGCGGGATGGATATCCTCTTCTTTTTGGTTCTGGAATGATTGTTTTTGGACTTCACTTCCAGAAAACAAAGTTCCGAGGCGCTGTAGATCCTTGTCCTCACCTTCTGCCTGACCAGACGCGAATTGCGATGGTCCAGAAACATCCTGAGGTCGGAAGTGTCGAAATAGATGCTGTCATAGGGATGAATCCTCACCCCTTCCGAGACGAACATCATGTAGCCGCAGGCCAATGCCTGACGAAGAATCGCGTCGAGAACGGATGATGTAGTGACATATTTCGTGTCAATACGGTTCATGAGCCTTATGGAGTCCATTCTGTCCAAGTCCATGGGCTCGAATGCCATAAGCAGTTCAGGATCAATTGCCTGATGATGTCGAATACTCATATATCTTGTATCTGGACATTTTGCCCTTGGCATTGTAAATGAACTCTTTGTGCTTGCGCCCTGTAGGGGTATATTCGAATTTTCTGATATTGTCAAGTTTCCCGGATGAATTATATACCAGGACCCGTGTCAGGACTCCATCCGGTGAATATTCGAATTTCTTTCTCCATTTCAATCCCTCCTTACTGAACTCAGCCTCTTCGACTTTCAGTCCAAATCTGTTGTATATCGTCTCATGGTCAAGTACTTTGACTCCGGAAGACGGTTCCACGTTCCACTCCTTGATTACAAGGTTCTCTTTACCGTTCTTGGTCTGGGCAATCACAGCAAAAGGCAGGAGCAAAGCGATAATTATGGGCAAAATACGTTTCATTCAATATTATTTTTTTGCGTACACTCAAACGCAATTCATTATGTGTACCGCAACGAAATTAATAGATTAACTCCTTTTTAGCAAACTTGTAACATTTATTTAACAAGTGGTTAAAAGATATCCGGCATGCATGATGGTTTTCAAAAACAGATTAATCTGATTATTTTTGACAAATGTTTTAGGATTATTTAGTAATTATGAAAAAAATATTTGCATTTGTTGTCCTGTATGTTGCACTTGCATTGAGCGCAATCGCAGGAAATCCGGTGTCAGGCGAGAAGAAAGATAATTATCAATATCTTAAGGATATTCCTTATACTGCTGTCAATGAGTCTGATGCGTATCGCAAGGAGAGGTGTAAGCTGGACATCTACTATCCCGAGAATGTAAAGGAGTTCAAGACTCTGGTCTGGTTTCATGGCGGTGGACTCGAGGGCGGCAACAAGGGACTAAGGGAGGAGTTCCGCAACCGTGGATTTGCTGTCATTGATGTAAATTACCGTCTGTACCCGAAGGTGAAGTGTCCGGGATATCTGGAGGATGCGGCGCTTGCGGTGAGCTGGGTTTTCAATAACATTGAAAAGTATGGCGGCAGCCCGTCGAAGGTTTATATCGGCGGTCATTCTGCCGGCGGCTGGCTGACATTGATGCTGGCGCTGGACAAGAGGTGGCTGGCGGAATATGGCATTGATGCGGACAGAATCGCGAAGGCGTATCCGGTCGGCGGGCAGACAATGACGCATTTCACAATCAAGAAGGAGCGTGGTCTGGATGTGGATCTTCCGTTCATAGATGACATGGCACCATCGTTTCATGCCAGGAAGGAGGGTGCGCCGCTGATGCTGATTACTGGGGACCGGAATCTGGAGATGCTTGCCAGGTATGAGGAAAATGCTCATCTGCTGGCGATATTGAAGCATGTCGGGCATGAGACGTCGCTTTTCGAGTTAGAGGGCTTCGGTCATGTCAATGTTCTTTCGCCGGCCTGTCTGCTGATCAGAGATGATATCGAGAAGCAGTAAAGAGCGCTACTTGGCCCAGCGTAAATTCCGGGGGCCGGCGGCGACGCAGGGAATCCATGTGACAATCTTCATTTGATTACGGCCGACGTAGATAGACTTCCGGGAGAACCAGACTTGGAGTGTACCCTGCGAAGAGTTCTCGTGAGTATCAGATCAATTTGTCCGGAAATAACCGCATATTTACGGATAAGTCATTGTAACTGTGAAGTTGTTAGTGGAGAAACGTTTTAATCCGGACAAGTTGGTCAAAATATCCAGTTTGTCCGTGGAATAGCCTGTTTTCACAGACGTTTTCTAGTTAACTCAAAAATTGCTGCTGGTTAGGAATAGCATTTCGCGGATTTCTTTATAGGTTGCTGCTTTGTCCTACATAAAACGTTTTCGCGGAACAAAACCTTGTATTACGGCCATTCGGTACCACATAAAACGTTTTCGCGGAACCAAATTAGTATTATTAGTATAACGGGGCTTTTTCGTGGCTCGGATGGTTTGCTGGCGCGCAGGTTAGTCCAGAATACGAGGGTACGTGTGGCAGCCAAGTCTGTCTTGGGCGGATTCGGCCATGTCGATGCTGGGACTTGGGACATTTGGTGTAAATATCAGGCGTTTTTTACACGATCTTCATCATTTGATACATTCTGTGTAAAATTTGCCCCTTTTTTACACCATTTCTGTTTCGCAGGGAGTTTTAAGACAAGGTGACCAAACTCTCCCACTGCGTGGCCCCCAGTGACTGAGTACTCTCTGGCACTCCCCTGCTGGGGGAGACTGTCCGAAAAGTCAAACATTCCTCAGTGAGAATCGAGAATCCGCTTCTGGCCTTGTATAGGGACACGGAGTATTTCAGTCTCGCGAGGACTTTTCGGACGGCCTGCTGGGGCGCGTTACTTGGCCCAGCGGAAATTCTGGGGGCCGGCTGCTAGTTCGAAATGAAGTTTGACAATGCCCATGTCCATCCGGGTGTAGCCGATTAGGGAAACGCCACGGGTGATACGGACTTGGGGCAATGGTTCACCGCCAAGGAATTCGATGAAAAACTTCTGTTGATTTACTGCAGTCGGGGCCAGGAGAGCAGACTCGACACCTTTCCGGAACCAGTCGGGAGTCTTGGAACTTGCATTGCTTACATCATTGACACTCTTGGACTTATGCTGAACACCGGGAGTCTCGCCATAACCTATGGCAATGTAACAACAGATCTTTTCGTCCGGCTCGAGAGAATACGTTCCGAAAACTTTGCGGTAACTGATGCCGGCCCAACATGAATTGAGGCCCAGACGCTGTGACAGCAGAACCAGACGCTCACCATAGTAGCCGATACGCTCATCAAGGTCAGCCGACTTGCGGCCAGCCATCACAAGGTAATTCTTCACACCGGAGAACTTGCCATAGGCCATCACGCCACTGAAAGCCAGAGGCTCATCAGTCACCAATTGGACATGAAGATTTCCTTCGGCATTGACATTGGCAATCTCGGAGCGAAGCGAATTCAGGACGTTGACAGGAAGCTTTCTGTCAAGATACCTGCGCACGGAATGGCGTAAGACAATCGCATCCATATCGCTCATTTTCAAGACTTTCCAGAAACTTTCAGGAAGAGTAACATTGGCCAGTTCCGCTGCCGCATCGAAAAGAGGCGCAATCTCTTCCACGCGCCAGCCCGCGATTCCGCAGCCTATCGGAGTCACGAGGAAGGTCAATGCCGGATGTGATTTCGCATAAGCGGTGAAGTCATCAACATGCCTGCGGATAATGTCAATGCTGCGGTCCATTGTCGGGATAGCGTAACATTGACCGGTCATGCCGATACCGACGCCCCATTCGGCGCCGAAGTCTTCGTAAGCGATTCTGGCAGCGCCGCCACCATGCATACCTTCTTTGTTGCTGCCGAAAACAAAGATTTCATTGTCCTTGAGAGAGGTGATACGGTCTGATGTTATACGATTCTGTTCCATGATATTTTTATAATTTTGAAATGAGCGTAACTGTCTGATACTCATGTGGAGATTACGATACTTACATCAACATAAATTGGAAAGCAGTACTCACTGTCTGCCACTCATGTGAGAATCACGACAAGCGTCATTGACATAAACGGAAAGCGGCACGCGCTGCCTGATACGCATGTGGGCGTCACGGTAAATGACATTGACATGAGCAGGCAGTGGACCGGAGATGAGGTCTGTGGTCTGCCAGAGGTGTGGAGACGGTTTGCGGCGGAGAGGAATGAACTCATCGCGATGGGCCTTCCTGTAATCGCGTGACCGGGAGGCATTGAGGCGTATTACCTGCTCCACTTCCGGGGCAGCCATAAGACTCCGCTCACAAGAATAAGTTTTACGTCCAAGCCCGGAGATGCGGACGACGCCGTCTGACGAACCGCTGAAGACATTGATATACAGACGATAAGAACGACCGGTAGAGTCATTCGGAACAGCCCATGCGGACAACTGTTCAGAAGCCGGCCTGCCGATGCACTTATAGGACAGGTCATAAGTTCCGTCACGATGAATGTCGGCAATGAAATAGCCTCTCGGAGCCCCGCAACTCTGCAGAGCATAAGGAATTCCGTCAGAATCCCTGACGCCGCGCCACCAACTGCCGCAAGCTGCACCGGCAATGAGTTCCGGAATGGAGTCATCGCGGGAAACGAAATGCGTGTGCCCGCTGACAAACAGCAGACGCGAGATGTCCGGAACCAATGCCAGAACAGAGTCGCGGCCCTTCATCTGACTGAAAGGGATGTGGGTAGCGAGTATTGTCAATGCTGGAGTTCCGCATACACGTGACGGCTTCCGGCCACGGGTCTCCCCCACGCCCCTATTCAACACAGAATCAAGCCAATGCTTCTGCCTGTCTGTAAATCCTCCGACATAATCAGTCATACCGGAATCAGAAGGACGGACATTATTCATCAGGACGAAACGCACATTGCCACGAACAAAAGACGTATCCACATAGCCGACTGCCTTACGCCATGTGGAAAGGTCACGCGGACGATATGCGGACGATTGCGGGCCACGGTAAACATCACGGTCATGATTGCCCGGAACCATGAAACACTGATATGGCAGAGAATCTACAACTCCCACAGACTCAGGGAGCAAGGACATATTGTCATTGACCAGATCCCCGAGAAAAATGCACATGTCAAGGTCACGGCGCCCTCGCAGTTCCCGATAAACCGACCGCCGCGCATAACCCATCTCAGTCGAATCGTCCACCTGCGGGTCACCGACCAGCGCCACACGCAGGACACGACCGCGGACCTGCCGGTTTCCACCACCGTCAGCACCCGAAAGACGCACGCTCCCCACCAAGGTACAGGTCAATGCCAGTGTAACCGTCAGCAATATGTGTTTCAAAGACTTATCTCCAGTCATACATCCACTAAGTAATCCTTAAAAAATAACTTGGTAATCTTTGCTCGTCTTTTCGGTCTATATTCCTGCCTCATCAGTCGTGTACGTCCAGTACACTCCTTCTTCGAAAAGAAATCTATCCTCGAAAATCATTCACAAATCTTTACCAACTTCTTTTTTCATGCTTACTAAAAGAAAAGAACCGGCCACGGGAACATGGCCGATTCATAACAAACAAATCAATTACTTGGCTGTCGAATAAAGCACATACTTGGTATCCTCACCGACAGTCTCCCTCGTAACGATATATCCTGTACCATCCTCTGCAAAGACAATATCAGAGAAATTCGAATTGGAAGCCAGAGTGACAAGCTCGGACCATGTCTTGGTCTTGGAATCAATATGACGTACAGCAGTCTTCATCACATCGCCATCTTTATATGAAATGGAGACATAAGGGACATCATTGCTGTCCAATGCCATGGAAGCAGTGGTACTGCTGTTCATGTTAATCGTATCAGTCATTACACCACCGACGATAACCTGCTTACCAGTAGCCGGATCATACTTGACAACGCCTATCTGGTAATCGTCGGCAGCATTGAAAAGAACGCAGAACAAAAGATAAACGGTACCGTCTGATGCAATGTCAAAGTCCGAGAAGAAAGCAGAGTAACCTCCGACAGGCTGACCATCAGTGCCGAGCACTTCAAGATTCTCGAAAACTGTTGTCCAGTTTCCTCCGTCAAGTTTATAGAGAGAAATATGGCTTGGAACTGAACTTGTCTTTGTTCCATATACATAAAGATAAGGCACTCCATTTATAGTTCTTCCGAAGACACCGTTCGCATAAGAAGCCGGATCCCTGCCATCAATGGCAATACCGTTGGTCCAAGCAGATCCGTCAAAATGCGCAAGGTTCAATCCCCTCCTAGGCACAGCTACCTTATTGGTGTTATTAAAATGAGCACACCAGACATCATTCTCTGAAATAGGGAAAACTGCTGATACAGAGTTAAAAGTGGCAGAAGTACCGAACATCTGGCCTCCCTCACCTACATAAGTACCCGTACCGTCAGCCACGCGCTTGACAGAATATTTATTGGTGAAAGCACCATCAGCAAAAGCCACGTAAGGAACTCCGGCGGGATCGAAGCTGAGACTTACTCCATCAGCCTTGGCTATCGCCAAAGCACCTGCAACATCCTTGAGTTCAGTACCATCCAGTTTGAAAAGATGCGGTGCAGCCTCGCCATTTTCATTAGGAGA
>CAKUXR010000033.1 GCA_934700615.1 uncultured Bacteroidales bacterium
TAGCATTGCTGGAAAACCGGATCATCCGGATATGGAGACCACACTTCCATCGAGCCTGTCTTGGTGGCATATCCTTTCGCACCCTTGTCCCGCACATAAAGAGGCGTGCAGAACTCATGCTTGTCACGGCTGTCGATGCCATAGCCGAAGCCTACGCGCATGTTACGTTTGCGTGCTTCCGCAATGAGGCTCTTATATCGCTGCGCATAGATGGTATTGCATCCTTCCTGCCACACGTAGACACCCTCTTCCGGGTTCAGCTGTCCCCACGAAGTCCTTATCAGCAAGGTACTTGCATATTCCGAGACATTGACCGGACCGACGGATGATTCCATGGAGTCATATCTCTTCCAGAAATCGGAGAGGTCATTCCCCAGTCCCGCATAAAGGACCCAGCCGCAAAGCGGATTCCTCAGTACGGTAGTCTTGTCCGGAGTGATGTTGATTGTCTCATAACTGTCCGGATTGTGTGACGGGCCATCCTCTCCTTTTTCTCCGGAGCAGGACGAAAGAATCCATGCCGAAGCAGCGGCACATATCATCAAGTTCTTGATATCCAATTTCATAATAACATTATTTAACATTGACCTTGGCAATTTTCAGCCAGCCTTCCGCTGTGATTTCGCCTCTGATCGCGAGCTGGATTGACGGCTTGTCGCCGTTATCGGTATTGACTATCGCCACGGCCCATGTATATTCACCCGCAGGGACATTGACAGTGACATCTGTCTTGTAATCAAATACTTTGGCATTGACCCAAACTGAAGGATCGCATTGCCCGTCGACTTGGATCTGGGCGGCTTTGCCGGTCTTGTCGAGGAGTGCGAAGGCGACCTTGTAACGATAGTTCCACTGCGGAAGGTTATTCGGGAAATAACCCCATCCCATGTTCTTCCATCTGTGGGTGAGCGTCACTTTGGAGCCCTTGGAAACCTGCTCTGGAACACCGGCCTGCTCGGGATAAAGACGGTAGCCGCCTTCGGAGGTAAACTGCTGGACCAATGTGAATGCATCCTGGAACCAGGACTCGGTTTCTGCACCGACGCGGAAGTCCATCATGTTCACCTTGGCCACTTTACAGTCATCGTATTCACCCTGGCGCACATCTTCCGGATGGCCCTTGCGGTATCCCCTGGAGTCATTCCAGTAACTGTGCTGGCTGACAATCCAGCCGCCTTCCATTATTATCGGACGTTTGTACATCCATGAAGCGGCGTAGGCACGCTCCCAATCACGGTAGTAATCGCTCATGCCGAATGCGTCCTGACGCAGACAATAGCCCTTGCTCACGGCAAGATTCAGAAGTTTCTCGCTGTTCGGATTGGCTGCTCCGTCGCTTGCGGGATGACCTATTACCCTGTGATAGTTGATTGCAAGTGGAACGGCGGTGAAGTATTTTGTATATACTCCTGTAATCCAATCCATTACCTCATATTTGAGGCGCTCCGTATTCTCGGTGACGGCATTGCCGTTCTCATAAACGACATTGTGTCCTTCGCCCCATTTGCCGAGGCCGTAGCCGTCGATAAATGCAGTCTTGTCAGGATCATTGAAATCCTTGGCAAGTTCCGCAATGAACATCTCGTAGTATTTTTGGAAGACAGGGTCCTGCGGATATGGAGTCTTTCGCTGCGGGTACTTGGCGTTTTCCAGCCAATAGGTGGCGCCATGGTCGAATACGAACTGCGGGGTGTTTTCTCCCTGGTCGCGTCCGTCCACGACTACGCGGAACGATATAGGAAGTCCCCTGTCAAGCGCGCCGTGAATCATCTTGTAGAGCTTCGTGGAAGGGTCACGCCAGGCATAGACGCCTTCCTGCGGGTTGAAGGTGCGCCAGTTCGTCCTTATGTAACAAGCTGAAGCAAAATCACGTACCATGACATTCTTCCCCAGTTCAGAGACATAGATTTCCTTGTCCCAGTCAGACGGGTCTCCTGATGCACTACCGTACATGACCCATCCGTTGAGAGGGTTGTGGAGCACGGTCTTCTTGTCGGGGTTGAATTTTACCACTTTCAGGTCTCCCGTGTTGTCAGAACCGCCGCCTGCTCCGGAAGTCTCCTTGGAGCAACAGCACAAAGAGCACAGTGCCAGAAGCACCGTGCCCATAATTGCTGTTCCTGAAATTATTTTTTCCAGTTTGACATTCATAAAACTACTCACTACGTTTCTCCATCCATATTCTCATGTTACGCAGGTCAAAGATAATGAAATTCGTACCACTTGGAATCTTGAAATAATTACCACGAAGGTATGATCCTCCTTCCATATCCATCCATTTGCCCATTGTAACGCTCTGGTCATAGTTCGTTCCGGTCCATACAGGAGCGAACACATAAGAGTTGTTTACGGTATATGCGTCGCCTTTATTGTACCCTTCCACTTTAAGATTGGAAATAATAGCGAAATCCGTACGTCCCGAACCAAGGACTCCACCGGTGTAGACAAGAATCTGAGGATCCGCCAGCGACACTTTACATTTCAAGTCTTTACCCGCTGCAGACCAACCCACAGATTCGCCACGACCATAAAGTTTATCCACAGTTGTAGTTATATATGCATGTCCGTTATCTCCATCCTGAGGCGTTTTAAGATTAGGATACCATGATACGGTGAACGGCTTAAGGTCGGTCGCCGGTGAATAGATGGTCGCCTTGGCGGTCTTCATATCCACGACCACGCGGTACTGTCCGGCAGATGTGATGTTCCATGCGAACGGCTCTTCCTGCATGGTGATGTCGATGGTCTTGCCGTCCTGGAGCGCAGTCTTGCCGTCCTTAGGTGCGATGTAATATCTCACGCCCTCATATTCCACAGGAATCTGGAGGTCACCGATGGTAAGGTCGCCAAGCCATGCGAACTGGAACTCGTTTTCAAGTGTTCTGGAGATTTCCTCCTCTTCTGCGGCCGTACCGCCTACGAACACCTTGTCCGCATCGAACACCGTCACCTTGATAGGGGTAACGACCACCTGCATGGTACGTACCTCAGGCATTTCGAATGTAGAACCGCCTTCCCACTGTGCAACTACGCGATATTCGAGTGTAAACTGCTTGTTTACAGGCAATCCCCATCTCTCAGTAGCCCATGTATTGAGCTGTTCCACGGTAAAGCTCTGGCTGAACTCGCCCGGATCCATATCTGTCCTGATCACTGTCTTGGAGCCGAAGTTGTTTCCGAGGACATCCAGCTTGGTCTCGTATGAAATCATATAGTCTTCTCCCATATCTCTGGCTTCAGTCCAGCTGAAGGTAACTGCATCTTTCTTCAGGTTTTCCTCCAGAAGCACGACATTCTCAGACGATGCCGAAAGTGTTAGTTTTTCCTCTACGGGTGCGACATCATGGTCAGCCGGATCCCACTGGCAGGACATGACTGCTGCCGCAGCGGCAAGCATTGACAATGCCTTATTCATATATTTCATATAGTTATCAATTTAAATGTTCAATTATTCACCATATCCCGGGTTCTGTGGGAACTCGCTGCCTCTGTTGGCATCACGGATTTCCTGTGGAACCGGCCAAAGAGCGAAGTGCTCGTCGATCTGGTCCGCAATGGAAGGATTGTACTTCTTCACACGGTTTACATATACGTCCGCACCCATTCTCACGAGAGTAAACTTACGGCTTTCCTCGCCTACCATCTCGCGGATACGCTCGTCAAGAAGCTCATCCACAGTAACTTCAGAAGCCTCCAGGTTTCTGACTTTGGCTCTCTTCCTGATTACGTTCAATGCTTCCGCAGCCTTTGCGGCGTCGCCCATTCCGAGATAAGCCTCTGCAAGATGGAGATAGGTTTCACCCAGACGGCACTTCATACGGTCCTTGTAGGAACCTGAAAGCTGGAGGTTGTCAGACTTTCCGAAGAAGAACTTGGTAATGGCAGGGAAAAGCTGGCCCGTAGCCCAGGTCTTGTCGGTAATTTCACTCTTCTTTCCGAGCGAAGCAGGAACCAGAGGATTGTTGTAATACCAGTCTCTCTTGATATTGTATTTCGAGTTACGCATGTCGCCATCCTCGAAGATACCTCCTTCCTTGGCGCCGGCAACCTGTGTGGCACTGGTATTTTTCGTGCCGACCCACCATTTCATAGGAGAAATCTGTGCAAGTCCGCGTCCGCCGAGAGAATCGGCAAGGGCGAAACCGTTGATTGCGAAATACTGAGGGTTCCATGCACGTCGTGTCCAGTCGTCGGAATTGGTGCCGCCGCCGACGGTCTGATATTCGAACTGCATTACCCAGATGCTCTCGGTATTGCCGCTCGTACGGTTCTGGTTGTTCTCCTGGAACATGTCGCTGAACGCGTCACCCTTCTCGTTCTTGCTTGCTCCGAAACGGGAGGTATTCAATGCAAAATATTTGCTGTCAATGACTTTGAGAGCACATTTGGCTGCTTCTTCGAAATTCGCATTGTCCTTGGTAAGATGTCCGCGGAAGTTGTACATCTCGCTGAGGAGATGGTAAGCTGCCCAGCATGTAAGCTTACCGGTCTTCACCTTGTCAGGATTGGTCGGAAGGTTCTCCGCTGCAAATGTGAAGTCGTCGATGACATGGCCCAGGACTTCCACCTTCGGTGTTCTGGTAAATGAAAGCTTGAACGGATTTTCGATGGTCTCCACCCATGGAACGTCACCATAGAGATATACGAGAGTCCTATAGGCGTATGCCCTGAAGAATCTGGCCGTAGCGATTGCAATCTGCTTGTCCTGAGGATAATCCCAGTTGGTGTTCTTGTCCGCATAGATCATGATTTCATTGGCAGAGGCAATGAGGTTGTAGGCCCAGTTCCAATAAGATCCCACGAACTTGGTGGCCGCCGTCAATGTAAGGTCGGCGAAAGGAGTAAGCGAACCGTCCTTGGCACCATTCTGGTCCACGATGTCGGTAGCGATCTGGAGCGCCTCGTATGCGCAGGCCGCGCCATGCATGTAGGCGCCGTTTTCTCCCCAGGTATTGTATTCTGAACGGGCGATGGAGTACAGTCCGTTGCAGCCGGTCTCGAAGCCCATCGAGCTGGTGTATGTATTGTCAGGTGCGAGCGAGCTCTTGAGATCCTCGTCAAGGTATCCGCTGCATGATGCTGCGGCTGCCATCGCAATGACCATGAGACCTGTCTTGAATATATTCTTTTTCATGTTTCTTCTGATAATTAGAATGTAATTGTAAGTCCAAGCATATAAGAGCGCGCTGTAGGGAATGATGCGAACCATGTATTGTCATAGTTGAGCATCTGACGCATGTTGGAGATTGCACCTACATTGTTCACGCTGACATTGACATCAACTGCGCTCAGGCGTGCCTTCTGTACGGCCTTCTTAGGGATTCTGTAGCCGAGGGTCACGTTCTTGAGGGTGACGTAGCTCATCTTCTTGTAGAAACCGTGGCTGAACCTGTTCACATAACCAGGAGATGTATATTCCGCATCCGGGGTCTCAGGAGTCCAATACTTGGCGCCATGGATATAGTTTCCGGAACCGAATGCCCATGAACCGATGTTGGCGACATTGTCACTCATCCATGTGCCGAACTTGCCGTTCAGGAGGAATGAGAAATAGAAATCCTTGTACTGGAACCTGTTGCCCATTGACATAGTGAAACTTGGTCTGGTGCTGCCGATGATTACGCGGTCGTCGGTAGAGATGACACCGTCGCCATCAGCGTCGTAAAGTTTCGCGTCACCAGGCTGGGCACCTGTCTGGTGCACCTTGGTGTTGCCCTCCGCATCGGTGAACGTGAACTCGTCACCATCCTGCCAGAGGCCTACAACCTTGTAGTCATAGTACACGGAGAGAGGCTTGCCGATGAACCATTTGTTGTTCACGTCATCCTTGCCGTCACCACGGAGTTCCACGATCTTGTCCCTGTTCAGGAAGAAGCTGAGGTCGGTATTCCATGTGAAGTTAGACTTTCTGATGTTCACGGTATTCAATGTCAGCTCAATACCCTTGTTCTGGGTCTCGCCGATATTGTCCCAAATTTTCTTGTAGCCGTTCATGATAGGCACGGTACGGGTCATCAGCAGGTCCTTGGTGTTGGAGATGTACATGTCCACTGATCCGCCGAGTCTTCCGCGGAAGAAGAGGAAGTCGATACCGAGGTTGGCGGTATAGGTAGTCTCCCATTTGAGGTTCGGGTTGCCGATACCGTCTGAAGGAAGATATGCAGAGTTCACTGCGGTAGAGCCGTCGCCGTAGATATATTTCACGCCGTTCGTAGCGTAAAGGCGGTCAAGGGTCTGATATCTGGAAATCGCGTTGTTTCCGTTCGCACCATAGGACAGACGGACTTTGAGCATGTCTACCTTGTCTGTGTTGTCCTTGATGAAGTTCTCCTCGGAGATATTCCATGCCACAGCGGCAGAAGGAAAGAATCCGTACTTGTTGTTGGCCCCGAAAACTGATGCGCCGTCAGCGCGTCCGGTCAATGTCACGAGATACTTGCCCGCATAACCATAGTTGAGACGGAGCATGTATGACATCATGTTCTCCTTCCAGTAGCCCGAGCCGATGGTCACTTTGTTTTCAGCTCCGTCCATCTTGTAGAAGCTTGAATCATCGTTAACGAAGCATTCGCCGTTCTGCGATGCGGAAACATTGGATTTCTCCTGCATTGAGAACAGTCCGGTAGCGTCGAAGTGGTGCTTGCCGAAATCCCTATCGTACTTGAGGATGTTCTCCCAAGTGTAGTCGGTGGTATGGCTGTTGCTGATGGAAGCCTTGCCGTCGACCTTCTTGCCGGTAACGGTATTGCGTCCGTAGTATGTGCCGGTGAAGTTGTTGCGGTAGTTGTATCCGAGCTGGGACTTGAAAGAAAGGCCTTTTATAGGGAACTTGATCTCGACATAGCCGTTTACCAGGGCATTCCTGCCGGTATTCTTCTGGTCGGCATTGACATCCTTCATAGGGTTCGGGAGGTTGCTGTAGTCCATCGGTTCCTCGTAGTAGGCACCTGTCTCATCCTTGTAGATACCATATGGAGACTGCTTGATGGCATGTTCGAGATTAGGGGTGACGCCGCCTGACTCACGGTTCACGAACTGTGTGGTAAGTCCTACGGAAAGCCAGTTGTTAAGTACCTGGTTTATGCTGGCATATACGCTGACACGGTTATAGTTGGAGTTGTATACGACTCCAGGGTTATGCAAGTATGAAACCGCAGCCATGTACTGGGTCTTCTCAGTACCGCCCGAGAAGGTCAGCTGATGGTCCATGTTGAAGACATTGCGGAACACATAGTCCTGCCAGTCATTGGTGATGCCGAGAGCGTAATTCTGCTTCTCTGACGCGCTGATGACCTGTCCTGCGATAGGATCGAGGTCTTCGCCGGTAAGCTGTTTGGTTCCGAGACGGCCCATGTCCTGCTTGAATCTGATGAATTCCTGCGGGCCCATGACCTGGATCCGCTGCATAGGCTGCGCAATGCTGAGTCTAGTCTTGTAGGTAACGCTCATCGTACCCTCTTTTCCCTTCTTGGTCTGGATGAGGATGACACCGTTGGAACCTCTTGATCCATAGATAGCTACAGAAGAAGCGTCCTTCAGGACAGTCATGCTCTCGACAATATCCGGGTCAATGTCTGCAAGTCCGCCCTCGTAAGGAATGCCGTCCAGGACAATGAGTGGGCTGTTGGTAGCTGACAATGAGTTCTGACCACGGATAAGAAGCGACTGGTTAGAACCCGGAGCCTCACTTGAAGTGGTGACGGTAAGACCTGCCACCTGGCCGGAAATACGGTCCATCAGGTTGCCTGTAGACACCATTTCGAGGGTCTCGCGGTTTACGACGGAAAGTCCTCCGGTGAGGTCCTTCATCTTCTGGGAACCGTAACCGATTACCACGGCATCGTCCAGATTGAAGGAATCAAGGACGAGTTTCACATTGATGACAGACTGGTTTCCCACCAGAATCTCCTGCTCTTTGTAGCCGAGGCAAGAGTAAACGAGTGACGATGCTGAAGCTGCACCGATGCTATAAGCTCCGTTTCCGTCAGTGACAGTGGCATCCTTGGTGTTGCCACTCTTCACATAAACGACTACCCCGGACAATGGGTTACCGCTTTCATCTGCGACATTTCCGCTGACTCTCACGTTCGTATTCTGGGCTGATGCATAAAAAGACATCGCCGAAACAAAACTGAGTGCCACTGTCATGAAGGCAGTTCTGATTGCTTTAATCATAATCGAAAATAGTTTTGTTATTAATTATTTTACTAAACATTATTTCACTGTAATTTTCCCGACTTTAAGCCAGCCGTCAGCTGTAAGGGATGCGGCATCGACTGCCATATTCAGACCCGGGACATCATTTTTCCGGGTATCGGCTATCGAGACGGCCCAGGTATAAGTTCCGGAAGGGACATCATCGAGCGCGACTTCCATGGTATAGTTCACCGGCTTGCCCTGCCTCCAGTCCGAAGGCTCCGCCTTCGAATCCACGAACACCTTCACCACCTTGCCGTTACCGTCGATCAATGCGAAGGAAGGCTTGTACCTGAAATTCCACTGTCGGATATTGTTCGGGCAATAACCCCAACCGAGATTCTCCCAAGTATGGGTCAATGTCAATGTTTCCCCGGATTCTGCTTCCTTAGGAAACATCACCTGCACGGGACAGAGCCTGTAGCCGCCGTGACGGATGAACCTTTCCACAAGGTCCATATTCTGGAACCATGTCTCGGTTTCATTGCCGACCCTGAAATCCATCATGTTCACATGCGCCTCTTCCCCGGCTTCCATTTCAGCCCTGCGGACTTCCTCCGGATGTCCCTCATGATATTTTCCGCTAGGATCTATCCAGTAGCGATGATGCGCTCCGGTAATCCATCCGCCTTCCAGTACGATAGGGACCTTGAAGTTCCATTTGGCAGCGAAAGTCTTTTCCCATTCTTTGTAATATCCCGTCATTCCGAAAGCATCATGACGAAGGCTGTATCCTTTGCGGATTGCACTTTCCAGCATTCCCTCGGAATCCGGATTCGGCTCGTCGTCCCACCCGTTCACGGTCTCTTCCGCGAGCACCCTGTGATAGTTCATCAGCAGAGGAACATTGGTGAAGTTCTTCGAATAAAGGTCTGTAATCCACTCATATACGGGAATCTTATCCTTTCCGTCGATATATTTCATGGAATGGGCTTCGCCCCATTTTCCCAATCCATAGGCATCTATGAAATCCACTTCATCAGATGAATTGTATCTGGCCGCGAAAGCCTTGATGAAAGCGGCATACTTTTCCTGAAACACCGGATCATCAGGATAAGGTGTATAAACCTCCTTGTTTCCCAATTTGCTGGCAAAGCACTTGGCGCCGGCGTCGATTACGAACTGAGGTGTGTTCTGTCCCTGGTCACGTCCGTCCACGACGATACGGAAAGCCAGACGCATGCCTCTGTTTCTCACTTCAGCCAAAAGCCTGTACAGAGGGGAATCAGGATCATTCCAGAAATATTTTCCTTCCTCCGGTTCCATGGAAGCCCAGCTGGTGCGGATATAAGCTGTCCCGCAATAGTCTGACACTCTGACTTTTCCACCCGGGACATCGGCCGGAAACTCGTCATAACGGAACACCTTGCCGAAATCCGCGTCCCAATTCCTTCCCATATACATCACCCAGCCGTTAAGCGGGTTCTTGATGACGGACACGGTGTCCGGAGCGATGTTCACCACCTCATATTCAGGCGCGCCCATCATGACCTCTGCACGAAGAGGCAACTCCGCAGACGAAGGGCCAGCAAGTATCTCGAATTCACCAGGTTCAATAATGAAAGACCTGGATTTTACATCATAGAACGAGAATGCGTCAGGACCCAGTACGAAAGTCATGCGGACAGACTTGCCTGCCGGAATATAGACTTTCCCGTAGTCTTTGAGTTCCTTCACAGGTCTCGCAACTGAAGAAATCTTGTCATTGACATAAACCTGGGCGGTTTCGGACGCTCCGACTCGGCCTGTATTGGCAACGGTGAACGATACCTTCACGCTGTCAGCAGACAACTTTTCCACATTCATGTCGGAGTACTCGAAAGAAGTGTAGGAAAGGCCGTAACCGAACGGATATCTCGGCGCGATGCCGCTTCTGTCATATCCCCTGTAGCCGCAGAATATTCCCTCACGATATTCAATTCTCTTGAACGGTGTATTCTGAGTCTTCACAGGAGTATTGTCATAATATGAATCGTGTACAGGATTGTCAGCCCATTTGTCTTCTATGGTAATAGGGAGCTTGCCGCTAGGAGAAATCTTGCCGCTGACTATGTCAGCAACGGCGGTGCCGCCTTCCTGGCCAGTATACCACGCATAGAGCACAGATTCCACGCCTTCGCTCCAGCCATTGAAATCCACGCCGCCACCGGCATTGAGAATCACCGTGACATGAGGGTGCGCCTCCGTCAGTCGGGAAATCATTGACCTTTGTTCCTGAGGCAGTTCGAACGGCCTGTCGAAGCCTTCGCCCTCGATATTGCTGTTGAATCCTCCGCAGTAGAGGACACGTCCGGCCCTGGCTAAGGCAGCATTGAACGCAGATTCATTGAACATGCCGATCTTGAGCTTCGCGACCGCATCGGAGATGTTGTCGAAAAACTCGAAGCGGATCGTATAGTTCTGCCCTTTCTTCACATCGAAGAATGCCGTTCTGGAGGACAATGAATGGTTACCCCAGTCACCTGCAACAAGTTTGTTATCGACAAACAGCCTGTAGCCATCGTCTCCGGACATCAAAAAACGAAGTTTTCCACTCTCCGTGGCAGTATAAGTTCCTTCCCAGCGTACCGAAAAGCCATCTTCAGGAATGCCCTCGGCAGGAGATTTTCTTCCCCAGTTGAAATCCACGGCAGGATCAGTCCTCACGACTGTCGGCTTGCCGTCAAATGTCTTGTTATCATAGTATTCGGCCATGAAGCCGTTGGTTTTTCCATCCTTGGAAGCCACGATGTCGGAAGAAATGTCGGCATACAGGTCGTCATCCGAAAGCACCTGCACATATTTCTCTCCGAACTGCTTCTTGATACCGTCCGCCACCGTTACCGTATGGAAAGGCGTCACGAATCCACTGCCGCCGCCGGTCGTCGTCACACAAGCGTTCGGACCCATGACCAGCACACGCTCACGCTTGCCGTAAGGAAGCTCGCCACCCCTGTTCTCCAGCATCACGATACCCTCGCGCGCAAGTTCCAATGCCGTAGCCGCATTCTCAGAATTATCCTTTTCAATGCTTTCGTCCAGTATCGGCTTGTCCAGAAGCCCGAACCTGTCCAATGTCGACAATATGTTATATACCTTCCTGTCAATGGTTTCCTCCGAAATGACGCCGGATTCTATGAGAGGCATGATCCTTTCTTTCGTAAGATACACGCCCTTGGGGCATTCAAGGTCAAGACCGCCGTTCACGGCTCCGGATGTGGAATATACGGAAGTCCAGTCGGACATGAGAATGCCGTCGAAGCCCCACATGTTTCGGAGGACCTCCACGTTCATATAAGCATTTTCCGATGCATGAACACCGAAAACCGGATTGTAGCTGGTCATGACGGCTCCGACATGAGCCTTCTCGACTGCTTTCCTGAATGCCGGAAAATATATTTCATGAAGCGTCCTCTCATCCACGTCGGAACTTGCATGATGGCGGCTCCATTCCTGATTGTTGGCCGCAAAATGCTTGACGGTGGCGATCACGCCTTCCGCCTGTACACCTTCTATATAATGTTCCGCAATCTCAGAGGCCAGATACGGGTCCTCGCCGAAATATTCGAAATTCCTGCCGTTCATCGGTGCCCGGTAGATGTTCACGCCCGGTCCGAGCAATATGGCCACTCCCCTGGCCTTGGCGTCTTTGCCCAGACCATGACCGAGTTTTTCCGCCAAATCCCTGTTCCATGTAGCGGCGGTGAGTATTCCGGACGGATAAAGAGTGCTGACAGTATTGTTGCGTATGCCCTGTGGGCCGTCAGCCATACGGATCTGAGGTATGCCCAACCTGTCCACGCTCCTCATAACGAAAGAAGTAACGGCTCCTATATAATCGCACTTTTCCTCCAGTGTCATTTTCGACACGAGTTCACGTGCCCTGGCGTTTTCCTGGTCGGGCTTTACCATGTTATATACATTGTCGCTGCCGACAGCCATGTCAGAAACCAGAAGAAGAAAAATTGATAGAACAAAAGTTATTGCCTTCATAAAGATTATGTGGTTTGAAATCCTACGTCAAAAATAGGATATCGCCGGACAACATAGGGGCCACATTTATACGTAAATGGTTCGTTTTTGTACAATCTATTGTCTATCAATGACTTTAACATAGATATTTATTTTATCCTTCTTTACAAAAAAAAGAAAGATTTACGAAGTATCGTCAATCGAGATAATCGAGGTTTCTGAGGAAAACAGTATTTGCGTCAATCACATGAGCGCGGACAAAGACATGAATAGTGTCATCAGCAATGCATCTATCTGCTCTTGCAGCTGACGGATATGTTGCCAAAGTCGATGGCAAAAATGGAATTACCTTACCCCGCAATCCACTTCTCGACGGTGCGGGTCTGCGAGGAAATGTTCACGCCGACCTTGACGAGGTTCTTGCCTTCCTCGAATTTGTAAGGAAGCATGTAGCCTTTGTCGTCAATCTGCTTGAGCGCATCTTCCGCCGAACCGTCCACCTTGAATTCGAAGACATAGATGCAGTTGTCCGTGTAGCAGACGGCATCAGCCCTGCCAATGGCGGATTTCACTTCTGTGCGGATATAGAAACCGAGCAACGAGAAAATTAGGTAAATGATTGTCTGATAATGCTTTTCGGTCTTGTTTTCCAAGTCGTTCGGTATCCCGGCAAGGTACGCCTGCAGTTTTTCCATAGCCAGGTCAATGTCCTGCGAATCCATTGCCGCATAGAAATGTGCCACGAATCCGGACGCGGTGCCAGTCTTGCTCGGATACTCCCCCAAAAGTCCTCGTGTAAAACCGATCTTGACTTCTTTGTTCGGATATCCAAGTGTATAGAGCTGCATCCTAGCGTCGTATGACTTGATGGTCAGGTAACCGGTCTGATATAGCATTGGCAATGAATTGTCCGAAATCTCAGGCGAGACATCGAAATCCGATTGCGGAACGAGCGGTATGTTGTCCAGCGTGGTTTCGTCGATAGGGTTTTTACGAAGCCTTTCGATGAGGTAGGTCGGGGTGCCAGTATCGAACCAGTAACTGCCGAAACGCTTTTCGTTCAATGACTTGATGAGACTGAATGGATTGTAGATATCCTCTGATTCTTCGCAGAAATGATAACCGTCGTAATTTGCTTTCAGCAATGCAAGTGCGTCTTCATAGCTCACTTTCTGTTTGTCAGCAAGTGCCTGAACCTCATTTTTCATGTTGTTTTCCAACTCAGTCTGCGAGATTCCGCACAATGCAGAGTATTCCGGCATCATGGATATGTTCTGGAGATTATTCAGTTCGCTGAAAATGCTGAGTTGTGCAAACTTGTTGATTCCTGTGATGAAAACGAACCGAAGATAAGGGTCGAGGCTCTTTATCGGGCTGTAGAAATTCCTCATTATCTGCCTGAGGACAGGTAACTTACCCTTGTCGTTCATTACGTCCAAGAGAGGAGCATCATATTCATCAATGATGATTACGGCTTGCTGGCCGGTCTGCTCGAAAGCGGCCTTAATCAGGAATTCCAATCTCGCATTTACATCAATGTCATCGACATTCGGGAGCTTTCCATAAATGGCCTCATACGCCTCCAATTTATATCCGAGCGTGCGTACCAACTGCTCCTCATTCAAATGTTTGGCAGTGGACATGTCGAAATGAAAAACCGGATGCTTGGTCCATTCCTTCTTCAGTTCTCCAGCTTTCAGCCCCTCGAAAAGTTCCTTCCTGCCCTCGAAATAGCAGTGAAATGTAGAAGACAGCAACGACTTGCCGAACCTGCGCGGCCGGCTCAGAAAAACGTACTGATACTTATTGGCAATCTCATCGATATATCCGGTTTTGTCGATATACAGATAATTATCCTCAATGATTTTGTCAAATGTCTGTATCCCAATCGGGAATCTCCTAATCGTCGTCTCCATAGTCCAAAACTTTTCACGTTCCCAAAGATAGCAATTTTTACGTCCACTCGTTATTTTGCCGACGGCGCTGTCTGAAAACTTTTCATTATAGTGACCTTGTACGGATGGCGCACGGCCTCATGAGATATGATATCAATGACTTGAGATATGGATTATAGGTATCGTACTCACCGGATTTTCCGCTCGCCTGCTGAAGGCTGATATAATCCCACGGCTCATCCAGAAGCGCGTCGATAAGTTTTGTTTTCGGGGTATTCGTCTTCGCGCCGTCGACGATTTTCCTGTAAGCATATTCTGCCTTTTATTCCGTACAATGATTTCATAAATAATTATTGTTTCACGTTCTGACGCATAATCCATGATTCCGACAGCAAAAATAGGATATAGAATCACCTAGCTATCCACTCCTCCACGGTGCGGGTCTGTGAAGAAATGTTCACGCCGACCTTGACGAGGTTCTTGCCTTCCTCGAATTTGTAAGGAAGCATGTAGCCTTTGTCGTCAATCTGCTTGAGCGCATCTTCCGCCGAACCGTCCACCTTGAATTCGAAGACATAGATGCAGTTGTCCGTGTAGCAGACGGCATCAGCCCTGCCAATGGCGGATTTCACTTCTGTGCGGATATAGAAACCGAGCAACGAGAAAATTAGGTAAATGATTGTCTGATAATGCTTTTCGGTCTTGTTTTCCAAGTCGTTCGGTATCCCGGCAAGGTACGCCTGCAGTTTTTCCATAGCCAGGTCAATGTCCTGCGAATCCATTGCCGCATAGAAATGTGCCACGAATCCGGACGCGGTGCCAGTCTTGCTCGGATACTCCCCCAAAAGTCCTCGTGTAAAACCGATCTTGACTTCTTTGTTCGGATATCCAAGTGTATAGAGCTGCATCCTAGCGTCGTATGACTTGATGGTCAGGTAACCGGTCTGATATAGCATTGGCAATGAATTGTCCGAAATCTCAGGCGAGACATCGAAGTCAGATTGCGGAACGAGCGGCATGTTGTCAAGCGTGGTTTCGTCGATAGGGTTTTTACGAAGCCTTTCGATGAGGTAGGTCGGGGTGCCGGTGTCGAACCAGTAGCTGCCGAAATTCCTGTCAGACAATGCATTGAGAAGGCTATACGGATTATAAATATCTTCAGACTTGCTACAGAAGTGATAGCCGTCATAATTGGCTTTCAGTTGGTCAAGTGCATCAGCGATAGTGATTCCCTGCTCATCCGCAAGCGCTTGCACTTCTTCCTTCATGTCGTTCTCCAGTTCCGTCCTGGAAATTCCACAAATGGCGGAATACTGCGGCATCATTGAAATATTCTTCAGATTGTTCAGCTCACTGAAAATGCTGAGCTGTGCAAACTTGTTGATTCCTGTGATGAAAACGAACCGCAGATAAGGGTCGAGGCTCTTGATCGGACTGTAGAAATTCCTCATTATCTGCCTGAGAGCCAGCAACTTGCACTTGTCGTTCATCACGTCCAAGAGAGGAGCGTCATATTCATCAATGATGATGACCGCCTGCTGGCCTGTCTGCTCAAAAGCGGCTTTAATCAGGAATTCCAATCTCGCATTTACATCAATGTCATCGACATTCGGGAGTTTTCCATAAATGGCCTCATACTCCTCCAATTTATATCCGAGTGTGCGTACCAACTGCTCCTCATTCAAATGTTTGGCAGTGGACATGTCGAAATGAAAAACCGGACGCTTCGTCCATTCCTTCTTCAATTCGCCGGCTTTCAGCCCATCGAAAAGTTCCTTCCTGCCCTCGAAATAGCAGTGAAATGTAGAAGACAGCAACGACTTGCCGAACCTTCGCGGCCGGCTCAGAAAAACGTACTGATATTTATTTGCGATATCATCAATATATCCGGTTTTGTCGATATACAGATAATTATCCTCAATGATTTTGTCAAATGTCTGTATCCCAATCGGGAATCGCCTAATCGTCGTCTCCATAGTCCAAAACTTTTCACGTTCCCAAAGATAGTAATTTTTATTCTGATGCCGCCTTTAGTTTTTCAATCGGAATCAGCGGAATCACAACAAAGCTTAGAGGCGTTCCCTTCAGATTTTTCATAAGGACACCTCTCAACGCCCCCATTGTTGCAGTTATGAATGTATCCAAAATCTCGGAGCTCTGAGTGGTAACGCTGCCGTTGCTGTCAAACGACAATATTTTCTTGATTGGAGACAAGCCGAAAATCATTGAAATTGCATTGGTCGCAAGAATTGTATTCGTTTCTGTGTGAACGACATTGACCTTCATCGAGACTGTTATACAATCTTCTTCCATAGCAGGTTTCATGGCATGACCTATCTGCATTGAAACAGACTCCGGATTAATTGACCGAAAATCAAAGTCATAGTTAAATTTATATTCTGTCTCAAGGATTGACACAAGTCTATATTTTATATTCATAGCCATTCAAATATTTTTATGCCAATGACAGCACATTTGTAACCGCAGATGCATCCCACTTGCCGTCCATACGAATGTAGACAGCCTCACATACCATAGCATACGCATGCGGAGATCTCTTACGAGCCACCTTGATGCTTGATTCCTCAGTCGAAATCGTCCTTGTCCTCATAGTCGAATCCGCAAACAGGCTAATCCCCAAGCAATCGCCAATGTCAGACAACGTATCTACTGTAAAATTTCTATTCCCGGAAAGCCACTCGGAAACCTCAGATTCGCTTTTACCCATAAGTTCAGCGAAACGCTTTTGGCTAAGTTTCTTTGCGTCCAATGCATCAGCGATCTTTACCGCAATCAACATCCTGTCGCGAGTATGCCTCTTATCTTCTTCCGTGATAGAAGACATTATCTCAGATAATACGGCAGATGGTTTTCGTCTGGAATTATTCATATCTCGAATTCTGCAAAATCTGTTATTATTATAGCCCCATCGTTCTCAATTCTGATATCCTTTTCAATGATTGCTTTATTAATACAAGCTGCTATCTTTCGCATCTGCTGAGCTTTTGAGTTCAATAAAGCATCTTCCTGATAAGCAGATATCTCTGGCGGTTTATATCCGCCATCACCCAATATGATACATGCACTTCCTATTCGCAAACAATACATACGCATGCGTTTATACCAGAAAGCAACAACCCCATCCCCAAGAGCGCCTTCATTTTCTTTAAAAAACTGAATTCTACAGCCTGTGTCATTTCCCATAGAAATCAATTTCTTAGCCATCTCTGTCAATTCTTCTTTATATTGAGCGTTATCTTCAAAGAAATGATCCATAAGAGTCATATCATCCCCTTCGAATATCACAGAATATATCTGTGCCATTTCTCCCGAAAACTCGTCAATATTTACAAGCTCAAATTTCATGTACCATAGGTGTCCTAGCGTTACACAAAATTGAGCATTTTTTCGGATATATCCAAATTATTTTAATAATTTCCAACAATATTCCCATAGAGAGTTAGCCAATTCATTGATTTATATTAACTTTGCAGCCGAAAACAACTTTACTTCATGAAGAACAAGAAACTGCGGATTACCGAAAAGGACTTTCTTCTGGCCAACCGCAGGGCTTCAAGAGCAGAAGAAATCGAGAAATACGGCAAACAGATCTCGATGAGGTCAATCACCCACAAGTCGAAAAAGGTCTATGACCGCAACCGTCTGAAAAAGGCAGGCATCAAATACTATGATGACCTGCCTTTGTTGTGCTACTGAACTTTCTCGCAAAAATTTTTAAGTTCCCTATCTTTAGGAATTAACGCAGCCGGATTCAAATGGGCTATAATCCCTGGAGCATGACGCAACTTGCCATATTTCAATTCTCTCACCTTACCGCTTGCACTCTTCCTGACTTTTTCTTTGGAAACAAATACCTGTCGCAGAATCACTCCCAACAGGAACGATGCTTTCTGCTGTAAGTGCTCAATATCCTTGTCTTTTATGGATGGGTGCTCCGCCAGCGGAAAATCTTGTTTTGGCTTACGCACCAAGTCTTCATCCTCGGCCCATCTTTCAATCGCTTCTGGCTGTTTCAGAAACCAAGCCTCCATCTCCTGAATCCAGAAACTCACATGATCTGTCTTTTCCGACGGCATATCTATCCCGTCGTCTGACAGGCTCTTGAACCACTCATTCCTCAACTCAGGTTTACGATCAAGATCAACATAGAGATAACTCTCCCCATCATCATTTGCATTGATAAACTGTTTGGCTGCTTCCTTATAGCCAGAGCATTTCTTTACAACAATGCTGATATCCTCGCGATTTAACGCCCGTTGCATAAAGCGATTCAGTTCCTCCCGTAGAGCCTCCGAGTTATTACTTGTCGTGGCATCAACGTTTCCTGCGATCACGCCACCCTCCACATACACATTGACTACCATCTCTTACCACCGATCTCACCATTCAACCATAACTGACCAGGGAGCAGTTCGCCCTCACGATTCTCAAAATCATCTTCGCTGTAACGCACGATTTGAGTTTCGTTGCTGTCATTTTTTTCAAACACCAAGATATCATCCAATTCGAACGCATTCAACAACAGAGCAGAATGCGTTGCCACAATAATCTGAGACGTCTTGGACGCCCCCTTCATCATCTTCGCCACCGAGCGTATCATATCCGGATGCAAGCATGACTCAGGTTCATCAATGTTAATAAGTGCGCCCCTATTCGGATTGTGGAAGATGCTCAGCAAAAGCATATATTTCAGTGTTCCGTCTGACATGTGGAGAGCATCTATGGCGTGCGCCAAATTCTTCTCTCGTAGAGACAAATACAACCTGCTGCCAAAAACATTATAACCAAGTCCCGTGAAATTAGGATTTATATCTTTGAGACACTCCATAATTTTCTCATATTGGAATGTATAATTGTTATTCAGATTACTCAGCAACTGGCTAAGATTCTCACCCGTACTTACCAGACGCTTGATATCATTGGCCTCGGCCGGCTGGCGGACTTTATCGAAGTTGAACTTGGAATAACCTGCAATAGCATTGATAGCCTCCCTCACGACAAATGAAGGCAGATATCTTTGAGGATCAGTAATTTGCCGGAGAGCCAATTCCTGAGCAGACAACATGCCTCCTTCGTATTTTTCCACTTCTATGCCGCTTTTTGTTCGAACGGAGATTTGTCCGACCCCATTACGGAATTCCAGATAACTGAACGTTTTTTTCTTTCCGCTGCTGTCCTCAGAATAAAGTGTTTCGCATAGCGAGTAACTTGTGCCGTCACCTATCGGGAACACTGTTATCTTGTAATACACATCCTTCTTAAAAGGGGACGCAGACACAATCTTTTTCAATGCATCTGCATCGAAAACATAAGTCACACTGAAGCACTCTGGCTTTTCTTCTCCACATGCATTGACAATCGCATTGTACGTACCCCACTGCCGAAACAAAGCCGACAAACCTCCACCGGCAATGCCCTCATACAACAATGTAACAGCATTCAGAAATGAAGTCTTACCACTTCCATTGATCCCCACAAGGATGTTGACTCCAGGATTCAATTCGATTGTGTGCTCTCCCTTAAACGAGAAGAAGTCACGAATAATTAGCTCTTTTATCATAGCGATAACAAATATTTAACAGTGAGCCCGTCGATTCCACGTGCCGACACCAATTAATCCGTAAATGTAATAAATTGCCCGCACAGTTCCCAATGTTTGGCTTTTCTAATTTATTCGACATTGAAGATATGACACATTAGCTGACTGACCACATGTTTTTAGCAAGAGAATGACACAGAGACTCACGAGAGGGAGTTTCGATAAAAACGATTTTAAAATGAACCAAATATGAACTTGATAATTAGTGGGATTCTTTTCACTTTTGTCTAAACATAGTAATCCGAGAACATACAATGAAAAAAATTTTTGTCGTCATGATGCTTGCAATAATGTTATTTACCAATTGCAAGAAATACAATGATGCTGAGATTCGGTCCAGTATCAATGATCTTAAAGCTCGTGTGGAACGACTTGAAAAACTCTGTAGTGATATGAATACCAATATTTCGTCATTGCAGGCAATTATCGCTGCGTTGCAAAAAAGGGATGCCGTTGTAAGTGTTACTGATCTTCCAGACAACAGAGGTTATACGATTCTTTTCGCGTCAGGAAAAAGCATTTATATTTACAATGGTAAGGATGGAAGTAATGGAAAAGACGGAGTTGATGGCCAAAATGGACTTAATGGGCATACGCCGTCAATCGGCATTAAACAGGGTGCTGACGGCATGTACTATTGGACTTTGGATGGAGAGTGGATTGTAGATGATTCTGGCAATAAAATTAAAGCAGAAGGGACGAATGGTAAGGATGGCAAAAATGGAACAGATGCCATAACACCAATATTGAAAATCGAAGAAGACTATTGGTTCGTTTCTTACGACAATGGCAACACGTGGGTAAAACTTAACAAGGCTACAGGAAAAGACGGAAAAGATGGGATGGATGGTAGTAACATCACTATTACGCAGGACAAAGACAATTGTTACGTTACTTTACCAGATGGTTCAGTGATAACTTTGCAGAAAAGTAATTCTACTTTGAAACCTGATATTATCCATTTTGAGGACCCATATGTCAAGGATATTTGCGTCAGGCAGTGGGATACGGACAAGGATGGTGAATTGTCTTATTCGGAAGCATCTGTAGTTGAGACAATTGGAAGTTTTTTTACTCATACGGAATATGTGTCTTATTATGATAAGACATTTAAAACTCAGTACTATACTCTGATTAAAGCTGGGAATTCATCTATTCGCTCTTTCACTGAATTTAAATATTTTACTTCGATAAGGAAACTTAATGCGCTTGGTTTTACTTCCGATATAAATCTTGTTAAAGTAGAATTGCCCGATAGCCTTGAGGAAATATGTGATGGTGCAACCTCCAATGTGTTGCGATATGAGTGGAATGCCGGAGGTAAGATTGGTCTGGTAAAATATTCTTTGGGAATTTTCTCTAGAACAGGGCTTTCCGAGATTTCGTTACCAGCCACAATTAGGAAGATAGGGAATTATGCTTTTATTGCTTGTCCATATCTCTCGGAGGTGTACTGCTATTCGTTAAATCCCCCTGTATTAGGAGATAATGTTTTTGGAAATTCTGTAAAGAATATATTTGTTCCGTCTGAGTCAGTTGATTTGTATAAGTCCGCCTTGGGGTGGAAAGAATATTCCGATTTAATCAAAGCGCTATAGTCGGTGTGGTCTTGTTTTGTGAGCGTTATCCTCTCTCTAAAGAGATCATGCCTGCTTTCTTTATGGTGAATCATCTGAATATCAATGTCGTGATATGTGTACCTTGCGGTCTTGGGGCAACCATTGAGACGCTTACATGGTATGTTTAGATGCTACCATAGAAATATATCGTAACTTATTGATAATCAGTGCTTATAAAATTCGAGCGTGGCCGCGTCCAGACGTTACCCTTACAAACGTAGTGCAATTGGAGGACAGAATAGAACAAGGAACGCGTTTGCGGCGGCTTGACACGAAAATATGCAGTCAATGCGTACGGAGATCTTGTGGGAGACCGGAGACTTACATTCTTGGAAGTTCCATGGATTCATATACAGATGCAGAACTTGGTTCAGAAGTAGGTGACTTGTTAGAAGAAATTTCTCAAGAGATCAAAACCCTAAAACAAGAATATAAACCATATAAATCATGAAAAGAACCTTATTATTTGCACTCTCACTACTGGCAGTAGTAGCCTGTAGAAAATTCGATGATTCCGCTATTTGGAAGGAACTTAACAAGCATGAGGACAGGATTGTTAAGTTGGAAACACTATGCAATCAGATGAATACAAACATCACCTCATTGCAGACAATTATCATTGCCTTGCAGAGAAATGATTATGTTGTGAACATCGCTCCCATCATGGAAGGGAATAAAGAGATAGGTTACACCATTATATTCTCCAAGAGCGGTTCGATTACCATCTACCATGGTAAAGACGGCGAAAACGGTAAGGATGGAGTAAATGGAGCAGACGGAAAAGATGGTCAAGATGGAAAAGACGGATATTCTCCTAAGATTGGTGTGAAACAGCACACTGACGGAAAATATTATTGGACTCTAGACGGAAATTGGATTTTGGATGACAATAGCAATATGATTTCTGTCACGGGAGAAGATGGCAAAGATGGAGCAAATGGAAAGGATGGAAAAGACGGTATTACGCCACAGTTGAAAATTGAGGACGGATACTGGTATTTATCATATGACAATGGTGCAACATGGCAGAAACTTGGAAAGGCTACTGGAAATAATGGTCTTGATGGACTTCCTGGAGAGGATGGAGATAGTATCATTGACTCAATTACGCAAGACGAGGATAATGTTTACTTTAAGTTGACTGACGGGCAAGTTTTGACAATCATGAAAAGAAATAGTACAACTATTAATTTCAGAGATTTATATGTTGAAGCTATATGTGTTCGTAATTGGGATGCAAATAAAGATGGCCAGTTATCATATTCTGAAGCTGAATTAGTAACATCCTTAAATGGCGCATTTACGGGTAATACAAATGTTGTGTCATTTGAGGAATTAAAATATTTTACAGGATTAAATAAAATTGAAGCACAAGCCTTTAAAGGCTGTACTAATTTGTGGAGGATTTCTTTGCCAGCGAATATAACTATAATCGAAAGTGAGGCATTCTATGAGTGTAAGTCGCTAGAGGTAGTCAAATTTAATGGGAATAATCTCACTAAAATTGCTGGAGGCAATACGTTGAGTCCGTCATATTCAGATCTTTATGGTGGATATAATGGAGCATTTGCATATTGTACTTCTCTGCAATATATTTCTTTACCGGAGAGTTTAGAAATTATAGAGGATTCGGCATTTGCGTTTTGCACTTCCCTAGAAAAAGTGGATTTTGGGGAAAACTCCAGACTGAAAATTATTGATGGAGAGTTTGTTACTGGTTATAATCAAGCGTTTTCAGCTTCAGGAGTCTCTGGTGCATTTATGAATTGTAGTTCTCTAAAAGAAATAAGAATTCCTGCATTAGTTTCGGAAATTGGACCAGCTGCATTTGAAAATTGTTCAGCTTTAAACGCTGTAGAATTTCCTACAAATTCTCAGTTGAAAAAAATAGGTGGCGGATACTATTGTCGAACTGAAGGGTATAATACTCCTAACTTTGCAGGTGCATTTGCATATTGTAGCTCTCTTGAATCTTTAATATTACCGACATCGATCAATTTAATTGAAAATGCTGCATTTTATAATTGTTCAGCATTGTTGTCTATAAGATTAGATTCGTCTGAAGTTCCTACCCTTGACTGTACATCACTGATAAAAGGCAGGACTGACCGCTCATATCATTTTGCAAAGGCATCAGACTCATTTAAAATATTAGTACCAGAAGATTATCTTAATCAATATAAGACAGCAAGTGGTTGGAAATCATATTCGTCAATTTTAATGGGAATGTAATATAGCATTAATTCGTGGTGCAACCTTCGCAAGGTAAGCCTCAGGTGAGGCACGTGTTGCAATTTTGTTCTGATTAGTTGCGATTAGTCTCGATTTTGTCACTAATCGCAGCAACTTTGTCAAAGTCGGTTCCGAGACGCCCAGGCTCAGGAAAGGAGTCCCGCGATGTCGCGACCGTTACGCAGGTCGTATGGGATTTGTTTGAGGACATCCCACATCTGCTTCGTGGAATGCAGAGTGGAATTCTTTTCCATGAACAAGTTTATCGAGCGGATAGCGCTCGCTAAACTTGACGGAGGTCTTCTTAAGGTCATCAATCATATCGAGAGAAATGACCTCGTCATCTTTTATGACTTCGGACTGCAACCGCTCGACAACAACTTGCGTCTGGCCCTGCTGCAGATAATTGAGGACTGCCATCAGAGGAAATCAGTGATCGTGACATCACAACTTCCCGTTTCCAAATGGTATGACTACATCAATGAGCCCATCTTGGCTGACGCCATCATAGACCACCTTACCGCTAATGCAGTTCGGATTGAACTTAAAGGCGACTCAATGAGAAGTAAGAATCAAAAAAATAATAACTTTGCCAAACTGAAAGCAACCATATCCGAAGTGGTATATTTGAAAACGCTCCAGAAGGTACATTTAATGTGATATAGTCAATAAATTCAAATAATAATTGCGGATGTTAAAGTCTGATGAATATAACGATGCAGAGATGGAAATAATTACTTATCCGGAAATATATAGTTCCGAAGAAGTTAGCGGACTACTCTGTAAAAAGCCACAGTTACCTCTGCCACCGACAGAACCAGTGAAGCCTGTAATGCCATCAGATCCTGGAGAATATGATAGTGGTGGAAATAGAGGGGTTTGTTATTTGCTGTTATTGCAAGTGTTGTTATTTTCTTCTCAATTATATTGTCCGATATGGATAATAAGAGTTCAATGATATTGCCAATGCTTGTAGTTATTGCTTGCTCCTTTTTCTTATTTAAAACTACAACATGGGATAAAGAGGCTCATGAACGTGAAAAAATAGATTATGAAAAGGCGAAGAAATGCTTTAGCCAAAAAATCGAATCATATAACAAGGATTTGATGGCTTTCAGGGAGGCAAAACGTGAATACGATACGATTGCTAAAAAAATACTAAGTGCTCAAAGCATATTGAAATATAGAAAAAATCAAATATCAATTTGGGTGAACGGCCGAATGACTCCTGATTTTGAATTTGTGGAAAATGAAGATGTAAAAAAAGGCGTTTCTGAGGAGTATTTCTACAATTTGTTGTGTGATGTCTTTTCTAATATCTATAATAATGCACGCGTGCCAGTTGGAAACTCTTTTTATTATCCAGATTTATTGATTTGCGAGAAAGGATTGATTATTGACGTCGAAATTGATGAGCCTTATGCTGGAAATGACAGGACTCCGATTCATTACGTAGAAGACAAATATGGAATTTGGACATCTGCTGATGAGAATAGAAATATCTTTTTTACCTCACATGGCTTTGAGGTAATAAGGTTTTCCGAAGAACAGATTTTTCTTCATCCTCAAGAATGTCTTGATATAATCAAAGAGTATGTGTTATCCGTGTTATCTGGTTGTGTGCCAAAAGTTGAGCACAGGAATTTAGTGTTGAAAAAATGGACTAAAGATCAAGCGTCAAAATGGGCTTATCAGCGATTCCGTAATACTTATGTCCCTAGAAAATTGCAAAGTTTAATAATGAACGAAGGCGTCAAGACTTATGATGAATTAAGATACGGAAACGAATTTGATAGCAAGCCTCCGGTGACGCACGTATTGGATAAAACGAATCTCTGACTCTTGTGTATTTTTTGATGTCTCAGCTGTCGCTGTCTTGTCTGGTTTTCCATCCAAGTGGACGGTCATCGACTTTCGCACACCTATTCAACATTAAAACTAAAGACTTTGGCAAAACGACACATGAAACATCAAAAACTTACAACTTGAAATACTTGCAAGCCATCATATTCAGCTGTTCGTCGGTAATGTTTGAGACGCCTGCTTTCTTTATCAGAGAGAACTCCTCTTTGTTCTTGCTGATGACAAACTTGAGCTCGCATCTTCCTCCCACTTGCCCCAATCTCTCAAATGTTCAACAATCGTACTCTCGACACGACCGATCCATTCTTCTGCTACGCCATTTTTCAATGCTACGGTTCGGAAGTTCTTCAGTGAAGATACGACATCGCGAATAACTGCATCGGGCCTGCGGATGCAGTTGTCGCGGGCAAAATCAAAGATGTCTCCACGGGTGAAACCGCTAAGTTTCGCGCGTATAAACATACAATGCTCCTCATTCGGCAGATATCCGCCCCTGTTTAGATGTATGTGATGTGTTGTAAATCTCAGATTTAACTGTCACTATGTTGATAGTTATGTTATTATTCAGCCTATTATCTTCACGTAAGTGATAGTTGTAATTGCAAAAATATGAATAAAAACCAACAAACCATCCTGACGAATACCTGAGAAGCTAATGATATTGACAATATCTTTGCGTAGGTTCTGGATGTGTTTCATGAAGGATGGCACAGCGAGTCTGCACAGGGAGTAATCAAGGCTATTTCTTTGATTTGCAAAAATCAAAGACCTGCATTTGATTTCTTAATTTGATAAAATCAAGGCTATTTCTTTGATTTGGCGAAATAAAAGCATTAACTTTGAACCATACCCATAATAATATCTCTATGATAAAAGGTGTAATCACAGGAGACTTGGTAAACTCCTCCCACATTGCCGTAGAATGGCGACAAACTGTCATGGATGCCTTGAATGCATGCATTAAGGATTTTTCATCTTTAACCCCAATAAAGATGGAAATGTACAGAGGTGACAGTTTTCAAGTTGTTGTTGACAACCCGGAATTGGCGTTATCTGTAGCCATCGCACTAAGAGCAAAACTAAAAGCAAGCACACCGGACAAGTCAGAAGTTTGGGACGCGCGGTTGTCCCTTGGTATTGGAGATGTTTCTTTTGCGAGCGGAAACATTCTGACTAGTGATGGAGAGGCATTCAGACTTTCCGGCAGGGCGTTTGATAATATAGGAAAGAAGAGATTGTGCATATCTACTCCTTGGGCGGAGCTTGACAATGATTTGAATCTTGTCACTCGTTTTGCGGATAGCATCGTATCTGGATGGACGGAAAAACAAGCATTGGTATTCTATCATGCATTGGTTTTTCCGAAGTTGCAGAAGAAACTGGCAGAAGATCTGGGGATGACCAGTCAGAACTTTAATTATCACTGGGGAGCAGCCAAAGGACAACTTATCCTTGATTATATAAACTATTACAAATCATTCGTTACAAAATTCATTTGACAATATTATGGATTCGTTCATTGTACTTGTGAAATTGCTTTGTGCTCATCTCTGTGCTGATTTTATTTTTCAGACTGACAGCATAAATAAAGGTAAACGCAAATCTGGAGGCACGGGTATAGCATATAATCTGCTTCATAGTTTGATACATGCAGGAGCCGCATATCTATTTGTGGCAAACGTATCATACTGGTTCATTCCCATAATTGTTTTCGTGACTCATTTCGTAATAGACTGGATAAAGTGCAGATTCTGCGAAGACAATCTCCCAACGTTTCTTGTGGATCAGTTCATGCACATTGCTATAATCTGCATAGTATGGTTCGTATTTTTCGGTAAAGAGGTAGATTATACCTTCCTTGAAGACACATTGACACTACCAAGGTCTGGTTGACAATTATGGCATATATCATGATGCTCAGGCCTTCATCTATATTTTTGGGGTTGTTTCTTAAGAAATGGACTCCGGCTTCAACAAATGCCCAGAGTTTGCCCAATGCTGGACAATGGATTGGTTACATTGAGAGAATTCTGATACTCACGTTTGTCCTCGTAGGGAGCTTTGAAGGAGTCGGTTTTCTGTTGGCGGCAAAGTCTGTCTTCCGCTTTGGCGAATTGAACAAGGCAAAGGAAATCCGCACTACAGAGTATGTGTTGATTGGTACATTTGCAAGTTTTACCATTGCCATTCTTACCGGAATTGCATTGTCACGTATATTCTGACTCCAGTATCGCACTTCTGGCTATACTACAAAGTTTATGGAAACGGCCGGCAGCCGGACAAATTCAATTGGAAGAAAATGTTTTATCTCAATCCTGACGAATACCTGAGAAGCAAATGAAAATAAAATTATTTACCCGGAAATCTGACGAATTATACTATCGCCAGCAGGGAATTGAGCGCTTCATAGATGCGCAAAAGACTGATTACGAGCTTGCATTGGCGGAGATTGAACGCGGACGTAAGCAGAGTCATTGGATCTGGTATATCTTTCCGCAGCTTGTCGGACTGGGCCGTAGCTGCTACTCGACACTTTATGGCATCCGCGGTCGGGAAGAAGCGGAGGCGTATCTTCAGAATGAAGTGCTGGGGCGTCGGCTGCGCGAGATTACGAATGCGCTGCTGAAGCACAATGACAAGACGGTCGAGGAAATTTTCGGCGCGCTCGATGCAATGAAAGTGCGTTCCAGCATGACCCTGTTCGACGCGATTTCGCCTGACGACATCTTCGCGCAAGTCCTGGATACGTTTTATGACGGGAAACGCTGCGAGTTCACATTGTCGGCAATCGCGGACAAAACCGTATAGCGCCCTCTAAAACACTTGGAGTATAGAATTTGTGACAATTTATACTTGGCAAGTGGGCTTTTCTGGAATTTTTGCTATATTTGTAACAAATAATATATTGTTTGTTTTGGCGAAAATTACGGGATTATGAATAATATGTTGGCATTTAATCTATCTATGCCTAAAGATGTTGCTTTACAGATAGCGGCAAGAGTGAAGGCAAGAAGATTGGAACTGGACTTGACTCAGGAAGGATTGTCAGCCAGAGCCGGTATCAAGTTTGCCACTTATCGCAGATTTGAGCAGACTGGTGAAATATCATTGAGAGGTTTGCTCCAAATCGGGTTTGCCATGAATGCACTTTCTGATTTTAATGCACTCTTTACTCAGAAACAGTATCAGACGCTTGATGATGTTTTGAATGAGCAATATATTTCACGAAAAAGGGGGAAGAAAAATGAATAGCATACGGCAGATTGAAGTCATCTATGATAACCGTCCGGTGGGGCGGATGGCGCTGTCGAAAGACGGGTTGTGCGCATTTGAGTATTCAAATGAATGGCTCAATTCTGGTTTTTCGATCTCTCCATTTGAGTTGCCATTGCGCCAAGGGGTGTTCATTGCCAAACCACGTCCGTTTGAAGGCGGCTTCGGGTGCTTTGACGATTGCCTGCCGGATGGGTGGGGGTTGCTTGTGCTGGACAGATATTTACAGAAAAAAGGGGTTAATCCACGGACATTGACTTTGTTGGATCGTCTAGCGATAGTAGGTTCTACCGGACGAGGAGCGCTGGAGTTCCGTCCTGACCGAAGTGTCATATCGGACCGGGAGTATGTAGATTTTGAAAAAATGGCGTTGGAAGCCGAACAAATACTTGATAGTGAAGAGTATAGTGGAAATGGAATTGAGGAGTTCCAATACCGTGGCGGCTCTCCCGGCGGCGCGCGTCCGAAAATATTTGCTCGTCATGAAGGGAAAGAATGGCTGGTGAAGTTCAGAGCGAAGGCGGATTCCCCGAATATTGGTAAAGAAGAATACCGTTATTCGCTTCTTGCAAAGAAATGCGGAATTGAGATGCCTGAAACACGGCTGTTTGAGGATAAGTATTTCGGCGTGGAGCGTTTTGACCGGACGTCGAACGGAAAGTTACATGTGGTCAGTGTCGCCGGCCTTATTGGGGCAGATTATCGTTTGCCCAGCATTGACTATTCCCATATTTTTCAGGTATGTGCTGCTTTGACGCATAATTTGTCCGAGATGAAAAAAGTGTATCGTCTGATGGCATTCAATTATTTGATAGCCAATAAAGATGACCACGCCAAGAATTTTTCGTTTATCCATCGTGATGGCGAATGGCATTTTGCACCTGCATACGACCTTCTGCCAAGTGATGGCATCAATGGGTTTCGCACAACCTCGATCAATGATAAAATCGAGCCGAAGAAGGAGGATTTGTTTGCCGTGGCTGAAAAGTCCGGATTGGACAAGAAAGAGGTGGTAGAGATTTTTGACGAGAT
>CAKUXR010000034.1 GCA_934700615.1 uncultured Bacteroidales bacterium
GGTTGTGTATATCCGTAAAGTTAAAAAATCTGAAAGCAAATCACAACACTATTAACTTTTACATCGCTTTTAAAAATGGTTGTGTATATCCGTAAAGTTAAAAAATCTGAAAGCAAATCACAACCATTTTACAATATTTTATTTTTTCACTAAGGTTGTGTATATCCGTAAAGTTAAAAAATCTGAAAGCAAATCACAACTAATTATTCTATAACTTATACTTTAACATGGTTGTGTATATCCGTAAAGTTAAAAAATCTGAAAGCAAATCACAACTTTGTCGTGTTTTTTAAATTTATTTTATTAGGTTGTGTATATCCGTAAAGTTAAAAAATCTGAAAGCAAATCACAACTCGTGATGCTGTGAAAATCCTACGGAACACGGTTGTGTATATCCGTAAAGTTAAAAAATCTGAAAGCAAATCACAACGGGCGGTTGTCCTTGATTACGCCGCCGCTCGGTTGTGTATATCCGTAAAGTTAAAAAATCTGAAAGCAAATCACAACTTATCTTTATTTTAACTATAATATTCATTTGGTTGTGTATATCCGTAAAGTTAAAAAATCTGAAAGCAAATCACAACTCTAACAAGCTAATTCATTATATCTCTCATGGTTGTGTATATCCGTAAAGTTAAAAAATCTGAAAGCAAATCACAACACATTCAATTAATACGAAATAATACCTTATGGTTGTGTATATCCGTAAAGTTAAAAAATCTGAAAGCAAATCACAACCTAAATGTTATACTTTTAAACGTCATATTTGGTTGTGTATATCCGTAAAGTTAAAAAATCTGAAAGCAAATCACAACTCACTTACGTTGCCTATCGTATATTGTATGGTTGTGTATATCCGTAAAGTTAAAAAATCTGAAAGCAAATCACAACCAAAAACTGGTATACACTACTACTTGATTGGGTTGTGTATATCCGTAAAGTTAAAAAATCTGAAAGCAAATCACAACCTATACCGCTTATATTACACGAGCTAACCCGGTTGTGTATATCCGTAAAGTTAAAAAATCTGAAAGCAAATCACAACTCTCATAAAATCACAGATTGAAATCTTTACGGTTGTGTATATCCGTAAAGTTAAAAAATCTGAAAGCAAATCACAACTTATTTCTGACGTTGCTAAGACTGAAGAGCGGTTGTGTATATCCGTAAAGTTAAAAAATCTGAAAGCAAATCACAACAATAATAATTTATATATTTTAGACTATATTGGTTGTGTATATCCGTAAAGTTAAAAAATCTGAAAGCAAATCACAACATATGCACAAATATTATATCACACTAAAGGTTGTGTATATCCGTAAAGTTAAAAAATCTGAAAGCAAATCACAACAGTGGCAGTTAGTTATGACGCGTCCGCTTGGTTGTGTATATCCGTAAAGTTAAAAAATCTGAAAGCAAATCACAACTTAAATTGTGTAACAAGAATTAACATTTATGTTGTGTATATCCGTAAAGTTAAAAAATCTGAAAGCAAATCACAACCATATGTGCTGATCATTTCTATCTTGACACGTTGTGTATATCCGTAAAGTTAAAAAATCTGAAAGCAAATCACAACTTAAGTTGTGAACATCGGAGTGATTGTGCTGAGATAATAGGAATAATAGCAAATATTCCATTATATAATTTTGAATATAATAGAAATATTGCTATTTTTGCAGCACCAAACAATACGCAATATGAAGTCTGATGAATTTCACAGATTGGTAGAGCGAAACGGCTGGACATACCTGAGGAAATCAGGCAGCCACGTAATCTACAAGAAAGGATCCAGAACTTACCCTGTTCCTTACCATGGATCCAAAGAAATGGGAAAGGGAATTGTAAACAAGATTAGCAAGGAGATGGGGCTTAAATAAAGTCCCTTTCCGCCAAAACATAGAAACACATGAAACAGATTTCAGCAATTATTGAGAGGGCATCAGACGGAACATACTCCGTCTACTGCAAGAACGAAATTTTCTCCGGAATGGGGGATACCATTGAAGAGGCCAAGGCTGATATGCTTCAGCAGATGGAAATCTATAAGGCTACGGCCAAAGAGGAAGGCTTTAAATATCCGGAGTTTTTGGATGGCGAGTTCACTATTACTTATACAGTTGATGCGTTGAGCCTTATGGACTTTTATCTCCGCAAAGGTTGGTTTTCGCTTGCGACTCTTGAGAAGGTTACGGGCATTTCTCAAAAACAGCTTTGGGCCTATGCACACGGAACAAAACCAAGGAAGGCCCAAGAGGATCGTATCCGCAATGGACTTCAGAATATATCGAAAGATCTCGACGCCATATTTGCGTGATTGTTTGGTAAACCTCACACAAGCGTCAGGTACGGCCACCGGAGAAATCCGGTGGTTTTTTTAATTTATCATGCCTTCCAGCACAATAATTACGATGTTTCGGTGATTTTTTCTTAATTTAGAAGAATAATCAAACAATCAGATAATTATGAAACACAAACTTTTGGCATTGACAGTTCTGGCGGCAACAATATTGTCCGGGTGCTGCGGAGACTGCTGCAAGGATGGGAAAAATTACAAGATCAAGGATGGCGTCATTGTGTTCAATGAACCTGAGCCGGCTGCTGGTCAGCAGGATATGCTACAGTTTGCAGCGGATCCGATTGACACTGTAAGAATCGGTTTCATCGGACTGGGTATGAGAGGACCAAGTGCCGTGTCTCGTTTCACCCATATAGACGGAACCCGTACAGTAGCGCTTTGCGACCTGGAGGAAGACCGCGTGAAGAAGTCGCAGGATATTCTGAAACGAGCCGGAAAGCCTGCTGCTGCCGAATATTTCGGAGAAGAAAGCTGGAAGAGGCTCTGCGAACGTGACGACATCAATCTCGTGTATATCTGCACCCCATGGGACAGCCATGTGGAAATGTCAGTGTACGCGATGCAGCATGGAAAACACGTCGCTGTGGAGGTGCCTGCAGCAACTTCTGTAGAGGAATGCTGGCAGCTGGTCGATGTGTCCGAGCAGACACGCAGGCATTGCATGATGTTGGAAAACTGCGTGTATGATTTCTATGAACTTACAACACTCAATATGGTTCAGCAGGGACTGTTCGGCGAGGTGCTCCATACGGAAGGCTCTTACATTCATAATCTTTCGGATTTTTGGGACAAATATCACGACAATTGGCGTCTGGCATTTGACCAGGCACATGCAGGCGATGTTTATGCCACCCATGGTTTAGGACCTGACTGTCAGGTACTTGACATACACCGCGGTGACAGGATGGACTATCTTGTTTCAATGGCCACCATTTCGGTTGCCGGTCTGGAAATCGCCAAGAAGAACATGGGAGCTGAGACATTCGCGAATGGCGACCAGACTTCCACAATGATCCATACCGCCAAAGGCAAGACCATCCTTCTTCAGCACAATGTCTATACTCCGCGTCCTTATGACAGGATGTATCAGGTCGTCGGAACGAAAGGATATGCAGAAAAGTATCCTCGTCCGGGATTCGCATTCGAACCGGAACAGATTAACGGCGATGTGAATTACGAGAACCTTTCAGTCCATTCTTTCGTTTCGGGTGAGGTATATAAGGAACTCCTGAAGAAGTACCAGAGTCCTATTGTCAAGGATATAGAAGAGAAAGCCAAATCAGTAGGCGGACATGGCGGAATGGATTTCATCATGGATTACCGTCTGGTATGGTGTCTCAGAAACGGCAAGCCGCTTGACATGGATGTTTACGATGCCGCCGAGTGGTCCTGCATCGGTGACCTGTCAGCTGCTTCCATCGAAAATGGCAGCAAACCTGTCCTCGTGCCCGACTTCACCCGCGGCAAATGGAATAAGATTCAGGGATATCGCCACGCAGAATAGATGCCCATGCAGATGGAAATACCGCATGCGTTGCAACAGTAAAGGCTTCAAATGAAGTTAAAAGAAATAATGTCGAGGCCTTTCATTTCCATGTCAGGGGCATGCAAGAAGATGGTTATGCTTCATTTTGACACTTTTCATCCAAACCCTGCTCTGGTGACGGGGCTTTTTAACTGATAGGGCATGGCCATTCAAGTAAACTAAAAGAGTTCAAGCTGAATATAGATATCTTCAGACTCTTTCGGTTTGTGCTCAGAAAACAGCTCCATATTACTGAACTGCTTGTCTGTGATGCACAATATGCCCACCTGACCATAATCAGGCAAAAAGGACTTTACACGGGCAATATGAGTCTGGGCATTCTCAGATGACGGACAGTGGCGCATATAGATGGAGAACTGGAACATGACGAAGCCGTCCTCTATCAGACGCTTTCTGAAGAGGGCTGCATTCTTCCTTTCTTTCTTGGTATCGGTAGGAAGATCGAAGAAAACCAGAACCCACATAATTCTATACTCACTGAACCTGTCCATCACATAGAAGGATATATGACTTTACGTGAACTGCCTGAAAAACACTTCTGCAGAGAATTGACCGTCTGGCTCACAGCAAGCATCAACGGCCTACGGATGCCGTCTATAATCACCTCTTTGACAGGAAGTTCCAACAATGCCCGCTTGACATTGACATCAAGTTCATCAGGAATACCGGCATTGACAATGTCAATCACAAGCCTATCCACATAAGGTCTGTAAGGCTCCATTATATCATCTGCCAGACAATAGGCATCATAGCGGTTATGATGGTGTACGCCGACCGTAGGAATAAGCCCGGCACCCACCAACGCCCGAGCAACAATCGCTCGGACAATCGCATAGCCATAATTCAGCATTGCATTGACAATATCGTCATCGCTTCGCGTAAATTTCGGATTGTCAATGAAAACCGATTTCCAATAAAACGCCGCCGCACGTCCTTCAAGATTATCGGCATCTCCACTCTTCACGGAATCCGCCCAAATCAACATATTTTTGGTCTCTTGTCCGGTAACGTACTTCAGCATGGCCGCCTGATTCCGGATCTTGCATTGAACCGTCTGCTGCCAAATCTGCTTCTTCAGAGGTAAAGATGCATTGATCTGTTCCTGATATCTTTCCGCCTGAATCTTATTTCCATACAAAGGCAGCAGCAATCCTACCGGAAGATGCGATTTGTCACAGGTAACCACAGCGCAATTGTTTTCCAGCAATGCTTCCAAAAGTCCTTCAGTGACAGTAATTTGCGGACAATCCAGAACAATCAGGCCGATATCCTCTATCGGAATAGTCTTGACGACTTCCCTATACGTCCCCGCATCGTCAAAATCAGGCATATCACCCTTCACCTCAGGCTTCTTTATGACAAGTTGTCTGAGTTTCAATGACAGATATGCCGGATTTCCGAAGTATAGAGAGCGCTTAATCATCTTTCAATGAGATTTCGCCGAGTAGGCTGATGGAAACTTTACGAGGATTGATGGCAAACAACGCATTAAAACTTTGCGTTCTGTAATACTTTTTCATCATAAGAGCATTTTTTGAATCATCCAATTTCGTTTCATATTGACTTCTAAAGACATAATAAGATGATGCCAGTTTCTGCACCCTATACAAATGCTCGCCCAAAGACTTATAATCCCGTCCGGCCAACGCATCATTGAACTCATCATCACCCATTCCGAGCACAAACATCTCATTCTGCTGCATACTCATCACGAAAGTCCATTCAGGGGAGGGCAATCCTCCGGTCAAATCCTCAGGAACATTCTTGTCAATGATAGTGTCCAGAACCTCAACAGGATTCCTTACAACCACAGGGATTCCATACTTTTTACGTTCAACAGCATCGCGGAATGTAACAATACTCTCCTGATACTTTCCGTCCGCATCCTTGTAGATGGCAATATGATGATTATTACCAGGCTTCACAAAACCGATATCATTTCCGTCAGCATCTTTCTTGACTGGGACAACCTGAGACAAACCGGTATAACATCTTACAGTCTTGATCTGAATTTTACCGGCCTCATCTGCATATAAAGGCTCAGCAAATGCCTTTTTAGGGTCATCCCCGAAAGCGGCAAGACGCGCAGTCACAACATCCCGGATATGTTTATCAACAATCGAAGCGGCATCCTTGGCCTTGATGGAATCCAGAGAATACTTTATAACATACTCCGGCTTAAAGCAGCTGCCATACTCAAGCATAATTGTATTTTCCTCATCCAGATACAACGGTGATTTCTTGAGCGACGACACGGCCTTCGAACAATCCCCGCCACACGCCTCCAAACGCTCACGAATCAGATGCCTTATCCTCGGCTTGACAATATCATCCACACGTTCGAACAATTTCTTGACAGGAACCTTCTCTTCTATGCTCTTGATTCTGCCATAAACGCTTTCCTCACTCAGAGCACCCCTAGGCACAAGGATATTTTCCTGAGCAACCCTACGACTCCCAGCCTTGTAAACATACCTCTTTCCAGGTGTGGTAACCTTCTTGCCAGACTTGAATGAAACAAGAATATCTGCCACATGGTCAGCAACATCAGCCACACTGAAATGAGCCTGCGCCAATGTCCATTTGTCCAATGACATTTGTTCTTCACCAATGGCAGTCTTTGCATTCAAAGTATTCAACCTCTGAATAATACTCTGTCTCGTGCAGGCGATTGTCAGAGCATCGATGGCATGATGCCTGTGGTCCAGACGTTTTGACCAGTCCTTTATCCTTTCTTCAGTATGAGTCTGTCCCCTATGCACATAAGTAACATCCCCTGTAAGATTACCTTCACGATATCTCGGCAAATCCAAAGAATGGAGTATCTCATCATATCCCCATATACGACGCAGGTACGCAGTCACATCTCCACTTGAGCCATAGACATTCCGGCAAACCTGATCCAGAATCTCCATCGCTTTTCTCGAAATATACTGGGTCTGGACCAATTGTCTGGAAATGAAGTCCTTCGGAATCTTGTCGGCAGGAGTAAGGAGCCTGTTTCTCTTTGTCTGGCTGATTTTATTCTCTTTAAAAGCCGCCTCGACACGCTTCAAATAGTCTTCAAACGCATTCTCCCCACGTCCCTTCATGTAATCAAATGCAGTGGCATTACCCTTTTCCGCATTACATTTACGGCAGGCGCAAACCTTATTCGAGAAAGAATCATCAAACAGAAGGGACTTCGGGACAATATGTTCAATCTCAACATCCAAACCATTGAGAAATTCAGTCGCACTCACAGGCTGGCCACAATAGAAGCAACGCTTACCTGACTCTTCCCACAATCTGTACTTAAGGATCTTGTTCTTGGACGGAACCAGGCCCAATTCCTCAATTCTTTTGGCAATCTCCTCATTGGCCTTTTCCCTCGTACGGATATTCTTGGCCGCAGACTCTCGCCCCGCCTTACTCAATTTCAGTTCCCGAGCCATCTCAACCCTTATCTCATCAATTGCGCCATACTTGTCAATGACAGCATTGACGACATTAATCATCTGATTCAGAATCTTTTCAACCACCGGCTGACGGAGTTCATTCTTCTGCAACTGAGGCAATTTCGGCAACAATTTCCTGGTCTGATTCTCCGCCTTGGTGATGCTGTCCGAATGATTGATTCCTATGACATCACAAGCCTCGCTATATTTGGCACCATCCATCAGAGAAGGAAGAATCTTTCTCATGAACTTGAACGAACGGCTGGAATAACCCTGCTTGACAAAATCAATCCGGCACAGCGACTCCAGCATCGACTCGTCAGTAATGCCAAACTGTTTCTCCAATGCAGCCTTCTGCTCATTTTTGTCTGATATTGAATAAATTATATGCCAAAGCCTATAGAGAGGCTCACTCTCGCACTCGGCACCTATTTCCATCAGGACTTCGCCAGTATCAGCATTGACCTGATTGGATTCCACCTCCCTGAGATCAAACCGCAGAATATCGTCGATGTCGCGTCTTCCCTTCAAGGCCTTCATCAATGCTACTCTCGTGGTATTTCCGACCATACCCTTACTCATGGCCCTGTCAGCTGACCATCCGCTATTTTTTGCAAGGCCAAGAATCTTGAACAAATCATCGGCCTTCATTTTTTCATGAGTGTTCAGAAAATCAAATATCTCATGTTTATTGTCAATGCCGACGAAATACTCATCATTTTCTTTGTTGGTAACCCTGATATTGTTTATCTCTTCCCAAATCTTGCAGACCTGGGCCAAAGGAGAAGATTTCGGAGCGCATTTAGGTCCTGCAACAACTATTTCGCCCTTTCTGTTTCTTATAGGATTATGCTCAGCATCAAACAGTTCGCGTTGCATAAATTCACAAGAAGACACAAGATGCTTACATGATTTCAACGGGCGCTGATAATAGATTATCTCATTCCTGATTTCATTGACATCCGCTGCAGTCAAAACTTCCGGATAGAATTCCCTCTGACACTGGATTATCCTGTCAAACTCCTCAACATATGCAGCACGAGGAAAGACCTGCTCTTTTATGCGATAATTATAGAACGCACCCTTATCTGTGATTACTTCGCTTCCCTTAAGTTTTACGGCAAAATGCTGACCTATCGTAAGACCTTCATTCTTGATTTCCTGAAAGCGTTTATTCACAGCCTGAACATAGTCACGTTGAGTCTTGTCAGCAGAATCATCTTCCTTGGAATGTCTGTAGCCGCGCTTCTGATTAAGATGATACAGCACCCTGCCGATTTCCGCCAACGACAATTTCTCTCCAGGAGTTGCAGCACGAGCACGGAGTGTCCACAAGTCCAGAACCGGAAGTTTTATCAATGCTTCATCCGGCAACATGCCCAGTTCCCTGAGTTTGACTGTCAATGCCTGACGCCTCAACTGATACCGGTCATATCCCTTCCTTGCAGTACGTTTCTGCGTCCTGCTCTGATTTTTCGAAGCAGCATTTCCTGACGAGAACTCATTCGATTCGGCAGGCGTCAGAGGGACAATTCTGCTTCCCATTCCCAATATCTCAACGGGCTTATGCTCGTCATCGCATGATACGACGCTCCAGCCTACAGAGCCGACGCCCAAATCCAAACCCAGAATCTTTTTCATAAGTATGACAATTATTTTTGTTTTTCTATAAATTGTTTTAATTTTGCATCATCTGAAGCAAATCACAATAAGGATTATTCCGTTGTGAAAACATTCAAGGCGGGGAAGCAATTCCTCGTCTTTTTTTGCATCAGAGGCAAGAAATTCTAAGCGAGTACAAATATAATAAAACGTTTTCAGAAACGGATACGAAAAAAGGACGGCGATAAACCGTCCTATTTGGTGGGAGCAGAGGGAGTCGAACCCCCGACCCTCTGCTTGTAAGGCAGACGCTCTGAACCAACTGAGCTATGCTCCCAAGCTTCCCCGTTTTTCAAATCGGGAATGCAAAGGTACTACTATTTTTCTAATCTGCAAATTTTTTGTGAGGTTTTTAGCACTTCTCACAAAAAATTCACTCGGAAACCAGTTCGCCGCCGAAAGCACCGTTGGCCCTGTAATGAGGGGCGTAGAGGGATTCGATGACCGGAACCGGGGCTGAGAACTTGCCGGATTGGGTGACGAAGAGATCCTCGGAAATTGTCGTATTCTCCTCCGGATATGAATCGAACCAATACTCTGTCTGAGAGCTTTTTACATTTCTATAGCCCTGAGGCACAACGGAATACCAGCCATTGACACGGAGAGGACTCATCCACCAGCCGTAAGTTCCGGACAACTGGGCGGCCGGACGTAGAGAAGCCTCACGCGGGACGGTCAGACGGACGAAACTGCGGTTCTCATCATTGTGGATTTGGTACTCGGCTACAATCTTGTCACCTACATGAATCAATTCGCCGGAATGAATCTCCTTGCGGACATAGTCGCCGGAAGCGGAAACTGTTTCACGGAAGAAACGCCTGCTGACAGAGAAACCATTGCCGGAAGACTTGACTGACGGAAAATCAACCGACTTCGACATTGACAGGACAATGACACTGGTGGATTTCAATGCCGGGCTGCCGTTCATGACTGAATTGACGGCATCCACAAACGCCGGGTCGGAATCCCAATGCTGGGTCTCCTTCTGGAGCATAAGCCAGAGACGGATACCGTCGGCCACACGGAGCGCCTCGGAGACATTGACATTGTCACTGGAAATATGGGACTCGCATCCGAAAGAAGCAGCATTGACAGAAGCATCGGCCGCATAGCCGGAAAGCAAGTCGCAGACCATCGAATGTGCATAAGCCTCACTCTCCAGCAGGCCTCTGAACGGCATGACAAGATTAGGATAATAGACTCCGCCGGACTTGTGGTCCACAGCATATTCGAGCAAGGAAACTATGTCAGCATTGACAGACTTGACCAACTTCTTGTCCGCCTTGAAGCCAAGACCCCATGACTTGGCCAGAGCCAAGCCGTCCTTGGACGAAGCCAGATTACGCAAGATGCTGATTCTGCGCACCTTAGCCAAGATATAGCCATTCAGTCCACGTGCTTCATCCGGCACGAGATACGCCTTGGCAGCCTTACGGAAAGCCGAGTAGCGCTCCTGCACCTCCTTGCCTGCCGGCAACTTGACATTGAAGGGAACAGAAGAGAACATTGACCTGACATACATATACTGTTCATCCGAAATTCCGCCGCACCAGAACGGACATCCGGCGGAAGCGAACTGGTTCTTGTCCAGATAACGCACGGCAGAAGACAGGACAGCATTGACATCAGCACACGAAGCAGCATCAGAAGCCACGGAGGCAGTTCCGTCGAGATAACCGCCCGCCAGCATTTTCGCAAAGCGCTCAAGCAGAACGGCCGTGATGACCGGAGACGATTTCATGCCCTCAAACCAGGCAAACCCTCCATCAGCATTGTGACAGGCAAAAACCTTGGAGAACAACTCCCCGTCAGACATGCCGTCATGAGCCACTGACCCGGTATGGGCCAATGCCTTGAGACCGTATGAAAGTTCGCGAACATACATCGCCTCAGAAAGAGAAAGGACGTCCTTGCCTTCCGGCTCCACCTTGGAAGGAACAGCATCACGGATCATGTCAATGATACTGATGACATTGACCTCAGCATCATTGCCGGAGCCATTGACGAACTGATTGCGGAGACCGGCAATTACGGCATCCTTATCCATACCGGCAAGAAGCACAGCCGAATGGCTCTCCGTAATCCGCTGTCCTGCGGCGAGTACCGGTATGCTGACGAACATCCCGTCCGAGAACTCCACCCTATCGCCCTTGTCGGCAACGAACACCAGACTGACACCGAGATTCTCAGGCAAACTTCCTCCGTCACAAAGTTCAGGAACAGAGACCTCGAACATGGCATTGACAGACTTCCCGGCAGGAACCGTAACCCTCTTGGACTTGACGAGAAGAGGAGCAGTCCCCGCAGTCTTCAACGCCTCGTAATCCTTGCCGTCGAAAAGGCGGAGGGTCAATGTTCCCCTGATGTCATGCTCCACGACAGACGAGACAGCCGCAGAAAGATTCCACTTGTCGGTACCGTAGAGATACTTCGGCTCCACGACATTGACTTTCAATGGAATGGTGACCATCATCTCCCGGCGGAGAACGGCATTGGCCATCTTGGCGTCATGAGCGTAAAGCGCCACAACATATGTCGACAACTTGTCAGAGGTATTGAACGTAAACGAGATCCCGCCCTTGTCGTCAGACCTGAGGAAAGGCTGGAAAGTCAACGTATTAGCAAATTCTGAACGAACATCAGGCATGGTACCGGAGTCGCCGGATTCCTGAGGCTCCCCCGCATCCATCTTGTCCTCCAGCGCAGCACTCTCCACAGAAAGGTTCGCCATGGCCGGAGACATTGCCGCACGAGTCTTGAACCTCTTCGGAGAAGCCCCATACGCCACGACAGATTCCTCATCGAGAACAAGATCCCCGTCGAACGGAGAACCGCCGCTCACACTTCCCGGACAGGCATTGACATACACGACACGTGTGCCGGGCCTCGGCAGTTCGAATGTCCGCCAATAATTCCGCCTGATGGTTTCGCTGCTCTTGTCATACACGGCAGCAAGACACTCCACACCAGGCAACGTCTTGACAGTGAACGTATAAGAAGAAGCAGGCCATGTCCTGTCCTCGAAAGAAGAGAACGAAAGCGGAAGTTCACGTTCCGAATATACACGATGATATTCAAAATCGCATGACACGCTCTTGGAATCCTTGAAATAGAAAATCTGGACACGGATGGCATCAGGATATTCCTTCTTGTAGTCGAAAGAAAGCCTCATCAGCGAACCATCCCCACCACGGGCACCGGAAAGTCTGACCATTCTGGTTTCCAGCAGGCCGGACTTGCCGTCAAAGACCTCCGCCAATGCCCACACAGGAGCACCGTCCGAAGCACCGAACAGCAGTTCAGCCTTTTCTCCCTCACGGACCTCAGTATTTACAGGAACAGCCAGATTCCGCACCGGAGCATCCAGGACATTGTCGCCTTCACGGACAAGAAGAATCTTCAGTGTCGTCGAATCCTTGTACTCCCTCCCGGAAGAACTCTTCGCCGAAGCATACGCCTTCAGCGTATAAAGGCCGGATGCAAAAGATTTTACATCAATGCTTTCCGTCGTCCCGGACTTGGCTTCCGCCTGGAGGACCAGCTTACCGGAGTCGTTCCTGACATCATAAGAAATCTTTCCCGGAGCCGGAGCACCGTCCATCGAATTCAATGCAAACTTGACTGAAGCGACATCTCCCTTGAGGATGACAGCCTGTTCATAACGAGGCCGGCGAGCCCAAGGAGAGGCAACAGGAGCCTCATTCCGTATAAGTTCCAGATTTCCCTCGGCAGCATTGACAAGTTCCGCATTGACATTCATACTGCCGGACACATATACTGGCCTGTTGTATTCGTGAGTTTCTCCGGTATCGTCAGTAATCCTCACAGAAACCCTATAGAGAACCCGATAATCCTCGTCAACAGCCTTGAATCCTATCCTGAACGTGCCGTCAGAACCCATTTCCAGAGGTCCGGAAGCGACATTGCCCCCATAAGTTCCGACCTCATAAACCGCCTTGCCGGACGCTACGGGATGACCAGAATAACTCGTAACCTTTCCAGTCACGACGACTTCGTCGCCAGGGAAATATTGCTTGTCAATATCATCGAAGGCCACGTCAAAAGTCGGAAGAACGAACTCATCGACACGGATTGACTTCGAAACCGCCGTTTCCGAATCCGTAACGACTCGGATGGTGAAATCACCGTTACGCTCTCCTTTAGGAAGTACAAACCATCCTGACATTGACCCGAAATCATTGGTAATCAAATCGACAGACTCCACGTCACGTCCTTCGGCATTGACAAGAACCACCTTATACTTTGCGCCGGCAGGCGAAACCTCGGCGGCATTGATTCCGTCGGTGAAATAGATGAGGACCTTGAAATCTACTGTATCCCCGGGATTGTATGCGCCCCGGTCGGTGAAGATTTCGCCGCGCCTCTGCATCCTGGTCCCGGCCGATGACGACGAGACTTTCTCAGGACTCCAACGGCCTATCGACAGTTCCTCACTCTTCCTCAAGAAACCGTCCTTGCCGACGAAACTGCATTCCATAGTATAGTAGGTGTCGCCCTTCATCTTGGCGGCCATGTCCTCAGGAAGCGGAGTGAACCCGTCGAAAACAAACCCTTTGCAGGACACCACCGGCTTGCCGTTTTTCTTAAGGTCAATGTCAGCCGAGCGTATAGGCTCACCAGTCTGATAATCAGCAGCATAGATGCATACTCCGCGGTTGTCCACACGTGATGCCAGAGAAATCCGCGCTGAAGAATAAGTGATGTAATTGCTGATATCCTTGCCGGAAGCGGCATTAATCATATAGTCGCCGTCGTTCAATTCCGGAATTTCCACCGTCAATGTATCCCGCAAATAGAAGCTGCGGGACTCATTCTCCAGTTTCTTGTCAATAACAAAGTCCTTTCCCCCGGAAAGCCCCATCGTAAGATGCACCGACTTGAGATTCTTCAGGCTGATGATGATTTTTCCGTCTTTGACATCCAGTCCGATATGTTTTTCCGTAAGATTGCGGAGCAGCACATTCCTGACGTAACCAAGTTCAGAAACAACCTTGGCCTCATCGCCGTTGAAACCCTTGCGCTCTTCCTCAAACGCATCACATTCCTTGCAGAAAGACTCATAAGAAGCACTTGTAGCCTTATCCTTCTCCATGGCGGCAAAGCGGAGTTTCAGGATGTCACTCTTCGCCCACATTGATATGGCCTCACCTGCATACTTATCCGCAAATGCCTGCAAACCAAGAGCTTGCCTATTGCCGTCTTTATCTTCAGGAATAGCCAGATATTCCAGATAGGCACTGAGAGGATAGGACTCCCCCTCATAATCCTTAAGCGCATCATAGATTTTCCCTTCACCTGTTTTCGAGAGCGACGTATAAGGAAGCAGGGTCCAGAGGGCGTACTCATAATCATTGGCCAGAAAATGCTTCAGGAAAGAAGCATTGATTCCGGAAAAACCGGTATATCGTGAGACCTGGACACGATTATAGAAAGCACTGTTGTGACCGGCTTTCAGATGTCTGGCATTGGCCTGGACATAGTCGAACAACGAATCAGGAGCCGCTCCTGACTGCTCCGCACGGTATGCGTAACTGACTATCGGCTCATCAAACTTTCCTACATCCTTTCCGAACTCGTTTTCCAACGAATCACGGAGTTTCCAGTTGCATGAAGAAACAGTTTCCACGTATTTCCGGGACGCATCATAAAAATCCCAGGCAAGCCTCTGTTTTTCAGCCTGCCTACGGATTTCGGCAAGAATTTCCGCTTCACGTTTAGGTCTGTCCTGCTGAACTGCAGCGTTCCAGTCAGACCATAGTTCAGTCAGCTCATGACCATCCTTGTCAGGCGACTTCTTCATCTTGTCTTTTCTGAAAAATGCACTCATACCCAATGTTCCCAAAAATAGTATTACCACCAATATAAAAGTGACATTCAACAAGTTATGTTTCATACGCATATATTTTAAATGCCGTTCCCGGGCAATCTTGCATGTATGAGCCTGCGGCCAAGCCCTCTACGCGAAGCAAGGTACAGCCTCGGAAACCACAAAAGTAGAGCCGCCGATATAGACGAGCGGGTTTCCGCCATAGGCAGCAGCCGTTTTCAATGCCAGAAGAACAGCTTCCCTAACATTGTCCTGCACATAAAGTCGTGAAGCCGGCCTTCCCGATTCTTCACAGAAGGCCGTATATTTCTCGAAAATCGCAGACGCCTTTGCTGCCCTGGCAGTCTGCGGAGTCGTGAAAATCCATGTCGCATTATCAGGGAAAAGCGGCATTATGGCATCGAAATTCTTGTCGGCCATCACGCCGTAAACCATTATGAGCGAAGTATATTTCCCTGTCTCCAGATATTCTTTCAGCTGCCTGAAGTTATAAGTCAATGCAGGTGCGTTGTGTCCGATGTCACAAATCACGTCCGGATTGGTCGAAAGCCTCTCCCAGCGCCCGTGGAACCCCATTCTCAAAGCCGTGTGTATCAATGACTCCGCGACGGCCGCCTTATCGGAAAGACGAGGCACATCAGTCCATTTCTCCCGAAGGATATCTGCCGCTGCCATCACGGTACGCAGGTTCATAGCCTGATACTCGCCCTGAAGATCCATATTCTTTAGAATATCCTCATGCATATACCACATGGACGGCTCTGTCCTGTCGGCAAAAACCAGAGCTGGAGCAGACTCCACACCGGCATTGACCTCAGCAAAGCGGCTTCTGAAGACAGGTTCCGTCTCCGGTCTGGTCTCCCCTATCACGACAGGCACGCCGCGCTTGAAAATTCCCGCCTTTTCGAAGGCAATCTTGTCAAGTGTGTCGCCGAGCAAGTCACAGTGATCCAGGCCAATGCTGGTGACAATACCCAGTTCCGGATTTATTATGTTCGTGCTGTCAAGACGTCCGCCGAGACCGACTTCGATAACGGCCACATCCACGTTCATATCTGCAAACCATTTGAAAGCCAGGCCTGTAGTTATCTCGAAGAAAGACAATTCCATCTCGTCGAACTTGCCCTGCCACTTCTCCAGAAAATCATAGACATATTCCTGAGGAACCAACTCGGCCGTCCCATTCCCGTCCGCAGCTGAATCACGCCCGTCAATGATGCGCATCCTCTCCCTGAAGTCAATGATATGAGGCGAGGTGTAGAGCCCCACCTTCAGACCGGCTCCGGCAAGAACGGAAGAAAGCATATTGGAAACAGAGCCTTTGCCGTTTGTCCCGGCGACGTGGACGGTACGGAAAGCCTTGTCCGGATTACCGAGCAAGTCATTGAAATCCAGCATGTGCTGCAGTCCGGGCTTGTATGCGTCACCGAAAGACGAGGTCTGGACTGAAGGGAATCTGAGGAAGATGGACTTTATCAGAGAATTGTATTTGTCAATGTTCATTATAATGTCATTACAGGTTATTTCCGGCGGCACACAACGGCCGCGCACTACGCAAAAATAATCAGAATTTACGTGTAATTCAAAAGATTTTGTTATCCGGATTAAACATGCTACCTTTGCCCACCGGAACATGAAACCATGTCCTGCTAAGTAACATGAAAAAAATAAGTTGCCTCAGATTAAGAGAAGATTTTCGAGGATAGATCTGTTTTCGAAGAAGGAGTGTACTGGACGTACACGACTGATGAGAAAAAAGATATAGACCGAAAAGATTCCTTAAGATGATGCAGGTTATTTTTTGAAGGTTACTAATAATCATTGGGGATGAGACAATTCGACTGTCGCTGCCCCGTTAAAAACAAACATTCCATTATGGCAAAACTGAACAAGCCGGCAATCCTCGTTGTGGATATGCTGAATGACTTCGTGACAGGCGCATTGACCTGTGACAGAGCAAGGGCCATCGTCCCTGCAACTGCAGAACTTCTCGACGCGGCACGCGCTGCAGGCGTTCCTGTAATTTTCTGCAATGACGCACACATCAAAGGCATTGACCGCGAGCTCACCATCTGGGGAGAACACGCAATCATCGGCACCAAGGGTGCTGAGGTCATTCCCGAACTGAAAGTTTCTGAAAAAGACTTTATTGTCCCTAAGCGCAGATATAGCGGATTCTTCCAGACAGACCTCGACATTCTCCTTACCGAACTCGGAGTCAAGACTGTAGTCATGACTGGTCTCCACACCCACATGTGCGTAAGACACACTTCGGCAGACGCGTTCTGCCTCGGTTATGATGTTGTCGCAGCCAAAGAGGCCACCGATTCATTCACAGAGGAGGATTACAAGAACGGTCTCGCATATCTGAAGACCTGCTACGGCGCTGACGCTTACACAAACAAGGAACTCATCGACATGTTCTAGAGTATTCTGGACATTGCTTAAAAAGGCCGGATGAAAGTCATTTTCACCCGGCCTTTTTCATATCATTTTACACGAATCAGATTCCCGCGATTACATTGCGGAGCTGCGATGCGAGAGAGGTGTTATAGCCGGTAGAAAGGTACACTACCCTGCCGAAACTGTCACACATCGCGATTACAGGCAATGTCTTGCTTGTGCTGTGACAGCCTTCGCAGATCATGTTTCTGACAGCCGCACCGGAATCGAGTCCAAAGTGGACAAGTTCCTGATTGTCAGCTGTTGCAAGCCTGCCGGCCAAGTTCCTGACATTGTCCACGTTCTGTCCGAAGACCATCACAGGACGGTCCCAGGCAGCAAGTTCCTTCGCCATTGACTCGAAATCCCTTATGGCATGGTTGCTCGGCTCGTCTCCGTCACCGAAAACAGCCACGAGGAAATATCCGCGGCCTGTCGTGCTCAGAATTGACTTGGCGGCATCGACGGTACCATCCGCCGTCACCGGCTGGTACAAGGCCTCAGGATCCATTGCGCCTATGACGCTGATTTCCTCGCTGGCCTGGCGCATGACAAGGGTAACGTCAGTATTCTTCCCCGGGGCAACATTGAAAGAAACCATTCTTGCCAGAACCTTTCCGCTTGCGAGACGTGTTCCGCTGGTAAGAAGGTATGAGCCTGCGTCCAGGGTAAACGGCTTGCCGAATGACTTGGCGGAAGCATCAGCACCGAGTTCGGTGGCATCGCCTCCCTCAAAATCGAGCAGACGGGTCCTTCCGTTACTTATTTTGCTCAATGTGAAGTGCCTGTAATACTCCGGATTGTCAAGAGTGCCGGCACCCGGGGTATATTTCAATGTAAATGTTCCCTTCTCTGAAATTCTTCCGACAGAGGAATCGCCCTGCTTTTCCGCAGTAATGTCAATCCATTCATTGTCAGTCATATACTGGGCCTTGCCCGTCATCTGGTCCACCCTTGCAGGGATTCCGAAAGTACGCAGGGCGGCGACCATGAAGGTATTGCGTGAGCGGTTGTCCGCCATCCTCATTCTGAGAGTTCCGGCAGGAGTTGCCTGCAATCTTCTGGAATTCAGGCTGTCGGCAAGAGCCACGCTGTCCCTGGTCCAGCGGATGATTTCTCCGGCAAGTTTCTCGGCATCCGCCTTCGAGGCAATGTCACGAGGAGTGCCGTTGCTGTAGATGAGATATGAAGCCAATGCCTTTCTGATATCCTGATGATATGGCTGGATAAACTCTCCGGAAATACGTGGACAGAGCACATAATTGTAATAGATGTTCTCCCCACGGCTGCTGACCGCATTCCTCGGAGCCGCTGTCGTCAGAGCATCCATGAGCACCTCACACTTAGTATCACGCAAGTCCTTGCGGCTGAGAGTCTTGAGCATCTCCAGAGCATCTTTCAGCTTACCGGCATCATTGGCCTTGGCAATGAACTCCCGCACATCGCGCCAGTTGCCGCGAGCATCTATCAGCTGCCTGCATGCCGCTTCAGCATCCTCCTCCGGCAATCCTGGCATTCCGAGACGCTCACTTGCATTGGCCTCCGTCGTGAATGTGGCGACATATGCAAGTCTTATCGAATCCTCCTGAGCGAGTCGCAGCTTGTTTGCCGCGATGGCTTCCTCGCTTGCTTCCGCCGGAATCCTGCCGGGTGCAGGAGGGTTTATGTCAATGTCAAATTCTATCTTGTCAGCGTCTTTATGGTTCAATGTTACCGTAACCTCGGCAGTGAGGTCTGCATCCGGATTCTTCACATTTACGTCACCGTCAGATGTAAGTTTTCCTGTTCCGTAAAGTCCTTTGTCTGAAGCCCATACGAACATGTCACCAATTCCGGAATGAAGCGACGCTTTGCCCTCATCATCGGTCTTCAGAATCACCGCATTGTAGAGTTCGCCGTAATTGTATATGCAGAATGAGACATATGCGCCGGAAACAGGTTTCCCTTCAGTGTCAATGACAGTAACGATGTTGCGTCTCGTCCTGACGTAATTCCCTATGACATTGATCTCAGTGAAATTCTTCGTGCGTCTGATGACATCCTCCGGTCCGCGGTAGTCTCCGAGAACGAGGGTATGCATCAGCATAGCCCTTGCCGCAGGCTCATTGAACCATGCCATATTCAGTTCAGGCTCAGGTTCGCAGGCTCCGAGGAAGGACCACTTTCCGTCAGTCCAGACCTCAACCCATGCGTGGTTGTCATCGGTATGTGCCCAACGCGGCGTATATACCTGACGGGCAGGGATTCCCATCGTACGCATAGCGGCCACTGTGAATGTGGACTCCTCTCCGCATCTTCCCTCGCCGTTAAGCATTGACGCGATCGGTGAAGATGTTCTCGCATCTGACGGAGTATAAGTCACTTTCTCATGACACCAGTGATTGATTTCCAATGCGGCATCATGCATTGACATTCCTGCCACTCGAGCCTTGAGCGTATCGTAATACATCATCCTGAACTCGTCGAGTCTCTCATTGTTCACACGCACAGGCAGCACGAAATGCCTGAAAAGCTGGTCAGGGACCTGCTTGCCCCACGGCATTTCACGGCGGGCCTTCAGCGCCACTTCAGTATTCTGCCTGAAGAAATCCTCGCTGTAATCCGCCTTGTCGGCCAGATTCATGTACTCATAGAGAAAATCCATCGCCTCGTCCGTCTGCCTTTCCGCCTTTCCGCAGCCTGTCAATGTCATTGCCGCCGCGGCCAGTGCCATTGCAATATTCTTTAGTGTCATAAGGGTTAAATTTGTTTATTGTAATAGGAACATTTTATCTTCTCCTAAAGGTCATCCGAGAACAAACTTGCGGATGGCATCGGCAAAGCCGTTTTCATCCACGTGACCTGCGACATAGCCTGCCGCCGCCTTCACATCATCACCTGCATTGCCCATCGCGACTCCGAGTCCTGCGGCACCGATGAGGGAAATGTCATTACCTCCGTCGCCGAAAGAAATGGTTTCGTCAATGCCGATGCCGAGAAGTTCCGCCACTTCCCTGAGCGCATTTCCCTTGCTCACACAATTCAGGTCAATGTCAGCGAATCTCGGATGCCACCTGGTAGCATACATGTCGGGAACCTGAGACATGACTATGTTCTGGAGCTCCAGGTCGAAATATGCCGCCATCTGGCCACATCCGTAAGCATTGAACTTCTCCTCGATGTCGCATACTTCAGGAATCTTGTGGTCGATAGCCTTTGCCAGTTCTTCCACGGCAGGGGTTATCCTGTTGATGAAAAAGCCTTCGGTAAGTTCCAGGCTCAGGGCGAAACCGTATTCGTCGGACAGCATTGACATTTTCTTGAAATTGTCATAATCGATGAAATGCTGTCTGATTATGCGTCCGTCTTTCCAACGGCAGTCCGCACCGTTCAGGGAAATCACCGCATCGTATGGAACATCCTTGATGACATCGAAGTCACCATAAGGCCGTCCCGTCGCTATTACTATCTTGACTCCCTGATCATGAGCCTCTTCCAATGCTTCCAGAGTACTCTCCGGGACCCTGTGCGTACGGAAACTTACCAATGTTCCGTCAATGTCGCTGAATATCGCCTTATATTTCATCTGTCCGAAATTTTACGCAAAGATAAGTAATCCTTGAAAAAATCAGAACAGACCTATCAATGTCGGATCCAATGATTCTGAAACTATCCTCAGATAACGGCAGCCAACCGGATTATGGAAATGGACATAACGTGGCGAAGGGTCATTGACAAGATTTCCGAACTCGAAAGACGAGACCTCGGTCCATGAGAGGCCGTCATAGCTTATGCTGACGACGCCGCTGACGATACCCGATTCGGATTTTCCGGCCGCCGGATTATAAACGATGCCGCCGAGTCTTCTCTGTCCGCCGAACACAAGGACATTCGAATTTCCCTCCGTTCTCCACGCATTCTTGTCATATTCCTGCAGTTCAGGGGTATCGAAAGGATTTCCATAGAATGGACCCCAATGCGAGTAATGCGCTGACATCTTGGAGATTGCAACCATTGCCCTGGACTGGAGCAGACGGAAACGGAAAGCATCGGTCTCCATATCATTGACACGAAGGATTCTCTTGTGTCCGATATTCGTCGAAGTCGCGATTTCCTTCCATTCGCCGTCAATCCGTGCATCCACCGCAAAACGCTCCGCACGCTCGCCGACAGTCGCGATTGCCTCCTGGAGGACGATTCGGTTTATCCAGCGCTTTTCAGGCAAGGTGACAACGAAATCTTCGCCGTCATTGACCTTTATGTAAGTGTCAATGTCATTGTCGAGCAGCGCTTTCGGGCATTTCGCACCTTCGAGAAGGTCAATGCCATAGGTCTCACGGATGCGCCGGCCTGTTTCTTCGAGGACCTCCAGGTCTTTCTCCGGGAAACGTCCCTGGTTGTCAGGCGGCAGATTCAGAAGAAGGATGGCATTGCCTCCGACTGAACGCTCATATATGTCGAATACATTGTCCGCAGTCCTGGTCTGCTGGTGGGTATTGTCTCTCCAGAACCAGCCGTCACGGATGGAAACGTCGGTCTCGGCAGGCTGATAATGAAGGTATTTGCCTTCGCAAAGCTGTTCGCGTCCGCCAAGCGGGTCAGCCATCATGTCGCTGTACCAAGTGAGGGTGTCAGGATTTGCCATGTAAGGAACGACGTTCCATTCTGAGTCTCTGGTATGACCGCCCTCGTTTCCGCACCAGCGCAGGTCTTCCCTGCCGAAGATATTGGCCTTCGGAGCCAATGTCCTGATCAGTTCCCGCCATGCATTATAATTGTAAGTCTGGCCTCCTTTGGTCTTCGGATGGGCACCGTCCAGCCAGATTTCCGAAATCGGGCCGTATTCGGTAAGCAGTTCGAAGAGCTGGTTCAGATAATACTCGTTGTAATCATCGACATTGAACTTGAATTTCGTCTTGTTGCTGAACGGACGTCCTTCCACTTCTCGCGGGATGGTCCTGAGTGAAGCCCTGCTGAGATTTCCATACAGACCGTCAGGGCTTTCTATCTGATAAAGGTCTGCAGGTGAAAGATATATGCCGAGTTCCAGTCCGTATTTGCGGCATGATTCGGAGAGGTCCTTAAGGACATCGCCCTTGCCATCACGGAATTTGGACGACATGATTCCGTGGTCGGTGTAGCGGCTCTGCCACATGATATAGCCGTCATGATGTTTCGCCGTGAAAATCACCATTTTCATTCCGGCGTCCTTGATCGCCTTGCACCATTGGTCTGTATCGAGGGTTTCCAGTGCGAAAGTTTCGGAGGACTCGAATCCGCTGCCCCACTCTTTGCCTGTGAATGTGTTCGGTCCGAAATGGATGAACGCGATGAATTCCCTGTCAAGTGCTGCCAGCTGGTTCGCTGTCGGCACAACGTCGGCGGCCTTTTCAATGATGGTTTTCGCGTCATCGCCGTCAATCTTCACCGTGTTGCAATATTTCCTGGTTCCGCATCCGGCAACTGCCGCCAATGCGGCCAAAATAGTGATTGTCTTTCTGATATGCATGTGTCATCAATTTGGTTAGTAAGCGTTAAAAAATAAGTTGGTGAAGATTTGTGATGGATTTTCGAGGATAGATTCATTTTAGAAGAAGGAGTGTGCTGGACGCACACGACTGATGAGAAAATGAATATAGACCGAAAAGACCCGCAAAGATTCCCAAGTTATTTTTTAAGGATTACTTAATAGTTTCGCGGCAGATTGCCCGTATGGAAATCGGCCGGAATGCAAAGGTACATATTTTTGGCGAGTCTGACAGGATTGGAGGCCAAGCTGACATTTGGTATCATATTCATGCTCCACAGGCGCCAGAATGCGGATTAAACAATTTAAATCAAAACTACTTAATAAGTTCGGTTTTTAACCGATATCATTAAAAACAATTTAAGTTTTGAATAAAAACGTTGTATTTTATTCAAAATTGTAAGAAATATTTTGGAGGTCGATATTTTTTACATAAGTTTGTAGAAGTTATAACACGGAGAATTGCTCCAATTAACAACAAAATACCTGATGACTTCTAAAATCAAGTTTACCGAAGGTCCTTGGACCGCTACGATCAACGTAGCAGATTTCGTATATCGCAACATCGTTCCTTATGAGGGAGACGCATCTTTCCTGAAGGGTCCGTCTGACCGAACCAACAAACTGTGGCAGGAATGCATTGATGCCCTGGAAGAGGAGCGTGAGAGAGGCGGTGTCAGAAGCATTGATGCAAAAACTATTTCCACCATCACATCACACGCCGCAGGGTACATTGACAAAGAGAATGAGCTCATTGTCGGCCTCCAGACTGATGAACTTCTGAAGCGTGCCATCAAGCCGCTCGGAGGATGGAGAGTTGTGGAGAAAGCATGCCATGAGAATGGCGTGGAGCTAGATCCTAAAGTGAAGGAAATCTTCACCCATTACAGAAAGACCCACAATGACGGAGTTTTCGATGTATATACTGATGAGATTCTGAGTTTCAGAAAGTTGGGATTCATCACCGGACTTCCTGACAACTATTCCAGAGGCCGTATCATCGGAGACTACAGACGTATTGCCCTCTATGGTATCGACAGGCTTATCGAGGCCAAGAAAGAGGACCTGAAGAATCTCACCGGTCCGATGACCGATGCCCGTATCAATCTCCGCGAAGAGGTTGCAGAGCAGATCCATGCACTCAACGAGATGAAGCAGCTCGGCGAAATGTACGGACTCGAGCTCGGACGCCCTGCTGAAACCGCAAGAGAGGCTGTCCAGTGGGTGTATATGGGATATCTTGCTGCTGTCAAGGAACAGGACGGCGCTGCGATGTCACTCGGCAACGTGTCATCATTCCTCGACATTTACATTGACAGAGACCTGAAAGAAGGCATTCTGGACGAGAATGGCGCCCAGGAGCTTGTGGACCAGTTCATCATGAAGCTGAGAATGGTCCGTCACCTCAGAATGCAGTCTTACAATGATATTTTCGCAGGAGACCCTACATGGGTGACAGAGGCTATCGGCGGAAGATATAATGACGGCAAGATCAAGGTTACGAAGACATCTTTCCGTTTCCTCCAGACATTGTACAATCTCGGACCGGCACCGGAGCCGAACCTTACAGTTCTCTGGAGCCCTTCGCTTCCTGAAGGCTTCAAGGCATTCTGTGCAAAGGTATCTGTAGATACAAGTTCCATCCAGTACGAGAATGACGAGCTCATGAGAAAAATCCGCGGCGAAGAGGACTACGGTATCGCATGCTGCGTTTCATATCAGGCTATCGGAAAGGCCATACAGTTCTTCGGTGCGAGGGCAAACCTTGCAAAGGCGTTGCTGCTTGCCATCAACGGAGGACGCTGCGAGAATACCGGAACTCTGATGGTTCACGGAATCGAGCCTCTCACAAGCGACGAGCTGAATTACGAAGAGGTTGTGGACAGATACAAGAAGGTGCTCCACGAAGTTGCCCGCGTATATAATGAGGCGATGAACATCATCCACTATATGCACGACAAGTACGACTACGAGCGCTCTCAGATGGCATTGATAGATACCGACCCTAGAATCAACCTCGCTTACGGAGTTGCAGGTCTTTCTATCGCAGCTGACTCTTTGTCAGCCATTAAGTTCGGCAAGGTGAAGGCTCACCGCAACGAGAACGGCCTCACTGACGGCTTCGAGATTTCAGGCGAATATCCTTGCTTCGGAAATGATGACGACCGCGTCGATCTCATAGCAAAGAACCTCATCAGTTTCTTCAGCGGAGAGCTGAAAAAGCTCCCTGTCCACAAGAATGCAGAGCCGACGTTGTCAATCCTCACCATCACTTCCAATGTGATGTACGGAAAGAAGACAGGTGCTACACCTGACGGCCGCGAGCACGGAAAGGCTTTCGCACCTGGTGCAAACCCGATGCACGGCCGTGACTGCCACGGAGCTATCGCATCCCTCTCTTCTGTGTCGAAACTTGACTACAGCGATGCCCTCGACGGTATCAGCAACACATTCTCTATCGTGCCTAAGTCTCTCGGTCCGACTCCGGAAGAAAGAATCGAGAACCTCGAGACAATGTTGGACGGATATTTCAGCAAGGGTGCGCACCACTTGAATGTCAATGTTCTGAACCGTGAGATGCTTGAGGATGCAATGGAACATCCTGAGAAATATCCTCAGCTTACAATCCGCGTGTCCGGTTATGCCGTTAACTTCGTTAAACTCAGCCGCGAGCATCAGCTGGAAGTGATTGCAAGAACATTCCATCAGTCAATGTAATTCCTCCGCATAATCATTGGACTATGGATATAAACGTACATTCATACGAATCAATGGGAACATATGACGGGCCTGGTCTCAGGCTCGTCGTATTTCTTCAAGGATGCCCGTTCCGCTGCCTCTATTGTGCCAATCCTGACACGATTCCATTTACGGGAGGCAAGCCGACAAAACCGGAAGAGATTCTGGATCTGGCATTGAGGGAGAAACCGTTTTTCGGCAAGAAAGGCGGGGTGACATTTTCCGGAGGTGAGCCGACCGCACAGGCGAAGGCACTCATTCCTCTCGTCAGGATGCTTAAGGACAATGGGATACATGTTTGTCTGGACAGCAACGGCGGAGTGTGGAATCCGGATGTAGAAGAATTGTTATCTCTGGCCGATCTGGTGCTTCTGGATGTGAAAGAGTTCAATCCTGACAGGCATCTTGCCCTGACAGGCAGGGACAACACTATCACTCTCAACACGGCAAAGTGGCTGGAGGAGCACGGAAAGCCTTTCTGGATGAGATATGTCCTTGTTCCGGGATACAGTGATTTCGAGGAGGATATCAGGGCCCTGGGAGAGCATTTCTCAGACAAGTCATCCGGCAGGCCGGCATACAAGATGCTCCAGCGCCTGGAAATCCTGCCATATCACACTCTGGGTATCCACAAATACGAGAGTCTCGGCAAGAAATACGAACTGGAAGGTGTTCCGCTGAATACGAAGGAACAGTTGGAGCGTGCACGGGCATTGTTCAGCGAATATCTGGACAATGTGGTTCTGAATTAACGCGGAATTCTTTGCCAGGAACTTTTTGTGTCAATGACATACGAATAAAGCCGCACCGGATTTCCGGACGGCTTTATGTTGTCTTCATTCATTTACAGGCTTAATGTTGCCGGCAGGGGCCGTCGGAGCGGTACGCCCCGTTGGGGCTATCCTTCCCACCGCTACCGCGGCGGGCCCCTTCTCACGAAGCCGCGGACGGCTACGCCGCTCCGAAGACCCCTGCCGGCCAGTCATATTCAGATACTTTTCCGTGACTGGCCACGCCTATATGGCATTGACAAGATTATATGGTTTATTCCTTATTTGTGCAGGACATCGCGGCAAACAATGGTATCAAGACAAAAAGCGGCTTGATGTATGTCCGGAGTTCCGCCAATGACGACGTATCCATCACGATATATATGGCTGTTGTGGCCACATATGCTACAAGAAATGCCGCTAACAACTTTCCGGCATTGATTTTCTCTTCAATACGGATTACATTTGAGCATAATACATAGAAGACAACGCTGAGGACCGCGGTCAATACTGCTTTGACGGCACCGCTCATTGTGGGGAACAGGACGAAGGACAGGATAAAGACTGCGACAAACACGATTGCCGACATCTTGGCATTGAAAATACAATTGCGTTTCATGGCTAACGTCGTTAAAGATTAAACCGCGTATAAACTAATGTCGCAAGATAGGCAAAATAATTTACAAAAAAACGTTTTACAATCATGGTGCAAAAAAAACACAATGATGAGCCGACAATGGACATTGGCATGAGTCTGTAAAGGCTGGTATTTATTTTTTGAGATTAAAAAGAGATTATCCGCATTGCCGAGTCCAGAATGATATAACCTAATTGCTAAGCATTACTCTGATCTTCCTTTAGCCTGGAAACCTCTTCTGCTGAGAGCCCTGTGGCTTGCGTGATAATCTCGCATGATGCTCCAATCCGTATAAGATTCATCGCAATCTTCAAGCGCTCCTCTCCTCGTCCTTCCTTATGCCCCTCTTTGAGGCCCTCTTCTCGCCCAGTCTCACGCGCGTACTCGATCTGATTGTATGTGTCCCGTTCCGTATTCATGGCTTTAATGTAATTGGTTCTGTCCTTGTCGTCAAGCTGGGCTAGCTCCGCAACATCGAAGAGTTTCGTGAATATCCTGTCCCTCAGTCTCTCCGGACGCTCCAGCAGACTGGACATGTTCTTCAGCAGATACAGCCACTTGTCCAGATCCGTCTCCAGTTCATCCTCACCCTTGTCGAACTTCTCCACCTCCACGAAGACGAACTCCAGTTTGTCCGTCATCAGCTTTTTCGAAGTCGCCTCCAT
>CAKUXR010000035.1 GCA_934700615.1 uncultured Bacteroidales bacterium
CTGAGGGACAGGATATTCACGAAACTCTTCGATGTTGCGGAGCTCGCCCAACTTGACGACAAGGACAGAACCAATTATATTAAAGCCATGAATACGGAACGGGACACATACAATCAGATTGAGTACGCGCGTGAGACTGGACGAGAGGAAGGACTCAAAGAGGGGCAATCGAAGATTGCGATGAATCTTATAAAACTTGGGACACCCTGCAAGATTATCGCACAAGCCACAGGGCTATCAGAGGAAGAAGTATCCAGGCTAAAGAAAGAGATGAGTAATGCATAGCACTTGGTTCATATCATCCTGCTACCGCACATCCGGACAAATTGTATGGGCTTCTGGCGGGACGATGCCACGACCAGTGTTGTAACGCATTAATTATCAATGCTATCTGATCCACCGTGTGGATTATCGCCTGTTTTTTCTCTGATAATCCACACTAAAATACACATCTTGCTAATTATCAGTCAATTAAAGAGTAACAATGTGGCGCTGTCCTGCATAACAGGCACATCTGTGTAACTGCCTGGCATAAAAACTTGAGGGTGACTGAAAACAATGTTCCGGTCACCCTCATAAATTTTCTACGGAGAAATATTAGAATCTCTCTTCTGAAGAAACAGTCAGCTTCTTGCGGCCATGACGGCGGCGAGCAGCCAGTACGCGACGTCCGTTAGGAGTTGACATACGTTCACGGAATCCGTGCTTGTTAACGCGCTTGCGTACAGATGGTTGGAATGTTCTTTTCATTATCTTATTTTTTTATATTTTTCACAAATAGGATTGCAAAGGTAGTCTTTTTCGCTATAAATACAAAATTTTTTCAAAGTTTTTGTCTATCTTTGACCAACGGAGGTCTGTGATTGGTATTGAAGGCCTTCTGAACATTATTCGCGAACAATGAAAGACAGACTATATCTGATCGACGGACATGCGCTGGTATTCAAGATGTACTATGCATTCCTGCGCCGTCCCATGATCAATTCGAAAGGGGCGGACATGTCCATCCTTTTCGGATTCACCAAATACATTCTGGAACTGATAAATAGAGAACATCCTGAATATCTGGCAGTTGCATTCGACCCGCCGGGAGGGACGTTCCGAAATGTCATGTATCCAGAATACAAGGCGACCAGGGCCGCGACCCCGCAACTTGTCATTGATGCGCTTGAACCTCTCACGGGGATCTGCAGAGCATTGAAAATACCTGTGCTGATGGTGCCCGGATTCGAGGCCGACGACGTCATCGGCTCGATGGCAAAACGTGAGGCGGCATCCGGCAAACAGGTCTATATGGTCACGCCTGACAAGGACTACGGCCAGCTCATCGAAGAAAACATCTTCCAGGTCAAGCCGGGAAAATCCGGAGGCGCCGACGAAATCGTGGATGTCAAGGCGGTCTGCGAGAAATACGGCATTGACAATCCTGCACAGGTCATTGAAATGCTTACACTTTACGGCGATACTGCCGACAATGTGCCCGGCGTGAAAGGCGTCGGCGAAGTCGGAGCCGGGAAGCTGATTGCGAAGTACGGGACAGTCGAGAACATCTACAGACATATCGACGAACTCACTGCCAGACAGCAGACACAGTTCCGCGAAGCCGAGGGACATATCGCATTGAGCCACGACCTCGTGACCATCAAGACAGATATGGAACTTGCTGTCAATGATGACGATATGAAGGTTACTGCCAGCTATACTCCTGAAGTCGCAGACCTTTTCGAGGAATACGAATTCAACTCATTGAAAAAACTTCTTCCCGATGCCGCCGGCGCGGAACGCCCATTCGTTGAGGCGAAAAAGATGAAGATAAATGAGGTCAATGCCAGTGTCCTTGCCGGAAAAGCGGCTGATTTGCACAGAGTTGCAATAGTTCAGGCGACCGAAGGAACCGGAGTTTTCGCAGAAGTGACAGGAATGGCCCTTGCGGTATGTAGCGACGAAGAAGCGGCCAATCTCGAAGTCAATGTCGCCTACGGCAGTCCTGCTGAATTCAGTAAACTCCTTTCGGACACCGGCATTGACAAATACGGCTATGAACTGAAGACGATGGCCGGACAGTTGGGCAACATGGGGATTGAATTGGGCGGCAAGCTCATGGATATCAGCCTGATGCATTACCTCATCAATCCGGAAAAAAGCCACAAGAGCGAAATCCTGGCAAAAAGCTACATCGGCATTGACATTGAAAACAATGCTGAAGAGTCGGAGGAACAGGATGCACCGTTGTCCCTTTTCGATGCGCCTGCCGAAGATGACGGAAAAGGATGCGTGACAGAAGCCGCTGCTGCGATGCTGACTGGCCTCAAGGTGAAAGAGGATATGGCAACCAATTCTGTCTCAGGACTTTATGATGAGATAGAAGAGCCGCTAATGCACGTTCTCGAAAAGATGGAGTTGGCAGGAGTCAAGGTGGATTTGGCTCAGCTTGGAGAGTTTGCTGAGGAACTCCGCAAGGAGATGAATGAGAGAGAGGCAAGGATCCGTGATATGGCGGAGATGCCGGAACTGAACATCTCGTCACCGCGACAGATTGGTGAACTGCTCTTCGACAAACTGAAGCTGGACCCTAAGGCCAAGAAGACTGCCAGAGGAAGCTACACGACAGATGAGGCAACATTGACAGCGCTCTCGGACAAACATCCGATAATTGAGGAAATCCTCGAGTTCAGGGCTGTGAAGAAACTGCTTTCGACATATATCGAACCGTTCCCGATGTTCGTAAACAAGCAGACGGGACGGGTACATACGACTTTCAATCAAGCACTTACGGCTACAGGCCGGCTTAGCTCATCGAACCCGAATCTCCAGAATATCCCTATCAGGACGGAGCGTGGAAAGGAAATCAGAAAAGCCTTCGTGGCAGGTTCTGCGGATGGCATCATCGTATCGGCTGACTATTCCCAGATAGAACTGCGGATCATGGCTCATCTCAGTCAGGACCAGCATCTTATACAGGCATTCAGGAATGGCGTGGACGTTCATGCCGCCACTGCCGAAAAGATATTCGGAGTACCTCATGAGGAAGTCACGGCAGACCAGAGACGAGTGGCCAAGACGGCGAATTTCGGAATCATGTACGGAATCTCGTCATTCGGCCTGTCCCAGAGGCTCGGAATATCCAGAAGCGAAGCCAAGAAACTCATTGACGATTACTTCAATGCCTTTCCTGCAATCCGCTCTTTCATTGACGATACGATTGCTGCCGCGAGGGAGAACGGCTACGTCGAGACTATCTTCGGAAGGCGACGGTATCTGCCTGATATAAATGCCAGAAATGCGACGGTCAGGGCGCTCGCGGAGAGAAATGCCGTCAATGCCCCTATACAGGGAACTGCAGCGGACATCATCAAGCTCGCGATGATCGGAGTTGACCGGAAAATGGCGGAGGAAGGGCTTAAGAGCAAGATGGTCTTGCAGATTCATGACGAACTTCTCTTCGACACGATATCCTCTGAAAGAGAAAAACTGATGTCCATCGTCAAGGAACAGATGGAACATGTAACAGAATTGTCGGTTCCTTTAACAGTAGAATGCAATTATGGCAAAAACTGGCTCGAAGCTCACTAGTATTTCAGACGTGGAGCTTGTGAAAATGGCGCTAGGCGGAAATCAGTTTGCATTTACGGCCATTCACGCCAAATACGAGAAAGCTGTCTATGGGGTCGTGTCCAAAATCGTCACCCATCAGGAAGACATAAAGGACATTTCTCTCGAGACATTTGAGAAAGCTTTCCAGAAGCTCGACACGTTCGACATGGAAAAGCGGTTCTCAACATGGCTGTTCACAATTGCACGAAACAGCGCCCTTGACCATAAAATCAAGTCTGAGAACAAGGGCAAGGTGCTGGTGGATACCACGACATCAGTTCAGGGACAGGACAAGCCGGACAATGTTCCGGACGAACAGCCTACGCCGATAGACTCCATTATTTCCGCGCAGAATCATGAGAAATTCCTTGCCTGCATCGAAGGCCTGCCGGAACTTTATGCGCAAGTCGCCGAGAAATATTACATCGCGAACCTCGGCTACAAGGAGATCTCCGAGCAGCTGGAACTGCCGATGGGAACTGTAAAAACACGTATCAATAGAGCCAAGACGCTCATTATCAATAAAATGCTGGAGGAAGACTAGATTATGGATTTCAATGGATTTCTAACTGTTGCAAAGAAGACCTTTCCTGATATGACTGAGCGCATGGAGTCAAGGTTCCGTGCCATGGAGGGACTTTACAATGATTGGAATGCGAAAATCAATGTCATTTCGCGCAAAGACATTGACAGTCTCTATATCCGTCACATCCTCCATTCTCTCGCGATTGCGGCCTATCTGAAAGAGGTGCGGCCCGAAGTGCTCGGAGAGTGGGAAGGTGCCGGCAATGTCAATGTCCTGGACCTCGGGACCGGAGGCGGCTTCCCGGGCATTCCTCTTGCGGTCCTGTTCCCCAATGTGAATTTTACCCTTTGTGATTCGGTGGGCAAGAAAACCATTGTGGCTCAGGCTGTTGCTGAAGCCTTGGAACTGGAGAACGTGAAAGTTGTCAATGCCAGGGCGGAGTCGCTGCCCCAGACTTTCGACTATGTGGTTTCACGTGCGGTTACCGCGCTGGACAATTTCTGGCCATGGGTTTCTGGCAAGTTTACAAAAGACATTTTCTATCTGAAAGGGGGAGACTTCGCGGAAGAACTCTGTAAGATGATGAAAATGGCTCATCTGCGTCCGGGTTCCGTAAGGACATGGAAAATCCAGGATTGGGTGGATGACCCTGTCTTCGATGAAAAGTTTGTGATAGACATTCCTGCCAGATAATGGGTTTTCTTGAGGGACTTGGGCTGTTGGGCCTCTTTATCGGGACATTTCTTGCTGCTACGGTCCTTCCGTTCAGCTCGGATGCATTGTACCTTGCCATTCTGGCTGCAACTAAAGACACTTTCGGCTGTCTTGTCGTAGGAACTCTCGGAAACTGGCTTGGGAGCGTCGCTACCTACTGGATGGGGTGGATAGCACGCTGGGACTGGCTGGAGAAGTGGTTCAAGGTACGCCCGGAGACTCTTCAGAAGCAGAAAGAGAAGATAGACAAATATGGTGTGTGGCTGGCTCTGATATGCTGGGTGCCGTTCATCGGCGATGTCATCGCGATAGCGCTCGGATTCTACAGGACACCGCCGGTCAGGACAATGTTTCTTCTCCTTGTAGGAAAGTTCCTGAGATTCCTTTGCTGGAACTGGCTCTACGGCTTCGTGGCCCTTGGTTGACAATTAATTGAAATTTAGAAGTTTATCATCAATGTGGCGGTTCGTGTCAGATAATCTTGCCGTCGGGTATGACGGTGCGGCATTGGCTTGCGGCATTTCCTTCAGCATCGGTCCGGGGGAGTGCGTGCTTCTGTGCGGCGCCAACGGCATTGGCAAGAGTACGCTTCTGAAGACCATGGCAGGATTGTGCGGGCCTGTCGGAGGAACATGCCGTTTTGAACCGGACAATGCCGGACATCATCTGGTCATGGTGCCGCCGAAGATTCCCAAAGTCCCCGGATTTACCGTGGAAGAGTTTATTGCGGCGGGCTGTTTCCGTGAGACCGGATGGTTCGGCCATGTGCCGTTGAAAATCAGGAAAAGGATCGGGGAAGCCGTGACCCGCATGGGAATCCAGTCATTGTCCGGGCGCGACATCTCGTCTCTCAGTGACGGTGAATTTCAGAAGGTTACAATAGCTTCGGCTCTTGCGCAGAGGGCAGATATCATCCTGTTGGATGAGCCGACCGCGTTTCTGGATGTTGACAGCAGGGAAAGCGTACTCTCGGTTCTCCAAAACCTTGTCTCACAGGGCAATGTCTCCGTCGTGTTTTCTTCTCATGATATTGTCTCGGCCTCAAGATGCTGCAACAGGGTATTCGGAATGTTGAGGTCTGAGAGCGGGATTGTTTTCAATGATTCCGGCAGAGGCGCATCTGCAGATGTCATACGCGGAACCATAGAAGGCTGCTTCACGTCTTTCAGAGGATTCTCTTGTTCCTGAGTATAAGGAAGATGACGGGGATGCCCAGGAACGCGATCGTGCTCCCGGCAGGAAGCGGAGTGCTCCATATCATTGAAAGTATGTCTCCCGCGAGGCTGAGTATTGCTCCGCAGAGGAGGGAAAGCGGCAGGACAGTCTGCATGGATGATTTTCCTGAGAAGGCCCTGACTATGTGCGGCGCGACTATCCCGATGAATCCTATCGGCCCGCAGAAGGCTGTCACTGAGCCTGTTATGAGACAGCACGACAGCATTGACAATGCCCTTGTCCTTCCGGTTCTTACTCCCGCCAATTCTGCATATTCCTCTCCAAAAAGCATTGCGCTGAGCCCTTTGCCCACTACGGCGGCCAGCATTGACCCTGTCACGAGGCAGCATGCCATCGTTCCGATTCCGCTCCAGGTGTTGCCGCTGAAACTGCCTGCCGCCCAGTTCCAATACATTTTCAGCTGGCTCTCGCTTGCCTGGTACTCTATCATTGATGTCAATGCGCTCATGACGAATCCGGCCATGACTCCTGTGATGAGAAGAACGGAGGAACTGCGGACGCGCGAAGAAATTCCGAGGATTATCATTGACATTATCAATGCTCCTGTGGCGGCTGCGGCCGTCATTCCGATTGCGGATCCGGTGGTGAATCCTGCGACGGCTGATGCGATTGCTGCGCCGGTACCTGCGCCTGCGCTGATTCCCAGAATGTGCGGGTCGGCGAGGGGATTGCGGAAAAGTGCCTGCATCTGAGCCCCGCAAATCGCGAGTCCGCTGCCGGCTATGACTGCCGTCAGGATGCGCGGAAGCCGGATCTGCCAGATTATTGTCAATGCTGGATTGCCGTCTGCTGCCGGACCTGCCAGAAGGGCATCGCAAATGTCTTTGCCTGAGAGGTTTGCTGACCCTGTGAACAAATCGATAATGGCCAGGGACAGGAAAACGGCAATGCCGGCAATCCACAGGCAGATTATGCGTGCCCGGCTGCTCATTCGCTCTTTATGTTCGTTGCCACAGGTATCAATGCCATGATGAAGCCTATGGCGGTTATGCATGCTGCGGTGACCAGGATGTCCGGCCATGAGATGATTATCGGGTAGGAACTTGCCGTGAATCCTCCCGGCATTTTTATGAAGCCGAAATGCTGCTGGGCAAGCGCGAATCCTATGCCGGCAATCAGGCCTGCAATGAGTCCTGAAAGGGATATCAGCCATCCTTCAGTAACGAAGATCCGTCTGATCAGGCTGTCCTGGGCTCCCATGCTCCGGAGAGTGGATATGTCTGTCTGTTTTTCGATGATGAGCATGGACAGGCTGCCGAAGATGCTGAAGGCTATGATAATCACTATAAATATGAGTATCAGGAAGATAGCTGCCTTTTCGTACTTCATCATCTTATAGAGGGCAGTGTTCTGCTCGAACCTGTCCCGTACCAGATAACCCGGCCCCAACTGTTTCTGGAGTTCGTTCTGAACTTTCCGGATTCCCTTTTCGCCGTATTTGCCGTCAATGCGGATTTCTATCGCCGATACTTCATTGTCATAGCCGAGCAGCTCACGCATCGTCTCGAGAGGAACTATCATCAGGCCGGCATCCACCTGGGCATTGACACTGAAGATTCCGGCAGGAAAGACCTTGACCATTTCGATGGAGGCGGCGGGGTTTGACATTGATATTTTCCTGTCGCGTGCCGGGAAATAGATTTCTATAGGGGCGACGAACCGGGGGCTGATGTTCATCGTGTAGGCGGTTTTCGCTCCTACTACCGCAAGCGGGACCTCTCCGCGGTGGAGGGTGAATTTTCCGTCCTTCAGGTGGTCTTTCAGAGGGGATTCCTCCTCATAGACCTTGTCCGCGCCTTTGGCTTTGATTACCCCGCTGTGCCCGTCGTAGTTTATGAACACGTTCTCTTCCAGGACACTGCACATGTTCAGGACTTCTTCTTGGTCATATGCCCAGTCGAAGGCAGGGGAGTCCGGGACGAAGACTTTTCCCTCGGCGGGGGTAACAAGAATGTCCGGCTCAATGTTCCCGAGCGAGTCCTTGACGAGACTGTCGAAACCATTATAGACGGACATTATTATTATCAATGCTGCTGTGCCTGTCGCCATGCCGACCGCACTTATCGCGGAGATAATGTTGATGACATTGTGTGATTTCTTCGCGAAAAGGTATCTTACGGCAAATCTAAGCGGCAGATTCATTGCATTTTCGTATTTCAGCCTGCGCGGCTTATTTTTTCAGGAGTTCATCAATGTGCTCCGCGTAGTCGAGTGACGTGTCCTGGAAAAATACGAGTTCAGGGACGATGCGGAGCTGCTTTGCCACGACGTGGCCGAGTTCTCCGCGTATAGCGCGCGAATTGTCATTGATAATCTGCATCGCTGCCTCAGCCTTTGCTGAAGGGAAGATGCTTACATATACTTTGGCGACTGAAAGATCAGGGCTGATTCTGACTTCAGTAACCGAAACCATGGCTCCGCCGAATGCAGCCATGCCCTTGCTTCTGATGATTTCAGCAAGGTCTTTCTGCAATTCTTTGGCTACTTTGAGCTGTCTGGTGCTTGCACCGTTCTCCATATCAGATTATTCTTATAAGGTTGTAATTCTTCTTTCCTCTCTGGGCGAGGATGTACTTGCCGTCGACAATGTCTTTTTCGCTTACCTCGTACTCGATGTCAGCGACCTTGTCCTTGTTCAGGCTGACTCCGCCGCCCTGAATCATCTTGCGGCACTCGCCCTTGGACGGGAATACCTGTGTCTTGACTGCAAGAAGTTCAATGATGTTGCATGGGAGATCCTCTTTCTTTATGTCGAAGGTAGGGACGCCTGAGAATACTGCGAGGAATGTCCTCTCGTCGAGTTTTCTGAGTTCTTCAGAAGTGGAGTTTCCGAACAGCATCTTGGAAGCTGAAAGTGCATTCTCATACTCTGCCTCTCCATGGACGAGGATGGTAACTTCCTTGGCCAGAAGCTTCTGGAGTTTTCTCTGTCCCGGGTCGAGCTGATGGTCTGCAACTGCAGCCTCTACCTCTTCCTTTGTAAGGAGTGTGAAAATCTTGATGTAGCGCTCGGCATCTTCATCGGAAACATTGAGCCAGAACTGGTAGAACTCGTAAGGCGAGGTTCTTTCAGGATCCAGCCAGATGTTGCCTTTCTCGGTCTTGCCGAACTTCTTTCCGTCAGCCTTTCTGATGAGCGGGCAGGTCAATGCATATGCGTCGGTCTTGCCGAGCATTCTTCTGATAAGCTCTGTTCCGGTAGTGATGTTTCCCCACTGGTCGCTTCCGCCCATCTCCAGATGGCAGTTCTTGTTCTCATAGAGCCAGAGGAAATCGTATCCCTGGAGCAGCTGGTAGCTGAACTCTGTGAATGACATGCCTTCGCGTGACTCGTTGGACAGTCTCATCTTTACGGAATCCTTGGCCATCATGTAGTTGACGGTGATGTGCTTGCCGACGTCTCTGATGAAATTCAGGAAACTGTAATTTTTCATCCAGTCGTAGTTGTTCACAAGTTCGGCACGGTTAGGAGCATCTGAATCGAAATCCAGGAATTTGGAAAGCTGCTTCCTGATGCCCTCGATATTGTGCTGGAGCGTCTCCTCGTCGAGGAGGTTTCTCTCCTGTGACTTCATGGAAGGGTCTCCAATCATACCTGTCGCACCTCCGATCAATGCTATCGGCTTGTGGCCGCATTCCTGGAAGTGTCTGAGAATCATGATACTTACGAGGTGACCGATGTGAAGAGAGTCGGCTGTCGGGTCAATGCCGACGTACGCTGCCGTAGGGCCTTCCATCAGTTTCTCCTCTGTTCCCGGCATGATGTCCTGGATCATGCCTCTCCATTTGAGTTCCTCTACGAAATTTTTCATCTGTATATTACGTTTTTTATTATTCGATTTAATAGTAACTGCAATTTGCAAATATAATGAAACTAGTCTTAAGATAGAAATTTTTTTCGGAGCGTGTCTTTTCCGTGCGGATTTGGGCGGTCGGGAGCCATTTGTGTTTTTTAAAAAAAGTGTTGGATTTATGATTTACAAATACTATCTTGCCAAACGTTGAATGAGCGGATAGATATAGGAGCGTTACTTATTACGGTTAGACTATTTTTGTTATTATGTACCTGAAACGATTGCTCTGGGCTTTGGCGGCCCCGCTTTTTTTTGTTTCCTGTTCTGAAAAGGAAACGCCTAATATAGAACCTGAGGTCAAAATTGATTTTGCTGTGACAAGTGTCTCAGTCCCGGCCGGTACGTCATCTGAATTGGCATTGACAGTGGATCCTTCCGAGAAGGCATCTCTCGTGTCAGTGTCCATTGCTGACGAGGAAGTGGCAAGCATTACCGGAACAAGGGTTGATGGTGACAATGTTTACGTTGCGCTCCAGAGCAACTCTCTCGGAACAACTACTCTTGTTGCCGTCCTCGAGGACAAGATTGCGGAGTGCGCTGTCACGGTCGCCCCTATCGCAGTAGAGAGCATCATCCTCGACAAGACCTCTATAGATATCAATATGTATGATACCTATACTCTGAAGGCTGAGGTCAAACCTGAAAATGCCACGAATCCGATAATAGACTGGATTTCAAGCGACGACAGAATCGCTACTGTCTCCCGTGGTGTCGTTACCGGCATCAGGGAAGGAAAGGCTACCATCACAGCTGCCTTCGGAGGCGTCGAGACCAAGTGTGAGGTCAATGTCCACATGGTTCATGCCGAGTCCCTTACATTGGATGTCACTTCCAAGGAAATTGCTGAAGGTGAGACCTTTATCGTGACTGCTACAGTGCTTCCGAAGAATGTCACATCCAAGACGATGACATGGAGCGTGAGCAAGACGTCCGTCGCCAGCTTCGAGGTTATCGATGTGGACATAAAGGATAACATTGTCGCTGCACGAGTTACCGGACTTGAGCCTGGTGAGGCTGTGCTTTCTGTCGAGTGCTCCGGATTGACTGCGGAATGCGCCGTTGTCGTAAAGGCTCCTGTAATTCCTGTTGACCCTCCTAAGGTCGGCGACTACTATTACAGTGACGGTACCTGGAGTGACGGTGGCCTGATTTCTATCAATGATGATGGAACTGACCCTGTATGGAAGGATGTGAAGCCTGCTCCTGAAGCGGGCAAGACCGTGATAGGCATCGTGTTCCAGACAGATGCGAAAAGAATATCTGCAACTGAAAAGGCTGCCGGCCACACCAACGGTCTCGTGATGGCTGTCAGAACGGCGCATGGAGAAAAGTCCATGTTTACGAGATATTCTTTCGACAGTGATTTCGAGAATATACCTAACAAGAAACTCGGAACTTCCTGGTATGGTGACATCGAAGGCTACAGTTGGACTGAGGAAATCAAGAAGGCATATCCGGGAGACAAGATCTCACAGTGTCCTGCATTCGATTTCACGACAAGAGACTTCCAGCCTTCTGCTCCTGCCGGAACGTCCGGATGGTATGTTCCTTCCATCGGACAGGTTTGGGATATGATGGCCAATCTTGGAGGCGGTGATGTTGCCGCTCAGATCAAGGAAGCAAGGACATATACCGCCGACATCTCTTATTATTGGAGAGATCATGGCAGAATGAATCTGACATACGATCCGATAGAGAAACTCAATTCCTGCATGTCTCAGATTCCGGATTCGGAGAAAGAGAACTTCACCCACAGCAACAAGCGCGGTGAAAGTAACCTTTGTGAGATATTGTCGTCATCTCTTTATGATAATACAGATGGAAACGTATGTGTCTTCTGGCTTTATGATGACGGACAGATCGAATTCGAGATTGACTGGTCAGACAATACCTATGTGTGCCGGCCTATACTATCATTCTAAAAATCTTAAATCATAAGTAAATATGAGAAAATTATTTTTGACCGTGCTTGCTGCAGCCTCTGTATGCTGTGCATGCACAAGTGATCTCAAAGATCGCGTAGATGTGCTGGAGTCGAAGGTTTCGGCACTTGAGACCAAAGCTAACAAGAATGCAGAGTCCATCAGCGCGCTGGTGCAGGCTGCTGCCAAGGCTGTGACAATTACCAAAGTCGAGACTTTGACTGATGGCTATAAGATTTATTTCAGTGACGGCACAACTGCTGAACTTAAAAACGGAAAGGATGCTGTTGCTCCTGTTATCGGATTGAAAGAGGATAATGGAGTCTATTATTGGACAATCGACGGTGAGTTCATTCTCAATAATGGACAGAAGGTCCCTGTAACCGGCAAGGACGGCCTTACTCCTCAGTTCAAGATTCAGGATGGCAAGTGGTATGTGTCATTTGACGGAAAAACTTGGGATGAAGTTCCTGTGACTGGTACAGTAAAACCGGAACTCGTCATGACTGAGACCGATAATGAATATGTTTTCACTCTTGGAGAAACTGTCATCAGTATTCCTAAGGAGAATGCTTTCATGATTAAGGTGGCTTCTGATACCAAGCAGGTTGCTCCAGGTGAAACAGTGTCTTTCAAATATACGATTACCGGTGCCGATGAAACTACTCACGTGCTTGTAGAAGCTGGTGGCGTAACCGCTGAACTTGATGAGGCTAATTCGTCTGTAAAAGTTATTGTTCCGACAAATCTTCCTGAAAAGGCTTATGTCATGGTGAAGGCTGTCCGCAATAGCGACGGAAAGTATTCAGCACAGTACATCACAATCAGCAAAATCGACCCTTATGGTACTTTTGGTGGAGTTATCGTAGTAGATGAGGATGAATATCTTAACTGGTAAATAGAAGTTAATTATGAGAAAGACATTATATATGGCAGCAGCGCTGGCTGTATTGGCAGGCTGCGCAAAAACAGAAACTCAGCCGGAGAATCCTGCAGGAAGAAATCTTGACCTGACAGTGAATGTGGACGGAGCAGGTACCAGAGCATTTTTCGATGGCGATTCACATATCAAGTTTGAGAAGTACGATGCTTTCCGCGGAGCTATCGCCCTTCCTGACAGTCCTACTAAGGCTGTGAAGGTGGGTGAAAGAAACTTTGCAGTAGCAAGCAGCTATGCTGTTTCTTTCAAAGTGGAGGATCCGGAGGCTGCATCTCCTGTATTCAAGGGCTCGTTCTACAGTATTGTCGAGGCAAACAATGCTGATACGTACAAGTTCTATGGCGTATTTCCTTCAGATGCGGTTTCTACTACTTCTGAAGACCTTACTTCATGGAGAGTTGAGGTAAGTGGTACTCAGACCGCCTCACAGACATCTTGGCATGGCAGGTCTGATGTCATGCTTATGGAGCCTGCTGAAGTAAAAGTTCAGGATAAAGAAAAGACTCAGTACAATGAGTATAATTCTTCTGCTTCTGTCAATGTCAGATTTGCACATCTGTTCGGATTCGGAAAGATTACCTTTGCTGATGTCCCTGAAGCTTATGCAAAGCAGAAGGTTGATCAGGTTATAATCGAAGCTGTCGGTGAAAACAAGGACCTTGCAGGTGTCTTCAAGGTGGATTTGACCAAGGATATTTCTGATGTTAAGCCTGTTCCGTTCAATACTGGTTCGACTTTGACCATCACTCCTGATTCTGATGTCACTGTCGCTGACAATATAGTTTGGTTTGTTGCCAATCCTGGTCTTTATGATGTAAAGGTTACTGTCAAGACCGGAAGATATGACCTGGTATTCGAGCGTACAGGACTCAATATCAAACGCAGCAAGATTGCCGAGCCTACTGTCCATTTCAAAGAGGCTGACGTTGCCGAGTCTCATGATGTCGCTCTTGCGGCAGGGGAGAAGTGGGTGCACACTCCTACTTATACCAATTCGCTTTCCAGTATCCAAAAAGTTGCTTCATGGGGAGACGGTGACAAGAAGATGTCATTTGTATTGACCTATCCTGAAAACAATAGTGATAACTTCGGAACGACTTATTACAAAGCAGCCGGTTATGCTCAGGGATTTGCACAGAACAATATGCGTGGCGGCAAGGCTACCCTTACATCCCGTGCATCTTTCTCAGGAGTGAAGATGGTAAAGGTAAATCTCGGTATCTATACCCAGAATGCTACATGTGACTTCACTATTGCTCTTGCCAATGGTACTGACACAACTGTTCTGAAGAAGATTTCTGTGGATTCAGGTGATGGCACACCAAGTCCTGAAGGCGCTGATTATTTCTTCGAGAATACAACAGGCGTAGATAAGGGCGATTTCGTAATTACCGTAAGCAATCTCAGTGCACAGGATATCAGACCTTATCTCGGAGTCCTTGTAATCAATCCTGAACCAGAACTTGTTCTCGGCGAGAGTGCAATCAAACTTGAGAAGACAGCATCAACTGGTGAAGTAGCATGTAATGTTTATGCTACCCAGTCTGCTCCTGAGGTTTCTTCTGATGCAGAGTGGCTGAAAGTTACATATGCTGACGGTAAGATTTCTTATACTGCAGATGCCAACGAAGGCTCAAAGAGAACTGCTACAATTACAGTTAAACTTACAGACGGTGATTTCAGTGTAGTGAAGACCATTGCTGTTACACAGAAGTCGGCTCTCTCAATCCAGTATAAACTTACTGTTACACCTGCAGTCATGAATGAGATTCTCAAGGCAGAGGCCGAGAAGCATCCTGATGCGACATCAAGTGACTATTTTGAGGTGGATGCTACATTCCAGGCTGTTGCAACAGACGGTTCCGGCAAGACTGTCGATGTGAAGATGCATGCAAACCAGATGTATGTGACCGGCCTTTCAGATGCTTCATTCCGTATGAGAGGCAGATTCTATTGCAGCCAGTCAATCGGCTTCGTGGAGAAGGTGGTTGTTTCTGCGAACACGAAGGTTACTGTTGGTAATTGGGCTTCTCTTGCTGTGAAATTCTCTAAAGACGGCTCGGCTTGGAACCATGTTTCATCATCGGATATCACAGCTGAAGAAAACGTCAGCACGGTTGTCAATGCAGATGAGGACAACACGTTCTTTAGTCTCGATGCGTCAGGCGGATTCTCAACAGTTTACATTAACAGCTTCGAGGTTACATTCATTGGTGAATAATTTGTAACGCACGTTAAATTTTGACAAAATGAAATCATATCCGTTTATCAGGATAATAGCAGCGGTTGTTGTTCCCTTTCTCATTCTCTCATGCAGTGAGAAAGGGGATGAAACCCCTGTTACATCCTCTTTCAATGTGGAAAGCCCGATTGTAAATGTCGGTGTGTCCGGCGGTTCGTTTAATTTGGAATATAGCATTGACGGTCCCAAGGCCGGTGCAGTAGCGGATGTGGTGACGGAGACGTCATGGCTTAAGATAGGCGCAGTGTCGTCATCCGGAATTGAAGTTTCGGTTCTGGCCAATGCTGACGGCGTGGACAGGACGGGGAAAATCGAACTCAGAGGTAAAGGCATCAAGGACAAGACGATACATGTGCTTCAGAGCAAGTTGTCTGATTCTGAACCGTTCTACAGCAAGTTCGCTTTTGACATAAGCAATGTCACGACATCGACTGTGGACGTGGAAATCACGCCTGTGGATCCTGCCGCATATTACTATACGACTATCGTTTCCAAGAAGGAGTATGATGCACGTGGAAAAGCCGGTATCGTGGAAGCGCTTATCCAGTATGTCGAGCAGATTGTGTCGATGGCCGGTTCGGGATTCGATCCTAGGGTTCTTCTCACTCAGGGTTATTACAACTCTGCGTCTGATGAAGATGCTTCTATGGACCTGGATGACAACTCTGAGTATTATGTCGTTGCCTTTGATATGGATTTCGATGAGTCCGGTAATGTCATAACAAGCGGCAAGGCGGAATTCTGCAAGTTCAGGACGGCCCCTGCTACACCGGTGGACATGACATTCACTCTTACTGTAACTGGCAGGAAAGTGGAGGTTGTCCCGTCTGCGGACTTTACTTATGTCTGCGGAGTGGCTTCCAAGGCGGCCTGGGATGAATATGATGATCCTGCCGAGGTTGCCAGGGAGTACCTCTCCATCGCGAAGCGTTACGACATGATCGACAAGATACTTCTTTCCGGCAGACAGAATTTGGATCTCTCAGATATGGTAGAAAACCCGGGAGAGTATGTCGTCTATGTCGTCGGCTACCGCAAATCGGCAACGGACGGAGGTCTTACCACCGACGTGACATTTAAAACGTTCACTTATGCCAAATAGGTGCCTGAGACCGCGGAACTGCAATTAGAATTGTAATTTTCGTGCAAAACCACTAAATTTGCAGAGTTTGACCAGGAAATGGAATCCGGTCAAACTCTGCTTTTTATTGAATTGTAATTAAAGTTTCAGATATTATGAGAAAAAACATTGTTGCCGGTAACTGGAAGATGAATACCACCGTTCCAGAAGGTGTAGAGCTTGCTAAAGCTGTCGTTGAAAAATCAGCTCAGGTTCCTGAGGGTGTAGGTCTTATCATCGCTACTCCGTTCACACATCTCGTACCTGTTTCAGAAGTTGTAAAGGGTACCAGAGTAGAACTTTCTGCAGAGAACTGCGCAGACAAGGAGAAGGGTGCTTATACAGGAGAGGTTTCAGCTGCTATGCTTGCTTCAGCCGGCTGCGAATATACAATCCTCGGACACTCTGAGAGAAGACAGTATTATGGTGAGACAGATGCTACTCTCGTAGAGAAAGTGAAACTCGCTCTTGCAAATGGTCTCGGTGTCATCTTCTGCGTAGGTGAGAACCTTGAGCAGAGAGAGGCAGGCAAGCACTTCGAGGTTGTGACAGCTCAGATCGAGAATGTCCTCTTCGGTCTTTCAGCTGAGGAAATGGCTAAGATTATCGTTGCTTACGAGCCTGTATGGGCTATCGGAACAGGCAAAACCGCTACAGCTGAGCAGGCTCAGGAAATCCACGCCTGCATCCGTAAGGTGCTTGCTGACAAGTTCGGCGCCCAGGTAGCTGAGGATACAACTATCCTTTATGGCGGAAGCTGCAAGCCTTCAAATGCAAAGGAACTGTTCGCTTGCCCTGATATCGACGGCGGTCTTATCGGTGGCGCAGCTCTCAAGGCTGACGACTTCATCCAGATCGCATTGTCATTCTAATTTTCAGCGGCTTTGGCCGCTCAAACAGGAACTAACTTATAGGCGAGGAAACGAACATTATTGTCCGTTGTCTCGCCTTATTCATTATTCAAGTATATGATAAGAAAAATAACATTGACCTGTATGTGTCTTGCGGCACTTGCGTCTTGCGGAAACAGGGCACCGAAATCAGAATTGCAGAAGAAAGTGGATGCCTATGCGGTGTTCCAGATCGGTTCCCCTTACATGGAGGGTATCTCTGACAATGGAAAAGAGGTTCTCAATCTTTTCAGAAAAGCTGCCGATGAGGCAGACAACATTTTCTGGCAGCAGACCTTCGGTGACAAGAATGCGATTTTGTCGCTTCCTGACGGTGCAGCCAAGGATTTGGCTCTCATCAACTATGGCCCGTGGGACCGTATGGATAACAACGCTCCTTTCATTGAGGGTTACGGCGAGCGTCCTGCCGGAGCGAATTTCTATCCTGCCGACATGACAAAGGAGGAGTTTGATGCGCTGGAAGACCCTGCCAAGTTCAGCCCTTACACCCTCATCAGAAGGGGAGAGGACGGCAAACTCAAGGTGGTATGGTACCATGAGGCTTACAAGGAGAGCATTGACAAGATTTGCGGATACTTGGAGAGCGCAGCTACCATGACCATCAAGGAGAGCGTGAGAAACTACCTTCTCAAGAGAGTTGAGGCCCTCAGGACTGACTCATATAAGGAGTCTGACTATGCCTGGATGGACATGAAGGACAGCAAGATGGACCTCGTAATCGGACCTATCGAGAACTACGAGGACGGAATCTATGGACTCAAGACATCTTACGAGTGCTTCATCCTCCTCAAGGACCTGAAGAAGACAGAGGAACTTACCAAGTACATTTCAATGCTTCCTGAACTCCAGAAGAGCCTTCCTTGCCCTGAGGAGTACAAGACCTTCGTTCCTGGGACAGAGTCTGACATGTTCGTTTATGATGCAATCTACTATGCTGGTGATGCCAATGCCGGCGGAAAGACCATTGCGATCAATCTTCCTAACGACCATGAGGTCCAGGCTGAAAAGGGAACCCGCCGTCTCCAGCTCAGAAATGTCATCAAGGCCAAATTCGACAAGATCGTCTATCCTATCGGTCAGATTCTTTTCGAGCCTGAGCAGCAGAGATATCTCAGCGCTGATGCATTCTTCTGGAATGTTACCTTCCATGAGGTTGCACACGGTCTCGGAGTCAAGGAAACTGTCAATGGTCTCGGCGGTGTGAAAGAGGCTCTCGGAAATGAGGCTTCTACATGGGAAGAGGCAAAAGCTGACATCCTCGGACTTTACATGGTATGCAACCTTATCGACAGAGGCGAAATTCCTCTCATTTCCAAGGAAGCTGCCATCACGACATACATTGCCAGCCTTGTCCGTTCAGTACGTTTCGGTGCTGCCGACGCTCACGGCCGTGCAAATATGATGTGCTATAATTACCTTAAGGACAACGGCGCGTTCGAAAGAAACAAGGACGGCCTGTATCATGTGAATTTCGACAAGGTGCCTCAGATTGTAGCTGACTGGTCTAACCTTATCCTCACGACCCAGGCTACAGGAAACTACATGTTCGCGAAAGAGTATGAGACAAATCATGCTGTAGTTCCTGAGGCTCTTTCTGCTGATATTGCCAATGTCAACAGAGGCGGAGTTCCTGTCGATATCCGTTTTGAGTTCGTTTGGTAAGTAACCTTCAAAAAAAATTTTCAGAACGATGCAACATTTGGGACCGGACCTGCATCTATCAGTCAGGTTTAGGTTTTAGTACACGTCTAGAGGTCGGCAAGCCGCGAGGTTTCCGGCCTTTATTGTTTCTATGCGGCATCTGTTTTGTGTGGTGCGGATTTGTTTTATTGGCGAATTATCACTATCATTAGGTTTTGATATACAAATTTGCCAGATGAACAGATTGCAAAGAGCCATTGCCGCGATATTGATTTTTTTTACAGGGGTGTCCATGTCATTGGGCTCTCCTGCATGGAGAGGCGTGGTGACATTGACACAACCCGACGGTACTGTCATTGAAGGAAGGCTGTGGGGCGACGAATTTATGCACGTGATGACGGATCTTCAGGGGAATGCGCTGGTTCAGAATGGCGACGGCTTCTGGTGTTATGCCGGATTCAGCGGGGACGGGCAGATTTACAGCAGAGGAATCATTGCCGGAAAGGCATCGGTGGCCACTTCAAGCTGGATTCCTTATGAAATGCTCGGAAGGATAGCCTCGGAAAGACGTGTCGCGGCGCGGCGTAATACATTGACATTAAGCAATAAACTGGTGCTTGCGTCCGAAGATGGTGAGGTCCCGCACAGGCATTGTCTCATACTTCTGGCTGAATTTTCGGATGTCAAGATGACACATCCGGCGGAGCATTTCGAGGCATTGATAAACAAAGGTGAAAACTGCGCCAAGCGTTATTTCGAAGACCAGTTTCTGGGGGAGTGCGAGTTTACATTCGACATCGCGCCGATTGTCACGCTTTCCAATCCTCTTAAATATTACGGGAAAAACAAGAACGGAAGTGATGAAAAGCCTCATGAGGCTGTGGCTGAGGCCTGTCGTCTGGCCCACGAGAAAGGCATTGACTTTTCTGTATATGACGACGACGGCGACGGGATTGTGGATAACGTCTTTGTCTTCGTTGCGGGGAAGGATGAGGCGGACGGCGGCGGGGACGACTGCATCTGGTCCCACGCGTGGCATCTGAAATCTGCCGGCATTGACCTTGTCCTGGACGGGAAACGCATTGACCATTATGCGGTTTCTTCGGAACTTTCGCGCCGCACTTCGGGCAAATTCCAGTTCCGTACAATCGGTACTTTCTGCCACGAATACAGTCATATTCTGGGACTTGACGATATGTATGACACTGATTTGGAGGGCAGCGGGGGAAAGTCGGAGGCGCTCTGGAAGACGACGGCGCTGATGGACGGCGGCAATTACAACAACGAGGGACGCACACCTCCGTATTACAATGCCATTGACCGCGACATGCTCGGAATCGGAAAGCCGGAGGAACTGAAAGAAGGCAAATATAAATTGGAACCTGTCAATGTCAATGGGCGTTTTCTGAAATTTGCCGGCCAGAATCCTGATGAGTATTATCTTATAGAATGTCGCGCGAACAACGGATGGGATGTGTATTGCGGCGGAAAAGGACTTGCAATCTATCACATTGACAAATCCTCCAATGCGACAGGTTATTCTCCTGTCTATGAGCGTGTTGCTACGGCTGCGGAAAGGTGGTCCAGCAATGAGGTGAACTGCCGCCCTACGATGCAGTGCGCGGATATGATGGAGGCTTATGACAAGGCTGTCGATGCCAGTCAGGTTTTCTTCCCTTATGCCAGGAACAATTCGTTTACTCCTCATTCTGTCCCGGCCTTCAAGTTCCGTGACGGGTCTTTCTCGCATCTGGCGATAACGGATATTCTGCAGATGGGTGATGAAGTCGCCTTCAACGTGGTCCGGAGTCAGGATGCCCGCCCTTCCATAGTTGTGTCCTCGTCCAAGGATGTCTATCAGAACATGGCCATAATCCAGTGGAAGACAGATCATTCGGACAATAAGTCACCAGCTGTGGTGTCGTGGGGTCAGAGCGGGAAGGCGCTTAAGGAAGAGGCGGTTTTCGAGTATGAGCCGTGCTGCTTTGCGCTTCGTCTGGAGGGCCTGAAGCCCTCGACCGCATACACCGTGAAGATCCATTATGCCGAGAATGAGATAAGGGGAAAGGAGACCACTGTCAATTTTACTACGCGCAGTGTGTATAATGACGGGGCGCCTTTCATCTGGTTCAATGCTGATCAGCGTAATGATGACGGGACTTTCAAGGAAAATGGCCTTGTCCCACTGAGTGTCTGCAATGTGAATAATGTCCAGGATATCCAGTGGTATATGGACGGAAGACGGATCGCTGCCGGCAAGAACGGATATTATGAACTGTCCAGGTCCTGCGTGATAACTGCCGTTGTCACCTATGTGGACGGTGCGACTGATGTAATCGAGAAAAATGTCATGATAAGATGAAAGGAGCGAAGTATATATTTTTGTCAATGCTGGTGTGTTTCATCCTTTCAGGGTGCTGCCGCAAGCATGAGCCTGATCCTGAGTTCGTTACTGGAGATGAAATCGTCCTTAAGATGGACGGGACCGTGAAAGTCAAGTACGTGCCGGAGACTTTTCAGCTTGGATTCAGTCCGGAGAGGAAACAGTTCCGCGTGCATGATGACAATATGACCAGGTTTTATATCCTGACTTGTTCTGAACTTCCTGACCATGTGGGACAGCAGATCCGCTGTTCCCTGAAATATGGAATCAACGGCAAGATGTCCTACAAGTCCGGGATGTCTTTCGAGGTGGAAAAAATGGATGATGCCGGAACTGTCTGGCTGTGGTGCAAAAAAAAGAATACAGGAGTCTCTGTACGTGTTCTCAGGAAGTGATTGCTCACTTGTGGAATCGGTGCCGTATTCGTATCTTTGTCGAAATATGAATTCCTGTTCCGCGTTAGCGGACTTAAACCAACAAAGAATACGACATGGCAGACGAGAAGATCATTTTTTCCATGAACAGGGTAGGAAAGGTCCTCCCATCAAGCAACAGAATTATACTAAAAGACATTTGTCTATCATTCTTTTACGGGGCGAAGATCGGTATCATCGGTCTCAATGGCTCCGGTAAATCAACATTGATGAAAATCATCGCCGGAGTTGAGCAGAGCTATCAGGGTGAGGTTGTCTGGGCTCCGGGCTACAGTGTGGGATATCTGGAGCAGGAGCCTCAGATGGATCCTGAGAAGACTGTATTGGAAGTCGTTCAGGAGGGTGTCCAGGAGATAATGGATGTCCTGAAGGAATATGAGGAGGTCAACCTCAAGTTCTGCGAGCCGATGAGTGATGATGAGATGAACAAGCTTATCGAAAGGCAGGGCGAACTCACCGAGAAAATCGAGCATTGCGGAGGTTGGGAGATTGATTCCAAACTTGAGCGTGCTATGGATGCGCTCCAGTGTCCTCCTTCTGATGCGAAGATTGCGAATCTCAGTGGCGGTGAGAGACGTCGTGTGGCATTGTGCCGCCTTCTTCTCCAGCAGCCTGATGTGCTTCTCCTCGACGAGCCTACCAACCATCTCGATACCGAGAGTATCCAGTGGCTCGAGGCTCATCTCCAGCAGTATAAGGGTACTGTGATTGCCGTTACCCATGACCGTTACTTCCTCGATGATGTTGCGGGCTGGATTCTGGAGCTCGACAGGGGAGAGGGTATTCCTTGGAAGGGCAACTACTCTTCATGGCTTGAGCAGAAGACCAAGCGTCTGGAAATGGAGGAAAAGCAGGAGAGCAAGCGCAGAAAGACATTGGAGCGCGAGCTTGAGTGGGTCAGGATGGCTCCTAAGGCGCGTCATGCCAAGTCTAAGGCCAGACTCGGTGCTTATGAGAAGCTCGCCAGCCAGGACGGCAAGGAGAAAGAGGCTAATCTCGAAATCTATATTCCTGACGGACCGAAGCTCGGAAACAAGGTCATCCAGTTCAATGATGTTTCGAAGGCTTATGGTGACAAACTTCTGTTCGAGCATCTTTCGTTCGTTCTTCCTCCTGCAGGTATTGTCGGTGTAATCGGTCCTAACGGTGCCGGCAAGACTACGCTTTTCCGTCTTATCATGGGACTGGAGCAGCCTGACAATGGTGATATTACCATCGGCGAGACCGTCAAGCTGGCATACGTTGACCAGCAGCACAAGAGCATTGACCCGGACAAGACTGTCTTCCAGACCATCGCCGACAGTTCGGATTGGATCAGGCTCGGCAAGCGTGATGTCAATGCCCGTGCATATGTTTCCCGTTTCAATTTTACCGGTTCCGACCAGGAGAAGCGTTGCGGCATCCTTTCCGGTGGTGAAAGAAACAGGCTCCACCTGGCTCTCACATTGAAGGATGAGGGTAACGTTCTCCTTCTCGACGAGCCTACCAATGATGTGGATGTCAATACTATACGTGCCCTGGAGGAGGGTCTGGAGAATTTCGCCGGCTGTGCCGTAGTGATTTCCCACGACCGCTGGTTCCTCGACCGTATCGCCACCCATATCCTAGCTTTCGAGGGTGATTCCCAGGTATATTTCTTCGAGGGTACCTATTCCGAGTACGAGGAGAACAAGAAGAAGCGTCTCGGCGACGAGGAGCCTAAGAGATTCAAGTACAAGAAGCTGATGGAGTAAGGCTGTCCGTCAGCAGCATAAATGAAACAATTCGTCCGTAAAAGAGGTGTCTTTTACGGACGAATTGTATTTTTGAGCAACTTGTCCTGGTTAAAACGTTTTCTTACGGACAACTCGCAATCCGACGCGTCTTCCGTTACTTCCCGTCGGACTACATTCTCAGACTGATAGCGGGACGTCACGCCTCAGCCCAACCGTCAATCGTCTTGGTTTCGGAAGAGAAATTGATGCCGAGCTTGATTATCTGCTTTCCGCTGGCAAGGAATGGTTTGTCATAACCCTTCTCCTCGATTTGTTTCAGTGCAACTTCAGCGGATTCATCTCGCTTCAGTTCAATGATATAGACATACTTGTCGGTATCGAAGACAATGTCAATCCTGCCGTTGGATGTCTGGTATTCGGTCTTGACATAGAGCCCCATCATTTTCAGCATTATCGACATCACGTTCTGGAAGTACAGCTCCAGATCGCCCTGAATCATGTAGCTGTTTCCTGCGAAAAATGCAGTGAGACGGTCCATGAAAGCTTTGGTATCGCCATTACGGATATCTCTAACGAACTGATATACCGAAAGTTCTCCTTCTGTCAATGCCGGAGCGAACAACTGGCTGAGTGAATGCATGAAGCCGCGCTTGACTTCCTCGTTAGGGTAGTCGAGATTGTAAGTGAAAAAATCTGGATTATAATCCTTTATCGTCAGATATCCCGCCTGGTACATCAATGTTATCGGAGCCGGGCTCACATAGTTCGCTCCTGTCAGAGTCTCCACCGAAACGTCATTTTTCGCGATATTGTCCAGATTGTAGTTGCCCTGTTTCAGATATCTTACCAGAAACGTAGGTGTCCCAGTCTCGAACCAGTACATCCGGAACTCATTGGCGTTAAATGTGTTGAGAAGACTGAACGGGTTGTATATGCCAGGTGATCTATAATGGAAATGATACCCATCATACATTGATGCCAGTTTCTTGTAGCATTCTTCTTCCGAAAGCCCATTCATTTCCGCCAGAGTCTTCACGCTTTCACCGAAATATGACTTCAATTCCTGCTCCGATATTCCGCAGATGTCAGCATATCTAGCATCCATTGATATGTCATTCAGATTGTTAAGGCCGCTGAAGATGCTCATTTTGCCAAGCTTGGTCACTCCTGTAAGGAAGGCGAAACGGATGGCATTGTCCTTTCCTTTTATGACGCTGTAGAATCCCTGAAGCTCGCGCCTGAACTGCTCCATAAGTTCAGGATTGTCAATGTTGTCGATTATCGGTTTTTCATATTCGTCAATGAGAATGACGACTTTCTGTCCGGTCTTCCGGTATGCTGTATCAATGATGTTTTCAAAGCGGACACTTGCGACATGTTCAACTGTCCGGATCTCGTAACGCTCTTCGTACTTGGATAAAAAAGAGTTGAGCTTTGAATAAAGTTCATCAACAGACAAATATGCAGCCCCCGTCAAATCCAGATGCAGAACAGGATACTCTGTCCATTCCTTCTCCAGTGACTCCATCGCGAGACCCCCGAAAAGTTCTTTTCTTCCACTGAAGTAGGCCTCCATAGTCGATACGAGCAGACTCTTTCCAAATCGTCTCGGACGACTCAGAAAATAATATTGCCCAGAGGCCGCCAAACTATATATCAGCGCAGTTTTATCCACATAGACAAATCCTCCGGTGCGAATTTTCTCAAAGTTCTGTATTCCTATTGGGTACAACATATTCCGTCCTCCATAATTATATCACGTCAGGTCAGAAACTGGCCATCCAGATTATACAAAGATAATCGTTTGCCGCTAAAAATGAAAGACGTACGACTACCGTTTCTTAAGATGTCGGAACAGAGTTGTTGTCAGATAAACTGTTACCGGTTGTACGGCGAACCACAGAATGGGATTGTAAAACATGTAATCTATCATAATAGAACTCCTAACCGGGAACAAACTTGCGACTGAACAAATAAAGGTGTAGATACAATGAAGCGCTTGCCTTCGTCCAGACACAGATATCTATAAATGCAGAACATTGACATTCCCGCAAACAATCAGGGACGCGTTTTTATACTGTTTCGTATCAGTCATTTTTATAAGTTTTCCAGGGCGCTATACCCCCGATAATTTCGTCATCTCGTCAAAAATCTCTACCACCTCTTTCTTGTCCAATCCGGACTTTTCAGCCACGGCAAACAAATCCTCCTTCTT
>CAKUXR010000036.1 GCA_934700615.1 uncultured Bacteroidales bacterium
CTCACTCACAGGCCTCATATCGGATTTCTGTCCGTCAGACCAGATGTTTGCCGCCGGCTTCCTTCAGATTCCGTCTCACGGCGGACACCCTTGCCTTTGGCTGTAACCTTCCCACTATCAGGGCGGTTTAGGGACTTGCACCCTTTAGAGCATGTTCGTGCTGGACGAACAAAAAAACGGTGTAAAAAATGACGTAATTTTACACCGTTTTGGAAAACGTGACTTCACACTACCGAGCACGACCACATAAGCAGATATAGGGCTCCCTTGCCACTCAGAATGGCTACGTGGTGATGTCCGGGCCCGGTGGCGTGGACAACCACGGAAAAATCATCCGCCGGCTAACGCCCTCTATGCATAGCTGTGCATGCCGCCGAGGAGGAAATTTACGCCGAAATAGGTAATCAGGACGCTCAGGAAGGCCAGGATACAGTAGAAGTGGAAGAACTTGGTGCTGCGGAAGCACTTGATGGAGGATGAATGGAAAGGCGCCATGTAGATTAGCATGGTGATGAGGGCCCAGACCTCCTTGGGGTCCCAGCTCCAGTAGCGGCCCCATGAGACATTGGCCCAGACGGCACCGATAAAAATGCCGGCTGTGAGAAGGAAGACGGCCGGGTAAAGCATGAGATGAGACAGGGCTGCAAGAGACTCCGAACGGGCATAGTCACGACAGCGATAACTGATGAGCCCCTGGATGCCGACCAGCATCATCATGGCAAAAAGGGCATACGAGAACATGATGACCATGACGTGGACAGAAAGCAGAGGAGAATGCAGCACCGGCATGAGAGGGGTAATCTGCGGACTGCCGCTGCCGATCATGGCGACAAGCATCGCAAAAGAAGCGAGCAAAGGACCGAATCCGATGACAATCGGGAACTTGGCATGCATGAGAAGAGTCAGGACAAGCACGGACCAGGCCATGAACTGCATTGTCTCGAAACCGTTGGAAAGAGGGACATGGCCGGAAACAATCCAGCGGAGGACAAGCAGCACCGTAAGATGAAGAGTCATCACGGCAATGATGGCATAACCGAACATCTTGTCACGACGGTCAGCGACACCGAGAGAAAAACAGATGGCAAGGAGAAGGGACAATGTCAGATAAAGCATCACCTGCCAACGCGAGGAATTCAGAGCATTATAGACACGCTCGAGGTTCAGCCTCAGTTCGGAAGGCATAATCTGAGACGCACGCACACGCTGATAATCAATAATTTTGCCGGCTATCTCCACCGCTCTGGCATTGTCAGAAGCCGAAACACTTTCCGTCAGATAGTCCATTGACCTGCGTACGAAATTCCACTCCTTTTCGGGAAGGTCGAGAGCCACGTCCTTCTGCCCCGGAGCCAGCCAGGACACCCTTCCGTCAGGACCCGTATAGGGAAACATGCGCAGAAGTCCGCCGTTGTAGAACATCCTTATGACATTGAACTTCTCATCGGCATCCCTCAAGTGCTTCACCATGTCTGCGTCCCCGTCACGGTAGGCGGCCTCAAGCGGCGACTTCAGCTTATACACATTAAAGCTGTTCCAGAAATCATCATACGAAGCCCATTGCCCCTTGATACCCAGAGCCTTCTGCGCCACCTTGTCCTTGATGCGAATCATCGGGACGCTCTCCCATGCGGAAGAATTGAAAGTCCAGCCGGCAAATATTTCATCAGCATCATAATCCTGCCAGGAAGCCTTGCCGGAGAGTTTCGTCACGAAATCGACAGCAACAGTATTGACCGGACACACCCTCCCGTTGTAGTACACCGCGGTTTTCGCGAACGCATCAGTGACATCACGGTCAATGCGTCGAGGCTCAGCAGCGCCGGCACTCAAAGGCAAGCCAAGAAAGAGCAGCAGAGCCACAGCTTTCAATGAATTGGACGCCAACGCTTTACGATACCACATGAGAAGCTGCGTCGAGCGTCCGCACAGAAGAACCACCATCGAAAAGAGCAGAAGAGCATAGCCGATATAGGTCAATGCTATTCCCCACGGGTCATACAGGACACGGAGGCTGGAACCCAGCATATCATCGTCATAACCCGCCTGGGTAAAGCGGAAACCGCGGAAACGGCCGATGTTGTTCATGGACACATCCACCCTAGCACCTTCGGCGGCAAGATGCGAAACATAATCCATAGGAGAATCGGTACCGGGATAATATTCCACCTCGAAGTCATTGAGCGTCAATGCAAAACCGAGGTCACAAGATGCACTGTCAGCGGACATGAAAGTCGTGACGGTCTCGCCCTTGCGGAGATGAATGCTGCCGCGCTCGGAAGTAAGATATGTTGTCAATGCCCCTGCGAGGATGACAAGAAACGAAATATGAAGGAAAAATACCGGAAGCCGTTTCTGGAGACCTGCTTTCAGCATATAGACAAGGCTTATGACGGCCAATGCTGCCCACAGAAGGACGAACCACCAGGTCCCATAGACATTGGCAGAGACAAAGTCAGCCCCTCTCATATTCTCCACGCATGTGGCGGCTGCCATAACAAGGATAATCACTACCGCCAAAGATATTACAGTGTACTTAAGATTCTTCATATCGGTTCATTCACAAAGACTTACATCCGGAAAAATCCAGATTATCACAATAACCTTTCAGCGACCACACATGGCAGCCACTGAAAGGCAAACACAACCAATTATTATGTCAATATTATATTGACTCACAGAAATAGACGACCGCAGCACGCTGTTCGGCAGTGAGTTTGCGGAATGCCTCGATGGAGCCACGCGCATCACTCTTCGCATTGCCATGCCACATGATGGCCTCCAGTGTATTCCTTGCGCGGCAGTCATGCAGACGGTCCTCGGCGCCAGTGCAAAGTTTGCTCAGGCCACGACCCCAGAGAGGAGTCGTACGGCACCAGCCGGTACGGATATCATTGACCATATGAAGACGATGCTGTACAAAATCTGTGTAAGGCCAGATGGTCTGCTTCGGGTAACGCGGCATGTCTGAATCCGAGAACATGAGGTTAGGATCCTGGATATGGTCCTCTCCTGTCGTCCATGAAGGACGGTGGCAGGCATCACAATGAAGCTCAGAGAAGAGACGTTTTCCTTCATTGAACTTCTCCGTTCCGACATTTCTGGCGGCAGGGACAGCAAGTCCCCTGTGCCAGATCATCAGGTTCTTGTACTGCTGGTCAGACATCTCAGGGTCCTGATTCTTGCCTGTCAGATAGTTATAGATATTCTGCGCGACATCATCGGTGCGCCACTCGGGATGCTTCTTGTCCGGGTCAATGCTTTCGATATATTCAGGGAACTCCGCCTGGACATCCTTGTCATTCATCGCGGTCTTGGCGTAATATGTACCGGCCAAGTCGAGATAGTGGTAACGGCGGTCAGAACGGGTAACATTGGTAATGTTCCAGATGGCATTGGCACCGGCGGCGTCAAGCAGCGGTCCGCGCGAAAGCGCATAGGTGTAGCGGCGGACATACTCGGTTCCGTTGCCCTGGACGGTATTCTTGTATTTGCTCGTCCACTTCATGCCGGCCTGATCCCAATATGCAGGATTCAGCGCATCAGTCTTGCCGATGGAATTATAATATTCGCTCTCCTTGATCCACTGTTTGGTAATCTCTTCGTCAGGGATGGCGTCGGTAAGACCTGTACCATAGATGCCGATTGTGGATTCGAGTTTGACTCCTATTTCCTCAGCGACCTGGTCAGCCGGAATCGTAACCATCTGACCGTCACGCTTTACTACTACAGGAGCATAGAAAGCATCGGCGGAAATGCTGACTTCAGGATAAATCAGCTCGTATGTTTCCCCGTCAGGGAACTTGTTGCCCCACTCGTCCACGTAAGTTTTCCACTCGATAGGTGAAATTCCCGACTCATCCACCGGTGCCTTGAACGGCTTGGTAGCCATGGTCTGAGGCATACCGGCAACGGACATTACATATGCCTCCGTTTTCTTGTCATAAATCACAAGGAGATAGCCGTTTCCCATATCGCTGGCACGGTAGCGGGTCTGTCTTTTACCGTGTCCATAGTTCGGATGACAATACAAACATCCCGGACGGACAGCCAGAGGGCCGAGGCCTGTGAAAGCGCCATCCTTGTTTTCATTGTAATCCCTCTCGAAAAGAGTTTCACCATTCTGAAACTCCATTCCCATACCGGCCTGTTCAATGGCCTGAGTAGGCTGCTGATACGCATAGGCATTGACAACACTCGTGGTTCCGAGCACGCCTCCGGCGTAATATTCAGCCGGGTGCTCTGTAGTAGTGCCCGGGCCGATATCGATGATATCGTCAATGTTTTTTTCAGGGTCATCGCTTTTGCAGCCTGCGGCGGCGAGCGAGAGCATTGTCAATGCTAAAATGGAATAATGTTTCATAGAAATTCAATTTGCGCAAAAGGTCGGCGGCCCGTATGAACCGCCAACCGACATTGATATCAGATAATAATTATTTGTTCCAGGTGATTTCCTTCAGGGCCTTTACGAGAAGTGCGTCATTGTCGGCAAGAGCACGATATGTCGGCTTCACGGTCTTCTCCACGAACTCTTCATTGACAACCTTGAACTTGGCCTCAACAGTGGCATTGTCAGAATATCCTTCGAGAATATCATCAAGTTTGTTGAGGGCGTCCTCAAGTGCGTCGAGCGCTTCCATAGCGGTTTTTGCGCTCTGGTCAGTATAGTTGAGGACGAAAGGACGTTTCATACTGTTGATTGCCTCGAGAGCAGCCTCAAGTTTAGCCTCAACATTCTCTGCTGCCGCTTTTGTCTGCTGGAAAGTCAGGCAGACACCGATAAGGGAAGTCGATTTCGGAGTCTTTCCGTTCTGGTCAAATCCGCCGTAAAGCGTATGTTTACAAGACATTATATTGTCATAGAAGTCCTGAATGGAGTTATATGCATGTGGAGACTCGATATAGTTCACATCCTCACCTGTTGCAGGAGAACCAATCTTGGAATCGCGGACCTCACCGATAATATCATTGGCACCGGCGATAATCTGGCGGGTTGCAAGTGTTACGCTGGAGTAGCGGGATCCGGCCTTTCCTGCGTTCTTGAAGTCCTCTCCGTAATCCTCAGATTCGAATTCCACTTCATCGAGAAGAGCCTGCTCAGCTTCTGAAACTTCACCGCCCCAGGCATTGACAAGTTTCAATGAACTCAGATAAAGGTCCTGGGCGGCAGTCTGCGCGAACCATACCTCATCAGCAGTCATATCCTCGATCTTGCGGGACTTGCCTTCCCTGAATATAAGGTATTCTACCGCGTGGAAGCCAGTAAGATTCTGACCTGTAGCGATATTGTTCTCCATAATCGCAGCATCGTCCTCGTCGGTTGCAGGGTTATATTTCTTCATGTATTTGTCGAACTGCACGCGGTCAAACGGCCATGTGTCAGTGTGAGGGTCCAGACCGTAGTCACCGGCAGGGCCGAAAAGGAAGGCCTCTGACCACTCCCAGTCCTGACGTGCGAGTTTCCAATAATCTCCGGCGGAAGCGACCATAGCGTCAGTTCCGTTGAGGTCAGGGTTTACACTGGATTTCTCCTCTGTGCCCTTTTCACAGCTTACCGCCATCAATGCAGCGAAGGCGGCAAGAATCAATTTGATAGATTTCATATTATAAAGTTTTTATGATTCAAGAAGTTACGTCTTATATGGGGCCCATTATCTGTTGAACCATCCGACGAAAGCTATGCCGATAGAAAGTGACGTCTCATTGTTGTATTCCTCGGCCAGAAACCTCTTGGCATACTCGGCCTTGATGATTATCTGAGGGATAGGCATGTAGTTCAAACCCACCGACATACGTCTCACATGGTCGAACTCGTAGGCCACTTTCTTGTTTCCGGAAGCATAGGTATTGTAATCCTCATACCTGCCGAACACATAGAGTTTCTGGCTGTCTTTCAGCCTGTTCACAAGTCCGAAAACATTATATCCGGCCTCTCCTCCGAATGAATATGCACTGGTTCCTATCGGGGAATGCTTGGATGGAGAACCATCCTGCTGGGTATGTTTCGGAAAGGCATTGCAGAATGTGGTAATACGCTCAGCATCAGAAAGATGCGCATAGGTAGCATTGCCTCTTACTATGAGGTTCCACCTGTTCAGTTCGAATCCGAAGCTGCCTATGGCAAGTTCTCCGTGACAGTCGTCATAGGATGCGCTGGCTTTTCTCTCGGTATTCCTGAAGGTGTAGCCATAATAGCCGCTCAGGCTGAGCCTCAAGCCCTTGACAGAGTAGTTGTCAATCCTGGCCGCGCCTGCATAGACATTTCCGATCTTGTATTCATAAGGGCTGGTTGCGCCATAATGCGCGAAACAGTCATGTCCGAAGCGCTCCGCATCGAGTCCGGAGGTAAAGATGGCCTCATATCTCCACTGCGGCAGTTTTCCCCAGAGAGATACTCCCACCTGATGCCATGTGTTCGGAAGGAATTTGGCTTCACCTTCAGTACGATAGACGGAAAAGAATTCATTAGGAAGGTGGTACTGGTTTATTTCACCGACAGGGATAATGATTTCGCCCGCCTTGACATTGAACGTCCCGCTCCAGAAGGCCTTGTTCAGCCAGAACTGCTCGAGGGCGACTTCACCTCCTCTTTCCACTTCTGCCTCGTACTCTCCGCTCTCGTCAGCGTCGATTTCGACTGCCGATTCGGTTCCGCCATGCTCGAATTCGATTTCCATTCCCATGGTCCAGCCCTTTCCGAAGTTGTATCCGAGGTTCAGGGTTACGTGAGGCAGGTCGAATCTTCCGTGTGACTTGTCATCCTTGTATGTAGCCGGGTCACGGTAACGGTTGAAATGCTGGCTGTAAAAATTGCGTGACATCACTGCCTCGCCATATCCGCCTATGGACAGACGGCTTAGGGCATTGTTTGCTCGGGAAACAGCTTTTTCTGTCTTGGCTTCTTCAGGTTTAAGGTTTTCAGTCTCTTCGTTCTGAGCATTGGCAGCAAGACTTGCCGTCATCATGACTGCTGCCACGAAAATATATTTGTTCACCATTTGCTTTGTCGTTTATCCCGTCAGTCCGGGAACCTCTATAAATCGGATGCAAAGTTATGGTGCACGAAAAAAGCGGACAATCCCAAAATATTGGTATTGTCCGCTCAGGTTCTAATTATAATTAGGTATTCAGGTTTTTCCGCATCGGAAAATAAGTAATCAGGTACCTATCTCAGTCCCATGGCCTGCTCAGCGACGCCCCTGAGGTATGCCGCCTGCTCGTGAGGAAGGCCGCAATCGACCGATGTCAATGATGCCGGATCTGGCTGAGAATGGAATCGTTCTCCGGTCAGTATCAAATAGTTGACGCAAGCTTTCAGATAAGAGCCGTACTCAGACTGGTGCTTTCTGTCAGTGTCATAAAGGTCAATGCCGCTGTCCCCGTTTCTGACGATGCTGAAGGCTTTTCCGATAGGTGAAACGCAGAATTCATTGTTCCCGAAAGTCTCGGCAGCAGCCGCTACCATCCTGGATGTTCCCTCATCCATCAGCCTGTCGAATTCCTCATAACTTCCGAAGCCTCCGAATTCGCCGGCCTCATAAGACCAGGTGTCTTCCAATGCGAAACGGCAACCTGCAGACCTTGAAATCACCCTGTCCGCCATCTTCAGGAAATCATCCTTCACATATGCGAACTCCACGCTGTCTTTCGCATAGTTTGCCGGCGCCTGGCTCTGGTCCTGCAGGAAAGCGAAGTCATAATGTCCGACATTCGACACGTTTCGTGAAAGCGGAAGTGCGAAATGCTGTCCCAATGTCTGTCCGCCTTTCAATGACGCCTTGACGCGGAGGAAGTGTCCTTCGTTCCAGGCGATCTCCTTCAGCATTGACGCCGCCCCATGGAAGTATGTAAATGAGTTTCCGATGCAGAGCACGTTCATCGTATCCTTAGGCTCGGCAGTTCCGAAGTACTGCACGTATTCTCCTGTATATCCGTATTTTACGAGGCTCATGGAAGCGCGGCCTCCGTTATATGACGAAGTGTCCGCCTTTTCCCTGCCTGTCGGACGGAACCTGATGTCCAGCTCGCCTTTTATTGCCTCCGGCATCCTGAATGTCTGCATCACAGTAGTAGGATGCGCGCCAGGGCCGTTTTCAATGCCGGTGCACATGAACATGTCTCCCTTGTACCATGTCTTTCCTGCCAGGAATTCAGTAACATAGTACTTGCTGCACGCAGGCGTCGTATTAACATTGACATTGAAATCGATCACTCCCCCTTTAGGAATGTATCCTACCGGAATCTTGAAGTGGAAGGTCCCGTCTTCGCCAGCGACCATCTCCTGCGGTTCGTCGCGTACGACTATCTTCACCGGAAGGCTGCCGGTATCCGTTTTCGGAGTACAGCTCTGGGCTCCACCCAGCGCCATTCCTGCCATTGTCAATGCCAATGCACTTCTGATAATGCTGCTCATAACTGAAAAATTTAAATCCGAGCTGCAAAGTTACTGAAAAAAGGCACAGGGTGTGACTGGAAAAAATGTTAACTTCGCAATATCTACACATATATTGATTCTGACTCTATGAGAAATAAAATAGCCGTTGCCATCATAATAATAGCGACTCTTATACCGACTGTTGAGACATGCCTTGCCAAACAGCTGCCGTTCAGCAAACCGGTAGATTTCATATCAAGCAAGACCTATGGAGGCAACAAGAAAGTCTGGGACGTGGAGTTCGACGATGAGGGAAGACTGTTCGTGGCCGCAAGCGAGAAATTGTGCATCTGGGACGGGATGGACTGGACCGGCATTGACTTCGGCAACTGCTTGAGAGACTTGTATTTCGACAGAGGGACCAGACGGCTGTATGCATCAGGAGACAACAGCTTCGGATATTGGTACACAGACGATTACGGGCAGTTGCAGTTTGTCCAGCTGTACAGCAACCTTGACAACAGAAACTATCTGAACTTCTGGAGAATTGTCCCGGTCAATGATATACTTTATGTGCAGACTCATAACGACCTTTACGCATACAATCTGAAGGAAAACAGGCTGGAGGGAATAATCGATTCCGGAATCATCGGCTACATATTCCCGGACAAAAATGGCATTTTCGCACAGATAGACGGAGTTCTGTACTCTTTCATTGACAAAACCAAGACACCTACTGGCATTGTGGACAAGGACAGGATTGTCGAGGTCAGACGGGACGGACAGGACATCATCTATGTGACAGAGTACGGAGGAGTTAAAAGATATCATGACGGACAAGTGGCAGAAGAGTTTCCGGGCCTGAACAAAGCCATAGGGCCTCAACGTATCTTCTCCGCAAAAATAAGGGCGGACAAAAGTTATCTGCTCGGTACCGTAATGGACGGATTGTATATAGCAAGTCCGACAGGAGAGATTCTGGAGCACTTCAACGAATCGAACGGGCTGGAATGCACCACTATTCTCTGCGTGGAGGAGAACCACAACGGTGACTGCTGGTTCGGCCTGGATGAGGGGCTGGCCTACTTTAATCCCAATGGAGCAGAAGCGGCATTCATTTCACAGGAACAAAACATCGGCGACGTGTATGATTATGTCCTATGGAACAACACGCTTTACCTCGGCACAAACAAGGGGCTCTATAGGATAGACGAGGACAAGAAAGCACACCTTGTGACAGGAACAAGCGGAATTGTCTGGAACATAGTGAACTGCAAGGATTTTCTGGCCGTCGAAATCGACGAGAATCTATATGTGATATATCCTGACAACACCTACGACAATATCCTTTCAGGCATATACCATCTCACCAAGTGGGCCTACAGCGACAATCTGGTCATGTGTTCCGATTCGAAAGGAATCATCCTGCTGGAGAAGAGAAACGGCAGGCTCGAAATAAGGAACAGGCTCGGAAACTGTGACGGATATTGTCAGGCCCCTCTGAAGAACGACAACTTGGGAAACATATGGGTGGACGGACTGTTGGGCGGAGTGCAGAGATTGACTCTGGACAAGGGAAAGCAAAATGTCATAAAAGACAAGTTCTACCCGATAGGAGACAAGAGAAAAATTGTAAAATCGCACTACGTGGACAACCGTATAGTATTCTCCCAGGGAAAGGACTGCTATACATATAACATTGACGCTGACAGCATTACACTATCAAAGTACTATTCAGACATCAGTCATTGCTTCGAGACTGACATTTTCTCACTTGCGCAGAAAGACAACCTGTATTTCAATTATTGTGATAACGATGTCGGAATCGTTGAAAGACAAGGGGACACATTGAAACTTATCTCCGGGACATTCTCCAAGACCAAGTCATACGACTTTTCTCAGAACTACAGTCATTTTTCAGAGCTCAATGACTCTCTCATGGCAATCGGATGCAACAACGGTCTGGCTCTTTTCAATGTCAATGTCCGCAGACACAACATGTCTGAGTTTTTCGGCATAAGACAATGCAGTTATATGTTGGATGGAACGCTCAATCATGCCCGAATAGCTGACAATCAGAACATTACACTCCCATATAATTCACAGGAAATAAGGCTTCAGCTGGCCGGGATGTCACATAAGAGGACTGTTTACTACTCCATAGACAACTCTCCGGAGACATTGATAAGAGATCATTCTTTTATCCAGCTGCCGCATTTATCCAAAGGTGTGCATAGAATTTCATTTACGGACAATTCCGGTAAGGGCCTGATGGACACTGACATTGAAATACTCGGTCATTGGACAAATTCGTGGTGGTTCATTCTGGCGGTTCTTTCGGCTCTGGCAGGTTTGATTTATGTCATTGACAGAATCCTGAAGAGGAGATCTCTTACTCTTGAAAAGAAGTATAAGGAGAAACAGGATGAATTCATGGAAAGGGAGCGAATCAAATATGAAAACGAGAAGCTGACGATGGAGCTTCGCGAGAAAAATGCGAAACTTTCTGCGATGGCCATCAATGATACCACTGTCAACAATATGCTCAAAGAAATAGAGCAGGCCATAACTGAAGCCATCGGCGATTCATCTGAAATAAAGACATCGATGAAGCCTGTCAAAAGAATCATTGACAGGCACTTCCGGGAAAACGGCTCATGGAAGGCCTTCGAGCTGTATTTCAACGGGGTTTATGACGGGTTCATTGACAGGCTGAAACAAAAATATCCCCACCTTACCCAGAACGATATAAAAATCTGTTCTTACATAAGAATGGGGATGTCGTCCAAAGAGATTGCTTCTCTGATGAATATCGAAGTAATCAGCGCACAATCAGCCAGATACAGACTCAGAAAGAATATGGGGCTCTCTCAGGAGGATTCGCTCTCCGATATCATTTCCAAAATCTGACGTGGACCGGTTTATTCATTCCAGAGATCCGGAACAAGTTCATGTCCTCTGGCATTTTTCGGCTGCCTGCCATACGGCCTGGATTCTCCGGAATGGACCTGGAACAAGTTGCGGGATGTTTCTGACACTGCATTGACCAAATCCCTATAAGGACGGTCAGTGACATCCACGAGTCCGCAGTTATAATTCTCGCCGTCGAATCGTCCGGTTATGTCCTGGTCGCACCATTGGAAGTAACCTGTTCCGATGAAGTTCGGATGGGAATAGGCGTTCTCCACGTAATAGCGGTACGCAACTCCCCTTTCGGACTGAGAATCCACCTGCCAGAGCGACTGTGCCATACCACGGTCTGTCGTACCGAAATGGAATTCGCCCACAATCATCGGCAGATCAAGGATTTGCGCAGCCCTGTCGAGCATGGCCGAATCAGGTTTCAACTGATAGCAATTGAAGCTGAAGACGTCGAAATGACGCTTGCACACTTCCAGAAGGTCCTCTCCCAAGGTATCGGGATCGCCGAATCTGATACCGAGATTCAGATGGTCAGGATCATATTTTTTCAATGCTGCCGAAACAGTCGAAAGGAACGTGTCGAAGGTTTCGAGGATGAAACGTCTCCTGTTCGGAACAGTATCCCCATTTTTGGCAAGATACGTTTCCAATGCCGTCTTTATCGGCCTTCCGGTTCCATTGAGAATCATCTGGCAAAGCCTGGTCTCATTATTTATCCATGAAGGCTCATTGCTTACAAAATAGCCTATCAGCCAAGGATTTCCCTTGAACTGAGCCACAAAGGATGATACGGATTCATCTATCACCTTCTTGTAGTCAGGGTCATAGACATCACACAGACTCATCAGCTGGGCATCCATTCCGAGATCCCTCATCGGCACGATAAATGCCATTTCATTTTTGTCGAAGACCCGCGGCTCAGACCAGTTGGCAATAGTGTTAAGTCCCCACTTGCGCATTCTCTTGATGGTCAAATCGATAGCCGGAGACTCATAATCATTGCCGAAGCGGCGAATCAGATTCCAGCTCCCGAAAGAAGGATTTGTTCCATTGAATGCCAAACTGTCGGAAGGCAATTCCGCGTAGATGGCCCTGCGCTTTTCCAAGTCCCTCACATTTCCGCCATTGCCGATGCCTACGCAATCGACACCCACTGAGAGAAACAGATATCCTTCCGGATCAATGAACCACCAGCGTCCGTCAATCTTTGCCACACGGAAATAACCTGTTCCCTGGTCATATCTGGACCTCAGATAACCTCCGAACTTGGAATACCCGTAAGACTCATAAGTGTCTATCGAGTCGCTCTCCTCCGCCCATTCTTTCTTCAGTTCATCCAGAGAGCTGACCTTTTCAGGATAATCACATCTGATGGACTGGCCGAACTCATCGTATGCCGGAGTATCTTCAAGGTACGCATCACCCGGGTCATCTATGGAAAGAGTAATATTCCTGATGGATATTTCAGGATTTCCTATAGGTTTCCTGATTCTGACTCCGACAGAATCCACGCCCTTCATAGGGCCGCGTTTTCCGCCGAGATTTATCCAGCCCATGTAACGCGGCTTGTTGTTTGTCGCAGCCAGGTCAAATGCAGCATCAGGCAACTGGGTAAAGAATTTCATAGGTATGGCGAGCCTGTTCCAGGCACCCGGGACATAGCTCATTATCCTAAGTTCATTGTATCCCCATTCGGTGGTAAAGCCCAGCTGGAATCTCTGTGCCGTAGTGGTCTTGTATTCCAGCACCACGTAGTTATAACCATCCCAATCAGATGGCAAGTCAGGATTGATGTCCTTAAGAGCTATCTTCTTTCCGGACATTTCCACATCGTCAGAGAAACGGATTGTGATTTCTCTTTTACCAGCACATCCTGCCAATAGAATTGACAGGATGCACAACACTACCAATTTATACTTCATTACTTAAGCATCATTGATTTTATATATTCCTCATTAGGGGTGCAGTTTTCAAACTTCACGTTTTCCACCAGCTCAAGCATCGCCTTGCGCATCTCTTCCTGATTCGGACGGGCTGCTCTGATTTTGCCGAAGTCGCTTCTGTCTCCCTCAGCGAAGGCAACTACCTTGTCCCAATTCTCAGGTCTCGCAAAAGCATTGACACATTCATGAGTCAGTTTCTTATATGGCCAGAAGGTGTAACCGATGTTATTCTCCTGCATGATACGGCTGTAAGATGTCTGCCATTCCCATGTATTGTGTCCGATCTCGCCCATGTACATAGGCAGATTCGTCTTGTTCCTGAAGTCAATGTAGTTCTGGATTCCCTCGACATTGGCCTCTCCTCCGTAACGGTGGCATGTGAACATGATCTTGTCATCGAACTGCCAGTCAGTCAGAGGTTTGAAGTTGGTATTCCACTGAGGGGCACCGATAAGCACAATGTGATTGTTGTCCACCTCCCTGATAGCCTTCGTCACCTTTATGTACAATGGCTGGAGACTGGCATTGAGGCTGTCAATATTTTCGAAATACGGAGCGATAGGCTCATTGCAGAGTTCGTATCCGAGAATGACAGGCTCATCTGCATAGTGCTCTGCAATCCTCTTCCAGATGCTGATGAACATGTTCTGGCTTCTCTCCGATTCGAACAGCCAAGGATATCCGTAACTGTCATCAATATTGTCTCCGGTCTGTCCGCCAGGAGCATCGTGCATGTCAAGGATAAGGTACAATCCGGTTTCACGTGCCCATTCTACAGCAGCATCGATTCTTCTGAATCCTTCATCAGGGTCATTGAGTCCCATGAAGTCTTCATAGGTAAAGAGCCTGTAATTGAACGGAATACGTATTGTGTTGCAGCCTCTTTCCTTCAGAAAGCGGAAGTCTGCCAATGTCACATAATTGTCCTTGAATTTCTGCCACCATTCTGAGGTGAAGTCAGGACCGACCATTTCGCAGAACATCTGGTTAATAAGTCGTCCGGAACTGGTACGTCCGAAATCGAACATATAACCTTCAGGGTTGAGCCAGTTGCCGAGGTTTGTCCCCTTGATAAAAAGTTTATTGCCGTCAGGAGCTACCAGATCAGTTCCCTGGATGGTGACAAACTCTGTCTCAGCCTTGTTGCCTGCGCATCCTGTCAGAAGAAGAACCGACAGGGCCGCCATAAACAAACCTTTCTTCATGATTATTTCAAATTAGGGTTAACCAATGTCTCTGTAGCAGGAATCGGGAAAGTATAGTCCTTGTCGCCTGCCGGATGAAGACTGCCCGGATCATAATTGTTGTCTTTCCCCGCGAAAGCTTCATCTTCAAGTTCCAGGCGGAGGATATCATACCATCTCACATTCTCACCGGCGAATTCCCACTTGCGCTCATCTACGACTGCCTTGATGAAATCTTCTCTTGACAGTCCGGAATATGTGCTCAGACCGGCCCTTGTGCGGATCTTGTTGAGCCACTGATAAGCTTCATCAGTTACGGCACCGGATCTTGCAGCAGCTTCCGCATAGGTCAATGCTGTCTGTGAAAGACGGAGCAGATGTGCAGGAATTGAGGCTGAACAGCTCGAATAACCGTTCTGAGGCAACATCATAAGCTTCAGATATGAAGGATGCTGTTTTTCCCAAGTCTCCCAAGAACGTCCATCCGGTGTCTTGGTATAGAAAGTATAATCCTTTCTTACGCCCTCAGGGAAATCCTTGAAGAACTGGACTTCGGCGAACAGGATGTTCCATCCTCCGATCTCGCCAGGCTCTGACCACCAGCCATAGAATACGCAGACGTCGGATACTGATGCAGGAATCACGAAGAGATCTTCCTTGGTAATGTTGTCGCCCTTGTCAATGTTTCTGAACAGGTCCTTGAAATCATTTTCAAGTTCGAAATTTGCAGAGGCAGCACCGTCCAGAACAGCCTTCGCCTCGTCGGCAGCCTTTGCATAATATCCGTCCTTCTTGAGAGGCCAGCCTGCCTCAACCAGATAGACTTCAGCTCTCAAAGCCCTAGCCACCAATTTGTTAGGACGTCCAACCTCGCCATTGCGCCTTTCATTACCAAGGAGCTCTACCGCATCTTCAAGGTCTTTTTCTATTTGTTCGTAAACTTCAGCAGGGGAAGACGGGGCCATTGTCGCTTCTGCCACATTGTAGTTTGGAGAAAGCATCAGCGGCATGTCTCCCCAAAGCTGGCAGAGGATGAAATTGGCATATGCACGAAGGAAATAAGCCTCACCTGCAATCACTTTGATCACATCCTGGCTGCCGGTGCAAGACTCGTAATTTGCAATGACCTTATTGGCATTGACAATGACCTTGAAGAGGCCATTCCAAGTGCTTCCGACGGAACCGTTTCCGTCAGTCACGCAGCAGCGGTCGATTTCAGTACCGGCGGCATCGGTGGTAGGCAGGTACATGTCATCTGCACCGGCCGTAATCTGGTGGTAAGTTCCATTGCAAAGACCTGCAGCCCATGGTGTATTCAGTCCGCGATATGCACCTGTAAGGGCAGCCTCAAGACCATTCTGAGTCTGAAGGTACGAATCGAATATTTTGCCTTTTGACTCCTCATTAAGGAAATCACCACAACTTGTTGTCAATGCGAGAGCGCATACGGCAACCATTATATTAAATATCTTTTTCATGATTGATGTGTCGGATAATTAAAATTTGATATTCAGGCCAAGAGTGAATGAACGGGCATTAGGATATGAGCCGTAGTCAAGTCCCTGCATGATATCTGAAGTTCCGCCGCCAACGTTGGAAGCCTCAGGGTCAATGCCTTTGTACTTGGTGATTGTGAAGAGGTTGGTCGCGTTCAATGATACTGTGAAGTTTCCGACCTTCTTTACATTGAAGTTGTAAGCCACACTGAGGTTCTTCAGTCTTACATAGCTGCCGTTCTCAAGCCAGAGACTTGATACTGGGTACCATTTGCTGGTCTCACTCCATGCAGGAAGGAATGCATCCTGGTTTTCAGGAGTCCATCTTTCCTTGATTTCGCTGAATCTCGCTCCGGTAACATCACGTGAAGCCATCATGTTGATGCAACGGTTGTAGTTCAGTTTGTCGTTTCCGAATGTGCCCTGCCAGAACATATTGACAGACAAATTCTTATAGCTGAAATTGGTATTCCATCCCATTGTGGTCTTAGGCATACCGTAACCGATTATCTTATAGTCAGATGCGTCGATTACATGGTCACCGTTCAGGTCCTCATAACGGGCATCACCCGGAACCATGCCGTACTTGGCAGCTTCTGCGGCCTCGCTCTGCTTCCAAGGACCGAGATAATTCAATCCGTAGATTGTTCCGAGAGGCTGTCCTACACGGTAGATGAAATCATACATACCGTCATTGATACCTGTAAGGTTGGATGCCACATATACTGTTTCCTGCTCTCCGAGGTCAAGCACTTTATTCTTGAGGAAGGATACGTTGACAGTAGTTTCGAGGGAGAAATCCTTGTTCTCGATGATTCTTCCGGTGATTGAGAGGTCAACACCCGAGTTTCTGATGCTTCCGATATTTGAAACGACGCTTCCGCCACCCTGATAGTTAGGAACGGACTTGTTCAGAAGCAAATCGCGGGTTTCCTTTGTATAGTAGTCTGCTTCCAATGTCAATCTGTCGTCAAACAAACCGAAGTCCAGACCGAAGTCAGCCTGAGATGTGGTCTCCCATTTGAGATCAGCATTGGCAGGATTTCCTGCAGACAATCCGCTGCTTGATGAACCTGGGACAAACGGATAGGTTACGTTGTCAAATGGGGATTTCGTCGCATAAGGTGAAATTGCCTGGCTACCTGAAAGACCCCAGCTGGCACGGAGTTTCAATTTGCTGACAACGTCAACATTCTCCATAAAGTGCTCTTTGCCAATGTTCCATGCGGCAGCGAATGCCGGGAAGGTAGAGAATCTGTTGTCCTTCGTAAACTTGGATGAGCCGTCACGACGTACAGAGGCAGAGATGAGATATCTTCCGTCATATGAATAGTTTACACGTCCGATATATGAAAGAAGAGTCCACATTGAATAGTCACTTGACACCTTCTGGGTACTTGACTGGGAAAGGTTGTCGTACTTCAAGTCCGGGAAGATCAGGCCGAGAGCCTGGGAATTCTGGCCGCTGAACTTGTAAGACTGGGTCTCCACAGCTGCAACTGCACTCAACTCATGCTTGTTGAAAGTCCTGTTATATGAAAGCTGTGATGTCGTCTGAATGGTTCTTGCCTGTGAATTGTACACATTTGCACTAGGTGAACCTTTGGAAGCGATATTTCCTGACCAGTTCTTGTCTGTGGAAAGTACCATGTCCGTAGCTGCCTGGAAATCAGCGGTCAATCCAGGAATAATCTCATAATTCGCACCGCCGAGCATTGTCAGGAATGTCTTTTCTGAAATTGATTCCTGGTCATAGATAAGCGCAAGCGGATTGGACTTGAGTGAGCCGTTGGTATCATTCATTCTGAGGGTGACGCCGTCTGCTTCGTACGGACCGATTGCAGGGTTCCATGCGATAGCCTGATTGATGACGGTAGATGCACCGGAATAACCGCTGTTGTTCTTTCCTGTCGAACGGCTGGCATTGATATTGAAACGGACCTTGAACTTGTTTGTAATGTTGGAATTGAGGTTTGCCCTTACATTGAAGCGCTCATAGCCTGATTCCTTCACAATACCCTGCTGGTTCAGATAGTTTCCTGAAACTCGGTACTGGGTATTGTCGTTTCCGCCGTCAATGCTGATCTGATGCTGATGTGAAACGGCTGTGCGGAGAACCGCTCCGAGGTAGTCGTAGCCGCCGGTCTTCTCCAGTTCAGCAATCTGGGTCGGAGTAAATACTTCTCCCGCACTGAATGCCTTGTTGTGTTCGTTGTAAAGTGTCGCATATTCAGCGGCGCTCAACAAATCATAGTTCTTGATAATCTTGGATGCTGTAACACTACCGTCATAGGTGACATGTGTCTTGCCCTGCTTCTCACCGCTCTTGGTAGTGATGAGGATAACGCCGTTGGCACCGCGTGAACCATAAATCGCAGTTGAAGATGCATCCTTGAGGACCTCCATCGACTTGATGTCATTAGGATTGATGGAATTGAAATCTGCACCGACGAATCCGTCAATGACAAAGAGAGGGCTGTTGTCGCCGAGGACAGAGTTGGCACCACGCACACGGATTCTTACGTCTCCGCCCGGAGCACCTACGGTATTGGATACCTGCACACCTGAGGCACGGCCCTGCAGAGCCTGATCGACACGCGTAACTTTCTGTGCCTTAAATGACTCGGAACTTACCTGAGAAAGAGCTCCTGTCAGTGTGCTCTTCTTCGCTGTACCATAACCGATCATGACCACCTCGTCAAGCATGGTGGTATCATCGTTAAGCACAACATTGATAATAGACTGCTCGCCCACAACTACAGTCTTTGTCTCATATCCGAGACAGGTGAAGACAAGTTTTGCACCTGTTTTTACAGAAATTGCATAGTTACCGGAAGCGTCAGTAACTACTCCGGACGTTGTTCCGTCCTCTACGACTCCTGCTCCGATGACAGGCAGTCCGGCATTGTCAGTCACCTGACCGGTGACCTTTACATTACTCTGCGCGCTGGCGTAGGTAAAAAAGCCTGAACAAACAATAAAAGTGAATGAAAACACAAGTGCGACTAAACGCATTGCAAGAAACCTTTTCATTGCATCATTCGTTAAAGTGTTATTACTAAAAAAAACATAAGCAGAATGGTTGCTCCGAGAAGCAACAATCTCCGGCCCGTCGAAAAGTACCGTTACGATATCTTTCATCGAACCGAAGCAAAATTACATTGACAAAGACATGTCTCCAATTTCTCAGCCCATATTATGACAATGCAGGCCGAAAATATTCTGAAAAACACCTATGCAAAACGATACATCCGAGAAATATAATCCTCTGATTTACTGAGTTTTAAGCAATATTTCCGCCCATGCATCGGGATTAAGTGGTAAGCGTCTCCGCGGTTAGGTGTTTGCCGGGCTATTGTTATCTGGATAGCGTTTCAGGAGTTGCTTACTTTATTGCTTTTAGGTCCGATGGCTTGGGCCTGGGCTCGTAAGCGTCTCCGTCGGGACGACGCCACATCAATTTTTGCAATAGTTTGATTTGCAATGTATTGCAAAATCCGGTGTGGATTAGTGGTCAAAAAATCTTCGGTAATCCACGCTTAAAATAAATGGCACTTGATTATCAATGTGTTACAGAGGGGGCCGTGGCGTCGTCCCGCCTGCTGGAATTCGTCCCGTAAGCGTCTCCGCGGTTACGTATTGACGTGTTTTCAATGGTTCCCTACTTTTGTTTTCCAAAATCCAAACGAAAGT
>CAKUXR010000037.1 GCA_934700615.1 uncultured Bacteroidales bacterium
TTGAACGGGAAATATAAGCCCATGCCAGTGCGCAGGGTGGAAATCCCGAAAGACAATGGCAAGACGCGCAAACTGGGTATACCGACCCTGGTGGACCGCGTCATCCAACAGAGTATAGCGCAAGTGCTTACGCCAATGTATGAGCCGCAGTTCAGTGAGGGGAGCTATGGCTTCCGACCGAACCGCAGTGCACAGGGGGCGTTGAAACAAGCGCAGAGGATACTCGACGAAGGTTATGAATATGCCGTAGGCATAGACTTGGAACGCTTCTTTGACACCGTAAACCAGAGTTACCTGATAGAGTTGCTCTCACACACCATAAAGGACGGCAGGGTCATAAGCCTGATACACAAATACCTCTATGCTGGCGTGATGGTGAACGGAGTATATCAGCCGACAACGGAGGGAACGCCGCAAGGAGGTCCGCTCAGTCCGCTGTTGAGCAACATCGTGCTCAACGAACTGGACAAGGAGCTGGAACGCCGCGGTCATCCGTTCGTGCGTTACGCAGATGACAGCCTAATCTTCTGCAAAAGCAAGAGAGGTGCGGAACGCGTATGCGAAGGCCTGACCAAGTTCATCGAGAAGAAACTCCACCTGAAAGTAAACCTCGACAAGACGGAAGTCGGCTATGTCCGTGGGATGAAGTACCTAGGACATACCTTCTACAAGACTGGAGAGGGATGAAGGTTGAGTGTCCATTCCAAGAGCCTGCTCAAACTGAAAGCAAAACTCAAGATGCTAACGGGCAGGAGCAACGGGATGGGATATGAACGCAGGAAGGTCGCGCTACACCAAGTCATACGCGGATGGGTATCATACTTCAAATATGCAGATGCGAAAACATCACTGACAACCATTGACCAATGGTTGCGCAGGCGGATACGTATGTGCATATGGAAAAGTTGGAAGAAGCCCAAGACGAGGGTAAAGAATCTTATCCGATGTGGCATCAAGCCATATTGGGCAAGAATCTACGGCAACAGCAGCAAGGGATATTGGGCAAATGCGGAAGGTATAATGCACCACGCCGCAACGAATGAAAAACTCCGTGCCGCCGGTTATCCTTGTTTGATGGACTACTATGTCAGATTGCACGTAAGATAAAGAACCGCCGTATGCGGAACCGCACGTACGGTGGTGTGAGAGGTCGGAAAACGAAAGTAGGAAGAAAACTACTTCGTTTTCCTCCTACTCGATTATGAACAAATCTGAATATCGTTCACTAATAAAACAGCATAAAGATGAAACATGAGTTTAAGAACATCGTGGCGGAAACACTGCTTATTCCGCTATACATGAGAGCCAAAGAAAGCCGCCGGGACAATCCCATCTTGTATGACAAGGCAGCGGAACGGCTGGCGGACAGTCTGGAATACGATTACTCCCAATTCGATGGAGCAAAGCTGAGCGAAGTGGGATGCGTGGTGCGCGGATGGTATTTCGACCGTGCCGTGCGGCGGTTTATTGAAGCGCATTCCCGTCCGGTTGTGGTCAATGTTGGATGTGGGTTGGATACCCGTTTCCAGCGTATCGGGGACGGGAAAGCGGTCCTTTACGACCTTGACTTGCCGGAGGTCATCACCCTGCGCCGGGAATTGATACCCGAACAGCCGGGCAATGTCTATATCGCGGCGTCCTTGCTGGAAACCGACTGGATGGACGACCTGCGCCGGAAGCATCCCGACGGGGAATTTATCTTCATCGTGGAGGGCGTGCTGATGTATTTTTACGAGAAACAAGTGAGAACATTCCTGCATCACGTGGCGAGCCGCTTCGGAGGAGGCGAACTGTGGTTTGACGTATGCGGCACGATGATGAGCCGGCACGGAGTGAAGCCCGATTCCCTACGCAAACACGAGGCTCAAATCCGTTCCGGGCTGAGCGATGGGCATTTAGTAGAACAATGGGAGCCAACCTTACAACTCATCGAACAAGCCAACTACATGAAGTTTTTCCGTCCGCGCTGGGGATTCTTCTTCGGACAGATATTGGGGAGAATGACGCGGCTGTGCTATAAGTTCAGTTCGTTGCTTGGGTATAGAATCATTTCAAAATAACGTAATAACAATGGAGAAGTCAAAAAAGAAAGAAGGTTTGTCCCGACTGTTCGAGATAGCGGGACAAAGGAAAGGTCTGCTTATATTGGCAGGTCTGCTGTCGGCTGGCAGCGCAGTATGTATGCTTGTGCCTTATTGGGCCGTTTATGAAATCTTAAAAGAGCTGTTATCTCATGGCGTAAACCCTGCCGCTTCGGACGGAACGTATATGATGCGCTGGGGATGGATAGCCTTCGGGGGGCTTGTTGGCGGATTGGTATTGCTGTACGCAGCCCTGATGTTCTCCCATGTGGCTGCTTTCCGCATCCTGTATGGGTTGCGTGTCCGCCTGTCCGAGCATATCGGGAAACTTCCTTTGGGATATTTGAACAACACTTCCACGGGAGCCATCAAGAAAACGATGGACCAGAACATCGAAAAGATAGAAGGTTTCATCGCCCACACCATCCCGGATTTGGTCAATGTAGTGGCTACGGTGGCGGTGATGCTGGTCATCTTTTTCTCTTTGGATGTGTGGCTGACGGTGGTCTGTCTGGTGGTCGTGGTGATTAGCCTTTTCCTGCAATTCTCCAACTTCATGGGGAAACGGGCAAGGGAGTTCATGGCTATCTATTACGATGCACAGGAAAAAATGAGCGCATCCGCCGTGCAATATGTACGTGGAATGCCCGTGGTCAAGATTTTCGGGCAAAGTGTCCGCTCGTTCCGCCAGTTCAATGCCGAGATTCAGGCATACAAGACATTCGCCTTGAAATGTTGTGACACGTATCAGAACGGGATGATAGCGTTTACCGTCTTGCTCAATTCGATGGTGACGTTCATCCTACCGATGGGCATCTTGCTAATGCAGGCCAGTCCGCAATCGCTTTCATTGGCTGTGGTGTGGCTGTTCTTTATCATCATGGGGCCGGGTATGGTTTCACCTGTTTACAAACTGACCTTTTTAGGAGGCAACACACGCGACATCAACGAAGGGGTAAACCGTATTGACCGCATATTGGAAAAGAAGCCTGTGCCGGAGCCGGAACATCCGCAAGTGCCGACCGCTTACGATGTGGAGTTTCGTCATGTGTCATTTTCCTACGAAAACACGGAACAGGGAACACGGACGGAAGCCCTGCGTGATGTCTGTTTCATAGCTCCGCAGGGAAAGATAACCGCCCTTGTCGGCCCGTCGGGAAGCGGCAAATCAACGGTTGCCAACCTGATACCCCGGTTCTGGGATGTGGAGCGAGGGGAAATCTGCATAGGTGGTGTGGATATACGCCGGATAGCTACCGCAAAGCTGATGGACATGGTTTCATTCGTGTTTCAAGACACTTTTCTTTTCTACGATACGCTGTATGAGAACATCGCCGTCGGTTCTCCTGATGCAACAAAAGAAAAGGTGATAGCCGCTGCGAAAGCTGCCCAATGCCATGACTTCATAGAGCGTCTGCCGCAAGGCTACGAAACACGTATAGGCGACAAAGGGGTGTTCTTGTCCGGCGGCGAAGCCCAACGGATATGTGTGGCCCGTGCCATATTGAAGAATGCGCCGATACTGGTACTGGACGAAGCGACAGCTTTCGCCGACCCTGAAAACGAGCATAAAATGCAGATGGCTTTGCAGTCGCTGATAAAGGACAAGACGGTCATCGTGATTGCCCATCGCCTTTCGTCCGTCATTTCCGCTCATCAGATTGTCGTTTTGAAAGAAGGGCGCATCGTGCAGTGCGGAAAGCATGAACAACTGTCCGTGACAGAGGGCATATATAAAAATATGTGGGATGCCTATACGAGCGCATACCATTGGACGTTGAACAAAAACTAAAAGCAATATGAGAAAAAAGAATTTCTTAAACAAGGTCTTGCAAAACACAAGCTGTCCGCAAGGATTCTGGGGACGGATGATTTTGCGGGGAATGAATTGTTTTCATGCATCTTTGGCTAATCGTGGCATGATGCAATTGGAATGGCAGCCTGAATGGAATGTGCTTGATATAGGCTGTGGCGGTGGTGCGAATTTGAAACGTCTATTGAATTTATGTCCGAAGGGAAACATCTACGGCATAGACCTGTCAGAAGAAAGTGTCTCATTCGCCCAAAAGTACAATGCAAAAGACTTGGATAAAAGATGTTTCATACAACAAGGAGATGTCTGTTCCTTGCCTTATAAAGAAGGAGCGTTTGACGCTGTAACAGCTTTTGAAACAGTCTATTTCTGGTCGCCTATAAACAAGGCGTTGTCTGAGGTGGCACGTGTACTCCGAAAGGGAGGCTGTTTTCTTATCAGTCTGGAAGCGAGCGACCCCGAACTTGGGAAAATGTGGACGGAACGGATAGACGGAATGGTGGTTTATACTCCGGCAGAATTGGAAGAACGGTTGTATGAAGCCGGATTCTCATCTATCAGAACAATCCGTAAGAAGGGAGAAATACATATTATAGCACATAAATGAAAGAATTTAGAATATGAATGCAATCAAAAACATAACAATAGGTCATACTGAACGGCTTTACACGCCTGTGTGTTACACCATGCTTGCCAATTTGGTCAATATCGTGCCGTTTTGCCTTTCCATAGAGGCAATACGCATTATTTTCAATGCATTTGACGGGAGCGGACAACCGCTCGACACGACCCGCTTGTGGTGGATATTCGGCGTTATGGTTGTTTATATGCTGGTCATGGCTTTGGTGGAACGGGCATCTTACCGTGCCAATTTTTGTGGAGCATACGAAATGAGTGCTTCGGGACGCTTGTCGCTGGCAGAACACCTGCGGAAACTTTCATTGGGTTTCTTGTCAAGGCGCGACCCCGGCGACTTGTCCTCCATGCTTGTTTCGGACTTCATGATGGCGGAAACGGGAATTTCGCATCATCTGCCCCAACTGATGGGTGCGGTGGTGATGCCCGTATTGGCTTTTGCCTCGTTGGTATGGATTGACTGGAGGATGGCGGTCAGCATGTTTGCCGCCTTGCCGCTTGCCTTGCTCGTCCTTTGGGCAAGCACAAAGGCGCAGCGGAGCCTGAGCGGCAGGCAAATCCAGGCGAAAATCAATGCGGGCAACCGATTGGAAGAATACTTGCAGGGCATCCGGGTGATGAAAGCCTACAATCTGTTGGGCGACCGTTTCATCCGGCTGCGCGATGCCTTTGCCGAGCTTCGCCGTGCCTGCATCCGTCAGGAAGCCCTGTTAGGCCCGTTCGTCCTGTTGAGCATCACGTTGGTACGTGCCGGGCTGACCCTGATGGTGCTGTGCGGAACTTATCTTTTGCTGGGAGGGAAACTTTCCATCCTTGTATTTGTTTTGTTTCTCGTAGTTGGTTCCCGTGTGTTCGACCCGCTGACTTCTGCCCTGACCAATTTCACCGAGTTCCGATACTTTTCCATTGCAGGAGGACGTATCCTTTCCTTAATGAACGAGCCGGAAATGAAAGGAGAACGGCAATCCCCGGCGGCAGGCGACATCCGGTTTGAGCATGTATCGTTTGCCTATCAGGACAAGGAAGTGCTGCATGATATAACCGTCACGCTCCCCAAAAACTCCTTGACGGCTCTTGTAGGCCCTTCTGGCAGTGGGAAAAGCACCGTGATGAAACTTTGCGCCCGTTTCTACGACCCGCAGCAGGGACGCATCTTCTTTGGCGGTATGCCGATGGACGAAATAGCCCCCGAAAGCCTGATGAGCCACATCTCTATGGTATTCCAGGATGTCTATCTGTTTCAAGACACCCTGCGCAACAACATCCGTTTCGGCAAGGCGGATGCAACGGACGAGGAAATCATTGACGCCGCCAAGAAAGCCTGTTGCCACGATTTCATCATGCGCTTGCCGCAGGGCTACGACACGATGGTTGGTGAAGGAGGCTGTACTTTATCCGGAGGCGAGAAGCAGCGCATATCCATTGCCCGTGCCATGCTGAAAGACGCACAAGTCATCCTGCTGGACGAAGCTACCGCCTCGCTCGACCCAGAAAATGAAGTGGAGGTGCAGAAAGCCATCGACTCTTTGATTAAAGGACGCACTGTCATTGCCATTGCTCACAGGCTCAAAACAATCAAGGATGCCGATCGGATAATCGTCTTGGACAATGGGCGGATAAAGGAGGAGGGCACACACGATGAGCTTGTCCGAAAAGAAGGGCTATATGCCCATTTGTGGAATATACAGGAAAATATTTCGGGGTGGAAACTGTAGATAAAGATGTGTTAAATTGCAAACTTCGTTACCATCACTTCTGTATTGAAAGTGCGGTGGCATTGGCTTACTGTATGAAGTCAGCATTATAATTGTCGGAAAATCTGAAAAGGAAACAATCACAATAGTATAGACATTTAATCAATTTCAAAATGAACAGATTAGAAAACTGTATTCTCTTTTTTTGGAAGAGATTTGCATCATCGGCACATCACTGCCGAACAGGATGTGAGGAATGAACTTTTTGTATTGCTCGCTTCTGCGAGAGAAACCTATCTCCGGGATGTCATTGACAGCGGCAAACTTTATCGCCGCTTCGTGGACGACTTCATCAACAGTCACCGGTATATAGACTGTGATAATGTGGCCTGCCGGAATTGCCATGAGATGATTATCCATGTTGTCCGAAGCATTCTGTATGACTACCAAGATTATGTGCGGCAAATTTTCTCTGCAGGAGCATTCTCATTGGAGGATTGCATGGAAATGAAAAGGATGTATGACACATCTGAAATAAATAGCCCGGCATTTGCGTATGATGCGGATTCAATGGCGACCGCAACTTCACTTTCATTCGAGTGTAATTTTTCAAAGGAACAGATGACAGGTATTGTGTCTTGTGCCAATACTTACCATCTGTTCTATGTTCCTACGGTTCGTATGGAGGATATGGAAGTTCTCTTTGCCTGCAAGGAGGGCTTCCGAATCCGTGTGAATAACATCCGCCATGTGGCCGTGCTTTTCGACGCGCTACTTGAAAGGTCATACATACAGGCGCACTGGAAGTCCGTTCTTGAAAGAGGTAGGTTTCTGGTTTCTAAGGATGGCAAACGGTTCGTGACCACTTCAAGCCTGTCAACTGCCCTGTCTGCGGCAAGAATCCGACCTACATCTGTTGTTTATGCTATCAGGACAATGATAGGCCAACTTCCATAACAATAATATTCCTATAATTTGAAAAGGTCGTCCATGGTGACCTCACTGTGGACGATACTTTTATGTTTTCCGTCCACCACGCAGTACTCCTTGATTTTTTCCAATAACAATGTTGTTAATAACAAAAATGAGCAATTTTGTCGGATAAGAGGCCTATTTTAGGGTAATTTTGTCGATTAAGAGGATTTTTTGTCCTTGTTCCCTTGTCAGTCCACCTGTTCTGCAAAGTTTGGACGCGTCCGTCCGGCGTCAAGGGACAGTTCCTTCGTTCCTGGAAACAGACACCCTGCGGGCATCGGTTTCCTTGAGCCGCCCTTGCCTTTCTCTTCCGTCCGTGTCCTTCCAAAGCATCACAGGCAGCCCGCCAAGGGAATGGAAAAACAATGCCTGAGGCAGAGAGTACAACTTAAAATCAACTGCAATATGGAACTGAAAAATGCGGACAACCTGCATATCTTCAAGCAGGTGCAGAGCGTCCCGGAAGACGCGCAGAAGCCGTTCGAGTCGCCTTGGGGAAAGCGCCTTACAGAGATTGACCCCATGTGGAGAATAGAGCATCTCACCAGGCTCTTCGGCCCGGCGGGAGAAGGCTGGTACACGGAAGTCACACGTCAGGAGAAGGTTCCCCTCCAGAACGGGGAGATCTGCGTGTTCACTGACCTCAATCTCTATCTCAAGGACTCGAAGACCGGCAAATGGAGTAAGCCGATACGTGGAACCGGTGGCAACCGTCTGGTGCTGATGACTGCCGTAGGTCTCTCCGTAGATGACGAGGCTTACAAAAAGGCTTATACGGATGCTTTAGGAGTGGCCTGCAAGTCGCTCGGCTTTGGAGTGGAGATCTATCGCGGGCGCAACGACACCAAGTACTCTGGTCAGACTGCAACAGCGACAAAACCATCCGAGAAGGAGGTGACAGTATCTGCCTGTGCTCCTGCACTGCCGGAGCAGCCGAAGGAACTCCCGGAACTGAGTCCCGAGCATCCCAGGTGGAACGCCTTCATAAGCTGGGCTGCCAAGAAACCGAAGGACAAGCGATCTCACGAAGAGGACCTGTTTTCACACTAGCCGTTGCTTCCAGCCTGTAGAGTGTCGGCCTTTCCGACAAGCAGCATAGCCTCTTGTTCCTTGTTGAATTGATTGTTTTCTAAGGATTTTACGAAATCCCGCATTTTCTGATTTTGAGTCATGGTGTTTGAGTTTTAATTATCCCTACTCTATGAGCTTTTCGGGTACCGCTAAGATTTGTTTATTGCATCCGTTTTTCAATATTGCTGTTCTGTCTTTTTTCTACGCGGCGGGCACGCTGGTTACCGAATGTGTAGGAAAAAGTGACTACGCCGGTAATGTACCGTTTGTTAGTGATTGAAAACCGATAATCCGAAAAGGTATTGGTAACAGTTATGTTCGATTTCAGAATATTGTATACTCCTGCTGAAAGAGAGGCTCGGCGGAACTGTTTCAGTATATATATTTCCAAATCGTGTGTGGCTCCGATATCAAAGGCTGTAGCTCGTCTTTTGCTTGAATACTGATATTTAAGGTCAAGATACCAATTGTATTTTTTTGATAATGCAAGATTACTTTTTACGGTAACTCCGTAGCTGAAATCATTGAAGTCTATTTTTCTATCACTCACCGCACCACGAGTGGATACATAACCGAATGCTGCTTCAACTGAAAAATTCCAATAGTTCTTGAACAGGCTTTGGGATATAAACAGTGAAATATCCAATGCGTGGCCGTTTCCATAGTTATCCGTATATGTGCGGGTCATATCATCTATTGGCAAAACGAAGTCAGTCCACAAATCCTTGTCATAAAGGTAATCCACTGTCAGCATATAGTCATCAAACAGAGTATAGCTGAACATCAATTCGTAGCCTTTGCTCGATTTGAGATTAGGGTTATTCTGGATATAAGTGGAGGGCGAGGTGTAGGTGATGAATGGGTTTAGTTGTCCATAATAGGGACGCATAATAGAGCTGGTAAAATCCAACGAGAGTTCGTGGTCGTCAGATGGCATATAGAGTATGGATAGCGTCGGGAAAATGTCAAATTCGTTTCGATTAACGGTTTTAGAAGTGGTTTTCTGTGAACCTTTTGCGTGGTATTTTTCGGCTCTGACTCCTATTTCAGTCTCAAGTGTTTCAGACCATACCCGTTGGTAGTTGATATATCCGGCAAGATTATAATCTTTATAAATAAATCGGTTGGTGCGTCCGGCATCGCTCACATAATCGTCCCCAGAACGCAACCCATAGAAAAAATCATTATCTACCGTTCCGCGATATCCGCTTAGTCCAACTTGAAGCGTATTGTCAGAGTTGAAGCAATGTTCATATTCAGCACGTCCCCCATATACTATTGTACCTACCGATGGTCGCTGGGAAAAATCGTCTGTTATAACAGATGAGGCTAAGTAATCTTTACGATATGTGTTGTTGATGTTGCGTTTGTTGGAATTGTTTTTAAAATCAAGGTCAATGTTTAAGCGAGAGCCTTCATTGTCCGTTTTGAAGACATAATTGAGGTTTGCTCCCCATGTCAGATTAGGGGCAGGACTTTTCGTGATGACATCTGCTGTATAGATTGAATCAACTATATTACTGTTTATCCGTCCGTAAGTACTGGTTGATGATGAATTCTTACGGTAATCAAGTCCACCCAGACTAATCTGTGCGCCTAGTTTATGGTGGTCATTGATGTTGTAATTCAGATTGATATAACCACCTGCGTTGAGAGTTCTAGTCCGCTCACGAAAGTCTGATTGTGTTGAAAGTCCAGTTTGGAGGTAATTGTATGAATGATTGGATTCTTGTCTTAATTGGTAGTATGAGGTCGTTATACCTGCTGTCAAATCGACTCTCTTTCCCGCATAGTTCATAAATACTATACCGCTTGGGCTGTTGTAGTATCCTTGACGGTCTTCTATTGTGGAAAATACACGGAGACCTTCGTCCGGTTTTTTCTTGAGTACGACATTTATGATGCCTTTGCGATTTTCTGCCGATTGAGTGCTTCCTGTTACAGGAATAATTTCTATGCGGGCGATTTCATTGGCAGGAATACCTTTTAGCATTTGTTCTGCCATTTGGTTGTCTCCTACACTACGGCCGTTGATATGAATGTTCGCATCGTTTTTTCCCAGAATCGAAATACCTCCTTCAGGCTTAATGTCTATCATCGGCATAAAGCGCAGAAAGTTATATGTATTACTTCCCGTTGCAAATGGGGAAGCAGCAATGTTGCGTATGACGAATTTACCTACTTCACGCTCGATATGAGGTGGTTCAGCCGTTACGACAACTTCTTGTAGTTGCTCTATAGCCACTTGCATACGGAGAATTCGTGCTGTTTCCATGTCGGTTTTATTATTAATAGGAATATTCAAACTCGTGTAACCGATATGGGTGGCATTGAGTATGAATGGCAAGGGTATAGTAGGAAGAACATATTTACCATCAGTACTTGAGGTTGTGGTTGCAAGCACTTCGGATGTTTCAGGATTAACTGCTATCAGATATACTCCAGGTATGCATTCTTCTTTTTCATCCAAAATGGTTCCTGAAAGCGGAAGAGTTTGAGCTGAGAGGTTACAAAAAACGCATATATTCACCAAAAAGAACAGCAGTTTTCGAACGAATGCAGTGTGTCTTATGTGAGGGGATAAAGGTTTCAGGTGATAATTTTTAACAAGGTACATCATAATTTTTTTGGAGGTAACTTATGTAATTAGTATGAAACGGTTTATATTTATATGCTCATGGTAAAAAGTATGCCATATCGCTTTTCTACTTCACAATACTTCGGTAAATTTTACCGATATTTTTAAGATTTAACAATCGAGCAGGCTAAAGCCAGCTCAAACCATATGAGAGTTCATTGAAATATTGTCAATAGATGATCTCCAAACAGTAAGGATTCTGTGTTTCGGGATGCGACAAATGCAGTAAATATACAAGAAAGTATTGTATAAGTTATTGAACTTTAGTAAATTAGAAGTATATTACCCCTTCTGATTATGACTATGGAATCAATCCTCATGCAAATCCATGATACACAATGCCTATATGCTTGAAAGATTTATTTGCGTGTTCGGCATACGACCGGACACGGCATTAATTGACAAAACTTTCAAAGAACTAATTATATTTAATGCCAGAGCCACTTAGGCTCGGCTAATTTTTAACGAGCTGTTGGCTTTGAAGTTACAAATTTGTTTGCAGATAGTATGCTTTTCTTTGCAAAAGTTTCACTTCCGAGAGTAAATGTTTGATGGAATTACTCAAACATATTACTTAAATACAATAAATTCGATGATATGAAAATGCGTACTAACTCTATGTAAGAGTGAAAACTTTTCCCAAACATTTTATGTAATTGGTTCTGTCCTCGTCGTCAAACTGGGCTAGCTCCGCAACATCGAAGAGTTTCGTGAATATCCTGTCCCTCAGTCTCTACTCTGATTTGGGGAGAATGACAACGGTGCGTTTGAATTCCCTGTCATTGAAATACATGTTCAGATAGTCGACGACATCCTTATGTCTCTTGTCCTTAGGAATGTTCAGATAAATCTGTTCAAACGCTTTTTGTATTGAGTGGTTCATTGAATAGACAAGAATGGTCTCAGGATCAGGAAATTGGAAATTGTTCGCCTTCATATAGGAGAAACAAATGTAATACCCGAAATTCCTGGCTATCTCCCAATCCATCAGTTCGATCAATTTGTCTTTGCGGCATCCGTCGCTTTCTGCATATGATGACAGATATGCCGCACTGTTATTGATATTCCTGATATTGACTTTCAGTCTTGCGAAATCGTCAATCTTGTCCTTGTCGATGATTTTTGCGACATCATCCGAGAACAGGCACGATTTCTCGGGCCATTGTAAATTCTTCAAGTGGACTGAGGCTACCGAGCACTCTCCATTATCCTGACCAAGTTCATATTGCAATTGAACCATCACCTTAAGGTTAGCATTGATATGACGGAGCAAATCCTCAAATTCACTGAAATACAGTTTCTTCGCTGATTTCTCTTCTGATGCTCCTGCCCTGAGGAAGAAATAACGCCCTAACAGGAAGACAATAATGGTAGTAATTACCGCAAGCAGATTGGTTACCGCCTCAGAAGGCCCGCCAAATGTCGAGGCCGACAAGAGCCCACGATAGTAATATACAAGCATGATAGATATTACTATCGGGATAGCGGTCGTAAACAGTAATTTCTTCGCTTCGATCTGTCTCGGCGTCTTCCGATAATCTCTTCTGGATTCTATTGTGTTGTCAAACGTGATGCGAGCCAGCCTTCTGTGATACTTACCCCAAAATGCTCCAAAACGAATGAACTTATCTTTGATCCACTGACGTAACGTCAAATACCGCTTCTGGGAAGAGCGTAAAACAGCCTGTTCCAAATTCTCTTTTACACTTGGACTTCGGACACAGGAAAAATCTACAGGAAGTTCAAACAACCTGCACAAGCAAATCTCATCATAATCCGGCATGTGCTTGTTTCCGATTGACGGAATCGAATCATTGGACGAATAACAATCTCTTGGACTATCAATGTCACACAATGTACTTAAAAAGTATCCCGGGTATGTGCAGGAAAGTTCACTGTCAATGCCTTGCACAGCCTTCTGTCTGTAATCGTTCAGTATGTTCTCTATTTTTCTGATCTTGCCGCAAACGAAATCGCGTAACATCGGCTTATATTCCGGCACTAGAGAATCGTTGAAATACTGGCTCAACATTATCAATGACATAAGATGTTCTCTTCTGGCATACTTGAAATCCCTCAATGACGGATTAGTGGTTATGGCGTCGGTGTTCTTGTTGTAAATATGTGCCTTATATGCCACACCACAAACGCAGGTGCATCGCTTCATGAGAGGATAATAGTCAATGAAATCCTCATACGCGCGATATCTTGTGAAATACTCCTCCGGAGAACTGCGATATGTTTTCAGAAAACTGAAGAGATCATCATGATAAGTTGACAATGTACGCCTCGTGAAAGATTTTGTCCAGCACAAAGTGTCAATCCTGTTCATTACCCGCGCATAGTCCCGATAATTCGAATTGATCATGCATGCAGCCAAACTGCGGACTGTCCTATTATGGACGACACCTGTACCGTGGATGCCCGATGATATCTCTGTATCTTTGGTCGCAAACTGGGAAACGCAGACATCTGCCCTGGTCCTGCGCATTTTACGTGCAATTCTATGCACGGCTTTTGCTCCGAGTCTGTCATCTTGATCAAGAGTAATCGCAATATCATTGTCTTTCGCGCAGTGCAGAAACAGTTCTCTCAGTGCCCACATGGCATAAGAAGACCCCTTTCCTCCTGTCCTGACAAATATAAGACGGCTGTTCCGCCTCCTTGTATAAACGTAATCTTCAGAGAAACGGCGGTGTTCCGTCTCATTCAGATACTCAATACATGAGGAACAGATTCTGCTGTCCAATGAGTCATAGTCGGAGTCAATGATCCATGGCTTGAGAGCTGATATCTTGCCTGCATCCAGTTGCCCGAATTGCATGAATGCATCGGCAACATTGGATTGATGTTCTTTAAGCGCCGCCTCATCGTCTGTCCAGGAATCATCGTTCAGAAGAACTACAATGTTTCCCCGATAGTTGTCAATGTTCTCTTGTATTGACGATATCGCCGGCTGAATACTCTGATGAAATTCATCCCAAGGCCTGCTGAAATTACGATATAGTCTTACCAGAATGTAAACATCAGGAAACTCGACATTGACTCTATGTATCATATTCATTGACAATTTGCGATAAAAATATCGGGAATAATCTGTGCCCATCAGCTGGAGCCGTTGTTTCCCGATGTCTAAGATAGTCAATTAATGGAAAATAGCCCAGCCGGTTGCAAAAAAACTTTGATGGCCGGGCTTTCAATGCTCATTGAGATATTACTCGCCGCTCTTGGGTCTCGCAGGAGCTTCATTAGGCTGATCGTCCTCTGGTTCTTCAAGAGCCGGAATTTCATCAATGTCAATGAATTCCTCTGGAATCTGGTGCTTGCCATCATTCTTGGCTCCCAGTTTGACCAGCTGGCTGGCAGTAGTGAATACGCTCTGGCTGCCGCCTTTCAGTTTCTTGGAGGACGCCTCATAAGAATTCAAAGCATTCTGGATACTGTCACCGACCTTTTTGTAGTTCTCCAGGAACATGCCGAGACGATTGATTATTTCGGATGCAAGGGCATAGACCTGTGCATGATTGTTCGCCTGGGCAATTTGGGTCCACGTCAGACTTACCATCTTGAGGGCACCATACAGGCTCTGTTCATCAGCGATACAGACATTTTTGTCCGCTGCGTTCCTCCAGAGGCCAGGTTCCGCATTCAATGCCGTCCAGAGCGCACCGGCATGCGGCACAAACATTATCACGTAGCCTGCAGAAATCTTCGGTGCGACCACATACTTCGAATAGTCCTTTTTCGCAAGTTCATCCACATGTCTCTTGATGCTGGCAATATGCTCCTTCAGATAACGCTCTTTGTCAATGTCATTATCGGCATTGACATAATTTGCGAAAGCTGTCAATGATACCTTTGAGTCGATAATTACCTCACGCCTCTGGTCAAGATGCAGGATGACGTCCGGACGCATGAGATTGCCGTCCTCGCTTTTAAGCGCCTTTCCATCCTGATCTCTCAGAGTAGGCTGTATATCGAAATGAATCCCGCATTTGAGTCCTTGAGTCTCAAGCAAGTTTTTCAATTGAATCTCACCCCAGTCTCCCTGGATCTTGCTTCCGTGCTTGAATGCGGCAGCCAACTCGTCCGCGCTCTTTCTTGTCGCATCACTGAACTCCATGAGGCCCTTGATCTGCTGCTCAATCTCACCATGCATCTTGGCCTGTGCGGTACTGCCGTTCTCCATTGTGACCTTCAGTTGGGCAATGTTTTCCTTGAGCGGATTAAGAATCTGTCCGATGCTCTGATTGCTGGACTCGGCGAACTCCTTCTGACTGGCCTTGAGCATGTCATTGGTGTCGGCCTTGACCTGGGCCGTAACTTTTCCGATTGTTTCATTGAACTTCTCCTGAAGAGCAGCCATCATCTCCCTGTTCTTCCGCTCTAGCGCCTCAAGTGACTCATTGTTACGCTTTTCCATGTCAGCCTTCACCTCGGCCACTTTGGCATTGGCATTGACACGCTCCTGTTCTATCATTGACCTTAACCCTTCGGCATCCTTTTCGGCGTGAGCCAGATCCGCGTCGCTTTTCGCGAGTTTCGACTTGTAATCCGCCTCCAGTCCGGCTTTTGCGATATCCACCGCCTGGCTCATTCTGCTCTTGAAAATGAGGGCTACAACAATGGCCGCCACGACGGCGCCTCCCAAAAATGAAATCAAAATTTCCATATCAATAAACTCTCTTTTCTATTAAATACCGATTTTACGGAAAATCTTACATTCATACAACCAATTTATTGAAATTTTTCTATATTTGCCAGCGAACATTACGGGGTGCTGACAAATCGGCTGAGATTATACCCATTGAACCTGATGCAGATAATGCTGCCGCAGGGATACAATTCACTTGAAAACGGGCATTTAAAGTGGTCCAAGTGAATTCCGCCAGCAGGCTTTGCTTTGCATTCCGGCATTGTTCTTACATAGTAACATATTAATAGTAAGCATTTTATGCCAGCAGACAACAAAGCTTACGCCCAGAGGGAAAAGGCGTATCTGTCGGGAACATTGTACCCGGAAATCAAGGTGGGCATGATGAAGGTCAATCTCACTCCTACCGTAACCAAGGATGAAAATGGTGTGCCTCACATGGAACCTAATGATCCTGTCTATATCTACGACACCAGCGGTCCATACAGCGACCCCGCATATAAGGTTGACCTCAAGCAGGGCCTGCCGAGGATGCGTGAGAAATGGATAACAGGGCGCAATGATACCGAAGAATTGAGCTGTGTTTCAAGCGAGTACGGTCGTCAGCGCTTGGCGGACCATTCATTGGACAGTCTCCGTTTTGGGCATATCAGACTGCCCCGCAGGGCAATTGAGGGCAAGAATATCACTCAGATGGCATACGCGAAAGCCGGAATCATCACTCCGGAAATGGAGTATGTTGCCATCCGCGAGAATATGAAATGCAGGGAGGCCGGCATTGACAGTTACATCACGCCGGAGTTCGTGCGCGAAGAAATCGCCCGCGGCCGCGCGGTGCTTCCCGCAAACATCAATCACCCTGAGAGCGAGCCAATGATAATCGGCAGAAACTTTTTGGTGAAGATCAATGCCAATATCGGCAACTCGGCCACGACTTCCAGCATTGACGAAGAAGTGGACAAGGCTGTCTGGTCCTGCAAATGGGGTGGAGATACGGTGATGGACCTTTCTACCGGAGCCAATATTCATGAGACCAGGGAGTGGATCATCCGAAATTCACCGGTTCCTGTCGGCACCGTGCCGATCTATCAGGCTCTCGAAAAAGTCAAGGGTAATGTGGCGGACTTGAATTGGGAGGTCTATCGCGACACATTGATAGAGCAGTGCGAGCAGGGGGTCGATTACTTTACCATCCATGCCGGAATCCGTCTGGAGAATGTCCACTTGGCAGACAACCGTCTATGCGGTATCGTGAGCCGTGGAGGAAGTATCATGAGCAAGTGGTGTCTCCTATATAATAAGGAGAGTTTCCTGTATGAGCATTTCGATGATATCTGCGACATCGTTTCCAAGTATGATGTGGCATTGTCTCTCGGTGATGGTCTCCGTCCGGGTTGTATTGCCGATGCCAATGATGCCGCTCAGTTCGCCGAACTTGATACCATGGGTGAACTTGTCACTCGTGCTTGGGAGAAAAATGTCCAGGCGTTCATAGAGGGCCCGGGTCATGTTCCAATGCATAAGATCAAGGAAAACATGGAGCGCCAGATCACCAAATGCCATGAGGCCCCATTCTACACCCTTGGGCCTCTCGTGACTGACATAGCGCCCGGTTATGACCACATCACCTCAGCTATCGGCGGTGCCCAGATTGCGTGGCTGGGAACAGCTATGCTTTGTTATGTGACACCGAAGGAGCATCTTGCACTTCCTGACAAGGAGGATGTCCGCGTAGGCGTAGTCACCTACAAGATTGCCGCACATGCTGCGGACCTCGCCAAAGGACATCCGGGTGCGTTCCTCCGTGACAATGCCTTGTCCAAGGCGCGTTTCGAGTTCCGCTGGCGTGACCAGTTCCATCTGTCTCTTGACCCGGAACGTGCCCTCCAATATTTTGAGGAAGCCGGCCATACCGACGGCGAGTACTGCACCATGTGCGGCCCTGATTTCTGCGCCGCCAAACTTTCCCATGATTTGAGGAAATTCAAAAAATAAGGAATGCTATTTCAAGCGATGAGATCTTATTTCTTCAGCAAAGAGATAAGATCTGCTTCTTGTTCGGAGTGATAAAGATTTCCACGTCATTAAACGGGGGATGCAAATGTATTCTGAATTCCCGAGATCGGATATAGGCGATGCGGTCAATATATTCCACATTGATAATTGTCTGTCGGTTAGCACGGAAGAGCATATTCGGAGCCAGACCACCATATAGTTGTAGTAGAGATACGTTTGCAGTTGCCCAATTTCCATCATTGAGGTAAACCCTTGTGCCTCCGAACTCTGTGTAGATATAGACAGTATTGGCCACTGATACAATTACGATATCTCGATCAACATTGAGAATCAGTTTCTGCCTGAACCATGTGTCTTCCTGGAGCTGTTCGAACACTTCAAGGTCGCGCTCCAGACCGATGTATATGCCGTGTTTCGGTACTTTATTTTCGACCCTCTTGACATTTGTCAGTTTTGGTCTCGCAACTGTAACATATTGTATGCCAATATGTTACATGCTAATATGGAACGAGGTGCTCCTGCCAAGACCTCATTTCATTCCTACCTCTTGGCTTTCTTCTAATAGGCTAACTTTCTGATAATTAATAAGTAACGACGGATTGCGGTTGTCAAGAGGGTCGAAAATCAAAGGGCTTTGTCCAGACGACGTAACCGACTCAGCAGTTACGTGTTGATTTGTCTTGCAAGCGTGGTCCTGTCTGTCGAGGGACTTCGTAATTTGACGCGGTATCATTTGCCATTTATCTGTTCAGGTCAATGTCATATTGGCATGGTTAGGCACTGAAATATTCATCATATAAACATGACTGGCCGGCAGGGGCCGTCGGAGCGGCGTAGCCGCCCGTGGCTTCGTGAACGGTAGGGGCCCGCCGCGGTAGCGGTGGGAAGGATAGCCCCAACGGGGCGTACCGCTCCGACGGCCCCTGCCGGCATAACATGTTCCAGATTCTTGTGATTTCAAAAGTGGTTTTTGAAGACAAAAAGATAAAAAAATCATCATTGAAATTTAAGAATCATAAAAATCTTCTGGAACCACCCGCCGTTTCGGGGCATTTCGCCACATTTTCGGGTTTTGCGCGAAAATTTTATATAGTATTGCAACCTTGATTGACGCACGGA
>CAKUXR010000038.1 GCA_934700615.1 uncultured Bacteroidales bacterium
TTTTCTCATCAGTCGTGTACGTCCAGTACACTCCTTCTTCGAAAAGAAATCTATCCTCGAAAATCCTTCACAAATCTCTACCAACTTATTTTTTCATGCTTACTAAAAAAACAGCAGCTAGTCATCACGACCTGCTGCTGCTCACTTATTCAATATGAATTAAACTAGCTTATGTTATTATGTCTTCTGACACATGATATAACCATAATCGTGCCAAACTTGCCAAAAGACTAAAAAATATTTTTTCGGCGGCACGGTCATACGCAGAAAGACTCTCAGACTAATGAATCCATTTCTTGAAAAACTTCCAGATTTCCTCACAGGTATCCATGCTGTGCTCACTCCAGCTGTGGTTTCCGCCTATGACCTCATAGAGCCACACCTCAGTTTCAGGGCCGTCCGTCCATGCCGGGACTCCTCCCATATAGCGGTGCAGCACGACCTGGCGAGGCTCATTCTTAGGATTATCCACCGAAACCGCATTAACCTTCATAGGAAGGGAATCCACCACCTCATAGGAGCAACGGGCTTCATTGACCCATTTGCTCACTGCGATAGGGACGGCAATATATGCGCCCCAGCCTCCCTTGTCCATAGGGTCTCCGTTCCAGAGGGAAGTCTTGTCGGATGTTCCGTGGACCTCCATCAGGGGGACAGGCCCTCTGGCATTGAGGTCCTTCTGCATCCAATCCAGGGTCAGGCCGGCAATCGGTGCGACAGCCGCAAAGAAGTCCGGCTTCAGATAAGCCATCAGGTAGCACATCTCTCCACCGTTGGACATGCCGGTAAGGAAAGTATTGGTCCGGCTCAGGCCATATTCCTTCTGGAGATGGCGCGCAAGCTTACAGAGAAAGTCCACGTCATCGGTTTTCAGACCTTTCTGGAAAGGATAACCGACATTCCAGCAAGTCTTGCCCTTGCCGTCCACGGCTCCCTGCGGATAGCATACCGCGAATTTCTCCCTGTCAGCCACCTTGCACAAGTTCTGGCCTCCTTTCATTGACCTTCCGCCATAGCCATGAAGAACCATGACGAGCGGCGCGTCAGAGGGAAGCCCGTCGGGAAGATAGAGCATGTACTCGCGTTCGAGTTTCTGATGCCTGAACGTAAAATGCTCAGGCTCGGCAGCATTGACATCGCCGAAAAAGAAAACTGTCGCAACTACGGCGACAGTCAACGATAAAAATCTATTCATTGTTTTCTGCTTCCTTAAGTTTATGAAGCGTACTGAGATATTCCAGACCAGCGACCAGAACCAGACCGACTATCGCCCAAATGATGGCTCCGGAAACCTGAAGGTCAATGACTTGTCCCATATTGCCGCCAGACGAAAGGAGCAAATCGGCACCAGCTTTTGCAGCTTCCGCATCCATTCCATCCCTAAGCAGCTGTGCCTGGGCGACTTTACTCATATCATTCCATGGCCATACCTTGACAAGGGCACCCAGGACAAAGCCCACGAGAACCAGCATGGTCGGTCTTTCGAATCTCTTCAGAAGCCAATGGAGGAACTTGGAGAAGCCCAGGATTCCGATTACGCAGCCAAGTCCGAAGACCACCAGAACCGGGATATTCAATTCATTGACAGACTGCATGATAAAGTCATATTTTCCGAGAATCACGAGGATGAAACTGCCTGAGATTCCAGGGAGAATCATCGTGCAGACAGCAATGGCCCCGCAGATGAAGATGAACCAGAGGCTGTCCGGAGTCGTGGTCGGCGACAAGGTGCATATTACTACGCCCAAAACAATACCGACGACAAAGAACAAGACATCATTGACCTTCCAACCTTTGATATCATAAATCATGTAGGCCGATGAGGCGATGATGAGTCCGAAGAAGAAGGCCCATGTCTGGACAGGGTGATAAGCCATCACATAGACCATCAGTTTTGCCAATGAAAATATGCTTATCAGGACACCGATGAACAGTGACACAAGGAATGTTCCATGGATATATCTCCAGAACTCTCTGAACTTGCCCTGCAGAAGGAGCTTCCAGGAAGAAGGATCCATCATGGCATTGAGAGCGTCGATGATTTCGGTGAATATTCCGGTGAGGAGCGCGATGGTTCCTCCGGACACGCCAGGAATCACATTGGCGGCACCCATGCCGAAGCCCTTGATTCCGGTAATAATGTTTCTAGTCAATCCGTTCATTGTCAATATTAGTTATGTCTATCTGATTGTTTCCAGGTAACGGGTAATTTCGACGAAAGCTTCCTCCTGAGAGAAGCTCTGGCTTGGAGAATCGCCTATGACAAGATCGAAAGTCCTGCCTTTCAGCTGCTTACGACCAATCTTGAACCTCGCCGCAGAGCACTTCGCTATGCAGTCAATAGGAAAATGACTGTTGTCAATGAGAGATATCAGCATGTCCGGACTCTCCGTAGAGAATGTCTTTATCGTCTCCATGCCCGGACGTCCCCACCAGTTCAAATCTTTCTTGAGCAAGGTCCTGTCAAGACTGGTGGTCTGCCTCTCGTCTTCGCCCTTTCCGGCAAAGTCGAAAAACCATATGGTAAGTTTTACCCCGTTGGCCTTGCAAAAGGCCTCAACCTTACTCTTGCATGACTCGCATCCTGTGTCTTCCGCATCCATAATCACTGTAGCAGAGCGGATTGCAGACAAAGGAAGAAGACCGGAGGTGGATTTACCGGCGGTCTTTCTTATAAATTTTCTTCTGAATATGTTCTTGATGAATTCCAGCATCAGTTCTCGTTTTCTTCCTCAACTTCACCGCCGTTGGCCTTGATAAGTTCACGGATCTCCTTCTTGGCGGCTTTCCATCTTGGAATATCAATCTTCGTGCCGATTACTTCGACGACCTTGGCAGCGATTATGGAACCGACCTCACCGCAAACCCTCAACGGCATCCCGAGCGAGTGCGCATAAAGGAATCCTGCCGCATAGGTATCACCGGCGCCTGTCGCATCAAGGGCTGTCGCAGGCCAAGCCTCAATGTAATGATACTCATCCCCGCTCTTTACCATTGACCCGTTCTTGCCGACTTTCACGACGGCTATCTTGCAGTGTCTCGAAATTTCGTCCAATGCCTCGCGAGGCTCCTGCTTGGCAAATGCCTTCGCCTCGGACTCGTTAGCAAAGACAATGTCAACGTACCTGTCCACTATATCATGAAGGAAAGCGTCGTTGGACTCGACCACATTATATGAGGCCATATCCAGAGATATGATGCATCCGGCATTGTGCGCCATTTCTACAGCCTTGCGGATAAGCGCCTGATTCTGAACCAGATATCCCTCGATATGGAAATAGTCATAACCCTCGAAATATTCCTGTTTCAAGTCCTCCGGGACCATTTCGAGCGCAGCGCCCATGTAGTTGGCGAATGTCCTTTCCGCGTTTGCTCCGGACACGAATACCATTGACCTTCCTGAAGGATTCTTTCCTTTGAGAAGCATTGTCTTCACTCCGTACTGCTCCTCGTCGCTCTTGAAAAGATGCCCGAGTTCATCTTCACCGACTTTTCCGATGAAAGCGGACGGCATGCCGAAAATGGCCGCGCAGGTGATGGTGTTCGCTGCCGAACCGCCGGCTACATAATGAAGTCCGTATGGTTTCAGGCTCTCAAAGATTCTGTTGCCTGTCTCCATATCCACGAACTGCATGCTGCCTTTCGGGAGGTGGTACATTTTCAGGAATGAGTCGTCAGGAAGCACCGCCAGGATATCTGTCAATGCGTTTCCGATTCCCAGTATGGATTTCTTTTCTGTTTTCATCGAAAAATATAGTGTTTGTTACTCTGATTTCTTCTTGCTTCTTGCCGCAGGCTTGTCGGCCTTCGGGGCAGCCTTTGACTTTTTGGAAGAAGGCTTCGCAGACTTTGCCTTGGAAAGCTTGATAGCCTGTTTCACCTTGGCCTTACGTGCAGCCTTATCTCCCTCACCAGCAGCAGGTTTCGGAGCCCTTACCTTCTTCACTACGGCTGGAGCGACAGGCATCGGCTGAGGGACCTCAGGGGCCTCAGGCACGGTAATCTTCGGCTCTACTTCCCTAACTTCTTCAGAAAACGGCCTATTTTCCCTAAAACTGTTTTCCTTTCTCGGGTAGGAGCCGCGTCCTCTTGTACCTCTGGAATCACTGAAGCGGTCACGCCTGGGAGAATCATCTCCATCCTTGCTACGGAAGCTGCGACGCTCTCCACGCTCCGAAGAGTCACCGAAGCTCTTTCTTCCGCCCTTCCCGAAACTGTCGGATTTGCGTCCGCCACGCATGTCAGAATCTTTCTTGCGGGTAGTCCTGTCAAATACTTTTGCTGCAGGCTCACGCTCTTCATACTGTCCAGGGATATCCTCATGATGGCTCATGCGGTCTTCTCTTCCGGTTTCAACCAACTCATAGTCCAGGAGTTTCTGCTCGAGATTAGTAGATTTCACACGGATTCTGACAGGGTCACCAAGGTTATAGATGACACCCGTACGCTTTCCGACTATCCTGTAATGCTCCTGGTCGAATTCGAAGAAGTCTGACTGGACATCACGCAGAGCGACCATACCCTCGATCTTGGTAGGCTCGATTTCCACATACATGCCCCACTCGGTCAGTCCGGAGATATGTCCGTCGAACTCTCCTCCGACCTTGTCCTGCATGAATTCTACAAGTTTGTACTTGGTGCTCGACCTTTCAGCCTCAGCTGCAATTACCTCACGCTCAGACGCATGCTTGCATTGATCTTCATAATAAGCCTTGCTCTGGGAATCCGCTCCGTCGAGGTACATCTGCAGGAGCCTGTGCACCATCGTGTCCGGATAACGGCGGATCGGAGAAGTGAAATGTGTATAGAACTTGAATCCGAGGCCGTAATGTCCGATGTTGTCAGTGCTGTAGCAAGCCTTTGCCATTGAACGCAATGCGAGGATTTCGATCGCGCTGAACTCAGGCTTGTTCTTGGCCTCGGCGAGGAGTCCGTTCAATGCCTTCGCGAGTTTCCTTCCGTCCTCAGGTGCCTCCATAGTATATCCGAAGTTGCCGGCGAATGTCCTGAGTCCGGCCACTTTCTCCTGGTTAGGTTCATCATGGATACGATATACGAATGTCTTGGCAGTCTTCTTGGCTACACCGTTCATTTTTCCGCCGGTTGCGATGAACTCGGCAACTGAGCGGTTGGCAAGCAGCATGAATTCCTCGATAAGCCAGTTGGCCTCCTTGGAAATCTTCTGATAGACACGTACAGGACGGCCCTTTTCATCTACCTCCACTTTCATCTCCGGGCGCTCGAAACTGATGGCTCCGGCAGCAAATCTGCGTTTGCGGAGAATAGATGCAATCTTATGCAATGTAAGTATAGCTTCCTTAAGTTCACGCGGAATCACGCAGCCTTCATAGACACCGGCACCCATCATTGCCTCCGAACGTCCTGCCGCCTCATGCTCAGCCCTTGCGGCTGCCTCAGGTGAAGCCTCCAGAACAGGGTCTTTCACAGCCGCATGGATACCGTCGGTACCGCCACGGAGATCCATCTCGAGAGACTTTTCCCCATTGTCAATGATCTGCTGTGCAGTCTCGTAGGCGAATCTGTAATTCGAATTGATTACAGTCCTTCCGAACCATGAGCTGACGACTCCGGCAAGCGGGGTAATCTCAAATACTGCCGAGAATGTGAGTTTTTCCTCATTAGGACGAAGTGAGCAGAGCTTGTTGGAAAGCTTCTCAGGAAGCATCGGCACAGTCCTGTCCACAAGATAGACTGATGTACCTCTTGCCTGAGCCTCCTTGTCCACGACGGAACCAGGTGTCACATAATAAGATACGTCTGCGATATGCACACCTACCTCGTAATTTCCGTTTTCGAGTTTCCTGAAAGACAGGGCATCATCGAAGTCCTTTGCATCCTCAGGGTCTATGGTAAATGTCAATGTATCCCTGAAATCCTTTCTGCCCTTGAGGTCTTTTTCTGTGATTTTGTCAGATATGCTGTCCGCAGCATTTTCCACCTCAGGCTCGAACCTGTACGGCAGACCGTATTCTGCCAGGATGGAATGCATTTCGGTATCATTTGCACCAGGCTCTCCGAGCACATCCACAAGATGTCCCTTAGGGTTCGGCTCGCCCCTGTCCCAACTGTCGACAAGCGCCGCAACCTTGAGTCCGGCATGAACGGTGAGGTCCTTTGCCTCGCCATCCACCGTCTCATGAACACCGGCCACTGCAAATTCGCCGTTGCCGAGCGCCTTCAGATAGCCGCTCTCCGGAAGAGGATTCTTCCTTCTGTGAATAGGTTTGCCGTCAATGTCGGTTATGTCAATGCTGATGTCGTAAGGCATCACCCTGCTCTGCATGAGGACCCATGCCTGGTTTCCTACGACGTGGAGAACTCCCACAAATGGTTTGCGTGACCTCTCAACTATCTCAAGGATAACACCTTCCTGTCTTCTTGTATCTGTCTTTTCCTTAGTTACGGCAACCTTGACAGTGTCGGCATTGAGAGCGCCTTTGGTTTTACCCTGTCTCACATAGATATCATCCTCCATGCCCTCGACCTTCACAAAGACGAATCCGTCTCTTGTCATCTGGACCGTACCGACATACTCCGGATAGTCTTTCTTCATATCATCATTACCGCCGCGACCTTTTTTTGAGAAGTTGCCGCCTCTGCCTCCGGACCTGCGTCCGAAACCATTTCTTCTTTCTGAATCTTCGTGCCCGCGATTACCGCCATTACGTCTTCGTCTGTCAAATGCCATAATTGTTTATGTTATAATATATCCTGCAAAGATAACAATAAAAAAGCAACCTCTCGCACAATAACAAGGAAATCAATACAAACGAGCCCCGGCGCCAGCAATACGGCTGGCGTCGGGGCACATAACTCAATATCGGAAACGTACTAGTCCTCAGGAGCGAACATAGGATCCCAGCTTGGGAGAAGAATCGGCTTCTGGTCAAGCATCTTGAGGATGTCAGCAGGGATATATTTCTTCTCTGCAACAACTCTGAACATGTACTCGGCAAACCACTCGTCGGTCATGACTACGCAGCCGTGAACGCCGCTGTCCGGGCCCCAGCTGTTTTCTACCATCCACTTGTCAGCATTGCCGTTTTCATCGACATTGACAGCAATGAGAGTCATTGCGTGGGATGAACCGCTGGCATGGGTCTGTACCCTCTGCTTCTTGTCCATGGTGAATTTCACGCCGAAAAGGGACTCGTAATCATAGTTGGCGATGTCGAGAAGGCTTCTGCGGGCATTTACGAACTTGCCGACGTCACATGAGAAATACATCGCGGTATTGTCTTTCAGAGATGCGATTGCAACCTCTCTGATACGCTTGATAGGAAGGTTCACATAAACCCAGTTCTTTCCGTCATAGACATGACGGTCATAGTCGATTTCATAAACCTTTCCGTACTCTCTGGTCGGGTCGTTCATGAGCATCACGTAATTGCCGTCAAGGTCAGCATTGATGTACTTCTGATAGAATGACTTAGGAGTGTATTTTTCTGTGCTGATGACCTTGTCGGAAGCATCGCGCATAGTCCACTCAAACTCTGTCGGAGGCACTCCGAGGCAAAGTGAAAGCACTCTGTAAACGTCTGTCAGGACCTCTTCCTTAATTTTGAGGAGTTCTGCAGTAGAGTCGGACTTCTTTCCCTTCGAACCTGATGCGGCATAGGCGTCACGGATACGGAGGCCGCCCTGGCGAAGAATATTCTTGAGCTGTGAGGCCATGAGAGACGTATTGTTGCTGCTGAATGTCTCAGGCATAACCTCAGACGGAACAACACCGTATTTCATAATGAGGTCGGAAACACCTGTGAACTGTCCGCCGTCGCTGAGAGGATTCGAGAAGAGCCAATCCACCTTGCGGTCTTCGAAAGGAAGATTTCTCGTGTCAATGACACCCTGGAGGAAGAGGTTTGATTTCTCAAGCTGGTCGAAGAAGAAGACATAGTTCTGAGAGAAGGTGAACGATCCGAGGTTATACTCAGATATCATCTTGGCTCTCATGACGTTAAGTCCCGTGAAAAGCCAGCATCTGCCTGAAGATTTCTGGTCGGTGATGCCCTTTGTGGCAACTCTATAGGTGAAATGGTCGTCCACTACAGGAGACTGCTCGGAATTGGTCGCAAGAACATTGATGGAAGTTCCCGCCAATGCGTTTTTGAGGGCCTTGTCAGTGGCGCTTCCGGTGTAGCCCTTGCTGATTCTGGACATCAATTCCGGTGAAATTCCTCCGTCCGGGGAATTCTGTGCCGACATAACGGCCGGCAACATTGCCGCAAGTGCGGCTGTAAGTAACAACTTTTTCATGCTATCAATTTTGTTTGTATTCTAAATTTTTCATTGACCATATTATTCGGCATACAGCAGGTACGGCTTCCGACGGGCCTTGAACTTTTCGACATCGTCCTTCCACATTGACTTTATCTCCGCGGCGGACGCTCCTTTCATTATCATTTCGCGGACCCAAGAATTCCCCATCAGTTTGTCGAAGAACGGCTTACTTCCGAAGAAACTCCGTCCGTCCGCAAGAGTCCCTGCCGCCGCGTCGGAACCGGGCTGCGCCATCACGACTCTATAGGCATTGACAACATATCCGAGGTTTGTCCCTTCCTGCCAAATATCGTCCAACGATTTGTGTGTCAGGTCAATGCCATAGCACCATTCACCCATAAAATCCGGTTTCACGGCCCCGGGCATGCTCTCCGGCATGAACCTGTAACTGTATATTCCCATATCCGGGCTGCCGTACATTTCGAACGGATGTCCGGTTCCGCGGCCAAGCGAAATCACTGTCCCTTCGAAGAAACACAGCGACGAGTAAAGATACACTGAACGCATGGTTTTCAGATTCGGGGACGGAGGCATTATCAGTGAATATTTGTCCCTGTGGGTGTAGCCACGGCATGGGACTACCTCGAGATTGCATCTGCCTCCGTCAGTAAGCCAGCCCTCGCCGTTGATCATGAGCGCAAGCTCGCCCAACGTCATTCCGTGGACTACGGGTATCGGGAGGTAGCCGACTCCTGATTTGTAGTTCATGTCCAGAACAGGACCGTCCACGTAGAAGCCGTTAGGATTGGGGCGGTCCAGGACTATGACTTTCTTGTCGTACTTGGCGCAGACATCCATGAGCCTGTACATGGTGATGTAGTAGGTATAATATCTGAGTCCGACGTCCTGGATATCAACTAAAAGCACATCGAACAAGGACATGTCTTCTTCTGACGGCTGATTTTTGGCGCCATATAGCGAGACTATCGGGATACCTGTCTTGGCGTCGATGGAATTGCCGACTTTGGCACCGGCATCAGCATTTCCTCTGAATCCGTGTTCCGGTGAGAAAATCACAGTAACATTGACCTTTTTCTTCAGCATCACGTCGGCCAGATGCGGGCCGAAAGTTTTTGGTCCCGATAGGTCGAAGTTCTTGCCTTTCAGGACTTTATCCCCGACGACGCCGCTCTGGTTGCTGAATATGGCAACCCGCTTTTCCTTCAGGCCGGGGACGTATCTGGAGAATTGCGCGTCACCCAATATGGTCTTGCCGGATAACGAAACTGCCGCCGTGGCCATAACGACCACGACAGCAATCATATATCGTAAACATGTCCTAGTTATCATGCGGTTGTCAGCTTTATGGCCATCAGGGCCACCGAACCGCATAAAGGTACGAATTTTATTGCATTGAACCGCCTACGATGTCGAGAATTTCGCTGGTAATCTTCGACTGGCGTCCCTTGTTGTATTCCAAAGAGAGTTCCTGAAGGATTTCGTTACCGTTGTCAGTAGCCGTCTGCATGGCAACCGTCCTCGCGGCATGCTCAGCGGCATTGGTATCGAGCTGAACCGTATATATCTTCATCATCAGCACTTTAGGCATCAGTTCATCCAGCAGGCTGTCCACGTCCGGCTCGACGATATAGTCGAATTTGCGGCCTCTTTCATCCGCCTCGGCAGCAGCCTCTTTGTTCTCGGAAATCGGCATGGTAGTCATCGGCAGATAAACGTTCCTGACTGACGGCTGGGAAGCTGTGGACTTGAAATGATTGTAAATCAGTTCCACCTTGTCATAGACGCCCGTCATGAAGCCGTGAACCAACTCGGCAGCAAGCTCTGAAGCCTGTTCGTAGTTCGGCTTTTCAGCCAGCTGCGTGCCATCCAACGGGGACTCGAAGCCTTTCTTCTTCATCGCTTCGGCCATCTTCTTTCCGATGGAATAGACAGTAATGTCTGTCGGCAGAAGACCGGCTGCAAGATATTCATCCACAACTGATTGCGCATGCTTGACCGCAGTAGCGTTGAACCCGCCGCAAAGAGAAGAATTCGAAGAATACGCGACTATCGCAACCTTCCGCACAGGGCGCTCGGCACAAAGAATTTCAAGTTCATTGTCAATGCTGCCGTCTCCGTCTTCCGGAGGCAGCGAGGCAAATGGCTTGAGAGGGTCAAAAGTATCGGCCTTCTTGTACAGTCTCCTCCTGTATGCAATAAGATTCGCCAGCATGCGGTAGAGCATCTCCTCATACGGCAACATGTTTCCGATGGCGGTCTGCGCCTTGTGGAGCTTGGCGGCAGCAACCATCTTCATTGCAGATGTAATCTTCAATGTACTGTTGACGGACGCAATGCGATTCTTTATTTCTTTCAGTGACGGCATATTACTTACCCTCGTTCAGACCGAGAACGATATCCTCGGCTTCCTGCTCAATGATTTTTGTGATGTTTTCGTCAAGTTTTCCGCTTGCAAGAGGTGCCAGGACATCTTCCGCATGGGATGCGCGCATCCTCTCAAGGAACTTGTCCTGGAAACTGCGGACTTTCTCCATAGGAATGTCGCGCAACAGGGAATGTGTACCGCAATAGAGGATGGCAATCTGCTCACCTACCGGCATAGGAGAATACTGAGGCTGGATAAGGAGTTGTTTGTTCTTACGGCCTCTGTCCAATGCCAGAGCAGTAACCTTGTCCACATCGCTGCTGAACTTGGAGAAGGACTCCAGCTCATCGTACTGGGCCTGGTCGATCTTCAATGTGCCGGCAACTTTCTTCATACTCTTGACCTGTGCGCTACCACCGACACGGGACACGGAAATGCCCACATTGATGGCCGGACGGAATCCCTGGTTGAACAGACTGTTCTCAAGATAGATCTGACCGTCAGTAATGGAAATCACGTTGGTAGGAATATAGGCTGAAACGTCACCTGCCTGAGTCTCGATGATAGGCAATGCCGTCAATGATCCTCCGGCCTTGACCTTTCCCACCAATGATTCCGGAAGATCGTTCATCTGCTCAGCAACTTCCTGCTGGCCAATGATTTTAGCGGCTCTTTCCAGAAGTCTTGAGTGAAGATAGAATACGTCTCCAGGGTATGCCTCACGTCCTGAAGGTCGGCGCAGGATCAATGATACCTCACGATATGCAACTGCCTGTTTGGACAGGTCATCATAAATTACGAGAGCAGAACGTCCTGTATCACGGAAATATTCACCAATTGCGGCACCGGCGAATGCAGAGTAATACTGGAGCGCAGCAGGGTCCGCAGCGGTTGCGGCAACGACTATCGTGTAGTCCATAGCGCCCTTGGAACGCAGTGTATCCACGATACTTGCCACGGTGGAGCCTTTCTGGCCTATCGCTACGTAGATACAATATACGGGATTGCCCTTTTCGAATTCGGTCCTCTGATTGATGATTGTATCTATGGCAATGGCTGTCTTTCCGGTCTGCCTGTCACCGATGATAAGTTCGCGCTGACCTCTTCCGATAGGAATCATCGCATCGATAGCCTTGATACCTGTCTGCAACGGCTCATTGACCGGCTGACGGAAAATTACGCCCGGGGCCTTGCGCTCAAGAGGCATTTCCAGTTTTTCGCCAGTGATTTCACCAAGTCCGTCGATAGGGACGCCAAGCGGATTCACGACACGGCCCAGCATCTTTTCGCCGACAGGAATAGATGCAATCCTTCCTGTGCGCTTCACGGTCATTCCTTCTTTGACCTCGTCAGTAGGGCCAAGGAGCACGGCTCCGACATTGTCCACTTCGAGGTTCATCACAACGCCCATGACGCCGCTGTCGAATTCCAGAAGTTCGCCGGACTCAGCATTGGTCAGGCCGAAAATTCTGGCCACACCGTCGCTAACCTGCAGCACGGTGCCGACCTCCTCCAGTTTAACGGAAAGGTCCGCAGACTCAAGCTGTTTCAGCAGCACGTCCGATATTTCACTTGGTTTTATATTATTCTGACTCATACATCTTTCTGTTATTTTGTTCAATGAATCGTCTCCTCAAGTCTTCCAACTGTCTGGACACGCTCGCATCGATTCTTCTGTCAGCAACCTCGAAGACGAATCCTCCGATGATGGAAGGATCGACAGTTACCGTCAACTCAAGCTGAAGGCCCGTAAGATTCCTGAACATTTCACATATCTTTCTTTCAAGCTCCGGAGAAGGCATACTCACGACAAGTCTGGCATGACTCACACCCTGTGCAGAAAGCCAACGCTCTCTGAAATAATGAAGGATATAGCGCAGATACGACTCCCTGTCATGATTTATCACAAGGCCCAGAAATCTGACAAGTGACTGACACATCGGCTCTTCTCCAAGAGCTTTGGACATCAGTTCTATCTTTTCGGACGATGACAGCAGAGTCTTGCTTTCCACAAGACGCTCCAACTTTACAGATGCAGCCAATGCGTCAGCAAGAGTGCAGGCCTGTTTGTACACGACCTGTCCCTCACCGGTCTCTTCCACGTATTTCAGAAGAGCATCAGCATATCTTGACGCTATAATTCCTGTATTCATTATGAGCTTCAGTTTTTAACTATGGAGTCTTTCCTGTTGTTCAGTTCCTCCATAACCTTGTCAACATATCGCTTCTGAACGTCTTCTGAAGCAAAGTCTGCCCTCAGAATCTTTTCGGAAACATTCATTGACAGCATTGCGACTTCCTTGCGGATATCCTGCAATGCGCTTTCCTTCTCGGCAGTGATTTCCAATCTGGCCTGTTCGAGCACCTTGGACGCTTCCTCCTGAGCCTGAGCCTTGGCCTGCTCGATGATGGACGCTTTCATTTTCGCCGCATCATCCATAATACGGGCACGTTCTTTCTTGGCCTGGAGAAGAAGTTCAGCCTGCTCCTTGTTCAGGTTGGCAAGCTCTCCCCTGGCCTCTTCCGCCATTGCCAATGACTTGTTGATGGACTCAGTCCTTTCATTGACCATCTTGGTAATGACAGGGAATCCGAACTTGGCAAGGATGAAAAAGACAATGCCGAAGATTATGACCATCCAGAAAAGGAGGCCAGTATCAGGTGTTACAAGTGACATAAGGACAATTAGTTAAACAGAGCGAGAAGGCAGACAATGATTGCGAACAAAGCTGCACCCTCGATCATGGCCGCAACAATAATCATTGAAGAACGGATATCTCCGCCTGCTTCCGGCTGACGGGCAATAGACTCTGTAGCAGAAGAACCTATCTTTCCGATACCATAACCAGCCGCCAATGCTGCGATAGCTGCGCCAAGTGCTATACCGATCTTACCAATTGCCTCTGAAGCAACTGCCTGTAAAAGAATTGTAAGTAACATAACTATAAATTTTTAATAAACTAACTTTCTTTCTGTCTTGCCATACCGATGAATACTGCCGACAATATCGTGAACACGTACGCCTGAAGGAATGCCACAAGGATTTCAAGCACGTCCATAAACACTCCGAAAAGCAGGGAAACGACTGTCATGCTACCGAACAGGACAGCATTGTATTTGGCAAAAATAAATATTATACAAACCAGACTTATGGCGATGATATGCCCAGCGAGCATATTGGCAAAAAGCCTTATCATCAATGTCAATGGTTTCATCAGGGTACTGAACATCTCGATAATCGGAAGTATCGGAATAGGAAACTTCAGCATCATCGGAACATCCGGCCAGAAGATATCCTTGAAATAGTGCTTCGTTCCGAACAGATTGATCATGAAGAATGTGAAGAATCCGAGGACGCAGGTCACTGCGATATTTCCGGTAACATTGGCTCCTCCCGGGAAGAATGGAACCAGACCCAAGAGATTGTTAATCAATATCCAAAGGAATACGGTGCACAGATACGGGGAGAATTTGGCGTAATCCTCGCCGATGGAGTCTTTGGCCACGCCCGTATCGATCATCATGATTATCGGCTCCATAAAGGCAGCAATTCCTCGCGGTGCCTCATTTACAGCATCATGCTTGCGATACCAGCGTGCAGTTCCGAGGATAAGCCATACAAGCAGCGCGCTGCTCATGAATATTGACAATACATTCTTCGTAATCGACAAATCCAATGGTCTTATTTCTTCTCCCGCGGCGTTTTTCTCGACGATTTTACCGCTTTCTTCTGAGATGTAAAATCCTTCATACTGATGGCCTTCCTCGACTTTTGCAGATGAGAAGATATGCCATCCTGATGTCTTGCTCCTGATGATGACCGGCAGCGGAATGGCTATCGATTTTTCTCCGATATTCGTGATGTGCCACTCGTACGAGTCACTGGTATGACCGAAAATGACATCTTTGACATTGAAATCGGCCTCAGTCGCAACACTGTCAGCCACAGCCTCTTCCGCATGGACTGGAATCCACACCGAAACGGCCAGAATCAATGCTGCTATGTATTTCCACAATTTCATAATTCCACGCAAACGGAAACTTTATTGTTCCTTATTTCCACAAAACCGGACTTTACGGACAGGCTTTTGACATCCCCGTCCTTGGTCTGATATGTCACCTTTCCGCTATTGAGTGTCGTGATCATCGGCGCATGGCCTTTGAGGACTTCAAACGGAGCCACCTTGCCAGGCAACTTCACGTAAGTTATCTCGCATTGCTCCAACACCTGCTCAGGTGACATTATTATGAGTGAAAGCTGTGCTTCCATGATTCAATCAGTTTTTTCCGGCGCTCGCAAGTATCGCTTCGCCCTTGCGTATCGCATCCTCGATGGTGCCGACGTTAAGGAAGGCCTGCTCCGGAAGATAATCCACCTTACCGTCAAGAATCATATTGAATCCCTTGATGGTATCTTCAATGTCAACCATCACGCCAGGTACGCCCGTGAACTGTTCCGCAACCGCGAAAGGCTGGGACAGGAACCTCTGGACTCGTCTTGCCCTGTTTACAGTAAGCTTGTCTTCGTCAGAGAGCTCGTCCATACCGAGAATCGCGATGATATCCTGCAACTCCTTGTTTCTCTGGAGAATCTGCTTGACACGCTGGGCGGTATTGTAATGCGCTTCGCCGACGATGTTCGGGTCAAGGATTCTGGATGTGGAATCCAACGGGTCAACTGCCGGATAGATACCCAGTTCGGTAATCTTACGGCTGAGCACGGTGGTCGCATCCAAGTGGGTGAAGGTGGTAGCAGGGGCAGGGTCCGTCAAGTCATCCGCCGGCACGTAAACTGCCTGTACTGACGTGATGGAACCGTCCTTTGTAGAGGTGATTCTTTCCTGCATCTGACCCATTTCCGTAGCCAATGTCGGCTGGTATCCCACTGCTGAAGGCATTCGTCCGAGCAATGCTGACACCTCGGATCCGGCCTGCGTGAAACGGAAGATATTGTCAATGAAGAAAAGTATATCTTTCGGGCCGTCTGCCGTCTTGCTGTCTCGGAATGACTCGGCAAGCGTAAGTCCTGACAATGCTACCGAAGCACGGGCTCCAGGCGGCTCATTCATCTGTCCGAACACCAATGCTACCTGAGACTCCGAAAGTTTCTCTCGGTCAACCAATGAGAGGTCCCATTTGCCTTCTTCCATGCTTTTCTCGAAGGCTTCGCCATATTTGATGACACCGGATTCTATCATCTCCCTAAGTAGGTCGTTTCCCTCCCTGGTTCGTTCACCGACTCCGGCGAAGATAGAGAATCCGTTATGTTTCTTCGCAATGTTATTGATAAGTTCCTTGATGAGCACGGTTTTGCCGACACCGGCGCCTCCGAAAAGACCGATTTTACCGCCCTTCAGATAAGGCTCGAGAAGGTCAATGACTTTGATACCTGTATAGAGGACTTCCTGTGAAGTCTTCAGGTCTTCGAATTTAGGAGGTTCCCTATGGATCGGAAGTTCTGTCTTCCTGTCCAGTTCTCCAAGTCCGTCAATAGAATCTCCGACGACATTGAGAACTCGTCCGCGAATCTGAGGTCCTGCAGGCATTTCAATAGGATGGAATGTACTGACAGCCTCCATTCCTCTTTTCAGGCCATCCGTCGAGTCCATCGCCACTGTTCTGACGGTATCCTCGCCAATATGCTGCTGAACTTCCACAATCAATTCCTTACCATCCTGTCTTCTGATGGTCAATGCATCGTGGATTTTTGGAAGGTCGTTCTTTTCTTCCGCTTGGGACAGGTCGAAATGCACATCTACGACCGGTCCGATAATCTGAGATATATGTCCTACAACGTTTGGCATATCACATTATTTTATAAGCCCTGCCACCGGGCAGAACTTGAATTAGTTTTTCTTTCGGCAGACCGCGTTTCCACGGTTTTTCCGAAGTCCAAAGTTAACTGAAAATTTCATACCATGAACAGAAAACAATATCCAAATATTCCAATGATGGGGCAAAAACGGACAAAGAAAATCTGACAAACTTTGTAAATAACAGGATTACATGAAAGCAGATTGCGTCAAAATGAGAAATATGGTGTAAATAACAGGCTTTTTTTACACGGAAATGATAAATCTGACGGAATGGGGTAAAATCAGGCCGAATTTTACCCCGTTTTGTCAGTATGACATAGTTGCCGTCCCGGGCCTGGTGGCCATCTGGCGTTACCGAGCAGGCATTTCGGACCGGGGGTCTGCCACAGGGATACGAAACAAGGAAACTTGAGTAGCCATAATGAGTGGACAGGCTCAGATGAATTTCATGAAACCAATCAAGGAGAGCCCTGATTTTCGACCCTCTTGGCAGGCGCGATTAGTGAGACATTTGCAGTAAGTTACTGAAATTTAGGGCATTTCGAGACGACAGCCGCGACAGTAATCTGCCAAGACCACCTTCCAAAACGACCTCTTGGTAAGAGACTTATCTCTTAATCAATTAAGATACAAACAATTACGTCCATATCGACCTGTCAAGAGGGTCGAAACTGGGACGGTCATCACACACGTGTGCCATAAGGCGGTGACAACGGAAAATCATGGTGACATAAAGAAATCGGGTTGTTGTAATGCCGTCTGTATTCCCGTCCGGGGCCAGTGGACAGGCTCAGATGAATTTCCGGAAATCAATCAAGAAGAGCACTGATTTTCGACCCTCTTGGCAGGAGTGATTAGTGACATATTTGCAGTAAGTCACTTTAATTGAGAGCATTGCGAGATTAAAGCCGCAAAAGGCATCTGCCAAGACCACCTTTCAAAACGACCTCTTGGCAAGAGAGTGATTTCTTAACCAATTAAGATACAATCAATTACGGCCATATTGACCTGTCAAGAGGGTCGAAACTGAGACGGTCATCACACACGTGGCCATAGTGCGGGGAAAACGGCAAAACCACGACAAAGACACCTGTCCGCAGGTCCCGTCGGGGCTATCATTCCCATGGACACCTACAGACACGAAAAAGAGTCTCCGGACGATCTCTCGTCTGAAGACTCTTTCCAAGCACGGCGGCTTCCTACTCTCCCACCTG
>CAKUXR010000039.1 GCA_934700615.1 uncultured Bacteroidales bacterium
CAAAAAAAAGAGTTTCATCAGAAACTCTATCAAATATTTACAAAAAATTTTAAATCAAGGATGTGTCAAAGTCCCGGGACGGCTTGCGGTTTCTGACGGTTTCTAACGATTTCTAAGCGGAAGTGATGCGAAATTGAAAAATATTTCACTTCTATGCCGAAATATTCTTATATTTGCCAAAATATACATAGTTCACAATGCAGTTCGTTAATTCAGAAATTCCTGAAGGTCTTACCTTCGATGATGTTTTACTTGTACCTGCACGCTCTGAAGTTCTTCCAAGAGCGGTAGATGTCTCCACTAAGTTCACTAGAGATATTACTCTCTGTACTCCTATCGTGTCTTCTGCTATGGATACCGTTACTGAGGCTGACCTTGCAATCGCAATGGCTCGCGCAGGTGGTATCGGTGTCATCCACAAAAACATGACAATTGAGCAGCAGTGCGAACAAGTCCGTCGCGTCAAGAGAGCTGAGAACGGAATGATTTATGATCCTGTAACCATCAGCCCTGAAGCTACAGTGGGCGATGCACTGGCTCTTATGGCGAAACATCACATCGGTGGCATTCCGGTTGTCGATGTGAATGGAAAACTCATAGGAATCGTCACTAACCGTGACCTCCGTTTCCAGGACAACAAGAAGAGGCCTGTGTTCGAGGTGATGACCAAGGAAAATCTGGTTACGGCCAAGAAGGGAATCAGTCTGCAGGACGCTACCGGAATCCTCAGACAGAGCAAGGTAGAGAAACTTCCTGTAGTGGATGATGACTTCAAGCTCGTCGGCCTTATTACATATAAGGACCTCATGAAGATCAAGGACAATCCTATCGCATCTAAAGACTCCAAGGGAAGACTTCTCGTTGCAGCTGCAGTAGGTGTGAAATCTGATACACTTGACAGAATCGAAATGCTGGTAAGCGCAGGAGCTGATGCTGTTGTCATTGACACTGCCCATGGTCATTCGGTGGGCGTCCTCGACGTCATTGCGAAGGCTTGCGCGGCATTCAAGAACAGGGATATCCAGATTGTTGCGGGTAACGTCGCTACCGGAGAAGGTGCAAAGGCACTTGCAGATGCCGGTGTCAGCGCAGTCAAAGTCGGTATCGGTCCTGGTTCCATCTGTACTACACGAATCATTGCCGGAGTCGGAATGCCTCAGCTGACAGCTGTCATGCTTGCATCCAAGGCGCTTGAGGGAACAGGTGTTCCTGTGATTGCTGACGGCGGTATCCGTTACTCAGGTGACATCACCAAGGCTCTTGCAGCCGGTGCAAGTACCGTCATGGCAGGTTCACTCTTCGCCGGAACTGAGGAGTCACCTGGCGAGACCATCATTCTCAACGGCAGAAAGTTCAAGTCTTATCGCGGAATGGGTTCACTCGAGGCTATGGAGCATGGCTCGAAGGACAGATATTTCCAGGATATGGAAGAGGATATCAAGAAGCTTGTTCCGGAAGGAATTGTCGCTCAGGTACCTTTCAAGGGAACTGTCAGCGAGGTCGTATATCAGTTGGTCGGCGGTCTCCGTGCCGGTATGGGCTATGTGGGAGCCAAGGACATCGAGTCGCTTCGCGCTGCCCAGTTCGTGAGAATTACCAATGCCGGATTCCTTGAGAGCCATCCTCATGATGTGACCATCACTAAGGAATCACCGAACTATTCTAGATAACAAGAAGTTGAGTCCAGGAAAAACCAGACATATTCTGGCATTATGCCTTATCGTAATCGTCTTGCCGACATTTTTTTCGTGCAAGACGATTACGTCGTTTGTCCATGACGGCAAAGTCGTGGCAAAAGTCGGCAGCCACAAATTGTATGATACCGAGTTGAATGCTTACATTCCAGACTCCGCATCTCCGGAGGACAGTGTAAAACTCGCTCTGCAGTACATCAACTCATGGGCTACCGATATGATGTTCAATGATCTCGCCGACAAGGAACTTTCCAAGGGCGAGAAGAATGTCGATAAGGAACTGGAGGCTTACAGGCAGTCTCTGCTCAAATTCCGTTATGAGCAGAAATTTATCAACCAGCGTCTAGATACGGCTGTAACTGAGTCACAGATAGAGAATTACTATGAATCCCATATCGAGAACTTCAAGTTGCAACTGCCGATAGCCAAGGCCCAGTTCCTGTATATCTCTTCTGATTCTCCGAATCTCGGAATCATCATGAAGAAAATGACATCATCCAAGCCGGAGGACAGGATTGAGGCCGACAGCATGGCCGTGTCTTCAGCATTGAGATACACCGCTTTCGGCGGAAAATGGATTGACCTTGTCAAGCTTTCCCGAGAGTTCGGTGTGGATTACGGCACAGTGTTGTCGTCAATGAAAGACGGGGTGGTGGAAATTCCTGACGGGAACGGCAATGTCAATATCGCTTACATCAGCAGTATGATGAAGGCGGGAACTACCGGCCCGGTCGAGTACTATAGGGAAATGATTAAAGATATTATTCTGAGTACCAGAAAACAGGCGCTTCTTTCCAGTTTGGAACGAGACTTGTTAGAAAATGCGCGCAGTCAGGAAAATTTCGTTGTATATTAAGGAATTATGAAAAATATATTTAAGCTGGCGGCTGTTGCTGCCACACTGATGCTGCCGATTTCAGGTTTTGCACAGAAATATGGCAATGGTCTCATTGACAAGACGATAGCAGTTGTCGGAAATGAGATGATTTCATTGTCTGAGTTGGAGCAGGAGATTCTCTATATGCGGATGCAGGGAATGTATTCGGACAAGAATATGCGTTGTGAACAGCTGGAGAGAATGCTTGAGAACAAACTGTTCCTCATGCAGGCCAGAGTCGATTCATTGTCAGTGAATCAGGAAATGGTCGCAAGTACACTGTCCCAGCGTATTGACGCCATGCGTACCCAGCTTGGAGGTGATGAGAATGTCGAGAAGACCTACGGCAAGCCTCTCTATAAACTCCGTCAGGAGTGGAAACAGCAGATGGAGGACATGTCGCTTACCCAGCAGATGCAGCAGCAGATTTCTTCTCAGGTCCCGGAGCTCACTCCGCATGATGTGAAGGAGTATCTTGCCGAGACTGACCCTGCTGACCTTCCGATGGTTCCTATCAAATACCAGCTCAGCCAGATTTGCATCTACCCTGACAGGGAGGCTGCGAATCTCGCCGTGAAGGAGAAGCTTCTCGGTATCCGTGAGCGTATCATGAACGGAGAGAAATTCTCGACATTGGCACGTATCTATTCCGAGGATCCGGGCAGCGCGAGAAAGGGTGGAGAACTTGGTCTCGCTTCGAAGTCCATTTTCTGGCCGGCGTTCTCAGATGCGGCAATGTCATTGAAACCGGGAGTCATTTCTCAGATTGTGGAGACTCCGGACGGATTCCATATCATTGAAGTTCTCGAGAAGAAGGGTGATATGTTCAATGCACGCCATATTCTCATCAAGCCTTCTTACACTGACGAGGACAGGCAGAAGGCATTCAAGACATTGGATTCCCTGAAGACTGAAATCCAGAACAATGCCGTGACCTTCCAGATGGCTGCGCGTTTCTATTCCCAGGATGCCCAGACCAAGACTAACGGAGGACAGATGGCAGACCCTTACACCGGTTCGTCTTATTTCGAAATAGACCAGCTCAAGCCTGAGGATTATGCCGCTATCAAGGATTTGAAGGAGGGTGAAATTTCCGAGCCTGTGCAATCTACTGACAATGAGGGACGTAACGGAAATACCGTCTATAAGATAATCAAGGTTGACAAGATTATTCCTGCGCATACCGCATCTTTCGACAAGGATTACAGTGAACTTCTCGAGGAAGCCCGCAGCAAGAAGCAGGAGGCTGCCATTGACCAGTTCATCAACAGGAAGATAAAGACGACTTACATTATCATTGACCCTCTTTTCAAGAATTGCGATTTTTCTCGCGAAGGCTGGAACAAGATTGCGCGAGAGGGCGAATCCGGTAAATAATCATGAATTTCCGCAGAAGTCTCATAACAGTATTGATATTTCTGTCAGCTATATTCCGCCTGTCTGCCCAGGAAAAAGGCAGTCAGGTGGATTCTCTTGTACGTCTGCTCAGTGCCCAGTCTATGGAGCTCATCGAAAAGAACGGGTTGAATTACCGTAAGGTGACCGGACCGGCCAGGTTCCTGCACAATGATACGTATCTCATTTGCGATACGGCTTTGTGGAATGTTTCTTCCAATGAGATATATGCCATCAAGAATGTCAAGATTCTTCAAGACCAGACTGTTCTGACAGGTGACAAACTCACTTACTATGTCGATCGCGACCTTGCTGAATTCAGGGGATCGCTGGTACAGCTGGAGGACAAGGACAGGAATATATTGAGGACGGAATTCCTGGATTATAACACGAGGGACAGTGTCGCCGTCTTTTTCAACGGCGGTTCGATGAGGGATAAGGACGGCCAGATAATCGAAAGCCGTACAGGTACTTACGACTCCAAACTGAAGACGTTCACTTTTACCGATGATGTGAATATGTTCACTGATTCTATTTTCGTGAAGTCATCGTCCATCATCTACGACGCGAATCGTAATATCGCCACATTCGGCTATAATACAGATACTTGGAGTGAAGACAACATGCTTTCTGCAAATGCCGGCTGGTATGACAGGAACATGGAGATTTTCTTGTTCAGGAAGAATGTCCATGGCATGAGCGATACCCAGGAAGGGTGGGCTGATTCGCTATTCTATTACAGGTCCAGCGGGAATATCGAGATGCTCGGCAATGCCCAGGTGATAGACACTACCCGTGACGTGTCAGCATTGGCCGGCAAGATTTATTACACCGACACGCTGTCTCAGATAGTCCTGTCCAGAAAACCTGCTGTCATTGGCATTGTCAAGGAAGAAAATGCCGCGCCTGACACGGTTTATTTCGGGGCGGATACCCTCATTGCAAGGACACGGATGATGTTCGAGATCGAGGACGGCCTGAAGAAAGCGGCCGAGTCTCGTCTCAAGGATCTTTCTGTCGATGCGGTCCAGAATTACCGTCAGAAGGCGGCGAAAGAGGCTGCCGAAGCTGCGGCGAAGGCCGCGGAGGAGGACCCGAACAGACCGAAACCGCAGCAGAAGAACCAAGCAAAGGGTAAGGTCAATGACAATGCGACTGCAAAGCCGGCGGCCCCTTCCGACAAGGCCAAGCAGGCCGATGCTCCTAAAGAAGCTGAACGTGCTGAGAATGTTGCTGCCCAGGCAGATACGCTTGCGGCAAAGGCTCCGGAAGTTTCCGATACATTGGCATTGACAAATCCTTCAGAACCTGATGCGGCAGCGGTGGACAGCCTTAAAGGCGTCCCTGCGGATTCTACTGCGTTGACTTCAGATGCACTGAAAGAACTCGCGGATTCTGTCGGCGTCCAGACTGACAGCCTTGCGGCTCCGAAGGATTCCACGAAGCTGAATTTTATCACGGCAATCAGGAATGTGAAGATGTATAAGTCTGATATTCAGTTCGCTTGCGATTCTCTGGAATATAATGACCTGGATTCTCTCGTACGTATGTATCAGAGCCCTGTTGTCTGGAATGAGACCAACAGGCAGTATTCTTCGGATAGCCTTTATGCCGTTATCAAGGGCAGTTCCCTTCAGAAGGCCAGTCTGATGTCCAATGCGTTTATCGTGGTGCAGGAGGATTCGCTGTGTTTCGACCAGATTCGCGCGACCGAGATGTTGGCTTACTTTGACGAGAAGGGCGGCCTGACCCGCTTCGATGCGCTTGGTGAGGCCAATGCCATTTTCTACATTCCTGAGGATAGTGTCTATGCGACGGTCAACAAGAGTGCTGCGAAGATGCTATATGCCCAGTTCAAGGATGGCGATTTGGACAAGGTCTATTATTTCGAGTCTGCCAAGAATGATGCCTATCCTGTCGCTCAGATGTCCAAGGATGACCGTGTCCTCAAGGGTTTCAACTGGGATCCCGAGAGGCGTCCCGCAGGTCGTGAAAGCATAACGCCGCTTTCATTAAGGGCTTCAGAAAGAGATTATTACGCGTCACGTCCGAGAACGACGTTCACTTATACCGACAAATATTATCCGGGTTATATTCCGGGCGTCATGAAGGAAATCGAGCGCGGTAGGCTTGCCAAGTCAGAGGCGAAGGCTCGCAGAAGGGCTGCCGCCCAGGAAAAGGCCGCGCAGGATTCATTGACAGTCGCCCGCGATTCTGCCTCTGTCGATTCATTGTCAATGTCACCGGCGGATTCCTCTTCAGCAGTTCCTGCTCTCGCGGACTCCACAAAAGCCGGGGCCGATTCATTGTCAATGTCACCTGATTCGTCTATTGTCAATGCTGCCGTGATGGATGCAGCCGCCCTTAAGAAGGCTCAGCGTGATTCCCTCCGAGCAGCCAAGATAGCAGCCCGTGAGGCCAAGTGGGCCCGTCTGGATAGTCTGGATGCAGCCAAAGCCAAGGCCGCCGCGGATAAGAAAGCTGCCAAACTTCGTGCGAAGAAACTAAAGGAAATTCTGGCTGCCGAAGCCCGTGAACGGAAAGAAAATGCCCGTCTGGACAAGTACAAGGCAGCTTTTGCCAAGCAGAAAGAGCGTGAGGACAAGCGCAAGGCCCGCCAGGCGGAAAAGAAAGCCCTTTCTGACAAGAAGAAAGACAACTCCAAGAAGGAGAAGGATCCTCTCAATGTCCCTTTGCGGGCGACTGACCTTAAGTCTTCTCCCGATGACATAGCAGGCGATAATTCCACGTCCGAAAAGGTCCCTCCTATAGAGGAAACCGATAACATCGAATAAAATTCAATCCTTAGCAGCCGATTCCATGGAGGTTGTTAAGGATTGATTATTTTGTGCCGTATGTAACGTCCTCCCCATCGTTCAGACACCGCGCCAGCCCTGCCCTTGTCGCATATCCGACGACTGGACTGCTCAATGCTGCCCCGATGAGGTCAATGTTGAGTGCTGTTTCGATGCGTGCTATTGTTTCCAAAGTCATATTTGAACTGCCTTTGAGCAGGTTTGAAACATATTGTTGGCTGCATCCCATCCGCTCTGCCAGTACGGACTGGGTGACACCTTGCCTATCCATAGCCTGCATAGTTTTCATCGTTATGATTCTGGAATATTTCAGCCAGTTCTCATTCTCTCTCCTCCATTCTGCCGATTCCCTCCATTTTGAAGGTATTGCAGATTGGTGATTGTTCAAAAATTCAGTTGCCTTGCTCATGGGTTGTTGTTTCTACTAAGGTATGAACAATATTTATATTGTACAATGTTTGTGTTGTTTTTTTATCTATGCTGTATTCGTCTGATTTGTCCGGGATATGACAATAAAATTAAGGTTTGAGCTATCATTAGATACAATTACTGATAGTTTGTGTAAATTTGCAAAAAAGAGATGCATGAAAGCATTACAATATATTAAAGAATGGCTCATACAGACAGCATCGACGTTTCTTCTGTATCTTCTACTATGGTTTCTGGTTCTTCGGGACAAGTTCGACTGGAGTCCTCTTGAGTTATTCAAGAATTTCATGTACTGCGGTATGTTCATATTAACCAGCATGGCCGTGGAATCTGTGATGCTGAATAGGAGGTTTCCGCACAGATTGACCCCTTTCAAGTTGGCGCTTAACGGTGTCTTGACATTGGGACTTAATCTGATGCTGGCCCTGCTGCATGAGACTTTCTTGGCTAATCTTTTATGGGAGGAGCCGTCAGAAGACGAATTCCTGTGCAGCATGTATATATTTTGCATAGTTGCGAGCATGGTATCCCAATTCCATAATATCCGCTACTATACCCAAATGATACTTAATCAGCAAGAAGATAATATGAAATTAACCAAGGCAATGCTGAAGTCTCAACTGGATCCACATTTCGTTTTAAACAGCCTCAATATATTGACCGGGCTGATTGAAGAGGATTCTGACAGAGCCAAGCGGTTCACAGTGTCGATTTCAAAGATATACCGGTATATAATCGGCAGCATTGAGAAAGACCTTGTCTCTATTTCGGAGGCGATGGCATTTGCAAAGGAGTATGTGTCAGTCATGCAGACCCGCTTCCCATCAAGCATAGACTTCTGTGACAACTGTCTTGAATGTCGCGGCAATGAGAAAATTCTAACTATGAGCATGCAACTGTTGATAGAGAATGCAATCAAGCATAACAGCCCGTCACCGGAGCACCCGCTACAGCTCAGGATTTTCAGGCGAGGAGACTGGCTTGTGGTAAGCAACAGCATGCTCGACAATAATCAAGACCAAGTGCCCGGCGTTTCATGTAAAGGTGTAGGACTTAAGAACCTGATAAGGAGATATTCCATAGAGTGCAGCAAGGCGCCGGTGATAAGAATAACCGAAGAGGGTGGTAGACGATATTTCGAAGTGAACCTTCCTATAATTCAATCATTATGAGAGCACTGATAATTGAAGACGAAGAGATAAGTTTCAGGATGTTAAGACGGATGCTTCAGGAACTCCGGCCGGACATGGAAATAGATGGGCCTCTGACTACCGTATCTGAAGTCATATCGAGGCTGTCGGAATATTCCGGATATGACCTGATATTTTCGGATATAAAACTGCGGGGCCAAGAGGTATTCGACGCATTTCAGGCAGTGATGCCCGAATGTATGGTCATATTCACTACCGCTTATGACGAGTATGCGCTCAAGGCGTTCAAGAATAATGGCATTGACTACCTTCTCAAGCCTATCGAAAAAGAAAATCTTTCAGCGGCGCTTAAGAAAATGGAGAGCATTGCTGGGCAGACTATTTCAAGCAAGCGTAAAATTGGCGATGTTATCGGCGAACTCCGGTCTTACAGGGAACGCATATTGATCTGGAAAGGTGAGGAACTGATACCTGTCAATGTGAAGGATATTCGGTATTTTTATTTTGACCAACGCCATGTATATGTCAAGTTGGTGGATGGAGATAACATTGTTGTCCAGTTCACGATGAACGAGTTGGAGAGCGAAATGGACCCGAAGATGTTTTTCCGGCTAAACAGACAGTACATCGCAAACATCGATTCCATAGCACGCATAAGCATGCTTTTTAACTCTCGCCTTCTGGTTCGACTCAAGGGATGTGACTTGCCTTTGACACTGAGCAGGGAGAAATCTGCTGAACTGCGGGATTGGCTGGACAAATGATGATATTAGAGAGAACCTTCCATGACAATGGTTGACTTTTTATTGATATACTTGACACCATCTCAGAACTGGTTTGATATATGTGCGGCTTCGTTTCTACCGCCGTTTGCACATTAATGCAATTATAATGATAAAGGTTATCCGTTTGGAAATGTTTTCCCTAATACGGATAACCTTTATCTAAAGACCCACTGAAAATTACTTATTATTTATTTGAGTTCTTCATAAAAAGCATCAGCAGTGTCCCTTTATGAGGATTGAAATCGGAGTCATATATCGTGCAATATACATATATCTTCATCTGCCCGTAAACGCCGAACTCTTTTATATTTGCATTATCAATGCCACGAGCGCCAATGTTATTCTCAGGAGGCACTCCGCTAAGATTGACAAAAACGAGTGGGGCGTCTTCGTAATCCCCGTTCAATTCTCCGATAAGCGAAGATTCCATATATCCACAACCCGAGTCCTTTATGCAGTTTCCGTCAAGTCTTACATCGTGGTAAGGTATATGAAAATCAGCAACAATCTGATTCCTGTTCAAAGGCCTTCTATAAACTGTGGCTGTTGAAAGATCTTCTGAATAGCCATCAAGATGCCTGAATTCATCAAGAAAATTATCGCTTTCTTCTCCATCTCCATCAAGGTCCACATGTTCTACAGAAAAAAATTGCATTTGGCTTAAGCAATATGTACCGCAGACATCATAGCCTTTTTTCTCAGGTTGTTCTTTTGCACAGGATGTCAAGCATAAAACTAATAAACTCGACAATATGTATATAATTCTCATTCCTCTTATATGTTAATTACCGAACATCCATAGGAAGAAGAGTGATAGTTATATTCCCTTTGTGAATACTTCTTACAGTATAACCGGATACATTGTTACCATTGATTGTAGCAGTGGCCGGTTCCTCAAGAATTTTATTAATATAGTCAAGACTCACAACCCCCATCTTATCGCTCTCTTTTGTGGTCGTATAGGTTAAGGTAATATCTTTTGTGGTTTTAGATGAATTTCCACCACTGACACCAAACCCAACCTTAATACCTTTCTTTTTTTCAGACGCCCCTCCAGACACCTCTCCAGACACATCTCCATTTCCACTGAAATTATTTGCATATTCATAGGTGACTTTTTGAGTGTATGAATATGATGCAGATTCATCTAACTCCGAAACAATAATATGAATATTGTCGGACTCTTTTGAGATATCCCATTCTGGAAGAAATTCAATCCCCTCTGGATATATCCATTTAGAAACAAGGTCTTCCGATTTGAAATAATAAATATAGTGTCCTCTCTCTAATGCTGTCTGATGTTTATATTTGCGTTGAACTTGGCTTAGATCAAAGATATCTTTTGCAAATACTGAAAATATTCGTGTTTCGGAAAGATAACTGCTGTCTTCTTTTGTGCCGAGAAATATATCGAACTGAAACGAAAAGCTACCTTCAGTCCATATCATTTTATACAAAGCCTCTGCATCCAAGGAGTTCTTTCTTCCAATTACATCTACCGTCTCGTGTAAAGTAGGGTCTTCCGGTTGGTCTGAAATTAAATTAAATGATGCTGGAGAAAATTTAAATCGATAGATACGCTCTCTTATATAATTCCGCAAGACTCCATGTGTGGTATTACTCTTGCTCATTCCATAATATACATAATCTCTTTGACAAGCATCTTCTGGTGCGTTATCAGCGAACTCTTCATATGCATTTTTAAGGAGCGGATCAATATCGCTTCCAGGGACGAAGTCTGAACAACCTTCTACAGGTAGAGGTACAGGGTCATAGTGCCACTTTCTGTTAGCCTTAGTTTGAACGTTATTGGTATTGTCGAATTCCTCATGTGTGAATTCGTATGTCGCCTCAGAAGATTTGGTTTTTGTATTAGCAACCTTAAGACGTCCATTATTTTTTACAATTAAAACGGGGTAAGATGGGAAACCATCTGTTCTCAAAGTGTCATAGACAGATCCATTGTAATAAATAACATGTTTGTCGCCATCATTTTTCTTGCTGACAGTCACAAAATCATCGTTTGTGTCCCACGAATCTGCAGAATAGCCGTTTATCCAGCTCCAATCTGGCACAAAGATATTCAGTAGTGGGCAATTTGCTTCAATTTGTTCCAATTTGTCTTCCGAGGTGTATTTTAACAAAGCCTCCCTGAAAGATATTCCGGATGAAAGTCTCTTGTTTTTTACGAAAGGGTAGAAAACATCATAGTCCTTGTCGAACTGTTTAAGAGACTCCATTTTGATGAAATCACGCAAATCCTTGTCTTTGGCAACTGCCTTTGAAAGAATGACCGTAAAATCATCTAGAGACGATGATTCTGCTACGGCAGCCAGTTCTGAATTTGAATGTGTCTTTATAGGTGCTTCCTTTTCGCAGGAAATTGTGGTTAGGCAGATTAGTGCTATAGCCGTTGTTTGAATAATTGTTTTTAACATATATAAATTTTGTTTAACGGATGCGAAGGTATATAGACCGCCACTCATTAACAAAAGGAATTTACTGAATGGGACAAATTGTGTATCGAACCGTACATAATAATGATTGAAGGAACAGAATGATGGATTTGTAAGAGTAAAAAATAACTTGAACTATTTTGGACAGGCATTCTGCCCACTGAAAGTTCTTACAACTGGAAAGAATTTGCGATGTGATAAAAAGCCGCAGGAAAACTCTTGCTATATCAATTGATGGTATTTTGGCTACTTAAGATCTTTAAAACAGCCAAAACTGGGTGCTTTGACCTACTTTTGGCTGTTTTAAATTTCTAATTTGGCCAAAGTTAATACTTTTTCTATCTATATGATTGGGTATGAGCTGATTATGATATTGTGGCAATTGGGGAAATTTCTCTGCCAGAAATTACCCTCATTGAACATAAAATAGCAATGGCGACCTGCACATAGAGGCCGCCATCGCCATGATAATATTGTCTTTCGTCCTGTAGGCTATTCCGCGTAAAGCTTGACGATGTTCAGCACTACCTCGGAGGCCTCAGTCTAGAGTCATTAGTTGAAATTCAGAATTATAGTTTTTGAAAAAGTCTATTATATCATACTTTCTCTTGCAGTTCCTAGAAATAATGTATATTTTTGCGTTAAAAGTATGATTTATTGGACTTATGGAACTTGGCGATGTGATAAAAAGTCGTAGGAAAACTCTTGCTATATCACAGTTGGACCTCGCTGAAATGGCTGGAGTAGGCTTGGCGACCGTCAAAGATATTGAGCGGAAGAAGGGAAATCCTTCGATGTCGACGGTTTTGAAAATATTGGAGGTCTTAGGAATGGAAATCGTCTTTCGGGTTCGTCAGACAGTCTGATTATTTAGAATAAGAATATGAGACGGTTAGACGTATATGTAAACGACAGAAAAGCTGGGATGCTGACAGAGAAGTATCCTGGTGGCGGATATTGTTTCCAATATGAGACTGACTATTTTTTGTCTGATGCTCCTTCAATATCTGTTACTTTGTCAAAAAGAAATAAAATCTACGAGTCGGCTCTTTTGTTTCCTTTCTTCGCGAATATGCTTCCTGAAGGAGCAAATCGCAAGGTAATATGTAGGACTAAAAGAATTGACGACAATGATTTATTCGGCATTCTTATCGCTATGGCAGGAAGCGATTTCATAGGAGGAGTCAGTTTAAAAAAATCAAGGATAAATGATTGATATTCAATGCTGCCCTTCATGTCTCGATGGAGGATATACCACATATTGTCCGAATGCAATCAAGTCATTGTTCGATGGTGTCAAGGTAAGTCCATGTCTGGATTTTGAACTTGAGAATGTCCGAAATAAGCAAACAATTATTGATGCCATGCATCGGATTTCTGTGTCTGGAGTTCAGGAAAAATTTCCTGCCATCATTGACTCCGGGCATATCAGGATTGCGGAAGATAATGAGCAATCTACATATATTCTGAAACCGGCCCCTTGGGATGAAACGTTGCGCGAGCGTAAACAAATTCCTGCTAATGAGCATCTTACAATGCAAATAGCTTTCCGTGTTTATGGTATAGATACTGCGGCCAACGGATTGTGCTTTACCAAGAAAGGTCAGATGGTCTATATAACCAAAAGATTCGATGTGCTTCCCAATGGCACCAAATTACTGATGGAAGATTTTGCTTCGGTAATCGGAAAAAATGAGGGGGAAGCAGGAAAAGAATTCAAATACTGTGGTTGCTATGAGGATATTGCAGTTGCAATCAGAAAAAATGTTTCTGCGTGGATGGTTGATATGGAGAAATTCTTCGAGCTTATTTTGTTTAACTACATATACGCAAATGGGGATGACCATTTTAAGAATTTTTCCTTGGTGCTGAGAGGGACTGACTATCGTCTTGCGCCAGCGTATGACTTGCTGAATACCAGTTTGCATGTAAGTGGCGATGACTTTGGTCTTGATGGCGGTCTTTCACCGAATATCTTTAAAAGTGACGTGTATGAGCAGTCAGGACATCCATGCCGCATTGACTTTGTGCGCTTTGGAGAACTGATTGGGCTACGGATGCCTCGTATTAACCGGATTCTTGACAAATATATGCGGTTGCCTGAATTAGCCGTTACACTTATAGGGAACAGTTTTCTGAACGATAAGATGAAACGTCTTTACTTGAGAACTGTAAATGAGCGAATTGCAAGATTTATTCGTGTTTCTGATTAGCGGGCCGTTCCGGATGATCATGTTTAAAAAGTGAGCCAGAATTCACTCTCATTGAACATAAAATAGCGATGGCGACCTGCACATAGAGGTCGCCATCGCTATAAATGCTTGATAATGTGTTCTGTGGGCTATTCCGCGTAAAGCTTGATGATGTTCAGCACTACCTCGGAGGCCTTCTCAATGTTCTCGAGAGGGGCGAACTCCATCTTGCCGTGGAAGTTCATGCCGCCGGCGAAAATATTCGGACACGGGAGACCTTTGAATGAAAGATTCGCTCCGTCGGTACCGCCACGGATTGGCTGGATCTTTGGTTTGATGCCGGCCATCTCCATAGCCTTGACTGCGGTCTCAACAATGAAATAATATGGCTCCACCTGCTCGCGCATGTTGTAGTACTGATCCTTGACTTCCAGAGTTGCGGTACCTTCACCATATTTGACATTGATAAACTTCACGCACTGCTCGATGAGCTCCTTCTTCTCCTCGAACTTCTTGCGGTCGTGGTCGCGGATGATGTAGCCGAACTCAGCCTCTTCCACAGTGCCCTTGAAACTGATGATATGGAAGAATCCGTCATAGCCCTCGGTAAGCTCTGGCCTCTGGCCGACAGGAAGAAGAGAATTGACCTCCATACCGATGAGGATGGCATTCTTCATCTTGTCCTTGGCATATCCCGGGTGGACATTGCGGCCCTGGATACGGATCTTCGCTGAAGCAGCATTGAAATTCTCGAACTCGAGTTCGCCGATTTCGCCGCCATCCATAGTGTAGGCGTAATCCGCACCGAACCTCTTGACATCGAACTTCACGACACCGCGGCCGATTTCCTCATCCGGAGTGAAACCGATCTTGATGTCACCATGCTTGAACTCAGGATGCTCTACCATATACTGCACGGCATTCATAATCTCCGCAACACCAGCCTTGTCATCAGCACCGAGAAGAGTAGTTCCGTCAGTGGTGATGATGGTTTCGCCCTTGTGTGCAAGCAATTCCGGGAACTCTGATGGCTTCAGATATAGACCGGGGACGCCCTTCAATGCAATATCAGAACCATCATAATTTTCAATGATCTGCGGTTTGACATTCGCACCTGAAGCATCAGGAGAAGTATCCACGTGCGCGATAAAGCCGATAGCAGGAACCTTCTTGTCAATGTTGGAAGGCAAAGTTCCCATCACGTATCCGTACTCATCGAGAGTGGCCTCTACTCCCATGTCGTTCAGCTCCTTGCAGAGTAATTTCAATAAATCCAGTTCCTTGGCCGCACTTGGCTGGGACTCTGAATTTTCATCAGACTGAGTGTCGATTGCGACATATCTCAGAAATCTGTCCAATATCTTTTCCATATAATATTATGTGTTATGCGTTTTTGTCAGTTTTGACTTTCATAGCAGTACCTGTGATGAATGCGATGATGGCAATATAAGGCAGGATAGCGATAGCCTCTCCATAAGCGGCATTCCAACCGGTCATGTACATATCGACGTTAGCGAACTTGAGGATTGCGCTGACAACACCCATGAGCGCTCCGCCGGCGATGAAACCTGACGCGATGAGCGTACCCTTCTCCTGTCTTGCAGCATTGACCTTCTCATCTTTGCTTCTCGTGCTGACGAACCAAGAAATCGCGCCGCCGACGAGGAGAGGAAGGTTCAGGTCAATAGGAATGAACATTCCGAGAGCGAATGCAAGTGCCGGTATCTTGCACATTGTCAATGCTATAGCTATCAATGCTCCGATTCCGTAGAGTATCCAAGGGGCTCCGCCGCCGTTCATCAACGGCTGGATGACAGCCGCCATGGCATTGGCCTGAGGCGCTACGAGAGCGTTGTCTCCGGTAAATCCGAAGGTCTTGTTCAGCACGAGCATCACTCCGCAGACGGTTGCTGCTGCGACAGCGACACCGGCGAACTTCCAGACTTCCTGCTTCTTAGGAGACGATCCGATCCAGTAACCTATCTTGAGGTCGGTCACGAAAGAACCCGCAACCGAAAGTGCCGTGCAGACAACTCCGCCGATGACGAGGGCTGCCGCCATGCCGACATTTCCCTTCAATCCCACAGCCACGAGGATGAGAGAAGCGATTATCAATGTCATAAGCGTCATTCCGCTGACAGGGTTGGAACCGACTATTGCAATGGCATTGGCCGCAACGGTGGTGAAGAGGAATGAGATGATTCCGACGATGAGTACGCCTATCAATGCCTGCCAGATGTTTTCGACGACTCCGCCGAAAGCGAAGAATGCAAACACTGCCAGAAGGGTGATTACGATACCGAAAACGATGATTTTCATTGACATATCCTCATCTGTCCTGTCGGCATTGACCTCCTCCTTGCCTGGTTTTTTGGAGAATTCTCCGGCTGCGAGGCTTACGGCTGACTTGATCACTCCGAAGGACTTGATGATTCCGATGATGCCGGCGGTAGCGATGCCTCCGATTCCGATGTGGCGCGCGTAGTTGCGGAAAATTTCGTCCGCAGACATGTCGCCGATTGTCTGGGTAATGCCGGAATTCATAAGGTCAATGACTTGTCCGCCCCAGAGAACGTTCATCAGAGGGATGATGACGAGCCATACAAGGAAACTTCCGCAGCAGATGATGAATGCGTATTTCAGTCCGACGATATAGCCGAGACCGAGGACGGCAGCGCCTGTGTTGAGCTTCAATACAACTTTGGCCTTGTCCGCCACGTACTGTCCTGCGTGCATCACTGTCGTGGTTACCGTTTCGCTCCACGCTCCGAATGTCGCGATGATGAAATCGTAGAGACCGCCGACGAGACCGCTTAAGATCAATGTCTTTGCGTTGTTTCCGCCGCCTTCGCCGCTGACGAGTACCTGGGTGGTGGCTGTAGCTTCAGGGAACGGATACTTGCCGTGCATCTCTTTGACAAAGTATTTTCTGAATGGAATCAGGAAGAGAATGCCTAGGATACCTCCGAGCAGCGAAGAGAGGAACATCTGCATGAAGTTCACTTCTACACCTAGTATATATATGGCAGGGAGGGTGAAGATGGCTCCGGCAACGACCGCACCTGAGCATCCGCCGATGGACTGGATGATGACGTTCTGTCCGAGTCCGCCTTCTTTTCCGAGTGCGCTGGTCAGTCCGACGGCGATGATGGCAATCGGAATTGCAGCTTCGAATACCTGTCCGACCTTAAGTCCAAGGTAGGCTGCTGCGGCAGAAAAGAGGATTACCATCAGAAGTCCTACGCATACTGAGTAAGGGGTGACTTCGGGATAGGTTTTGTTGGGGCTGAGCAGCGGCTCGTATTTTTCGCCCGGTTTCAGTTCCCTCTGCGCGTTTTCCGGCAGGGATGTTCTGTGTTCTTTCATTTGTTATAACCTGTTTTTATGTTTCGATATAATTTATTATTGTGTTGGTCCCACAAATATAATTAAATATGGTTTTAAAACATACTTGGGGATGGACAAAAAGTTCTCTGGAGGGTTTTGCGGATTATTGTGGACGGATGTCCTGCATAATGGCGTTTCTGTAAGATCCGTTGCAGGGGCCTTGTTTGGCGGGTTTTTAAGCTAAATAAGAGTATAATCGACACAATAAAATGTTTTTTATGAAAATTTTTGTGAAAAAAGTCTGAAAAAGTTTGGAGGTAAAGAAAAAGTGCGTATCTTTGCAGTCCGTTTGAGAAACAACGATACTCCACAAGAGAATCAGAAACGATAACGGGCAAGTTCATTGACAACATTGAGAGAGAATAAGAGGTAAAGATAGATAAAGAAAATCAGTTTGTAATTTTGAAATTCGAG
>CAKUXR010000040.1 GCA_934700615.1 uncultured Bacteroidales bacterium
AGAACGGTGCGTGTGGAACGGACCACTACCATAATCAAGACCTCACGTCAGGAACGCAAACTTATGGCATTGGCATATATGAAGAAGAATGGCTATCTTACGGTCAGCAAATATTGCGGCTTTACCGGGTTGGACAGCCAATTCGCGGAGGCGGAACTGGACTCGTTTACACTGGACCTGAAAGATCCGCTTTTCAGGTCAATGAAAGGAAAAAAGATTGTTTACACTTTGACGGATGAATGAGAAATATATAGTGAAATTACTTGGATGGAACCTGCAGCTGGGTTTTCGGGTACTCATGAAAGAATACAGGGACCCCATCTACTGGCACATCCGGAGAATCACTGTGAACAGCGAGGACGCGCAGGATGCTACTCAGGAGACATTCATCAGAGTGTTCCGCTCGTTCAGCCGATTCGACCGCAGCCGCTCATTCACCGCCTGGCTCTACCGGATTGCGACCAATGAGGCTCTGAGAATCATCGACAAGCGCCATCCCACTGTCAATGTCGAAGAAAATGCGGATGCAATGTCAATGTTGGCAGACGAATACGTTGATTTCGGCGACGTCGAGGCAGTCAACCTTCAGAAGGCGATACTCTCGCTTCCGAGGAAACAGCAGATTACATTCAATCTCCGGTACTATGACGAATTGAGTTTCGAGGAAATTGCCGAGATAACGGATTCCACGCCTGGCAGCGCAAAGGCCAACTGGCACAATGCCAAAGTCAAGATTTACAATTATCTGAAAGATTACTATGACTAAAGAAACGAATATAATGGGTATCGGCAAACGGATGCCGTATAAAGTACCGGAAGGAGCACTTGACGAAATTGAACGCAATGTCCTGAATGCGACAGAATGTGGGCGGAAGCCGTCCCACAGACTACGTACGGCCAGCATTGCCCTTGCCGTGGCAGCATCATTGACCATTATAGCGACATTTGCGTGGCATCGTCAGCCGGCCACGGAAACTTCTCTAGAGGATGTGCAGCAGGCATTCGCAAATCTTGACAATGCCGACCAAGCGTTCTTGTATGAGATATACTACGAGGATACATTTATGGCTACAAATTATTGATAAAGAAATGAAAACAGTTGTAAAAACAATAATCGCCATGTCATTGGCCTTATTTGTGTCAATGACATTGTCCGCACAGCCGGGCGGAAAAAAACTCACCCGCGAGGAACTTGCGGTGAAACAGGCCGGATACATTTCCAGAGAACTGGCTTTCGATGAGGAAACGAGCAAAAAATTCGAGGAAACCTACTGCGATTTCCAGCAGGAACTCTGGGCCTTGGGGCCGAGCCTTGGCAAACAGCAGAACGGGAATCCGACTGAAGAAGAGATGAAACAGCGTTTCGATCGCAGCCAGAAAATACTGGACCTCCGCAGGAAATACTACGCTATCTACAGTACCTTCCTCACGCAGAAGCAGATATCACGCATGTACGAAATTGAGCGGGACATGATGCGCCGTCTTTCACAACCGAAGCCGCAAGGATCAAGACCACAGCAACCATCAAAACCTAGAGGCAATGCGCAGAGATAGATTGTATTATGGCATCATCGCCATTTTGATAGCATTGACAGGTTGCTCTTCAAAGGAGGAAAAGCCTGCGGATGATGAAGGAGAAGCTAACGATTCGGAAACATTGACACTTAAAGAGAGGGTCGAGTCAATGATGGTGAAGGTCGAAGGCGGAACCTTCATTATGGGGCAGACGACTTCCGGCCTGGACAACGGAGCATTGACAAAGGCGGAGTCCGACGCGCAGGACAACAACGATCCGCGCCCGGACGAGCTGCCGCTTCATAAGGTGTCACTGTCCGATTTCGAGATATCGAAATATGAAGTTACGCAGGGCCTTTGGAAAGAAGTGAGGGGGACTTTAGAGCCTTGCTGGTCGGCTTCGGAATATGGCGAGGATGACGACAGGGCGATGGACGGCGTCGACTGGGATGATGCCAACCGGTTCATTGACAGACTCAATGCGCTGACAGGAGGAGACTGGAGGCTTCCGACCGAGGCTGAATGGGAGTTTGCCGCGAGAGGGGGAGTCAAGAGCAAGGACTACCGTTACAGCGGAAGCAACGATGTAAATGAAGCAGGTTGGTTCAAGGAAGATGGGTTGAGTCATGTTAACAAGGTAGGGCTGAAGGCCGCCAATGAACTTGGGCTATACGATATGTCGGGCAATGCGTTCGAATGGTGTCACGATTGGTACGGGCCATATTCCGATGAGGATCAAGTCAATCCCAAAGGGCCCTCTGATAGCGACAAGGAATATGTATATGCAGGAAAGAATGTCTCTGCGCACGTTCTTAGAGGCGGTCATTGGCAGAGCAGCTCTTTTGGACTGAGGGTGTCGTTCAGGACGAAAATTCCGACATCGAACTACAAGCCTAAGGCCGGATTCCGCATCGCACGGGGAATTCCATACTCAGAAATGAAGAATTATGCTCCAGCAGGCGGAACAGATTCGCCGTCAGATGACTTCGGGAAATTTGTCAGCGGGACATTGCCGTACCGGATGAAAAAGATAGCTGAAGACAACGGCTCGAAGCCAATGCTGGTGATGTATCTCCATGGAGGTTCATCTAAAGGCAATGACAATGAGACGCAGATGAAGGAAGCTGCTGTCAATGTCATCTATGAATATCTGTCGGACAATTCCATTCCGAGCATATTCATTGTCCCTCAATGCCCGTCCACCGGAAACTGGGGAGCGAAGATGAACGAACCTCTGGCGAATCTCATCGGAGAATATGAGAACTCATGTGACGGAGTCTATGTCCTCGGCGGATCAATGGGAGGCACAGGGACGTGGTCATTGGCAAATGCCTATCCGCAAAAGTTCAGCGGAATAATGCCTGTCGCAGGAAAACCGGGAACCGCATCAGCTGCCAACTTCAGGTCAATGCGAGTCTGCACTGTGATGAGTGAGGCTGACGAGGTGATGAAAACGGCGTACGAGGATGTCAAGTCATTCTGTGAAAGCATCAATGCAGCCGGCGGCAGCACAAACTGTACGATAGTGCCGGCATCTGAACAATGGCTGCACGCCACTACCTGCGAGCAATCCTATACACCGGAACGTCTCCGCTGGCTGTTCGGGAGATAATCCCTCCTAAACATTGACAAAAAAAACCGCGGGTGATATTCCCGCGGCTATAATGTGTGTCCCTTTTCCGACTATCTGAACAATCGTGAAAGGGTCTTTTCGGACGGGATGTTTTCGTACTAGCGTCCGTTGCCCTTGTAGATGAGATCCTTGACAGTGCCGCCTACCTTGTCGTCCTTGAACAGCAACTTCGCGGAAGCATCATCAGAAATATCGTAGATGAACATTGACGCCTTCATCTCGCTCTGCTCATCGGCATTCTCCGCGGCGATGTATAGAGTATTCGCATCATAGACATTGAAAATCATCTTCTTTGCGGTGTAGTTGCCGTCGAGAGTGATATATGGCTCGGAGTCGAAGTTCTCGCCGTCGCGCAAGAACTTCACGCTCATGGATGGGATTTGTACTACTTCAACAGCAAGAAGCAGGGAGAAATTGATTTTATATTGGAGACGGATGATGAAATCATTCCCTTGGAAGTCAAGTCTGGCAAGGATTACGAACGTCATAATGCGCTGTCCAAAGTCCTGAGCACCCCGAATTATGGAATACGGAGGGCGATAGTTCTGTGCAATGACAACATGCACGTGAAGGGCAATGTCGAATACCTGCCTATCTATATGACCATGTTCCTAGTCAAAAAAGATGAACTGGAAAATCCTATATATAAAGTGAATCTGGACTTCTAGAATGCTTTTTGGCGGGACCGCACGTGCGGTGGTGTGAGAGGTCGGAAAACGAAAGTAGGAAGAAAACTACTTCGTTCCCCTCCTACTCGATTGTCATGGCTGAAGGGAATCTCGAACCACTAGAATGTTCTTTGCAATCAGACGAAGAACTTATATATTTGCAGAAATACCGGATATTATGGATAAGAGACTTATAGATAAGATTGTACGCTACTTCGCAACTCAGCCAGTTGTGAAGGCTTGGGTCTTTGGCTCTTATGCCAGAGGAGAGGCACATAGTTGAAGTGACATTGATATCCTAGTGGTTTTCGATAAAGAAGCTAAGGTCAGTCTGATGAGACATGCTAAGATTTCCTTAGAACTCAGCGAAATTCTCGGATTCGATGTGGACCTCATTACGGAGGGGACTCTGCTGTCATTTGCAGAACGCACAGCCAACAATGACAAGATTCTGATATATGAGAGAGCAAGTTAGAGACAAAGGGCGTCTGGAGCATATTCTACAGGCAATAGGAAGGGTCTTTGGTCTCTCGCTTGTCATCATATACTTTCTTTTTACCATTTATACAGCGGGCGGACGGCAATCTTACACATCATTTGCGGAAATTTGCAGATTTATCGTATGCTGACCCCGTGGTCTACGGATTCCACGTATGGTACTGGCTACATTTTTCTGAATGACGTCTTCCTATCGAACCCGGCTGACTCCAGTTTCTGGATGTCCGTCCTCGTGTCCTCATGTTGAATGTCATTGAGTGAAAGGATGAACGCCTGTATCTCGTCAAAGATGGTCTCTGCAGGTATCAACAAGAGGGAGGCGGATACGAGGATTGGATTGTCGTATGAGGCGACCTTGTCGTCCCAGGTGCCCTTTCCCGTGAAGAACCAGTCGTCTTCATGGGTCACCTCTCCGCTCGGATGGCGTATGGGAAAGGCCTTCATCCGCCATCTGCAGGTGTTTATGTGTTCTTTCGGGAACGGATAGGCCTTCCATTCCAGCCTTATTCTGAGCGGGACGGAACTCTCCCTGTTGACCTCATAACAATTAGCCGCCTCATACGTGATGCCTCCCGGCCTGTTCGTGAAAGTGAATACGTGCATCATTCTGCCTGCGAGGATGTTCAGCAGCCCGTCGATGTAGAAGGGGCTGTCAGCGGCCAGCTTTCTCAGCGGCTCCGGAGTCCTGTCCTTGTGCAGTATGGCGGAGCCTCTCCTGTCGTAGACAGCCTTCGGGTCCTGTCCGTATACTCCCATCAGGAAGTCATAATAGTCCTTGTTCTTGTCGATGATCTTCATTGTCTGTCCACTTTTTCATTTCAGTTCTATCGTGCAGACACGTCCGTACTGTTCCATCCATTGGTGGTGAGTGTCGTATGCGTCCTTGTCCTCGCAGACCCACAGGATCTTTGTGCGGAAGCCGTCAGGGATTTCCGGCTGCGGGGCGTATCCGTCGGTAAGGATGACGATACCGTCATATCCGTTCTCGTGGGCGTAGTTTATGGGTTCCGTGAAGGATGTGCCGCCGCGTCCAATGACCGTGACGTCCGTCATTGTCTTCTTCAGGCTCTTCACTATGCTGATCCCGCAGTCGAACTGGATTACGTCGACAGCCTCGAAACCGTACTTGAAGGCGGAGTTTACCACGCCGTAGAAATATGTCAGCATCTCCGTGGAGATGGAGCCGCTCACGTCCACGGCGATCAGGAGCTTCGTCTCGAAATCTCTTGTGGAGCCCATCTGCTGGAATCCGCTCCTGCGGTTGGGGCGCATGCGCGTAAGCTTCCTCCTTGACGAGAGTACGCTGGCCCTGAAACCGCTGAAGACGGTTCTCCAGTTGATTCTTGCCCTGGTCGATGCCTTGATCTGCTCTGCTAAGGAACCAGCAAGGGAGCCCCAGTCCTTGACCGAGTCGATGACCCCGTTGATCATGGCAACCGTGAGGTCATCCTCCTCCCACAGTCCGGAGAGGTCCGAGTTTGCCTTCGAGCTGGCTTTCAGGCGTTCCTGGATGTCCTGGGTCCGGCCGCTGCCGGGGTTGCCGGAGTCTCCTGAACTGCCGGAGTCGCCGGAGTCCAGGGGAGTGCCATCTTCCGGTGTCAGCATCTCCTGGATGCGTCTGGCGTACCATTCGTACATCATTCCTCCTTTCAGGTCGTAGTCAGAGGGCCTGTCTATCTTCATTGCACCGTAGTCGTAGTTGTCGCCTATGGTGATGTTGCTTCCTGCCGCAGCGGCTTCATCGCAGCACATGTCGGGCTTGCGTTCGTAGGGGTGCTTGAGGATGATCCTCACGGCCTCCATGCGCAGCGCCTCGTCAAGGGCGGTATCCGTCATGTTCTCAAGGAATTCCGGGTTGTACTCGATTCTTCGCCTCCCGCACCTGACAGGGCAGGCGATCGAGCTGTTCTCCACGAGTTCATGCAGACAGACCACCTGGAAGAGCGCCGAATCGGAAAGATACCAGTGCTCGATTATGTTGGTGATCCTGTCACTGAGTGAGTCCATATCCTTATCTGATGCTTTTTACGTACTGTATGAGTCCCATGGTGAGGAACGGGCACTGCTTTGCGAAGAACTTCACGGCTTCAGGGTACGTTCCTCCCACATATAGGTTGGCGAAGTGCCCAGCCGCCTCCTTTTTCTCCTTGGCGAGGAAGCTGAAATAGTCGTCGACATTCTTCTTCACCCTGTCCTGGTCACCTGGGACCACGTTCTCCACTTCCAGATGCCTGAAGATGCCGTCATTGATGACGCACAGCTCGTGTGGCTTGTATCCCTTCAGCGTCTTCATCACCTTCTGAAGGCTGTAGAGCACGTCCTTTCCAGACACGAGCCTGGAGTTCTTCACGTTCGAGAGAAAGGCGGATGCGGCTTTCGGCCCCACGATGCTGGAGATGATCTTCGTGTCGAGCGCGTCCAGCTCGTCCCTCCCCGCGATGATGTCGCTGACACGCTTCCAGGCCCTGCGGTCAGGAGTCTTGTCAATGCCGGTGTCTTCACCTTCCTTGGAGTCGGGATTGCGGTCAAGCCAAATGTGGTTCTCCTGGATAAAGTCGATGACCCTGCCGTCGACTCCCGCCTTCCTGGCCCACAGCAGCCATTCCTCTACGGACGGGCGGAAATTCACGATGTTGAACCGGGACACGAGAGCCGGGTCCATGTCCGTAAGCTGGTAGTTGTCGCCGTAGTTGACCGCGGCAATGATGCGGCTGCCTTCGGGAAGGGGACGCCCCGCAAGCTTTCTGTTGAGACAGAGGTCCATCACCGTCTGCAGGATCTCCGGACGTGCCCTGTTCAGCTCGTCGAGGAAGAGTACTATCGGCTTTCCGTCCGTAGGGAACCAGTAAGGCGGCATGAAGTCTGTCCTGCCGGTGTTTTCATCCAAGTGGGGGAGTCCGATGAGGTCTCCCGGGTCGGCCATCTGTCCGAGGAACAATGCGACCACCTTGAGCCCCTTTTCCTGGAAGTATCCGGTCAGGAACTCCGACTTTCCGATTCCGTGGTTGCCGACGAGCATGATGTTGTGTGTGGACGGCGTGCGGTCCAGCATTGACCTGAGCGCCGTGATGTCAGTCTGAATATTTGCCATAGTTTGTTTCTGAACGATAATTCAAATTTATTGTATTCCTACTTGCCCGCTCCCATGATGTTGTCTATCATGCCGTATTCCAGTGCCTCCCCGGACGTCATCCAGTAGTCCCTGTCCATGTCGGCGAATACCTTGTCGTAGCTCTGGCCCGACTGCCGGGAAAGGATGGTGCAGAGCTCCTCCCTGCAGGATTCGATCTGCCTGGCCGCGATGAGGATGTCCGACGCCTGTCCGCTGGCTCCTCCGAGCGGCTGGTGGATGAGCACCCTGGCATGGGGGAGTGCGGCCCGCTTGCCTTTTGCTCCGGAACACAGCAGGATGCTGCCCATTGACGCGGCCATTCCGGTGACTGTGGTGGCGACGTCCGGAGAGATGAGGTTCATCGTGTCCATGATGGAGAGTCCTGCGGAGACGCTGCCTCCCGGAGTGTTCAGGTACAGGGTTATGTCCGCGGTCGGATTCTGGGAAGTCAGGTAGAGAAGCTGGGCGGTGATGATGTTTGCGACATCGTTGTTGATTTCAGTGCCCAGGACGAGGATCCTGTCCATCATGAGGCGGCTGAACACGTCCATCGATGCCACGTTAAGAGCCCTCTCCTCGATGATGGTGGGGTTTATGTATGCGGCCGTGAGGTTGGCGTATCCGTTTATGGAGTTGCTGCTGATGCCGCACTTCTGTACGGCGTATCTTTCAAATTCAGTTCCTTTCATATCGTTGTTGAATATCCTTTTGTTCTATTATACAGTCGGTTCTTGAAAATCTTACGACTTTGTGCCAATGTGGAAGATTAAATTTCTTCATGATAATCGTGTTTCTTCTATATGTACCGCATGGCACGTGATTTCTTACACATGTCGGAAGAAAAATCGTATATTTGTTGGACAAAAACCGACATTTTAATAGCAACCGTCATGACAGAACAGTCCTTTGCCCCGAGTTGGCTCAAAATAGATGATGACAAATTCCGCGACCTTTTGGAATACCTTTGCAGGAAAGCGAGGTCCGACGGGCACGACCCGTTCTATTCCGCAGCGCAGGAACTGCTGAAAGGGAGGGTGTCCTCGCTGATGCCCGAGCTCTCATACGGGATGGAAGGCAGTGAGGAGGAGAATCTGTTCAGGACACGTCTTCTGGGCGCGTGGCTCCTGTGCAACTTGGAGGATACCCAGGAGCGCATGGAAGTGGCGTTCGTCATGTTCAACATATTGGCCAGCTTTGTTCCTGAAGAACTCTCGCAGAAACTCTTCGCCCTCTCGCTAAGGGTGCTGTGCAGCGGTGGCATCCAGGCCCCGGGCTTCTCTTGGGAGGACCTGGTCGACGTGAACAAGGAGCTTCTCTCGCACAAGATTATTCTCAATGCGAAGACGCTCCCTTCGAAGAAGTCCGTCGAGTCATGGTTCGACGGGAAAGGCCTTCTCCATGTCGATCCGGAAAAGGTCAGCATCATACCGATGAACAGGAAAGACTACTCGATGTGTCATTCCAAGTTGAGCGACTGCATGAGGCTGGCGGACGGCAGGTTGTGCGTCTATGTGGAAAAGGGGGAGAAACTGAAGAAGACGGAGGAGTCGGACATCGACGGCATTGGGCGTTTCGCCGGTGCGTTCAGGAAAGAGCAGCAGAGGACAGTCCCTCCGCAATCCACCCTGAAGAAGTATTCCCTGGAGCAGGAGGTCATGGTGCGGGTCGTCTCCGGAAACGGTCATGACATTATGGTGGAAACGGTGGATCCTGATTATGAGAAGATTTCGGGTACGTTGCGCCATGACCGCGGCATATTCTTCTACAACAATGTGGATTTTGCCCAGGCGCTTGAAGTTGGCGACTGTTTCAAGGCTGTCGTCAAGGACAAGGAAAGGGGGTATTTCTCCGTCTATGACCGTTTCTTGAAGGAGATGGTCTCGTTGGTGGAAGAAGGATATAGCTATCCCGCCAAATATAAAATGAACCATAACGGCAAGCCTCTATGGTTCACCAATGAGGGAGTGCCGGTATATGTGAATGATCCGGAACCGTATGGGATAGGTGACGTCGCTTATGTTGAAATGACGAAAGTTGATACCAACGGATATATTACAGGTATAATCTCCGAAGACCAGTCGGGCATAGAAGAAGAGGAACCGTTTGATGACGAGAAGGAATGGTTTATCCGGAACCATATCAGGGAAAAGGACTATGTCGAGCCGAAGTCCAATGCCCGGACAATCCTCAGTCCCGATTTCGTGCGTATCTTCGAGCGTTCCCTGTACAACTACCAGAAGACGCTGTCCAGGGCGTCCGAGATATACAAGGTCCTCTGCTATTGCCAGATGCTGTCCGAACTCACGTCGGAAGAGAAGGAACTTCATTTCCTTGAGCTCAAGGCAAGTTATCTGGAGCAGCTGGTCCTGTTCGCAAAAGGGCAGTATGACAGGATGAAACGTCTTGTCCCTTCGTCGGACATAGGTGGAATCGAGTCGGTGGAAAGGTCCGTCAGGCTAGTTGACATCCTGATGCAGATCAATTCATCCGAAGAGTCGGAATTGTTGAATGATACCATACTTTCCACTGAGGACCCGTTGACGAAGAGGACTGCCCGGATACTTCAGTCGTATAACCGCATCAAGGACATTGTGCCGGAGTCTTCCCTCAATGACCTCAAGATGGAGATCATCCGCGGGCTCTCGCTTGATGCCGAGATACAGGCGTCCCTCGATGAGAAGGACGATGAATATTTGGGCATGGAGGACAAGGTGAAGGAGTTCAAGTCTTCATTCGTCTATCCGGCCGACAAGGAGGACAGGATGTCCCCTAACGTGAAGAAGCAGAGCATGGTGGTGTTCAAGGCCGTCTGCGCGTTCCTCAATTCCAAGGTGGGAGGCACTCTCTATCTCGGCGTGTCGGATGCCGGTTATGTGGTGGGCATTGACAATGACCTTGCTTACCTGAAAGCGAACAGCGACTCATATATCCGCTTCATTCAGGACGAGGCGAAAAAGGTCTTTGACAAGAGCGTCCTGGACTTCCTGGACTTCGACCTGAAGTTTGACGGACGTGTGGTTGAAGTGAAGGTGCGTCCGTTCGATGACGGCGTCGTCTGTCTGGACGGCGTCCCGTATATCCGCCGCTATGCCGAGTCTGAGCCGATGCGTGAGGACGAGAGGGCAAGGATAGCGTCCGAGAAGGTCGCACCCAACATTCATGTGAAGAGCAAGGCGGAAAATCTGGAAAGGGCCATTGCCGAAAAGAAGAGGGCGATCCTGCGCCGGTTCTCATCGTCCGACAGGATTGAAGACAGGAAAGTGGAGCCGTTCAAGATCGTCAAGGGCGGCAAATACGTATGGTGCTATGACATTGAGGACAAGTGCTGCAAACAGTTCGGCATCTCCAAGATGGCAGCCGTGGACGTCATTCAGGACCCGTGGACCCATGAAGCGGAGCACAAGGAAGGGAATACTGACATCTTCAACTGGGGCGGTTCAAAGGCGTTCAATATTGTCCTTGAACTTGATCTCACGGCAAAGAACATCATTGTCGAAGAGTATCCTCTCAGCGAACCTCTCCTCAAACAGGTCGACAAGTCTGGCATGAGGTGGAGCCTGTCCACAGCCATCTACAACTGCACCGCCCCCGGACGGTTCTGCATAGGGCTTGCCGAGCATGTAACCATCATCAAGGGCGATGAACTGAAAGAATATGTTTCGGAATACGTCCGGAAGAACTTCTCCGGAAACGCTTAGAATTCCATCATCCGTGGACGGTGACTTCGCTGGTGGTGGCGTTCTTTTTCTTGACCTCTATCACGGTAGGGATCCTTTTCTGGAGGTCCTCTATGTGGGAGATGATGCCGACGTGCTTGCCGCTGGAGGAGTTCAGTTTCTCCAATGCTGACATCACGCTGTTGAGCCACTCCTGGCTGAGTGTTCCGAAGCCTTCGTCAATGAAGAGTGTATCCACGCTGATGCTGTTCTCTGCGAGGCTTGACAGGCCCAGGGCCAATGACAATGAAATAACGAACCCTTCACCGCCTGAAAGAGTGTTTCCCGAGCGGACAACACCGTCTTCATTGTCCTCTACCAGGATGACGAGTGAGCCCGGCTGTGCCGTCAATTCATAGCGCGGGGCAATCTTTCTCAGGTATGCGTTTGCATGATTGAGGATGTCCTGCATGATGCAGCTCTGAGCTATCTTCTTGAACGTGAACCCGTTGGTGCCTCCGAAAAGGTTGTCCAGAGTTTTCCACCGGGCATTGACCTTGCCCGCTCTGTCGCGCGCTTCAATCTTGCTTTTAAGCGCGACCTGCTTCTTGTCATCATCCTCAATGATGTTCTTGAGTTTGCCGAGACGTTCTGACTTGCCCATATTGTCCGACTCAACTTCCGTCTTCAGTAAACTGACCTTGTCGGCCGTCTTCGGCAGGGTGTCATCCTCAGCATAAGCATTTTTCAAGGTGCTCTCATTCATCTCTTTGGATTTGCGTGCATCGTCGATGTGCCCAAGTGCCGTTCTGATGCTGCTCTCCAATGATCCCCACTCCACAATTTCATTGCCTGAGTATTTCTCCGGCACGATGTCCCCGGAAGCGAAGTCCCCATTGACCGCGATAATCCTTTCACGGACATCGCATGCGGATTTGATGTCGTTTTCGAGATTATTCCTCTCTACGGTCACCTTGTCATATTCTTTAAGAGTGTCATTGTACTTTCTGGCCCCCTCCTTGAGCTTCGCGATGAAGCCTTCGTCATCACATTCCCATTCTTTCTTCCAGTCAGGGAATGATATGAGCCTCCCTGCCGCCAGAATGGAGTCAGACGCGGATTTCTCTGCCGCAGAAATCAATTTTCCGGCATTGTCAATGTCGCTCATGATTTTCTGGATCTCCAGGTTCTTCCTGTTGTATTCGGACATTATAGGAGAGTAGATGTCACTCTGGTATTTGTCCCTGTCTGCAGTCGCACTGTCCACGGCCTTCTGCCTTTCATTGACAGCGGCAATTGCCTTTTCATTGGCATCCTTGCGTGCGTCCAGCGCTTTTTTGATCACCTCAAGCTTTTCCTTGATATCGTCTTCATTGACCTTTATGCCCAGTGAAGAGAAATTTTTGGCGAACGCGTCCTTGAGTCCGGCCAAGGACCTTTCGTCGTTGGTGATCCTGTCTTTGGCCCTTTTGAGTCCGTCCAGTCTTGTGTTGTAGGCTGTAGATGCTTCGAAAAATTCAGCATCTGCTTTCCGCATCTCCGTTTCCGCCTTTTCCTTTGCCTCTTTTGCAGGTCTGAGAAGATCGTTCTGCTCCTGTTCAGAGATGAGTGATGTTATCTTCGCATGACATACGGGGCAGATATCTTCACCAGTTTCACGAAGCCAGCTCCTAAGACTAACAGCAGCCTGGTCTATCGCCATAGCCTGCATATTATATGAGTCACGGCTTTTCTCGTAGGCATCCTTGGATATCTTAGATTTCTCCTTGAGTCCATTGAGTGCAACCAGCTCTGCCTCAATCTCTTCTTCAACCTTCCTGCAGTCGGACTTCTCTGTGGCGATGTTCTCTTCCCTCTGCTGGATGGTGGCGTATGCAGTGTCGGCATCGCTGATGAGTTTAAGTTCCTTGCCAATGCTCTGTCTCTCCTTCTCCACATCCTCAGGACTGAGCGCCATCTTGGCCTCAATGGCCTTAGTTACAGCGACATTTTTGCAGTTAAGGGTCTTCTCCGCATCGGCTTTCTTCGTTTTCAGCTCGGAGAAAAGTGTCCGTGACGTTTCAAGAGTTTTCTTCTTATTCTCGAGAACCTCTTTCTGGGTCTTGCAGTAGTTTTCCTGCTTCGATACATTCACGAGATGCGATTCGATGGTCTGGACATTTGCGAACATATCGGCATGATCCTTCTGAGACTCAATGGCTTTCGCCAGGTCTCCCGCGACCTTGTTTTTTTCATCGAGTTCGGCTTTGCTATAGGCTATGTCGTTGGTGAGGACGGAGAACTTCGACTTCGCCGATACCAGAGTCTCTTCAGATGCCTTTATGGACTTTTCGGCAGCTTCGACAGCCTCAAACGACTTCAGCAAGCTTCCGAGCAGGACCAATGCGGATTTGTTCTTCTCAATGTCGCCTTCGATCTGTTTTATTTCATTGACATGAGCGCTCTTTTGTTCTTCCGAGAGAAGAACGACAGAATCGACGTCCCTGTCCGCCTCCTTATAGGCATTCTCCGCTTCGAGTGATTTCTGGTGGATGCGTGTGCCGATTTTCGCGTAAATCTCCGTGCCGGTAATCTTCTCGAGAATCTCCGACTTCTCTTTGGTCTCGGCTTTCAGGAACTGGGTGAACTGACCCTGGGCGAGCATTGACGTGCGGCAGAACTCATCATAGTCCAGACCGATGATTTCGGTCATCTTGTCTATACGCTTCTTGCCCTTGCTGTCATCTGTATTGCCTGTACTGTCGGTTATGTACCATTCCTCGTCTTTCAGTTTTCCATTGCGGTTAACACGGCATTTCCACTCGGCTATGTAGTCGGAACCATCCGCACCCTCGAAAAGGAGTGTTATTCCGCCTTCCTTCTCTCCTTTCTTGAGCAGCTGGTTTACAGACATTATGCTGATCTCCTGACCTCCCTCTTTATAGGACGTTTCAGTCGTCTTGTTGCCGTTCGTCAGACGCGGGGTCTTGTTGTACAGGGCAAGGCATATGGCATCCAGGATGGTGGATTTTCCGCTCCCGGTCTCGCCGCAGATGAGAAAAATAGGGGAGTCCGACAATGGTGCGGACGTGAAGTCGATGCTCGCGGATGAGATCGACGCTATGTTGGTGATATCGAGTTTCTTCAGTTTCATGGTATCAGTCGTGTTTTTCAGAGTTCATAACTTCGTCAATGGTCTCTTTCAGCAGGGAGAGGATATTCTCGTCAATGACGTCTTGTGCCGTTTCCTTCAGGTAGAGTTCAGCCACGGAGTAAGGTCCCATCTTTCCGAGTTCTGCGGTGCTGATCCTTATTTCCCCGGAAGTGCTGCTGTTTTTTTCATTGACCTTCTTTACCCTGTTTATCAGGCAGAACTTCGCCTTGAGGCGGCACTGCTCCGGAACTTTGGCGGCCTTGTCTTTAGCCTCGACCGGAATGGTCCCGTCATCAGTGACATTGAGCCGCACATAGCAGGCCTTTTTCGGGTCCATTTTTTTGAACTCCTCGTATGCCTCATCCCACTTGAGGGACCTAACTTCGCTGCGTCTGGTCCTGTCCTGCTGCGGTATGGTGATGACCGGCATCGCATTGTCAATGTCAATGGTCTCCACTTCCGGAGTGTCGCCGTGGGCATTGATGGTCACAATCGAAACGCTGTGCCGGAAATCCTCGTCGAAAGACACGGGTAGGGGAGAGCCGCTGTAGCGGATCCTGTCTGAGATATTCTGCGGATTGTGTATATGGCCGAGTGCGATGTAGTCGTAACCAGTCCCGAAAACATCGGCATTGACCATATCGATTCCTCCGATGATGTCGAGGTCCTGACCGACGGCGTCGGGTTTTTCTCCTGAGATCCGGTTTACGGCCGTATGGGCCATCACGACGACAGGAAGCCCATTTTTATTGCGTTTCTCGACTTCTCCAAGCAGTAGGGCTATGAACTCCTTCATTCTCTCTTCCCTCGGAAGGCCTGCCTTCACGGCCGGGAAATTGCCTGGGTAGCAGTGCGGTATGGCGACAATGTAGCCGACGGTGCTGCCGTCTTTTCCGATAGGGAAGATATGACGTTCAAAGAGCTGGTCGTGAAATTCATCGCTGTCTTCGCCCTGGATGATGTTGCGTTTTATGGTTGCCACGATGGATACTCCAACGAGGTTCCACAGCGGGTCGGTGATTTCTATCTTGTTGCTGTCGTGATTGCCGGCTGTTACGATGACCTTCATTGACGGTGCAATCTCATGGACTGTCATGAGATGATGCATGAACATCTCCTGCGCTGACGTCTGGGGTGATGTCGTGTGATAGATGTCGCCGCTGATGATGTATGCGTCCGGCTTCTGTTCCTTGATGATGTTTTCTATCTGGGCGAGGCAGCCGGTCTGCTCGACTGTCCTGTCATACGAATATAACGTATGTCCCAGATGCAGGTCAGATGTATGTAGAATCTTCATATTTTAGCGTTTGTGTAGGATATTTTCCTTTATTTCCATGCCATTAAGCTGTTTCTTTCTATGTTATACGGCATAGAACGAGAAATCTTACAGGGAAATAGCAAATTTGTTTGAATTCCATAAGTGACTCCTTTTATAATATTTTATACAATGCAAGGAGCGAAAACTTACATCTTCAAGAGTTTCTCGACACTTGGAACCTTCAATTTGCAGGATGCCCTTGAAACGCCGTCATATTCATCTCTCATGCCATTGATGATTTTCTTCATCTCATTCCTGACATTGTCGGGATAAAGGACTTCCATAAAGTTGCCATACCTGCAGATTTCCTGATAAAAGTCATCGGTGGTGTGAAGCTGGTATGAAAAAATGGTGTAACCGTCTTCCGGACAGTCATATAGCATCCTCTGGCTCTGATGCAAAGGGGTGTGCTTCAGATAGTAATTGTATTTCGCCCAGACAAAAATTATGACATTTTTCGGCTTCGCTGCTCCCGACGGGAAGGTTGCCGTGCCAATGTTGTCTGCCATAAAATCTTCAGGACTGAAGTCCTTGGGATACGTGAACCTTTTCTCTAGGATCTTGAGATTCTTCATTCTGTCAGCGTCCAGAGCGTATGACCGGATACTTCTGCTGTTGCCGCTCTCAAGAGGCCCGATGACTTTCCAATGCTGTCTGAACAATTTCACGAAATATGGCCGTATCGTGACATTGACAGGATTCTCCCAATAATCCTCGTAATCGAAACTGAGCATGCGGTTTTGTTTTATGGCATCAAGGACTTCGTCCAGATACTCTCTGGCGGACGGAACATCTTCCAGCAGAATCCTGTCCCGGATGGATGTGTTGGTAATGAGCTTATTCTGCATTGAAATGGTTCCCAGCAGCCATTTCCTCACGCTGTCTTCTCCCGGACGTGAGACAATCTGATAGTTGGAGTTGGAGCCTGCCTTGTTTACCTGGATGCTGATACCGTATTCGTCCTCAATCTTATTGATCCAGTTGAAGACAGTTTTTCTGGTCATGGCGGTCCCCGGATACGGATTGATGTCTGTGTTTTTCCAGCTTTCCTGAATTTCCTTCAGGGTTCGTGGCTGGCTGAGAAGTTCTATGAGCCAGACGTGTTTGTTCCTGGTATCGCTGTCTTCAAACATAATTTTCGTGAGTTTTTACAAATTTATGCAATTTTCTATAATGAGGCCGACCCAAAAGGGTTGGTCTCTTTTTTATATAGGGTGTCGTAGAGTTGTCGGAAGGCTCCGCCAGAGTTCCGCTTCGCTCCATCCACCCTCCGGAACTTCGTTCCTCCGGGAGCCGCTCACGAGGCCGCGGCCGGCCACGCTCTGTCGGAGCCTTCCGGCAACTACACGGCTGACTTCATTGCCGGTTTTTCAGCAACAAGTGCCATACTTTGAGCCTGCTTGTGCTTGGACTTTGCTTTATAAGC
>CAKUXR010000041.1 GCA_934700615.1 uncultured Bacteroidales bacterium
AAGTACCCCTTGACGGGCTATTGTATACGTAAGTGACTGTGTGTCACTGTGTTTTAAGATTTCTTAACGTAGTATTGTAATAAACCACGTAGTATTTATGTCGAAGACAGTATTATCCAAAATCGGAGCACTGCTGCTTCCACTGATATTCTCGGTTTTTTGTGCATTCCCTTCTTTTGCACAGACTGAAAATACAGTGACCATCCAGGCGAAGGATATCGCCTTGGAGAAAGTGATGCAGCAGATTGAAAAGCAGACACGCTGCGTTTTCCTCAACAAAGATGTTGACGTAAAGGAAAATGTATCTGTCAACGTTTCCGGGAAAACTCTTTCCGAAACCCTGAACATCCTATTCAAGGACAAGGACATCGACTGGAAAATTGATTCTGGTCACATTATCATTTCCAAGAAAGCCGCTCAGCCTAAGGTAGGCGGAGGCAGTGCGAAATCCTCACAGATCAGTGGCGTTGTCATTGATGAAGAAGGAGTTCCGGTAATTGGTGTGGGTGTCATCATTCAGGGCACTACCATCGGAACAGGCACAGACCTCGACGGAAATTTCTCATTTGTATTGCCGGAGGGAATGGAGAACTCTTCTCTTGAGTTTTCCTGCCTCGGCTACACAACGCAGGTAATTAAGATTGGCAACCGCAGAGTCTTCAATGTCACAATGACAAGCGACGCTATCATGATGGAGGGAACCGTTGTTACGGCTCTCGGTATCAAGCGTTCGGAGAAGGCCCTCAGCTACAACGTACAGCAGGTCAATGCTGATGAGGTGACAATGAATAAGGATGCCAACTTCATCAATTCCCTCAATGGTAAGGTTGCGGGACTTAATATCAATGCCTCCTCTTCAGGAGTCGGCGGTGCGTCAAAGGTGGTGATGCGAGGAATGAAATCCATCAGCCAGTCTTCTAACGCACTTTATGTCATTGATGGTGTTCCTATGTACACTACTGCCCGCGACGGCGGTACACAGTTCGCTTCTCAGGGTTCTACGGATCCTATCGCGGATATCAACCCTGAGGACATTGAGAGCATTTCAGTTCTTACCGGTGCTGCCGCTGCCGCTCTTTATGGTTCAGATGCTGCCAATGGTGCGATTGTAGTGACAACTAAGAAGGGTAAGGAAGGCAAACTTTCTGCAACTGCTTCCGCGTCAGTAGAGTTCATGACACCATTCGTGCTGCCTCGTTTCCAGAACCGCTACGGAACAGGTGACCTCAATTCTTCAATCGGATCAGAGGTCCGCAGCTGGGGAAATCTCATGAATGATGCCAACAATCCTAAGTACAATCCGGCAAAGGATTATTTCCAGACGGGTGTAACGCACAACGAGACTGTTTCTGTATCCATGGGTAACGAGAAGAACCAGAGCTATCTTTCAGGTTCATCAATCGACTCATACGGTATGGTTCCGAACAACCGTTACAACCGCTACAACTTCACGTTCCGCAATACTACATCTTTCCTCAAGGATAAGATGCATCTTGACTTCAGTGCAAGCTTCATCAGCCAGAAAGACAAGAACATGACCAACCAGGGTACATACAACAACCCTCTCGTCGGTGCATATATCTTCCCTCGTTCAAATGACTGGGAGGCTGTCCGCATGTACGAAAGATATGACGTCGTACGTCGTCTGTCCACTCAGTATTGGCCAATCGGCGATGCCGGTATGACCATGCAGAACCCGTACTGGATCAACTACCGTAACCTTCGTGAGAACCGCAAGGACCGTTTCATGCTGAATGCCCAGATGAGTTATGACATCCTTGACTGGTTGAATGTTTCCGGTCGTGTGAAGATGGATCAGTCCACAACAAAATATACCGAGAAGTTCTATGCTTCTACATTCACTCAGCTCACGGAGAGCTCACAGAATGGTCTCTATGGTATTTCACAAATGACTGACCGCCAGATATATGCGGATTTCCTCGTAAATATCAACAAACGTTTCGGTCAGGACTGGAACCTTCAGGTCAACCTCGGTACATCTATCTCTGACATGTTCTATGACGCATTGAAGAACCGTGGTCCTATTGCAGACGGACAGATGTCAGCAGAGCGTGCAGGTATTGCCAACGTATTCAACGTTCAGAACCTCAGCAACTCTACAAAGACCACAAGGCTTCAGGACGGATGGCGCGAGCAGACTCAGTCTATCTTCGGTTCTGCTGAACTTGGTTTCAAGGGTGCATACTACCTTACACTCACGGCACGTAACGACTGGCCGTCGCAGCTTGCAGGTCCTCACTCTAACAGAAAGTCATTCTTCTATCCTTCAATCGGAGGTTCAGTTGTGCTTTCACAGATTATCCCTAATATGCCTAAGGCATTGGAATACTTGAAGATCAGAGGTTCATACGCATCTGTAGGTACCGCTTTCGAGCGTTACATCGCAAACCCTATGTACAGCTGGAATACCAGCGGACTCAGCTGGAACACCCAGACTCAGTATCCTGTGTATGACCTCAAACCGGAGCTTACCAACTCTTTCGAGATCGGTCTTTCAATGAGGTTCCTCCAGTATTTCAATCTTGACGCGACTTACTATCACACAAATACAAAGAATCAGACATTCAACCCTCAGATTTCTACCGGTTCAGGATCATCTGATATTTTCATCCAGTCCGGAGATGTCAGAAACCAGGGTTTGGAGTTTACTTTGGGATTCGGCAAGACTTGGAACAAGTTCACATGGAACAGCAACTATACATTCTCTTTCAACGAGAACAAGATCATGTCACTTGCTGAGAACGTGACCAACCCTGCTACAGGAGAGAAGTTCTCTGTTTCACAGCTCGACATGAACGGACTCGGACTTGCCCACTTTATCCTCCGCGAAGGCGGTACTCTCGGTGACTTATATTCACTTGGTGATTTCAGCTACGACGCCAACGGACGCATCATTGTCAATGAGGACGGAACAGTAACTACCAGAACATTCTCTGATACAAAGGATTATGTTAAGCTCGGAAGCGTTCTCCCTAAGGCGAACATGTCATGGAGAAATGATTTCAATATCGCAGGATTCAACTTCGGCTTCCTCGTGTCAGCCAGACTTGGCGGTATCGTTTACTCCAGCACTCAGGCAATCCTCGACTACTATGGAGTATCTGAGGCTTCTGCCCTTGCCCGCGACAATGGCGGCGTATTCCTCAACGGTGGAGACAGACTTGATGCAAACAAGTGGTACAGTTCTGTAGGTGGCTCTAATCCGCTCCCTCAGGAATATACCTATTCCGGAACTAACGTTCGTCTCCAGGAAGCTTCTGTAGGCTATACTTTCCCGAGGAAGATGCTCGGCAATGTATGCGACCTGAATATTTCTGTCGTAGGACGTAACTTGTGGATGATTTACAATAAGGCTCCGTTCGATCCTGAATCAATCGCCACGACAGGTAACTACTATCAGGGTATCGATCATTTCATGATGCCTTCTCTCCGTAATTTCGGATTCAATGTACGTATAACATTCTAATTCGGAGGAGGTATGATTATGCGAAAAATAACAATGACAAGAAATTTCCACTCGCTCGTAGGAGTCATATTACTTGGACTCATGACTCTCTCATGTACGGGCAACTACTTGGATATCAATACGAATCCATATGAGGTCAACCGCGAACAGACCCTCACTGACGGATATGCGACTGCTGCTGCCATTGCAGCAATGGGCGGTGCGGTAATTTCTACCGACGTCAATACTGCACAGTTCACTGACTGTCTGCTCGGAGGTCCTATGGGAGGTTACTATTCCACCACAGGTGCATTCGAGAAGACTATCGACAACTACAACGCGACAGACGACTGGACAAGAGTATTGCTCGCGAGTGACAGAATAATTCCTACACTTTATTCCAACCTTTCGGAACTCAAGAGCATAACTGATGATCCTGTCACCCTTGCTATTGCAAACATCATCAAGGTGACTGCAATGCTCAGGGTTACTGACACCTATGGCCCGATTCCTTATTCACAGATCGGCCAGGGCGGTAAGATTACCGTCTCATATGACTCACAGGAAAAAGTTTACGATACCATGTTCGAAGAACTTGATGCCTGCATCAATACTTTGACTGAGAACAGACTTTCAGGAATTCCGTCTACAGCTGACCCTGTTTATGACGGTTCCGCCGTGAAGTGGTGCAAGTTCGCCAATTCCCTGAAACTCAGAATGGCGATGAGAATAGTTTACGTTGCACCTGAGAAGGCAAAGAAAATGGCTGAAGAAGCTGTAAATCACGAGATTGGTGTGATGGCAGATAATTCTGACAATGCTGCTCTTCAGAAAGTTGCTTTCGGTGACAAGGGTAATCCTCTCTACACCGCAATCAAGTACAACCAGCCTACAGGCAGTGTGACCGGAGGTGATACACATGCAGCTGCGGACATCATCTGCTACATGAACGGATACAACGACCCTCGTCGTGCCAAGTATTTCATCAAGTCAGAGTTCGACGGCATTGACTACGTAGGTATCAGAATCGGCATTGAAAAACCGTCTCTGAACAGCGTGGGACGCAAATATTCCGGAGTCAATGTTACTACGGAAGATCCTCTCGTATGGATGAATTCTGCTGAGGTCGCTTTCCTCAAAGCTGAAGCGAAAGCAGTATTCGGCTTCAATATGGGTGCCGGTACAGCTGAAGAGTTCTATAATGAAGGTATCAGACTTTCATTCGAGCAGTTCGGTCTGTCAGGCTATGCTGAGTATGCAGCGGATAACGAAAACAAACCTGCAACATACACGGATCCTGCCGGTCTCAACAGTTATGCAGGAGTACTCTCCAACATCACAGTAAAATGGGATGATGCTGCAACTGCTGCTGCAAAACAGGAGAGAATCATGATCCAGAAATGGATTGCGAACTTCAACAACGGAATCGAGGCTTGGTCTGATCATCGTCGTACCGGTTATCCTAAGTTCTTCCCTGCGACTGACGCAGGTAACAAGAGCGGCGGATCAGTGACAAACGAATTCGGTGCACGCCGTATGGTCTATCCTCTTGCTGAGTACTCAAACAACGGTGAGAATGTGAACGAGGCAATCTCCTCATACCTCGGTGGCCCGGACAAAATGGGAACTAGACTTTGGTGGGACTGCAATCCGGCCGTTGTAATCAAATAATCTCAACTGTTCAAACAGGATTAAGATTAACTACTTCAGAAACAGATTTACTGAAATGAAAAAGATTTTAAATATATCGCTGGCCGTCCTCTCAACAGTGCTCTTCGTTTTCACGTCTTGCAGCGAATGGACCGAACCGGAAAATCTCGATTTCCGTCACCAGACTCCGGAGGAAATCGACCCTGCGGCATATGAGAACTATCTCTCAGGCATCAGGGAATACAAGAAAACGGAGCATAATCTGATGTTCGTCACAATGAAGGGTTCTGCTGCACATCCGTCAAGCCAGAACCAGCATCTGATGGCGATGCCTGACAGTGCAGACTTTGTAATCGTTGATATTGATGATGCACTTAACGCTGCTGTCGTATCTGAGATTCCTCAGCTTCTTCAGTGCAAAGGCACCGAGGCTCTTCTCTTTGTGGATTATGCAAGAATCCATACTGCATGGGGGCTCCTCGAAGATAAGAGGGCTGATGAAGGAAAACCTGCCGGAACTACTGAGGAGGCTGCCAAGTTCTTCGCAGAGCAGACTCAGAAGCAGCTTGACAGATGTGACGAGTATGGTTTCCACGGAGTCGTGGCGTCGTTCGTAGGAAATACGGCGACAGAATATGCCAAGGCTTCACACGAGGCTTTCATCTCCACAATCAAGACATATTGCGCTGCAAATCCTGCCCTGAGAGTTGTTTTCAGGGGAAGTGCACGTAACGTGGTAGATACTGAATTCCTCAAGACTTGCTCACACGTCATCCTTGTTGCCGGGGAAGAGCAGAAGCTCACAGCACTTGTAGGCCGTATTCTCGGAAGAAATCCGGCGAACAACAACGTCATTATGGAATTGACCGTTCCTACAGTTGCTGAGCCCGACCAGAAAGGTGCTTCTCTCGTTGCCGGAGCCTCATGGGTCCTTTCCGAATCTGAGAACACGACATTCAAGGCATGCGGACTCGCAGCAGGAAATGCATATGACGATTATTTCAATAAAAACTATCCTTTCTGCAATGTGCGCAAGGCGATTTCAATAATGAATCCGTCGCAGAATACAGAAGAAAACTAATGCAGATATGAAAAGAATAGGCATATTTATTTTTGCAGCAGCTCTCGCCCTTGCGGGGTGCTCAAATCAGGATGGCAGTTTTGATAACAAAATGTTCATCAATGCTGACAGCTACAGATCTGAAGTCAGAGTTGCGACAGACGAGGGTGTAAAGACTCTTACCAGGAGCCTTTCAGTTGCAGTCGCCAAACCTCTCGACAATGACATTGACGTAACAGTCGTAAAATCTCCTGAGCTTCTTGATACTTACCGCAAGGCATGGTATGATGAGACTGCTGAACTTCTTCCGGATGCAAACTGCAATCTCGAGGGTCTCTCAACAGTGCTTCGCAAGGGAGATGTTACCAGCAAAGATATCGAATTGACTTTCACCGGTCTCGACAAACTTGATTACAGCAAGGTATATGTACTTCCTGTCACCATCGCTCCGAAGGGAGTTGAGGTGCTCGAAAGAGCGAAGACAATGTACTTCGTAGTAAAGGAGGCTTCACTTGTAAATACAGTTGCAGACATCAAGGGCAACCGTGCTTGGCCTGTTTGGGACAACTGGGAAGCTGTCAAGAGTCTGGAGACCTTCACCATGGAGACACTCATCAATTGTCACGCATTCAACAATGAGGGCAAGATTCTTACTGTCATGGGAGTCGAGGACCATTTCCTCGTGAGAATCGGTGATGTTACCATTCCTTCAAACCAGATTCAGATTGCTTGTGCATACAAGGATGTTGAGGGCAATTCAACACTTAGGGCCGACCTTTCAGATGCTTCGTTGCAGCTTAAGACTGACAGATGGTATCATCTTGCAGTTACATTCAACAGGGGTCTCATCCAGGTTTATATTGACGGTCGTCTCCGTGCGGAAAAAGACCTCTCTGTGATTGGAACAGTTGTCAGGGATGGTGTTCAGGTTCCAGTTGAATTCAAGGCGGTTGATTTCAGCGCGCCTCACTCTGACGAGTCCGACGGAAAGCCTCGCTGCTTCTGGGTAGGCTACTCATATGATGACAAGCGTTGCCTTGACGGAATGATTGCTGAGACACGTCTGTGGAACAAGGTTCTTACGGCAGAGGAAATCAATGCCCCGAACCATTTCTACAAGCTTTATCAGTCTGACATTGACGCGAGCCTGCTTGCTTACTGGAAATTTGACGATGCCGCAGGAAAGACTGCAAAGGATTACTCTTCTTATGGAAACAATCTTACTGCAGACCATGATATCCTCTGGAGACCTGTCACTCTTCCTTAATGATAGAAATCACAAAGATTATTCATAAATAAATCAACTAAAAAGATAACCTTAATTATGTTAAAAAGATTTTTGAAAGGTATGCTCGGCATCGCAGTGATGTCACTTACCCTTGCTTCTTGCGAGAAGTCTCCGAACGAAGTTGTTGAGACTCTCACAGTAACACCGGAAGAGGCTATTTCTTTCAATGCGAAAGATAACTCTGACGTGCTTCTTACCGTCACAACAAATGCTGACGCATGGAAAGCAACTCCAACAGCAGAGTGGATTGTCCTCACTCCTAACAAGGAGAAGGGAACCCTCAGTGTCAATGCTAAAGAGAACACTACTACTGAGCAGAGAATTGGACGTATCCGTATTGAAGCAGGTGTAGCACAGCCGGTTTCAATCAACGTGGTTCAGGCAGCCGGAACAGGCGGAGTTACCCCTGAACCGACACCTTCAGAGGGCGTTGCTGTGAAGCTCACCGCTGAGAGCGAGACAAATATCGCAACCAAGACAGAGACCGAGCTTTCTGTGAAGGTTAAAGTGGCTATCGATGCTGCTGTATCTTCAGACGTAGAGGTTGAACTCTTCTACGATGAGGGATACCTTCGTGAGTACAACTACCTTCACAAAGAAGATGGCGAGGCTGTTCTCTATCCAAAGGATGCGGTTACCATCCCTAACGGTGGTAAAATCGTCATCAAGGCAGGCCAGAAAGAGTCTGCTGAGGTAGAGGTTAAACTCGACGCTACTGGACTTTCTCTCGGTTCTACTTACCTTCTTCCTCTTTACCTCAAACCGGTACAGAATGCTGTCGTAAAGCAGGCAGAGTGCCGTGTCAATGCAATTGTCAGAAAGAAGAACCCTAAGCAGGTCAAGAACGTCGTTTACTTCGAGGTCAATGACTGCAACCCTCTTAACGCATTAGAGTATATGCTCGAGGATGGCACTCCATTCTTTGATGCAGTTATCCTCTTCGCTGCCAACATCAACTACAACACAGCAGAGGATGTTGTTTATCTTGCAAACAACCCTAACGTTCAGGCGCTTCTCGACGATTCGGAGATTTATCTCCAGCCACTTCGCAAGAAGGGTATCAAAGTATATCTCGGCCTTCTCGGAAACCACGATGCTGCAGGTCTTTGCCAGCTTTCAGACTGGGGTGCTGCTCAGTGGGCTCAGGAAGTTGCTGATGCATGTAAGACATACAAACTTGACGGTGTGAACCTTGACGACGAGTACTCAAGCTCACCTATCATCGGCAACCATTGGTTTACCAACAGAAGCGCAGCAGCCGGAGCAAGACTTTGCTACGAGCTCAAGAAAGCTCTCAAGGCTACTTGCCCATGGGAGACAGAAGTTTCTACATTCGCTTACGGTCAGCTTTACACTCTCCCAACATCTGTTAAAGACCAGGAGACTCAGGTTGAGCACCCAATCTCAGAATGGCTTGACTTCCACGTAGCAAACTATGGAGGAACAACATCTCCTTACGGGGACCTCACTATGGCTCAGTGCTCAGGAATGTCTATCGAGTTGAATCGCGGATATAATACTTTGAGTGAGGCGTCTGCCAAAAGCATAAAAGAGAAGGGCTACGGCTGGTGCATGTGGTTCGCATTTGACCCTTCAGGTACCGGTTCGGTAAGTAATAATCTGAGCAGATCGCTTACGTCCATGAAAAACGCTGCCAGAGGATTCTATGACCAGGAATTGAAAGATCCTACAGGAGTTTGGAACAAACTTGGTGAAGGTAAATATGATCCTAATCGTCACACTCTTTAATTAAACCACAGGTAATCATTTTAAGAAGAGTCTGACTCCTTTTAAAATGATTACCATGATAACATCAAAATATAATTAAAACCAAGAATATGAAAAAGATATTAGTTGCTGCGGCATCAGTTCTTGCTTTGTTTGCATGTAGCAAACCGGAGGATGTGAAGGTCGCACCACCGGTACAGGAAAAAATCACAGTATCTCCGCACACTGCATCTGTTCCTAATACAGGCGGCAGCTTCAAGGTGATCGTATCAAGTTCTGCAGAATGGACACTTGAAGGCAAGGCGGATTATAGCGCATGGGTTACCCCTTCAGTAAAGAAAGGTGTAGATGGCGATATCGTAGAATTCACAGTTCAGCCAAACCTCAGCCTCGAAGCTCTGGTTTCAGACTGGACATTCACTTGCGGAAAGGTAAGTGATGATTTCAAACTTACTTCTCTTCCAACAGAAGTGATTCCTGATCATTTGACTCTTGTCAGCGATGCCTCAGTCGTTCTCGGTTATGAGAAAGGTACTTTGGAAGTTGTTGCCGAGTCTTCTATCAACTACCGCGACCTTACCTGCGCACTTAGTGACGGTGCAAGCGAATGGCTTGAATATCAGGCTACTTTCGAGGGTGAAAACGAAGGCGAGGCTAAGTTTGTATTCGAATACAAGGGACTCGAAGGCCTTGATGACAGAAACGCTGAACTCACAATTTCAGCTGAAGGTGTAGAGCCTGTCAAGGTTTCAGTTCTCCAGGAGGCGAAACATGTTCTTGCTACTGCAAAAGAGATGTATCCTGTCAAGATCGGTGGTGAGACTATCGCAATCGGCATTACCGCCAATGTCAAGTATTCAATCACAATTGCAGATGACGGCAAATCTTGGATTAAACACACCGAGAATAAAGAGGGTAGTGAATATTTCGAAATCAGCGCATTCGACGGACAGAAACGATCCTCTAAGATAACTTTCACACAGACAGATGCAAAAGAGGGCGAGTCTCCACTTTCTGCAGAGGTTACCGTTACCCAGCAGAATGCTATCATCAGCTGGGCAGTCCGTATGGATGGAAACCGTCTCTTCCCTAAGTGGGAGAGCGGAGGACTTGGTACCTGCTACAACTTCACTCTTGAGTGCCTCATCAAACCTGAGTCTTTCAAGCAATCAGGTTCCATTATGACCATTATGGGTATCGAAGGACAGTTTCTTCTCCGTTTCGGTGATGTCGGCAACTCTCCTAACAGGATTCAGATTGCGACAACCGCCGGCAACTGGAACATTCCTGAGGAACTTCCTGCAAACCGTTGGACTCATGTGGCCATCACATTTGGTGACGCTGTAGCAACTGCATATTTCAATGGTGTCAAGATTGGTTCTTATACATTTGAAAAGCAGACATACTGGGGAACAACAAAACTTCAGTGGGTCGATCTTTCTCCTTCATGGAGCTATGAGCCAACAGGCAACCGCTGCTTCTGGATTGGTTACTCATATGAAAGCAATCGTGACTTCCTTGGTCTGATGACAGAGTTCCGTATCTGGAAGAAGACTCTTACTGAGGCGGAAATCAATGCTGAGAACCACTTCTATACAGTGGATCCTGCATCCGAAGGCCTCAAGTGCTACTGGAAAGTTGCTTCAGGCGAAGGTAATACAATTCCTAACGTCTCAGATGGCGGCAAGAACCCTCTCTATGGTGAGTTGGACGTGCGCAAGCAGGGCAGCGACAATATTGGAGACGCAGGTATCGAATTCGAGCCGGTATCTCTTCCTGAAAACTAATGAATCTATAAATTAGATTGTCTATATGAAGGTGGCTGGAGAGTCCTGCGAGGACGATTCAGCCACCTTTTTTATCATAGATGCGTAAAAGGCGGCATTTCAGTCGTCTATATGTAAGTAAAATCACATACTTATGACCAGAATCAAGTCGGCACTGTCGTCGGTGCTTCTTTTTATGTTTGTAGCTTTCTCTGCTTGTCAGAAAGCACCTGAAATCATTGAACCAACTAATCCATCAAACCCGGATGAGCCGGAACTCAAGCCGGAACTCATAATGGATGCGGAAGATTTTGTCGCTCCTTCAGATGGAGGAACATTCAAGTTTGAATTCAGAGCAACCAGAAAAGTCTCAATTTCGTACTCTCCAGAGCAGGATTGGTGCAAGGCGATGGTTTCATCGACTGATGACGAATATACATTCAACCTGATAGTAAATGTGGATAAGTTCAACGGAAAAGAAGACAGAAGTGCGACTATAATTCTGTCTGCTCCGGAATGTGAGAGCAAGAACCTCACTATCAGTCAGGAGAGGGAAAAATCAGGTACAAACAGTCTTACTTCTTTTGTCCTTAAAAAAGCTGCAAACCAGCTGAATGGAGATATCCAGTTCGATTACGACGGGAACAGCAAGACATTCTGCGCAAAATATCTGAAATGGATTGACAAGGCTAATCCTGAGATGCTTATTCCGGAATTTGTGACAGACGGAGAGTCTGTTCTGGTAAATGGTCAGCCGGTGGTTTCCGGTCAGACTGCCATCTCTTTCGCTGATGATTTCGAGTTGGTAGTAAGGGCTGAGAATGGTGATGAGAATGTCTATATGGTATCTTTCAACTGCCCTCAGATCAATACGGAACTTCCTGTCATCAGGATTCATATTCCTGTTTCCAGCATCACTTCCAAGTCAACTTATAAAAAGACTAAATTTGACATTTATCGTCCAGGTTCTGACGAGGGAAAATGGCGCGCATCTGATGCCGAGATCGAAATCCGCGGAAGAGGAAACTCCACCTGGGGTCTTCCTAAGAAACCATATCGTATCAAATTCCCGGAGAAATTCAGCCCGATAGGTCTGAACCAAGCTAAAGCAAAGTCTTGGGTGCTTCTGGCTCATGACATGGACAAATCGTTGCTCCGCAACCATTTGGCATTTGAACTCTCAAGGATTCTGTTCAGTTCTTCAGAAAAATATCATGATGCGGCAGCTCTGACTTTTACTCCATGTTCCCAGATGGTGAATGTCTATTCGGGAGACAACTATCATGGCGTATATCAGATGTCTGACCAGATGGAAGTTGCCAAAGGACGCATCAATCTCGACAAACTTGTAGCTGCCGACGGATCCAATCAGGACAAGATTACTGGAGGTCATCTGATCGAAACGAATATCCACCACGACGAGGGCTATCCTGTGTCGTTCACTTCAAGCAAGGGTATATATATGGATCATAAATATCCTAAGGATGATGATATGGACATCTCCCAGTACAAGTATATTGAAGATTTCATCCGCAAGGCTGAAGCAGCCCTGTATTCATCCAATTTCACTGATCCCGTCAATGGCTGGAGAAAGTGGTTTGATGAGAAGACATTGGCAGATTTCATCATTGTGAAGGAATTCGCAGGTGATATGGATGGCTACACCAGCACTTATTTCTATAAGAGACGTGGCATTGACAAAATCTTCTTCGGACCGATTTGGGACCTTGACAAAGGGTGGAACAATGACAAGCGTACACCTCACGGGAACACGCTTGACCAACTCATGATTTATGGTGGCTTCTACATGCCTCCTTACATCAATCCTGACTGGTTCCATCGTTTCTGGCAGGATGCGGAGTTCCGCAAGTTTGTAGGCAAGAGATGGGCTTCCAAAAAGGAGCAGTTGAAGGCAAAGGTCCTTTCCGAACTTGACGAAAAGCCTAAGCAGATGCGTAAGGCTATTGCTGCCAATTTCAGTGTCTGGGATTTCTACTATCAGTACAGCGATGAGGCGAATATGCCTGCGCGTACATATGAGTTGGAAATACAGAGGATGAAAGATCTTACCGAGAAACGTGCGGCCTTGCTTGACGCGAAATTCAGGTAATCCATGAGAGTATAATTGTAAGTGTTTCTTTCTTACGGAATCAGAAATATAGATGCGGATTTCAGATATTGATCCTCAGGACTTTGGAAAGCTGTTCATGAAGCACAGGGACAGTTATATTGCCATTGCCAGATCTTATATAAGGGATTTGGCTGTGGCAGAGGATATCGTATCTGATTGCTTCGCTACATTTTGGGACAAGCGTGAAAGCATTGACCTGAAAACATCTCCAGAGGCTTATATTCTTCGCTCGGTGAAAAACCGTTGTCTTAACTGGCTCAGGGACAATGCGAAGTTCGTGCAGGCAGAAGGTCCGCTCGACCCGGAGACAAATCTGAAGATAAAGTCAATGCTATCAGAGATTTCTGTTCTTGAGAGTCCTGGTATGGCTGATCTTTTCGGCTCGGAAGTTGAGGCTATTTTCAGGGATTTCCTGTCGGAGATGTCGGATCTCCCCAGAGGAATTTTCCTTTCCAGCCGTTTCGAGGATCTCACTTACGATGAAATAGCCCTGAAGTACAATGTCACTCCTCGGAAGGTCAAACGTGAAATCCAGAAGGCCTTGGAGAAGCTTCGTTCTTGTCTGAATGATTACCTTCCCGTTTGATTGCTGCCTGCCAGGACGTACGAGCTCGAGATTCAGCGTATGAAAGAACTTACCAAGCAGCGCGCAGAACTTTTGGACAAGCTGTTCAGATAATTGCTTTGATTCCGTGTAAAAATGGCCGTTTTTTTTACACGGAATTATCAATTTGATGTGAATGGTGTAAATAATGGCCAATATTTACACCGTTTTTGCTGAATGATTTTTCTCTAAGCAAGGTTACTTGGAATCCGACTTTTCCTTTAGCCTGGATACATCTTCTGCTGAGAGCCCTGTGGCCTGCGAGATAATCTCGCAAGATGCTCCAATACGTATAAGATTCATCGCGATCTTCAAGCGCTCCTCTCCTCGCCCTTCTTTGAGACCTTCTTTATGTCCTTCCTTGTGCCCCTCTTTGAGTCCTTCTTCTCGCCCTTCCTTGCGTCCTTCCTCACGCCCACTCTCACGTGCGTACTCAATCTGATTGTATGTGTCCCGTTCCGTATTCATGGATTTTATGTAATTGGTTCTGTCCTCGTCGTCAAGCTAGGCGAGCTCAGCAACATCTTAGGCATCAATCCGATTCAATTCAGAAATTTCCTTTTCCGTCAGACATGTCAGTTCTGAAATTGTCTTGATGTCAATTCCTTTCTCCAACATTCTTTTGGCAATGTCGAAACTCTTCTGTTTTGCGCCTTCAGCACGACCTTCTTGACGTCCTTCTTCTCGTCCTTCCTCTCTCCCACTCTCACGCGCATACTCAATCTGATTGTATGTGTCCCGTTCAGTATTCATGGATTTAATGTATTTGATTCTGTCCTTGTCGTCAAGCTGGGCGAGTTCCGCAACATCAAAGAGTTTCGTGAATATCCGGTCCCGCAGTCTCTCCGGGCGTCCCAGCAAGTTGGACATGTTCTTCAGCAGATACAGCCACTTGTCCAGATCCGTCTCCAGCTCATCCTCACCCTTGTCGAACTTCTCCACCTCCACGAAGACGAACTCCAGTTTGTCCGTCATCAGCTTTTTCGACGTCGCCTCCATCAGCCGGTACCGGTGCTCCGTCATCTCGTCATCCTCATACTTGAAGTTCAGGATTCCGAGGAAGAATACCCCGTCCAGACTGAAGTCCCACGGCCTGTTCCCCCTTGCCTCTTCTGCCAATGCCTTCTTTCCCTGTTTCATTATCGGGAATGAAGTGTAGAAAAGGGCCCTTTCGAAGAAGTGCTTCTGATAACCACGCTGCATCTCCACGAGAAACGTCTTTCCGTCCTCAGTCCGGCACAGCACGTCGAAGATTGCCTTCCTGTCGTCCTCCATGATTCCCAACTGCTCCGTCGGAACATATGTGATGTCCGATATTGCGTACTGCGGGAAAATCACCTTGAGGAATTCGATGAGAATGTCCTTGTTGACTTCCGTCCCGAAAATCTTTTTGAAGCTCCAGTCGACCATCAGGTCGATGTACTTGCCCTCGCTTCCAACCTTGACTAATTCTGTCATAAAATTAAGTATTTATTCTGGTAAAACAAATTATTGACATTGACACCGGCGGTCGTGCACCGGCTGTCCGTGCGTCAATCAAGGTTGCAATACTATATAAAATTTTCGCGCAAAACCCGAAAATGTGGCGAAATGCCCCGAAATGGCGGGTGGTTTCAGAAAGATTTTTATGATTTTTAAATTTCAATGATGATTTTTAAATCTTTATGTCTTCAAAAACCACTTCATTTATACTTTTGAAATCACAAAAATATAGGACATGTTATGCCGGCAGGGGCCTTCGGAGCGGTACGCCCCGTTGGGGCTATCCTTCCCACCGCTACCGCGGCGGGCCCCATTCCGCTCACGAAGCCGCGGACGGCTACGCCGCTCCGAAGGCCCCTGCCGGCCAGT
>CAKUXR010000042.1 GCA_934700615.1 uncultured Bacteroidales bacterium
GTTGCGCGGGTGGCGAAATGGTAGACGCGCTAGTTTCAGGAGCTAGTGTCAATTGCGACGTGTGAGTTCGACTCTCATCTCGCGCACAACAAATGAGGTCAGTTGAAGTGTACAGCTTTGATTGACCTCTTTTTTGTATCTCAGCAATACTGATCCCCCGCCAGTTTAGACGATGTAAAGTACTCGGAATGCAGGGTATTTTCACTTGCCATCTACGTTATCGTTATCGAAATCGTAAGCGTTTTGCCGGAATCATCTACGACTGTGACAGTGTGGCGTCCGGAATCAGGACGGACACGTAATTGGTGAATGAAACGTGTTGTGCCTATGAAACTGTTGTCAAGATGCCAATATACAGTCGCGTCCTGATTGGTATGGGCCAGATTCAGGACTAGAGAGCCTGGCGAGCCGTCCAACTGCTTCGGTAGAGTTATGACACTGCCGTTTTCCGGATAAATGAACTCCATCAGAAGACCTGACCCGGACGACGGAACCTTGTAAGAGGCATGCTTCTGTCTGTAAAACCACTCCATGGCAGGCGTGAGACGGAAGACACTGCGGCCGTCCTCAAAATGATGATATGGACAAATCCTGCTTTTCATTGACCCGGCCGGCAACGTAAGCGTATCCTTTTCATCACAATACGGTCCTGCCAGAAAACCCGATTCATGACAAACTTCAGTGCGCCAAGCCTTATGGCTGCCACGCTCAGAACCGGATATTTCATCCACACTTGGAAACCACGCGGACTTGCTGCCCGGAAGGGCATTGAAAATCTCGAACATCACAGGTCCGGCGGTCCTGGCACCCAGGAGTCCTGCTGCACCTGCACCCGAAGCATTGCCTGCCCAGACACCTACGGCATAGTCCGGAGTCACACCGACCGCCCAGGCATCACGATAACCATAACTTGTACCTGTCTTCCAGGCAACCTTGCGCACGGAATTGATAAGATGCCAGTCGATTTCATCAGGCCTGTTGACCTCCTTGAGGGCATCCAGGGTATAAAATACGGCAACAGGATCATCTTCGGAATCCAGCCTGTTGTCCAGACGCCCTGCCAGCTCAGCATAAGCGGCCGTCACCTCATCCAGACGACATTCACCGCCACCTAAAATCAGCGACAGACCATAATCCGAAGAGGAACGGTTCAATGTCGTAAGACCACGCGAAGCAAGATTCTCCTGAAAACGCTGGACGCCATAATCCTTCAGAATATGGACACATGGCACATTGAGTGAACGGCTCAAGGCCGCAGCCGCAGGAACCGCCCCGTCATATGTCATGTCATAATTCTGAGGAGCGAAACCATTGATATTCACAGGTGTATCAGCCACAAGAGAATACGGAAGAATCGTCCCGTCCTCCAGAGCGTCACAATACAAAAACGGCTTCAGGATACTGCCGGAACTCCGGGGAGACCGCGCCGCATTGACATTGACACCGGCCCTTTTCCGCTCCGGCGAAGCATTGCCGCAGTACGCGAGCACCCGGCCCGTCGCGACCTCGATGACAACCGCCGCAAGATCCGCAATTCCCTCACGCGAAAGCTCGTCGCCGCGCCGCGAAAGAATCCCCTCAATATGTCGTTGAAGATGAATGTCAATGCTGGTGTGGACCATCCGTCCCGAGGTCTTGCCGGAAGTAGCAGGCTTGCCGTCAATGTCAATGACAGAAGAAAAGAACTGTCCGCCTCCATTGTACTGACCGGAAGCAAAGTCATCCACCAGGTGGGACGCAAACGACGGAAGAGGCTTGGGAGCGTCAGGAATAGGCTCGGAACAGGCCGTCCCATAATCGTCAATGCTGATGAGCCCTCTATCCAATAATTTGTGCAGTAACCTGTTACGCTTGGCAAGAAGCCTCTCGTGATTCTTTCCCGGCCTTATGCTGGAAGGGGAGTTGGGGAGGATGGCCAGAGTGGCCGCCTCGCCCCAGGACAAGTCGTCGGCTCCGTGGCTGAAATACCTCCAGGCAGCAGCGTCCAGACCGACTACATTGCCGCCGAAAGGAGCATGGGTAGCATATAATGACAGAATCTCATCCTTGGAGCAACGCAATTCGAGACGCGTTGCAAGAATGGCCTCTACAAGTTTCTGACTTATGGTGCGCGGCTTCTGACGGGACATCCGGATTACCTGCATGGTGATGGTACTGCCTCCGCTTACGACATGGCCAGCCTTCATATTGGCATACATGGCCTTGCAGATGGAGACAGGATTGATGCCGGGATGCCACCTGAACCACCTGTCCTCAAACTCTATCAGGGACGTGAAATACTTGTCCCTGCCATCCTCATCCGAATAAGACCCGGCTCCGAAACGCCACTGTCCGTCAGATGCGATCCTGGCACCGAGAAGTTCCCCGTTCCTGTCAGTGACGACAGTCGAATAGACCGTGTCGGGAAACAGTTCACGAGGCAGGCAGAGAAGGTACCATGACAGAAGTAGGGCAGCCAAAATGAGCAGGGCTGTCAGACGTTTGTGCGCTGCAGCCTTGCCCATAAGAATGCGTAAATAATCTGAAATCTGCACAGTACAAGCCTGTTATCTGGTCACAGACGCCTTGCCTGATGCCGTGCGGGCATAGACGCCGGCGTTATACATGGCATCACAAGTGATGGACGGCAGGATGTACTGGCCTTCATATGCAGCGCGCAGACGGACTCTGAACTCCTTGTAAGTTCCTCTCGGCAGGCTGAAATAGAAGACATTGCGGTCATCCCTGATGTCCAGATAGTCATAACGGCCGGCGGAAGGAATGTCCTGACCCGTCATCCTCTCATTGACAATCTCCCAGCCCGAAGGAATCATCTGAGTCAATGCCAGATTGCTGTAATCGTCTGACACTGAGCGGTTGGCGACATGTATAATCGCGGTGAACTCGGTGCCCTGACGCAGAGACGCAGGGTTGATGAGCGAGCCGTCGCCGAGGACGTACCTTGCGGTAAGGTCAATGCCGGAGGACTTCGCTGCTACTGTCTCTCCCGGTGCTGCTCTGGAGACAGTAGTCATCCTTACATAGACAGGGCCGTCAGAAGTGTTCCTGACAGTTGCCTTTCCCTTGTTAGGGTGCAGGATGTATGTCGCGTGGCCATTGTCCGAAGGCAATGCCTCCAGAGAAGCTGCGGACTCATCAGGCTCTTCGACGGATACTGACAGATTGCCTGATGTGACGCTGCGGGAAAGAATTGCCAATGCCCTTCCGAGGAATGCGGACTCCTGTGTGGTGAGAGCCCAAGGCGAAAGACTTTCCACGTCAGAAGAGCCGCCCAGTATATCATGTGCATAGGTCACTGCGCCTGCAACATTGCCGGTGCGGACCATAGCCTCCATGGCTATTGCCTTGTCTCTCAGAGGAGTACTGAATGTAGGCAGGTCCATTGTCCAGCTGACAGGGGAGTCTGAAGCAGCGCTCAGGATATTTGCTCCCGCCGTCTTTTTGCCGCAGACGGAGTAGGCCGAAGCCAACATCATCGATGCCTGCCATGACATGTTGCCGTTCTCCTTCATCCTGTTCATTGCAGATTCCTCAGGGGACTGTGCCAATGCCAGGGTGAAGAGCCTGTAGGCCTGTGTCAGGTCGCTCAGACCGCTTACCTTTGCTGTCCTGTAATTCTGGACGCAGCGCTTCTGGAACCGCTTCCATGAAGTCATGACGGCATTGCTGACGTCATAACCCTCTGAACTTGCGACAGTCATGAACTCGCCCGCCATTGACGTAACCCATTCATCAGCATGGGTATAGTTCGGCCAGTAGGCAAAACCACCGTCAGGGAGCTGTCTTCCGTAGAGTTCTGAAAGGATGCCCGGTATCATTGACTTTGCCGCTTCAGCATTTTCCTTGGTCAGATCCTTCATCGCGTAGAGAAGGCTCAGGCCTTTGGCCGCGAGCTGCTCGGTGCAAGAATGTTGATAACTTCTCATATAATTGAACAGCGTGTTCCAACCTATTGTAGGACAGCCGCTTATTTCAACCCATGCGCCGAGGTCTCCGCTGGCGTCGAACGGCTGGTAGGTAAATGACCTGCTCTCGCCACGTGAAAGCAGCTTGCCGCTCTCGGAAATGATTTCAGGAGACTGGTTGCGTACTTCCAGATTTATGGTTTCTGTCATCTTGTGTCCGCTGCCTTCAGCTGAAACGGTGACCTTGGCAGTGCCCTCTTCACCGGATTTGAGAGTGAATCTGGCCATCTTGTCGCCCTTGCCGGAGAAGGCCAATGATTCTGAGGTGTTCCCTTCTATTGAGATAGGTCCCTCGCAACGTACTGTAACATTGACATTTCCGATTCCCTCCTCCATCACAAAGACATTGACAGGAAGGGTGATTGTCTCGCCGCAGCCGGCGAATCTCGGCAGTGTAGGCAGAATCATTACCGGAGATGTGACCGGAACGGTCTTCTCCGCATTGCCGAACGCGTTCCCGTAACCGGCTACAACCATCACTCTTACGCTTCCCACGTACATCGGCAATGTGATTTTGTGGCTTGCGGAACCGGACTTGAGAGTGAACGGACCGAGTACCTTGACTATAGGGTTGAATCTGTTTTCCTTGCGTGCGCCTCTGATAAGCCCTTCGTCACCACCGACACTGAACATAGCCGAAAGCGCACCTCCGAATGAATTATATACGTTGTCATAAATATCCCAGGTCTTGACACCCAGGGCTTCGCGCTTATACATCGCGTTCCATGGATCCGGAGTCCTGAATGCAGTCAGGTCCAGCAGACCTTCATCGACGATTGCAAGGGTGTAGGTCATCGTCTTTCCCTTCTTTTCGCTGATTTTGACGGTGAACTGCTCTTCGGGATGAATCTTGTCCGGCATTGAGATGACCGGTTCGAGATGGGAATCCGGATTCTCTACCATCACAGGCTGGACACCGTACATCCTGACAGGCAAGTCATTGGAAGTGTTCCAGTAAGGCTGTACCAATGTGATATGGATGTAGAAGTTAGGAGCCATATCGGCATTGACCTTAATCTTATAAGGGGTGTCTCCGGACTCGGAGGTCTTGACCCATTCGCTGCTGAGGACGCGGGTTCCGTTTTCGATGGAAACCAATGCCCTGCCGTCCTTTGCTGACGGGATGAACACTGTCGCTGTCTCGCCTGTCTTGTATGACTTCTTGTCAGTAGCGAAACTCAGCATGGCAGGTGCGTCAGGATTGCTTCTGCTTGAGCGGCCGATGTAGTCAGCCATGTCCGCGTAGAAGATTCCTCCTGTCGCGTGGCCGCTGTCCAGATCCTTTATATATATGAGGTAGCGGCCCCAATCATTGTCATTGATGTTGAACGAAATGTTCATATCATTCTGGCCTGACCTGAAAGTGCCTGAACTGTAGGCGGATGCGGCCGACGCATTGATGTACGAGTCGAGAGGGTCGCGTCTGGATTCCCACCACCAGCTCCATTTGAGCTTGAAGATTCTCCATTCGATCTGATGGCCGGAGATGCGTTTTCCGTCAGGGCTGACAACTGCCACAGGGATGTTGTGGGTGGTGCCGGTCGTGATATATTCGCCGTCAGCAGGAAGTTTTGCGCCGACGTATGCGCTGAAAGGAGAGTAAGGCATTGTCAATGTCGTGAAACTCTCGTCGCCCCCGTTCTCGAAAACGGAGCAGAGGATGTCTGCCGAGAGCATGCCGGGAGCCTGAGGCACTGCCGGGAGCCGTACTCTTTCGTGGGCTACTCCGTTATTGTCCAGGCAGGCTCTGGCCAGATCCGTGCTGAATGTCTCGAAACTGCTTGCAGGATTGCGGAAAGTATAGCCTTCGAATCCGCTGAAACTGGTTTTTCCCGGTCTCAATGTCATGGAAACCGTGGACAGCAGGCCTGATGCGGCAGGTCCCGTGAGCCAGTTGGAAGAAATGTTTATGGCTGTCATGTTTCCGGCATAGAGAGCCTTGCTGCCGAAATCGACATTGACCTTCAGTCGGTTAGGCTTTATCGCCTCGATTCTCAGAGGCTTGTGGAAGGTCGCGCCGCCCACTTTCACGTAGGCGTTCCAGAGACCGGTAGGGCTGTCAGGCGATGTCGGAATCTCGAATGTGTAGAATCCGTTTTCCGCCTTTCTGCACACTTTTCTCGTAAAGAACTGTCCCTGAGGAGTGTAGATGTCAATGGCAACAGGATGGCTGTCAGGAATCTTGTTCTCGCTGAAGAGAATCATATTCAGATGGAGGGTGTCGCCGGGTCTCCAGACACCTCGCTCGCCATAGACGAAGCCCTTCAATCCCTTCTGCAGTATCTCTCCGCCGGTGTCGAATCGGCTCAATGACATTTCCTCGCCGTCTGTAACTTTTATGTAAGTGACTGATTCACCTTTCTTTACGCGTACTGCAAACGGTCTGCCGCTGACGTCAATGGCAGTGAGCCCCTGAGTGTCGCTCTTTCCGCTGCCGATTTCCTGCAGCTGGTAATTATATGCGGTTATCTCCGCTCCGGAAACCGGCTCTGCTGTAATGATGTCGCTGACTGCCACCCAAATCTTGGCGGCTTTCTTGCCGGCATCGGCATATTTGGCCACGACACCGAGCTTGGAAGCCATGAAACTTTTTTCAGGGTAATCGTAGTTCATGTAATATGACGGGGTCATCGGGTTGTTCCTGTCCTGCCACTCGTAAACTGACCAGTCATAGGTGTTGTAGTAGAAATACGGATTAGGAATATCCCATACGGTCTCGTCTTCCTCTGACATGTTGCCGGATGCCAAGCTTGTCATATTGCTTGCAACTGTCTGTCCGTCAGAGTCCTTGCTGTAGATGTAATACTCTTTCCTGAAAGCGATCCTTGCCCTGTATATGGCATTCGGATCCTGTTTGAAAAGGCTTGAGAGGTCCACCGTGAATTTGTTGCTCTTGCTCAGGTCCTTGTCGGGGTCAGTGTCCAGTCTCAATGTGTTCTTGTAAATCATTCTGCCGGAGCGCCTGAGGTTGTTGTCCCCGTTCAGGCTGTTGTCCTGCAGATACATCAGCACGTTGCTCGGATATATCTTTATAATGCTGATATCCACTGCCTTGAGGTTCTTTGCGACGAACGCCATGGTCAGATTCCTGGTGTCAGGAAGTATGCTTCCCTTGCCGACGAATGCCACACCCGGTTCTGGACTTTCCATCGTGAAGACATGTCTCCATGTGTCGCCGAGCCTGTTGCCGTTGATGTCCCTGACGGCAGGATCCAGTTCAAGTGTCAGTGAACCGTCCACGTTCTTTCCCAGGTACAGTCTCACCTTGTTGTCAGTCACTTTGGCATTGACCTTAAGTGATTCCGTTCCGTTGCCGTAGTAGTCGTTCTTGGACGAGGCAGTCACGCTGACGAGACCGTCGAGGTTCTGCCTGCTGTCGAGCGGCTCCGAGAAAGTCACGTCAATGTAATTGTTGTCGCTGTTTACAAGTTTCGCGTCAATGACATTGAACTTTCCCTTTGCGGGGATGACAGCGAACGCGGTGCCGCATTCATTGAAACCTGTCTTTCCCGGCAGGAATTTGATTGTCAATGTCTTGTCTCCGTCTCCACGCTTCAGTCCCGTGACATTGAAGTCGAATGCGCGCTCTCCGGATTGCTTCACTTCTGTGGTGAAACCGCTTTCTGGGTAGTCGAAACTGAGCAGGTCTTCAGGATTCTCCACTGAAACGGAGGTGCTCATGACAAGAGTTCCGCTGACAGAGGCATTGTCAATGTCGGAGCTTGTGACAGTGATGTCATTGACCTCGACCGAAGCCTCTTTCTTGGCGCTCACGAAGCTGAATTTGAATTCGCTGTAGCGGCTGTCTGTCTCGGTCACTTTCCCGAGCATGAAAGTACAGTCATACGTCTTTCCCGGTTTGAGCGAGCCTTCTTCAGGTACGAATTCGATTCTGTTCGGGGATGTCCAACGTGCAGATCCTTTGAGCGATGGAGAGAACTTGAACAGTTTTCCGGCCTCCTTGTCGGAGTCTGAAAGTTTGCCGCTTATTTTTTCTGCAGGGGAGACGAGCTCCACGACAATGCTGCCGCCGTCTGTCACGATTCCTCCAGTATAAGCTTCGATATAGTCAGCGAACCCGCTGTCCGGTGTCGCGGCGTTCTTCTGGCCGCAACAGGAAATTGTCAATGCTGAGATACCTATGACAAAGATTTTCCTCAAAGTATGAATCAAATCCATAACGCTATAGTGTTTAAAGTGTTAGTATTCAGACGTAAATATATGTAATTTTTTGCTTTAATCGATGCATGTCGGGATTATTTGGGGCGGCTGACACGGCATGACAAATTGTCACCGTCCAGGCATGTGGCACGGCAGTTGATTAAAATGTTTCCGGCTGCGTCAGATGGTGATGCGGCAAAAACATTGATATAAACATTTAAAATTATAGAATTATGATCAGACCATTGGCAGATAGAGTGGTTCTTGAGCCTAAAGAGGCTGAGACCAAGACAGCTGCGGGACTTTATATCCCTGATACAGCTAAGGAAAAACCACAGCAGGGCAAGGTTGTCGCTTGCGGACCAGGCAAGAAGGACGAACCTATGGAAGTCAAAGTCGGTGATGAGGTTCTTTATGGCAAGTATGCCGGAACTGAGGTTACCGTAGAGGACAAGAAATATCTTATCGTCCGTCAGTCAGACATCATGGCAATCCTGTAAATTCTGTTGATAATTTAAATTTAGGAGATTATTATTATGGCTAAAGATATCAAATTCGATGTTGACGTTCGCGCCAAGATGAAACAGGGCGCTGACGCTCTTGCAGATGCAGTAAAGGTTACACTCGGACCTAAGGGCCGTAACGTTGTCATTGACAAGAAGTTCGGTGCTCCTCAGGTTACTAAGGACGGTGTTACTGTCGCTAAGGAAGTGGAACTTAAGGACAGGTTCGCAAATATGGGTGCGCAGATGGTCAAGGAAGTTGCTGCCAAGACTAACGAGCAGGCAGGTGACGGTACTACCACCGCTACAGTTCTTGCACAGGCTATCATCAATGTTGGTCTGAAGAACGTTACCGCAGGTGCAAGCCCTATGGATTTGAAGAGAGGCATTGACAAGGCTGTTGCCGCTGTCGTTGCTGAACTTAAGGCTCACAGTCAGGAAGTCGGTGACGACTATTCTAAGGTGGAGCAGGTCGGTACCATTTCAGCAAACAACGATGCAACTATCGGTAAGCTTATCGCTGACGCAATGTCAAAGGTAAAGAAAGATGGTGTCATCACTGTTGAAGAGGCTAAGGGTACTGAGACTGGCGTAAAGGTCGTAGAGGGTATGCAGTTCGACAGAGGTTACATCTCTCCGTATTTCATGACCAACTCAGATAAGATGGAGGCTGATCTTGACAGCCCGTACGTGCTTATCACTGACAAGAAGATTTCTACAATGAAGGACCTTCTCCCTATCCTCGAACCTATCGCAAGAGACGGAAAGTCACTCCTTATCATTGCTGAGGATGTCGATGGTGAGGCTCTTACAACATTGGTTGTGAACAAGATCCGTGGCGCCATCAAGGTTGCTGCAGTGAAGGCTCCGGGATTCGGCGACCGTCGTAAGGAAATGCTTCAGGATATCGCTACCCTTACAGGTGCTACCCTCGTTTCAGAGGAAAGAGGATTTACTCTCGAGAATACTACTCCTGAGATGCTCGGTAAGGCTGAGAAAGTTACCATCACCAAGGAGAATACCACTATCGTAGGTGGTGCAGGCAATAAGGACGACATCGCAGAGCGTGTTGACCTCATCAGAAAGCAGATTGCTACTTCTACTTCTGATTATGACAAGGAGAAACTTCAGGAGCGTCTCGGAAAACTCGCCGGTGGTGTGGCTGTCCTCTATGTAGGTGCTACTACCGAGGTCGAGATGAAAGAGAAGAAAGACCGTGTCGAGGATGCATTGAATGCGACCCGTGCAGCAGTCGAGGAAGGTTATCTTCCAGGTGGCGGTGTAGCTTATATCCGTGCTGCTGAGGCTCTTAAGAACCTTAAGGGTGACAACGAGGATGAGACTACAGGTATCCATATCGTAGCTCGTGCTATCGAGGAGCCTCTCCGTCAGATTGCAAGAAATGCAGGCGTTGACGGCAGCGTCATTATCCAGAAGATCCGTGAGGGTAAGGGTGACTTCGGTTACAATGCCCGTACAGATGAGTATGTAAACATGTTCGAGGCCGGCGTCATCGACCCTACCAAGGTAAGCCGTGTCGCTCTCGAGAACGCTGCTTCAGTCGCAGGAATGTTCCTTACCACCGAGTGCGGTATCGTTGATATTCCGGAACCGGCTCCAGCTGCTCCAGCAATGCCTGAAGGCGGTATGATGTAAAATATGGGGCTCTGCCGGACGGCAGGACTCACAGACAATACAGACAGGTGTCCAAATTGTGATTTCGCAGTTTGGACACCTGTTTTTTGTTTATGGAACTTTGGTCTCTTCTTCTGACGGTCTTACCAGTTCTTATACGGGTTCCTGGACAGGGCGGAATTGTAATAACGCGCATCGCCGGTGACTTCCTTGCCCAGCCATGATGGTTTGTCGAAAGGCTCGTCAGGTGAGGTCAGTTCGATTTCGGCCATGACAAGCCCCTCATTGTCACCATGGAACTCATCCACCTCGAAAGTGTGCCCGCCGAAATCGACGAGATGACGGGTCTTGTCAATGACACCGGGCTCGCAGAGCTGCAGGAGCTGCAGGGCATCATTGACAGGAATCTCTTTTTCCCATTCGAAACGGCTGATGCCATCGGCATCGCCCTTTCCTTTGATGGTGATGAAACCCTGGCCGTCGCGGATGCGGATGCGGACAGTGCGCTCTGGGACAGAACAGAGGTAGCCCTGAGATATCCGCATTGATTTGCGGACGTCAGTCCTGAAGTCCCCTGTGAGAAGAAATTTGCGTTCTATTTCCATGATGTCGGATTTTTTTTGATACAATGCCGCAAAGTACGAATAATTGTTCATTTGTTTTGCTGAAAATTGTTGTTTTTTAGCGGCATGATTCATAACTTGTGAGGGTGGAAAGTTCGCAACGGAAATTTTCCGGCGCGTTCCCGGACACACTGCGTACATCTAAAACGCAGACAGAAACTATTAATTTCAAAACTATATGAAAAGGCACTTATTGCTTATTATGCTTTCTCTGGGGCTGATGGCGGTCACCGGATGTAAGAAGAGCCCTTCTGAAGAGGCTAGCGACCTGAAATTCTTGCCAGGTCAGGAATTTACCTATGTTTTCGAGCCGGATGCAGGCGAGGCTACGCTGCAATTTGACGCGGCCCAGATATGGATGGCTGCCAAAGAGGGCTCGGAGCTGGAAAATGAATGGTTGACACTTACTCCGGCGTATGGACAGGGCGGACCGGCTATCATCACTATCGGCGTCGCAGCGAATCCGACAGAAGCGGAAAGGACCGCAGTGTTCATGGTTACATGCGGAAAAGACAAAAAGGAAGTGACAGTAAGACAGTACTCTATGACATCCGATGAGACGAAGTTCGTATATATTCCGGATGAAAACTTCAGAGAATACTGTCTTTCTAATTTTGACCTGGACGGTGACAAGAGACTTTCCAAGGAAGAGGCATTGGCAGTTACTGAAATCTCATGCGAGGACCTGGAAATCAAATCTCTCAGCGGTATCAAGTTCATGACAAACCTGCAGAAACTGAACTGCCGTCACAATCTGATCGAAGGTGACCTCGACCTCAGCGGATTTGCGGCATTGAAAGAGCTCCAGGCTGACCACAATGTCTATACGAGCCTGAACCTCAGCGGCTGTTCATCTCTTGAGACATTGAAAGCAAATGACAACTATACTTATGACGAGAAGCAGCTCTTCATGCTGTTCCCGATGACCAGCATTGACCTTACCGGCTGCTCATCACTCAAGTCAATCGACCTTCAGGACAATGGCCTGCTTGAGATTGACTGCAGCGACTGCCCTAATCTCGAAGTGCTCAACGTGGCATATAACTCGCTCAACAGCATTGATGTAAGCAAGTGTACGAAACTTGCTCAGGTCAGCATCAGAACAAACAAGTTCAATAAGAGCGTTGACTTCAGCCATTGCCCGAACCTGACATATCTCGGTGCTTGGGAGGCCAATCTTACAGGACTGAATGTGTCCGGCTGTACCAAACTCCAGCAGCTTATCGCCTACAGGAACCCTGACCTCAAGCTGATGGATGTTTCTGACAATACGGCGCTCTATGAACTGAACCTCTATGAGACAGGAATCACTGAAATCAATGTCAAGAACAATCCGGAGCTGACCAAACTGAACCTCGGAGTCACAGGCGGACTGAAATCTATCGACCTCTCGTCATGTGCCAAAATCACTGAACTGAATCTTCAGGAGAACAGCCTGACCACTCTCGACGTGTCACCTTGCAAGAACCTGCAGGTGCTCAAGGCTGAACTCAATGACCTCTCATCCGTTAATCTTTCAGGATGCGGTTCATTGACCAAATTGTATCTGTATGACAACAAACTGACGGATGTGGATTTGAGCTCTTGCGTGAAGCTCGGCAGTCTGGACATCAAGAACAACCAGCTGACTTCACTCGACATGAATGCCTCTACAGGGCTGTATTTCCTTGACTGCTCGACAAATAATATCAAGGATCTCAAGATAGACAAGTGCGGAAATCTCGCGACGCTTCTGGCTGAGTCCAATGTGATGGAGGCTCTGGACCTTACTCCAAACAAGTTGCTCGAGGAGGTGACATTGGGCAAAAACAAACTCGCGTCATTGGACATCCGTGGCCTTTCGGCACTTACTACCATTGAACTTACGTCTAACAGGATTGACCGTCTCGACCTGCATGGCTGTACCGCACTCGATGAACTCCACATGTCTGAGAATTTGGTGGATTACATCACATTCTACGGCTGTACCGCACTTCGATATGTCGATATCAGGAACAATAAGGTCAAGTCCTTGGATTTCAGTGCAAATGAAAAGATGAATTTCCTGTTTGCGACCGCGAACCCTGAACTCACCACTGTATTTATCAAGGAAGGTGCAAACTATAGCACCATCGATGTGGATTCTTCAGTTACCATTTATACGAAGTCAGGTGACGATTTCAGTGAAGTGGGCGGAAACTGGGGTGATGGTGATGTTGACCCGTGGAAGAAATAATTAATCTAGGACATTATGAAGAAAATATTATATATGGCTGCTGCCGTTGCTGCAGCGGTTTCCTGCCAGACGAAGAACGATGTTGAGGTTCTTTCTGGAAAGAGGGAAGTGACTGTATATCATCATGATATGGCTACAAAGACCGGAATTTCCTATGAGGCTTCCGATGTGTCTCACCTTGTGTGGAATGAAGGTGACAAAGTGATGTACATCACAAGTGACAAGTCCGGACTGTACGACTACGGATTCCAGGAGGCTGTCGTGACTTCAAACAAATTCACGGCATCGATTTCCGACAAGGCGGGCAAAAATGACAACATGCTGGTTTTCTGGCCGTCTTCCGCTTTGGCACTCGGAAGCAGCGACACCAACTTCTGGATGGACAAGGAACTGACAGTCAAGAGTACTGATGATTTCAACGGCCGTCGTCTGCCGATGATTTCAATGTTCAGCGTTCCGGAAGGGACTGAGGTCAATGCCGACTATACTCCTCTTGCTTCTGTTGTCCGCGTGTCGATAGATTCGACCGGACATGCGAAGGAAAGACTACTTTCTCTCACCATCACGACTGCAGAGCAGTGCTATGGCGTTTATCAGATCGCTACAACTGCCGAGAACGGCTACACTTTCAAGGGAAAAGGAAATACCGTAAAGGTGAACTTGTCCGACAAGCCGATGCTCAAGGACCTGAAATACGTGTATATGGTCATGGCAAGGGCTTCATACACAGGCGTTCAGCTTGACATTGAAACAGACAAGACCACTTATACTTTCCAGGACGGAAAGATGGACCTCTCCCGCACGGGAAGATACCTTTACCGTATGCCTGTGACGCTTGGGGAAGTTCCTGAGCCGGAAATCAAGAAGTTCCATCTTGTGACTGACGCTGCGGATGTCGTGGACGGAGGTACATATCTGATTGCGGCGGAGTCGTCTGCAGGCAAGTATTTTGTCATGAAAAACACTACATCCAACAGCTATCTTGAGCGTACTGGGGAAGTATCTGTGGATGAGGACGGGACATTGCCTGCCTCTGAGGAACTCCTTACATATTCTCTTGTAGCAGGCAAGGGTACCGGTGACTATGAGGGCCGCTTCTCATTCAAGATGGCAAGCCTCGGCACGAAGTCCTACATTTCATCGCCTGGCGCTGTGAGCGAGGCTGTCGAATACATGGGCGCGTTCTGGTACAAGACCGCAAGCGACCTGACAATGTCCAATCCTTGGTGGAAAGTTACAGTCTCTGCCGATGCGTGCAGGATAGAGTCGCATGAGCTCAAGGTAATGGGCGAACCGTCAGGACGTTACGGACATATCGTTCATTTCAATGGCAAGAGGGCGTTCGGCGTCGCTGCTCCTGAGGCGGATACTGAAGGCTACAAAGAAATCAGACTCTTCGTCCTGAAGTAGAATATTCTGACATAGGCTTATTTATACGGGTGACTAAAATTTCATTTTTAGTCACCCTTTATGTATCTTTGTTAGTTTAATCTCATCTTTGACACATCAATATTAAGATATCGCGTCCCTAGACCGCTGTAAAGGCGATTTAGGGACGTGGTTTTTT
>CAKUXR010000043.1 GCA_934700615.1 uncultured Bacteroidales bacterium
TTAGTAGTGGGTAGGAGAATCGAACTCCTATTGCGAGAATGAAAATCTCGAGTACTAACCGTTATACGAACCCACCAAACTAACCTCTCAACCTCGATATGAAATTTTAAGGGATTGCAAAGGTATGTAATATTTTCTTGTCCTCAAAATATTTTTATCCTTTTTCCGGATTTTTTTCATTTAAACTTTTCAAAAATTATGTATCATCGACACAAAACAAGCTTCCTCGACCCCTTGAAAACACATAGTAAACATGTTTAACATCCTGATACCATATACTTTACCGCATAAGAACCGGAAATCCGCACCTCTAACCCGCGAAAAGACAAAAGAAGTCAGGAAACCAGCGACTACTTTTCCATCGACTCAGCCTCATCACTAGGCCACTCGAAAGAATACAGAATCGCCTCGACCTGTCTGAGATACTGCCTCTTGTCATACTTCGGAGCATACACGAAGCCGTCGAGAACGATGATATCCTTTCCGTCACGGCTATAGAAGGAATGTGAAACGAAAGGACCGCCCATGAAATCACCGAATACCTCCCACAATCCGCGGGTCTCGGCGAACTGACGTCCCCTGAAACGGACAAACTTAGTCTCAGGAGTAGCTATCTCATTAGTAATCATATAGGTATTGTCAAACATTCCCGGCACGTTCTCCTTCAGGAACTTGTTTCTGTGCGCGATAATGTTCTGCTCTGTGAAATTCTCATTCTCTGAAGCAGGATACTTGTAAACGAACACTCCCTGTGTCGTGTACTGCTTGTCATCAGAAATCCAGATGAAATCGTCAGTCTTCTTCCTTACCCTGTAGCCGGTCGGGAAATGAGGGGCACCGCCTGTCATCGCCTTCACGACAGGAGCGATTTCCGCAGCCTCGTATCTCTTGGAATTTTCAATGATTCTGTCCCTCTCAGCCTGCTCGATGGCATTGACAACCCTCTCGCCGTTCTCCTTCAGGAGAGTAGCCGCAGAATCGGCAGACGGAGCCGAAATCTGAATGACGCACTGAGGATAGGCCCACTGGTCATTGCGATAAATCACACCGGCCTTGCGTACGTCCACAGACACATTATAGATAAGGATATTCCTGTGAATCTTGAACAAGTCCGCAAACCCTGTCGGCGGGACATTGACAACAGAAAAAAGCGGTTCGCGCTGCGGAAGAAACGGATAATCCGCGGTCAGAAGGTCACGGGTGACGCTTCCGAGGTTCCCGTCCCAGTTGTCTTTGTCCATTACGACAATAACTTCACCGGCCTTGCCGCTGATATTAGGGAGCAAAGGCTTGTCCGAACCCTTGCAGGAAACTGCCATGACAGCAATTACGAGTACAGTCAGAAAGGACTGCCATGAAATTTTCTTTCTCATAATATCAATGTTTTATCTTAGTAATCTGAATATATCATTTCCAAATGCGAGCACCATGATGGCAAGTAGTATCAGCATACCGATCATCTGCATGACTATCAAGAACTTGTCTCCCGGCTTGCGTCCTGTGACCATCTCCACAATAATGAACAGCAGATGTCCGCCGTCCAGTCCCGGAATCGGAATCAGGTTCATGACTCCCAGCATGATGGACAGCAGCGCCAGCAGGTTCAGGAATATCGTCCAGTTCCATACTGAAGGGAAGACCTGACCGATGGCAATGAAACTGCCGACAGACTTGTAGGCTCCAGTGCTCGGCGTCGCAACGAGCTTGATGTCACGTGTATAGCCTGCCACCATGTTCCACGTATATTTGATACCGGCAGGAATCGCCTGCGCAAATGTATATGTACGCCTCTGCAGTCCAGGTATCTGGAGTACGACTCCTATCCTTCCCGCCGTATCCACCTTGACCGGAACGTCCAGAGTATCAGCGCCTCTGACGACACAGGCCGTAACATCCTTCCCGGCATTGACTTTAAGCGCTTCCCATGCGTCCTGCACGTACGAAACCTTGGTGGAGTCGATCGCAATCACCCTGTCCCCGTGCCTCAGTGCAGCATTGACAGAACCCTGAGCGAGGGAATCGACCTGGAACGGCACAGCCAGGCTGAACATTCCGGGAGAATTCAGAACCTCGCCGATCATGCTCCTGTCGATATAAAGCAGCACGGTATCCTTGTCTCTCAGCACAGTCGCCGTCTTCACGGAGCGCCTTGCAAGGTCCGCCTGCAGCATCGTGAAATCTTCAGGAACATAGTCATCGAACTTCAGAATCCTGTCACCGGTCCTGAAACCCATCTCATACGCAAGGTCATTGACATAAATCCGACTGTCCTCGTTGCTGAAATAGGAGTTTCCGTTCACCGCCAGCATACCTATATATATGCAGATGGCGAAAATGAAGTTGAACAGCACACCGCCGACCATGACCAGACCGCGCTGCCATGCCGGTTTCGAACGGAATTCCCACGGCTTGGGCTCATGCTTGAGACTGTCAATGTCCATGGACTCGTCGATCATGCCGTTGATCTTGCAATATCCGCCGAACGGAAGCCAACCGATACCATATTCAGTATCAATGTCTTTCATCTTCGGAAACAGTTTCGTGAACCAGCGCGTCGTCTTCGTGCTGAACAGTTTCACGTCTCCCGCATCGAAGAAGAGAAAGAACTTATCCACCTTGATTCCGAAAATCCTGGCAAAAAAGAAATGCCCGAATTCATGGATAGTTATGAGTATAGACAGGGCAAGGATGACCTGAATAACTTTCATCAAAATCGCCATACACTAAATGCTTTTTTCAACACACATCTCCGCCGCCCTGCGATAAATCTCATCGTTTGTGGCAAAGATATCGTCCAAAGTCGGCGTCGCCACAAATTCCGCGCCTGACATGCACTTGGAAATCACCTCCGGGATGTCATAGATACGGATACGGTCCTGCAGGAAGGCCGCCACGGCAGCCTCATTTGCCGCATTCATGGCGCAAGGGATGTTGCCGCCACGCCTGATGGCCTCGAACGCCAGCCCAAGGCACGGGAACCTGTCCATGTCCGGCTTCTCGAAAGTAAGGGCGCCGAGTTCCGTGAAATCCAGTTTCTTGTTTGTCAATGTCAGCCTTTCCGGGAAGCTGAGCGCCAGCTGGATCGGCTCGCGCATATCAGGATGTCCCATCTGCGCAATCACAGCCCCGTCAGCGAATTCCACCATCGAATGTATGATCGACTGAGGATGCACAACGACATTGATCTTGTCCGGCTCGGTATCGAAGAGCCACTTCGCCTCTATCATCTCGAAACCCTTGTTCATCATGGTAGCCGAGTCGATGGTGATCTTCGCGCCCATGGTCCACTGCGGATGATGGAGCGCCTCGACCCTGGTCGCCTTAGCGATCCGGTCCTTGTCCCAGGTCCTGAACGGCCCGCCGGATGCAGTCAGGTGGATACGTGTAAGAGGATTGTCCCCGGCCCCCAGAAGGCACTGGAAAATAGCCGAATGTTCAGAATCCACAGGCAGAATCGGCGCATGGTACTTCTTCGCGAGCGCCATGATGACACTGCCGCCGGCCACCAGCGTCTCCTTGTTCGCCAATGCTATGATCTTCCCCGCCTTGATCGCCGCCACCGTCGGTCTGAGACCGCTGAAGCCGACAAGCGCAGTAAGGACTATGTCAATGTCAGTGGCCGCCGCCAGCGCACAAACCGAATCCATGCCCGCAAAGACATTGATATCATGCGGCTGGAGGGCGTCCGCCACCTCCTGATATTTCTCTTCGTTGCAGATTACGACCGCGGCAGGACGAAACTCAAGTGCCTGCTCGATAAGCTTTTGCGAACTGTTGTTGGCCGTGAGCAGATCCACCTGGAACTTGTCCGGGTGCTGCCTTACCACGTCCAATGCCTGACGTCCTATGGAACCTGTCGATCCAAGAACTGCGATATGTCTCAATCTCATCAGAATTTTATGTATTTAGTAGGATCCACGGCCTCGCCCCGGTACCAAAGCTCGAAATGAAGATGGTCACCTGTGGTGAGTGCCCCCGTATTGCCGACCAGGGCAACCGGGGAACCGGCTGAAACCTTGTCTCCCGTCCGTTTCAGAAGTTTCTGGTTATGTTTGTATATGGACACAATGTCATTCGAATGCTGGATCTGTATCGTATAGCCGGAATCATCGCTCCACCCCGCACCTATCACAGTTCCGTCCAGCACCGACATCACCACCGAATTCGCAGGAGCGGTTATGTCAATGTAAGGATGCACAAGCGGGTCATATCCCTGGGACACGACACCTTTCAGCGGTGTAAAGAAATGGATACCCTCGATAGGAAGCTTTCTTTCACGACCCTGGACAAGACCGAACCTCTCCTCCTGACGCACATTCTCCCTGAGCAGCGAATCCCGCTCATCCAGTTTTTTGCGCTCAGCCTCGGAAGTCACTGCAGCAGAAGCATTTCTGATGATGCTGTCAATGGCAACAGGGTCCGCCCCCTCCATCACCCGCTTGAGATTCTCAGTATAGAACTCCCAGGTGTAAATCACATTACGGAGAGAGTCGATGCGAATGGCATTCGTGATTGCAGCCCTCTTCGTATGGCCGTCAGGATAGCCAGGAATGAATGTCCTCAACGGAGTGTACGCTATCAACGAATATGATACTGCCATTATCACCGTTATGACGGATATGACGAGCAGGAACAGGGATGTACGCGTGAACTTTATGACCCACAACTGTTTGTGCGTCATGTCATCCACGAGAGATATCCTGAAATTCTTGACCTTCGGTCCTTTTGGCTGCTTCTGAGACGGCATTGATTATCCGATTTTATTCAGTGTATTACAATTTTTGCTAACTTTGCACAATTATGGACAGAATTATAGGAATAGATTACGGAAGAAAAAGAATCGGTGTGGCTGTAAGCGACCCCCTCCGCATATTCGCATCCGCCCTGGACACTGTACAAAGTGCAAAGATAATAGAATATCTGCAAAATTATTCCAAGCAAGAGACCATTGTACGGTTTGTGGTCGGCTATCCTATAAACATGAACGGGCAACCCTCGGAGGCTGCCGCCGATGTTTCGGTTTTCCTGAAACAGCTCGCAAAAGCATTTCCTGACATTCCGGTATCGCTTGAAGATGAGAGATTTACGTCAGTATTGGCTCACAGGGCGATGATTGACGGCGGAATGAAGGCTTCCGAGCGCAAAGACAAGGCATCCGTGGATAAAATCAGTGCCGCCATCATCCTGCAGTCATACCTCGACCGCACCAACGGACCTTCTGCAAGTGGCACATCTTTTGAAAATTTGTCCGTGCCGGTTCCCGAGACCCTGTCCAGGAAAGCATCCGGTAGGAAAAGAAGAAAATAAGATATACAGAAATGATACAACCTATTTATTTATATGGCTCTGAAGTGCTCAGGGCCAAAGCTCAAGACGTTGACCTGAACGACAAGGAAGGCATTGCTGCATTGGTGCAGGACCTGAAGGACACCCTCAAGCATTCTGACGGATGCGGACTCGCCGCCCCACAGATCGGCGTCAGCAAAAGGGCATTGATAGTCGATGGAACAGGCATGACTGACGTCTATGACTACCTTAAGGATTTCAAACGCACGATGCTGAATCCAGTCATCATCGAGGAAAGCGAGAAGGAAACGGTCTATTCCGAAGGCTGCCTGAGTATCCCCGGAATTTACTGCGAAGTGAGCAGACCTGCGTCAATGACAGTGGAATATTACAATGAGAACGGCGAGAAGGTAACCGAGAAGTTCGACAAATTCGCATGCAGAATGGTCCAGCACGAGATGTCGCATCTCGTAGGCAACCTGTTCACAGACAACGTTGCGCCGATTCGCAAAAAAATGATTACCAGAAAGTTACAGAACATTGCCAAAGGCAAGGTTTCTACACATTACAACACTAAAATCAAATAGTTATGGGAGCATTTCACGCTTATGACATCCGCGGAATATACAACGTGGATTTTGATAAAAATACAGCCTACAAAGTAGGATATTTCCTTCCTGAACTTCTTAAGACAGACAAGGTCCTCGTAGGAAGGGACTGCCGTGTTTCTTCTGACGAGATTCACGAGTATCTGCTCAAAGGCATCACCGACGCAGGTGCTGACGTCTATGACATCGGCCTCAGCACGACCCCGATGGTTTATTTCGGAACCGCGAACTACGGCTTCAAGGCCTCAGTCCAGATTACCGCGTCACACAACCCGAAGGAGTACAACGGAATGAAGGTCTCCTGCGAGAACGCCCTGCCGGTCGGATACGATACCGGACTCGGACAGATCGAGGCTTGGATCAATGCCGGCAAACCGACTCCTGTAGCTGCCGCTCCGGGAAAAGTTTTCGAGAAGGACATACACAAGGACTATCTCGATTTCCTTCTCAAATACAAGGGCGACTACAGCAACCTCAAGCTCGCGTTTGACCTGTCCAACGGCATGAGTTCCCTCTATGCCAAGGAGATTTTCGGAGCCGACCATGACTACATCTTCGACGAGATGGACGGAACATTCCCTAATCATGAGCCTAACCCGCTGGTCCACAAGAACGTAGTGGCATTGGAAGAACTCGTGAAGAAGACAGGAGCAGATGTAGGTGTCATCTATGACGGTGATGCGGACCGCGTCATGTTCGTGGATGAGAAGGGCAACTTCGTATCGCCTGACCTCATGATTGCCGTACTCGGCCACTATTTCATTGATGAAAGACACGAGCCGGGCATCGTGATCCAGGACATCAGAAGTTCAAAGGCCGTAGGAGAGTATCTCGAGCCTATGGGTGCCAAGATGTTCACTTGGAAAGTCGGCAGGGCCAATGCCGCACGCAAGCTGCGCGAACTTGACGGCGTATGGGGCGGAGAGCTCGCAGGACACTATTATTTCCGCGACTTCTTCTACTCTGACAGCGGTCTTCTCGCATCCATCCTCGTCCTCCGAGTTCTTGCGGAGATGAAAAAGAAGGGCGTTTCTTTCAGCGAGCTTATCGGCAGGATTTCCCGATACCAGAACTCAGGCGAAATCAATTTCCGCATTGAGGACAAGCAGGGTGCCATGGAGGCCATCAAGGCTCATTTCGAGAGCCAGGAGAAGCCTACAGCATTCATGGACTTCGACGGTTACAGAGTCGAGTTCCCTGACTGGTGGTTCAATGTTAGACCTTCCAACACGGAGCCTTATCTCAGATTCATCTGTGAAGCTACTTCCAAGGAAGTTCTTGACGCCAAAGTTGCTGAAGTTAAAGAAATTCTCAGGGCCGGATTCGGAGCAGAATAGGAATCCGGCACACATAATTCAAGTTTCGCAAGTTGTCAAACTTGCGGAATATAAGCGGTTTCTAGCACTTGCGAAACTTGAGCACATAAGTTCAATGACGATGACTATAAAGACCTTAACCCTTTCCCTTGTGTGTCTTCTTGCCCTGGGCTCCGTCCAGGCACAAGCACAACAACAAGATACATTGATAAGCAAGAGCAGAGCTTCGATTCTGGTTCCGCGTCCTGCTCTGCAGCCGATAAAGTCTCTGGACCCGAGTTCAGCGACTCCCATTGACACTCTCGATACGGGAAACCCCGCCGTCAAGATTCTGCTGCTGGAGAATTTTACATGGAAGTATTACAAGGACCCTTCCGTATCGCTCCAGTCGGAGATATACAACACTTATTGGGATGATGTTTCTCCGAATCCCTACAGAATGGATGTCAAGGACCTTCAGGATGATATTTCACTGTGGCTGGTGGACTCGCTCGGCGGGTATCATTGTCCTTATCAGACAAAGGTCTATTCTCCTTTCGGATATCGTCGCGGACGCAGGCACAATGGTGTCGATCTGCCTCTGAAGACAGGCACTCCGGTAGTTGCCGCCTTCTCAGGAAAGGTCAGAATGTCAAGGTATTACAAGGGTTTCGGTAATCTTGTCGTCATTCGTCACGAGAATGGGCTCGAGACTTTCTACGCCCATCTTTCGAAGCGTCTTGTCAATGTCGGTGATTGGGTTTCTGCAGGCCAGCAGATAGGTCTCGGCGGTTCGACCGGCAGATCTACCGGCGCCCATCTCCATTTCGAGACAAGGTACTGCGGTTTCGCTTTCGACCCCCAGTGGATCATTGACTTCGAGTCAGGCACTTTGCGTCATCGTCTCTTCATCCTGAAAAAGAGGTTCCTGAATGCCGGCAGCAAGTACTTCCCTACCGATGATGAGGAGGACTATCTCATCATGAAAGAGGATTCGACCATGTATGCCGCACGTGCGGCGGAGCAGGAACTTCGTGAGAAGGAGGCTGCGGCGCGTGCCGCCGAGCTTGCCAAGGCACAGTATTACAAGATCCGCTCCGGTGATACGCTGGGCTCGATTGCCATAAAGTATCATACCACTGTGAGCAAGCTTTGCGCCCTGAACGGTATCACGACGAGGACAACTCTCCGCATCGGAAGGTCAATACGTGTAAGATAAGATTCGGTTCACCATATGATAGGGTTCCGCCTGTGTTCTGCAGGCGGGACCTTTTCGTTTATATTCGCCGTGCTTGGTGTAGCCTGTGCGCATCTTGCGATGAATCTTACTGATGATTATTTCGATTATAAGGTGGACATGCTCGGAGACAGGGACAAGGTCATCCGTCATGGTTTCCGTGCGATGCTTGTAAAGTATCCATATCTTACTGACGGCTCAGAGACATTGAAAAGTACCGCCCGCGCGATAGCGGCCTTTACTCTCGTAGCTCTCTGTTGCTGCGGCGTCATTCTGGCCGACCGCCAGGAGACTCCGGTCTTCGCGCCGATGGGGCTGTGGTGGATCGGGGTGATTGTCCTGTGCTGCGCTTTCTTCGGGGTGTTCTATTCTGCGCCTCCGGTCAAATTGGCCTACAGGGGTTTAGGCGAGCCGGTCATCGGCATCATCTTCGGTCCGCTGGTCATGATGGGGGTCTATTACGCGTCCTGCGGACAGATGGACCTCAGTGTAGCATTGACAAGTATTCCGGTGGGGCTTCTGGTGATGAACATCCTGTTTACCCACAGTTTCATCGAGATGGCGGGCGAAGAGAGGGCTGTCATGGATCTGGCGCCTGGCACAATCAAGGCCGGCATGACACTGAGGGTGAGATAGTTTGCCGCGGCGGGACGGTGTTGACGGCGGGACGGCGACAGTTCTGACTCAGTGCCAGCCCCGTGGCGGGACGACGCCACACTTGATTTTGTAATAAGCTGAAAATCAAATATTTGTATTTTAGGGCGTGGATTTTCGACCAAAAAAAGGCCGCGATTCCACGCTCTTTATATATGTCCATTGATTATCAATGACTTACAAGGGACCCCGTGGCACCGTCCCGACAGAGGGTAAGCGTCTGCGCGGTTACGGCCCTCCTGGCGCGCCGTAAGCATCTCCGAGATTACGAAAACCGCCGTACTAGTAATTGATGATGCGGAGCTCGTCTGGAGAATAGAGAATACTGTCAATGAAATCAGGCGCGATGTGCGCAAGTGCGATAAACGCGAGCAGCATTGTCAATGCCAGTAAAACGGCGCCTATGCAGGACCACTTCAGAACCTTTCGCCAGTTCGGCTTATTCTTGGAAAAACGACCTGAAATGGTCTTGATGACCTTACCGGACTTGTCAGACGCAGGCTTGGCCACAGGTGAAGCCGATGCACTTGAACCCTTATCCGCATTACCCTGCCCAGCCGCCGGCATGTCACTCACGGACTCAGCTGCAGTTCCCTCTCCTGCAACAGCAGCCCCGGCAAACTCTTCGACATTTGCCGCCGTGGCAGCACCTTCAGCATCTGACGACTCTTCAACATTTGCAGTCATTGCAGCATCGTCAGCCCCGGCAGACTCTTCAACCTTCTGACCAGCCACAGGACTCCCAGCCGCATATACCTGTCCGTCCATAACATCCACAACCGCATCTCCGACACATTCTCCGGAAACAACTGCCGCATCAGCCTTCTGACCAGCCGCAACTTCCTTACCTCGCTTACCAGCCGCCTCAGCACCATCTCTGCCAGAAACACTGTCAATGTAATTGTCAGCCGCCTCAGAAGCCTCAGCACCAGATTCATTGTCAATGATATCCGACGTAGCAGCATTAGACTCAGCACTCGCATTGACCTGAGAACCGGAAGCCGGAACCTCTGTTGACTCCACCTGAGAGCCGTTGGTATCCCCAGTCTTGGCAGCTGAAGAAGCCGCCTCATTATCATCAGAAGCAACGGCCTCAGCAGCAGAATCAGTTCCGGCCTCTAAACCGGCATTGACATCAGAACCACTTTCGGTTCCGGAAGTCTCGGCCCCAGCAGCAAAATGCGGTCCGGAATACATCCCGGCATTGACATCAGAACCACTTTCGACATCAGATGTCCCGGCAGTACGGACTCCGGCATCAACATTCTCTGTATCAGAACTTTCTGCAGCCACATCGGCATCAGACTCCTCTGACGGCACCTCAGTCTCGATAGAAGACGCAACGGCCGACTCAGAAACCGACACCTCACGGACAGGGATATTGACCTTCACGGCAACATTGGCCTCAGAAGTGAGGAAATCGTGAACCGAATCAGGAATAACATTGACATTGACCTCACCCGCAGCGGTTTCTTCCGGATTCAGGATTCCGCGAAGCGCCGCCATTGTCGCGGAAACTTCCGCAGGCGTCTCCTCGTGCGTTTTCAGCGATATCGGTTCGAGGCCGAATCCTTCAGGATAGATATCCAGGTCTTCGTCAGCTACGAAGAAGAAATAGTTCTCTCTCGTCGCGCGAAGTTTGCCGAGTCCGGGGAAGACAATCGACTTGCGGGTCTCAAGAACGTGACGCATCTCGTGGAGGAACTCGCGGATAATGCGCGAAGCAGTCTCGATATCGAGGTTATTGCATTTCGCGTAAAAGTCAATGAGAAGGCTGTCGTCTCCAGTACCTTTCTGCCTGAAACTCAGCCTTTTATATGGCGGATTTATGGTATAGCCCTTATCAGAGAAAACAGAAGGAACCATCTCGGCGACGAATGTTCCGACGCCGGGCAGAGAGACTTCATCTTTGTCAAGAATCAGTTCCTTGACCATTTTGGACAGGAGATCTATATCCATATCAATTTCAGATTACGCAAGTGTTCCCCAAAGGCAGCACTCTTAAAACGATTATAGCGAAAAACAGGCTTGAAAATGTCTAAAACACGATAAAAATCATAACTGATTAAGTTTCAGAGCGATATCTTTTATCGGGATGATTCTTGCAGTCTGTTTCCGAACTTTTCTGCACAAAGTTAGCAAAAAAATGCAAAAAAAATTTGGAAACAAAAGATTTTGTCGTACCTTTGCAATCCCGAAACAAAACAACGGGTGACAAATTCCTGAATAGCTCAGTTGGTTAGAGCATCTGACTGTTAATCAGAGGGTCCCAGGTTCAAGTCCTGGTTCAGGAGCAAGTTTGTTTGGGAGCATAGCTCAGTTGGTTCAGAGCGTCTGCCTTACAAGCAGAGGGTCGGGGGTTCGACTCCCTCTGCTCCCACTAGAAAGGATGGCTATTCAGTCATCCTTTTTTCGTATCCGGCAAGCGCATGAAAAGCCGCAAAAGTTTATGCGGGCCAACGGACAATTCCGTTCACACCTGCGCGACCCCGGAGCAAGATACTGACGACATTGAAAACAACGGATCATATGGAATTTGACAACAGCGTTTCCCTGACGACGGACAGGGTTCTGCACATCATCTCGGAGCTCGGACCTGAAGAATTTGCAGCCAAAGTTCTGGCGGCAATCCCGTCTGATGTCAAGTCCGGCGACCTCGGCTGCGGCCGTATCCTCGCCGACTACTCGATAATGATCCAGACAAGGTACGTCCTCTGCGACATCTACGAAGAAGGACCTGAAAACCTCGAAGATAGCGACAAGCCAATTGACAAAAACGCAGAAAGTGCAGCAATCACGGACAAGGCCAATGCCGCCGAAACGGAAAACGGCACTCCCGCCGGAAATGTCCGACAGAAATACCGTATAGAGCTCAAATATGGCAAGATGAACAGCCGCATCGCAGACATCCTCTACTGCGGAATGTTCCTGGCAGCATTCTGGTTCGCAGGAAACATGACCATCTACACCGGAATCCTCGCAGCCATGCTCGTCGTCGCAGCCGGCTATCTCCTCATCTCATCCGCCCGATACAAGTTCGGCAAAAAACAATGCGCGGAAATCGCCGAAAGCATCGAAAAGACGCTGGGCGCGTAGCTGACGTCTAAAAAAGCCCCTCAGGGATTTTCATCGTAAGCACCTGGTGTTCTTCGTCAATGTCAATGACAAGTTCATCATGGAGCGGAATCATGGCCTGCTCGCCGGAAGCCATATCTACGTAAAGGCAAGGGTTGCCCGGAATGTCCTCAAAATCAGAAATCGTTCCGCAGTCAGCACCATGCTCGTCACAAAGCTTCCATCCCACCAACATTGAAAAATCCCCTTCTCCTTCTTCCATCACATCCTCATAACAGGCAGCATTGACATAAACAGGCTGTCCCACAATCTCTTCCGCATCCTCGAAAGAGCGGATATCGTTCAGTCGGACCAATGCCTTGTCGGTGCCTCTCAGGACGAGAGTTTCGATAAAAAAAGGAACCGGCAGTCCATCGGAATAGATGAACACCGGTTCGTGAATGTCAATGTCAGCGGGCAGGATATCGCGGAAACTCATAAGAATTTCCCCATCAGTGCCGTTCGATTTTACAATCCTGGCGGCCTGAATCAGATCAATGCCCTCCAACATGGAATTAAGCCTCCTGTGCAGGTGCTTCTGCAGCTGCTTCCTCAGCAGCCTTTGCGGCAGCAGCCTCTTCAGCAGCTTTTCTAGCAGCCTCTTCAGCCTCAGCCTTCTTCTTTGCGAGAGCCTCAGCCCTAGCCTCGTTAACCTTTACCTCAGCAGCCTCAGCAGCCTTTGCCTTGTCAGCAGCAGCCTTGTCAAGACCAAGTTTCTTAGCCTCGATCTTAGCGTCTCTCTGAGCTTTCCAGTCAGCGAACTTCTTGTCAGCCTGCTCCTGTGTAAGAGCGCCCTTGGCTACACCACCTGCGAGATGCTTCTTGAGGAGAACACCTTCGTAAGAGAGAATACGACGGGCTACGAGTGTTGGTTCTGCACCAACGTTAAGCCATGCCAATGCTCTCTCGCCATCGAGGACGATAGTTGCAGGGTTTGTGTTAGGGTTGTAAGAGCCGATCTGCTCAATGTAACGACCATCGCGTGGTGAGCGTGCGTCTGCCACTACAATGTGGAAGAATGCGAAATTCTTCTTACCGTGGCGCTGAAGACGAATTTTAACAGCCATTGTAAGTCTGTTTTAATAATTTAACAAAAAAACCTAATGTATCCATCTCGTGGATAACGGACGCAAATTTAGGCATTTTCGGCGATATTATAAAGGCTATTGAAAAAATTTATGAAAATTTTCGCAAAAAGTTTTGCAAATCTAAAAACTATGCCTATCTTTGCAATCCCAAAGTGAAAGAGACATCATTCACAACATGCGGATGTGGTGAAATGGTAGACACGCTACTTTGAGGGGGTAGTGGGCGTTGGCCTGTGTGAGTTCGAGTCTCACCATCCGCACTGAAAAGCATCTGGATTAGTCCGGATGCTTTTTTCGTATATACCCGCGACACCCGTCGGCCGGAGCGTGAATCGAAGACTCGGCCCCGCTGTTATCCCAAGAAAAGCAATTTGCCCGGAAAAGCATGACATTTTCCGGACAAATTGCTGAATGATATTTCTCTAAACAAGACTACTTTGGCTCCGACCTATCCTTTAGCCAGGAAACTTCTTCCACTGTCAGACCAGTCAGTTCTGAAATTGTCGCAATGTCAATCCCTTTCTCCAACATTCTTTGGGCAATGTCGAAACTCTTCTGTTTTACACCTTCAGCACGTCCTTCCTTGAGACCTTCCTCTTTGCCTTCTTTATGTCCTTTCTTGTGTCCCTCTTCTAGCCCTTCCTTACGCCCTACCTTGCGACCTTCCTCACGTCCTTCTTCTCGCCCACTCTCACGTGCGTACTCAATCTGATTGTATGTGTCCCGTTCCGTATTCATGGATTTAATGTAATTGGTTCTGTCCTCGTCGTCAAGCTGGGCGAGCTCAGCAACATCAAAGAGTTTCGTGAATATCCTGTCCCTCAGCCTCTCCGGACGCTCCAGCAGACTGGACATGTTCTTCAGCAGATACAGCCACTTGTCCAGATCCGTCTCCAGTTCATCCTCACCCTTGTCGAACTTCTCC
>CAKUXR010000044.1 GCA_934700615.1 uncultured Bacteroidales bacterium
TTTTGAAGCTCCAGTCGACCATCAGGTCGATGTACTTGCCCTCGCTTCCAACCTTGACTAATTCTGTCATAAAATTACTTATTATTTTAATTAAATCAAATTTTAGATATTGACACCGGCAGTCGTGAACCGGCCGGCCGTGCGTCAATCAAGGTTGCAATACTATATAAAATTTTCGCGCAAAACCCGAAAATGTGGCGAAATGCCCTGAAATAGGCAGGTGGTTTCAGAAGATTTTTATGATTTTTAAATTTCAATGATGATTTTTAAATCTTTATGTCTTCAAAAACCACTTTTAAAATCAGAAGAATTTGGAACATGTTATGCCGGCAGGGGCCTTCGGAGCGGCGTAGCCGTCTGCGGCTCGTGAGAAGGGGCCCGCCGCGGTAGCGGTGGGAAGGATAGCCCCAACGGGGCGTACCGCTCCGACAGCCCCTGCCGGCCAGTCATGTTTGGATGATGATATTTCCGTGACTGACCACGCTAATATGGCATTGACCAAAACAAAAAAATGCCGAATGATACTGCGGCAAATTACGATGTCACTCGACAGACAGAACCGCGCTTACAAGACATGTCAAAAACGGAACAGCAAAGTTGTTTATGTCGTCGGGACAAGATCCTTTAATTTTCGACCCTCTTGGCAACCTCAATTCGGCGTTACGTATTAATTATCAGAAAGTTAGCCGGTTGAAAGAGAGCCAAGAGGTAGCATCGAAATGGGGTCTTGGCAGGAGCGCTTAGATCCATACCAGCATGTAACATATTGGCATACAATATATTATAGCAACGAAACCAAAACTAACATATGTCAAGAGGGTAGAAAACAAAGTGCCGAAACACAGCATAGACATCGGTCTGGGCACGCCACTGAAGTGTTCGAAACAGATCCCGGAAAACACGGGGTTTGAAGAAAACTCCGCACAGAATGTGTCGGGATGAAATAATCTGACCTTTCCGAATACATCTGTCCTGCTATCTGAAACTGCGAAATAAGATTGCGGAGACGCTTACAGAGAACATGCCGGACGGCGCCACATTATTACTCGTTAATTAGTTGATATTTAGCAAGATATGTATTTTAGTGTGGATAAACAGCGAAAAAAATAGGCGATAATCCACACGGAGAATCAAATAGCATTGGTGATCAATGCGTTACAAAATAGGCTGTGGCACCGTCCCGCCCAACGACCGGCCAGAACTCATCAATGTACTTCACTAAGTAACGTGAAAAAATAAACACCACCACACCTCCTTGAGGTATATATACAGAAAAAGGTCCAGTGCTTTTCCCAAAGGACTGGACCCCTATATAAAACGAACTTAACAAATAGACATAAAAACCTTTTATTGTCTGATGCAAAGGTAGTAATATAAAACGTTATTACAAATTTTTTCGTTAAAATTTTCAATATTTTTTACGAGAATCTAATAAATCAATGTTACAAAACGTTTTATTTCTTACGATTTCTTTGTCGAGTTCCATCTAAAACTCCAAAATACAGCCATCTTACTCGACCACATTTCCCGAATAGGAAGTCGGGAACTCCCCGAAATTCAGGGAAACAGAAAGAGCCTTGGCTGACATCTTTCCGCTCAGCCCGGTAACAGTATATTTCGGATAAGGCTGCATCATAGTAATTGGCACAATCCCGTCCCCGCTCAGCAGAAGACTTCCGTCAGCCTCCTTCGAATACTTCACATCCGGAACCGTAACATCCAGAGACACAGGCATCTGCGGAACGAACTTCACCTTATGAAACACCAACGTAAGCACTCCATCTTTGTCAATGTCAGCATTGACCTCAACACCTTCGGAAACATTGTCCTTTCCTCCTGCGACAACATTGAGGCTTCCTGAATAGACAGAAGAACGCGGAGTCTCCTTCTCTTCATTGACATTATTCTTCGAACATCCTGCGACTGCGAGCAACATTGACGCAATCAAAATCAACTTTTTACACATAATATTTTTAGTTTAAAATTATCTAAGTAATCCTTAAAACTCCACAGACACGCCTCCCCTGAATCGTCTCGGCTTTCCGGTCTGGAAAAACGAATTCCCCACCGACTTGAAGTAGAACGTGCAATATTCAGTACCTGAAAGGTTCTCCCCAGCCACGAACAAGTCGAACCATTTGAACGAAAAACGGAGATCGCCACCTATTAATATATATGGACTTTGTTTCAGGTCCCCGGACTCATTCCAGGTCAGCTCCCCGCTCCGCATCACATCCGCAGAAACACTGATGGAACGCAAAACATCAGAACGGAGACTGAAACTGTAACCTGCACGCGCATACAAAGACGAAGACGGCGAATAAGGAATCCTGTTGCCGGAATAGTCATTCCTGCCGTCATCATACGAAACGAAACGCGCATCCATAAACGAAGCCGACGCATTGATATTCAGCCCTTTCCACCTCCATGCGACCTCACTCTCGACTCCCCTGCTGCGCGACTCACCCGCATTGGCCATCATCCTGCCGGTCCCGGTGCCGTACGGAAAAACCGTAATCTGCTGATTCCGGCAATTGATACTGTAAGCCGTAACCGATGCCGCGAGAGAATGGCCGTTCCGGGTCAATGACAGCCTGCCGCCTATTTCATAATCAATGCAAGTCTCCGGCTTATAAACAGTCGAAGCAGCATTGACCTCATTACCTGAATCCAGATAAATTCCGAGTTTGGACATGATACCGTTCATCATCGTGTTCTGGAGAATATCAGAGAAGATCTGCGTATTGAAACCGCCCGACTTATAGCCACGGGAAACCGAAGCCGTGAATTTCAATGACAGGCCTCTCTCCGCCATGCGACGCGTAGAGGCATCGAAAAGAGCCGACACCTTAGGCAGAACCTCGAAATAGAAATTCGACTCATCTCCCTTATACTCAGCCGAATATGGTATAAACCCGGACAGATTACTCATCTTGAAATGAATGTCCGCACCCGAATCATATCCCATAAAATCACCCTCATGATCGAGACGTAGTCCGGCAGTCAGCAGCCACCTTCCCAAACGGAAATAAGACTCATGATAGGCAGCCACATTATAGTTCCAAATAGCGAAATTACTGGAAATCACGAACTTGTCTTCCAGAATCTCCAGCTTGCCGAACTCTGAAGGAATATGAGAATTGGCATTGTCCAGAATCAACTGACGGATTCCGTCCTGCAGGAATGTCACCGGCGCATCCATACCGTTATAACGGGCAAAGGCAAACACACCGCTCTGACTGTCCCACCACTGTCGGCGAACCTTCGGTCTAACCACAAATTCCTGTGTCACAGCCACTTGATTCTGCGTCTGGTTCAATGTAAACATGGACTTGGGCGTAAAATCCTGGTCCAGATCCATGGAATCATGAAAAAGCTGAAGACTCGTCACAGAACTCAGATTTACAGCGCGCAAACTGGCATTGACACGGAACCCGTCCATCACGGAAATTCTCTTGTAAGCGCTTCTGTCATTGTAATTTACAGGATTCAGATACCCTTGCTGAGAAGCCCCGTCACCAGCCGTCCAGAGCCTGTACGGATAACCGCCCTCATCGGTGTAAGAAGCAGAAAGGATATTGTCAATGTCAGTGTCTCCCCTCCTCTTCACATACCTGAACCTCAGGGCCACATTGTCGGAAACATCACAGTTCCTGCCCGAAAAATCATTGACATAAAATCCGTCGGAATGGGAATACATCACGGCCGCACCGACATTGCCCTTATATACTGAAGCATTGGCCCTCAACGAGTTGGCGCTTCCATATTCGACTGCCCCGCGGACACCCTGCCACACGGCCGGCGACAATGTCTCGACAGAGAGGACACCCAGCATTGAATTCCGTCCGTACAACGTCCCCTGCGGTCCCCTGAAAATGTCGGCCCGTCGGATGTCCAGGAACGAAAAATCATAATTGTTCTTGTCAATGACAGGAATATCGTCAATGTAAAGTCCGATGACAGGATTTTCCATGCGCGACCCGATACCTCTCATATATATAGTGGAAGTCATCGACGAGCCATAATCCGGAATAATCAGGCCAGGAACGATGCCGGCCAGATTCTTCGGGGAGCCGATGCGCGCCGCACCGAAATCCTTCATCGTGAAAGTCGTCACCGGAATCGCCTGCTCGGTTTCTGTCAATGCCATTTTGACCGAGGAGGTCACAACGGATTCCGTCAATGTATCTTTGCGAACCGGGGAGGTTTCTTCTGATGAGAGTCCCGCGAATGCGGAAACCGAAAGAACCGTCAATGTCACCAAATCATATATCATACTAGTCCGTCTTAAGTTTCGGGCTGCAAAATTAGCGGACGGACACGGTGTTCAGGTTGCACAATAACGGCATTGACTTGAACTATTTATTCAATTTCTGCTATTTATTTTGGAAGATTGGAGGTTCACCTTCCGTTCTAAAAAAGCAAGGCCAACGCACTTCGTTTGTCGAACGTTACCCTATCCCCTGAACTCTGAGGGGCTGACACCTGTCACCTTGCGGAAAAAGCGGGAGAAATAGGAAGCCTCGGAAAAACCGAGACGCTCGGCAATCTCTGACATTGACATTGACCTGTCAAGAAGAAGTTCGCGCGCAAGCGAAACACGCGCATTGTCGATCCAGACGCTCGCGTTTCTTCCGGTCTCGGCCTTGACTGCACGGTTCAGGTGGTTGGGCGACACGCCGAGAGCAGACGCGTAGCCGGCGACACCGGTAAACGGAACCGACCTGTCGAAAACGCGCTCAAGATAAGAGGTGCACAGTTTGGAGGACGCGGAACCGCCGGACTCAGGCACTATCAGGTCAAACTGGCACAGCAGGACATCCAGAAGTGACTGGACCATGGACAAGGAGGACGAAAAACGCATGAGGCGAATCATGAGCTCATCGAAAAAGACCTTGTCAAGAACAGGAACGGACAGGACGGACGGTGCAGTGAGACGGAGCACGCGATGGCCGGAATTACGCAGAAGCTCCCCGGAGAACGCGCCCATATATCCCACAGTATCACGGAAATACTTCACGCAATACCTGAGGCCCGGCGGAATCAGGAGGCAGTCTCCGGCAGCAAGCAGGTAAGGATGCCCTTCAATCTCGGTAAGCACCTCGCCGGAGAGAAGATAAAGATACGACCAGTCTTCCCGGACCAGCGGAGGCATGGGATGAGCCGTCACATGACCGGCGGCATTGAGAGGGCGTATGACAAAAGACGACATTATTCGTTACGGTACTGGGTAGGAGTCGTACCCGTATGCGACTTGAAAAACTTGTAGAACACCGACTGGTTCGGGAAATTGAGCCTGCTGACTATCTCCTTGATGGACATGTCGGAATACTTGAGCAGGTTCTTCGCCTCGAGGACCACGAAAGCATCTATCCAGTCCGGAGCGGAACGTCCGCTGACAGTCTTGACCAGTTTGGAAAGATACTTCGGCGTAAGGCAGAGCTGCTGGGCATAGAATCCCATAGTGCGCTCAGACGTATGATAATCAGTGACAAGACGGAGGAACTGGTCATAAATGTTCTTGGCCTTGGCAGACGGAGCGTGCGGCTTGTGCTCAGCATCGGAAAGACGGCTGGTCCAGATGGAACCGAGGTAATAGGAAATGGATGAGACCAATGCTCCTACAGACTCTTTCTTGTTCTTTATGTCGCTGGCCAGAAGGTCGGAAGCCAGCTGGAGATACTGGCGGCAGACGCTCCTCTCATGGCTGTCCAGGGAAATGCACGGATTGTCCATGAGAGCCACACTCTCATTGAACAGCCTGTTGAAATCGAAGTGCACGCTGTTCATGAAAGTTTTGGACATCGCAACTATTATGAAGTGCATATTGTCCCTGTCTCCCGTATCGACACCTGATACCCTTATTATATTGCCCGGCACATTCAGCACGAGAGAATTCTCCGCTATGGAAAATGAATCCAGATTCACATCCAGCCTTATCTTTCCCTTCATGCAGAAAATCAGGATATACCCCTCAAAACGGAACGGGTACTGGAAAACCCGCAGGTCCCTGTCATATTTCAGATCCGCTATAAGAAGGTCCTCTCCAAGCCCTTTTCCGGGCATTTCCGGAAAGAGATCCTTGAATTTCTTGATGCTGATATTGTGTAATACGTCTTGTTGTCCCATAATTCCGCAAATATAGTTAAAAATTGCCAAAAATCGTTTTTTTCGACCAAAATATCAATCTTTGCGCCAAATGACTCGCAAAATCGGGCATTCTGGCAACTTTTTTGTATATTTGTCGTTTGCATACCTGAAAATGAAAAAGAGTATTTGAAAATATGAACAATTTGAGACAAATGATTTGCGCAGCCGCAGCAGTGATTATGCTACCGCTGGGCATGACAGGTCAGGAAACCCTGACATTGGACCAATGCAGGGACATGGCTATCCGGAACAACAAGGCTCTGGAGCAGGCCAGGACCAAGGTAGAGATGGCCGGATACGACAGGAAAATCGCCAGAGCGAACTACTTCCCTAACATCAGCGCGACCGGCGCGTACATGTACAACCAGAAGAGCATCGCCCTCATCAATGACGAGCTGTCTGACAAACTGACAGGTACCGGCGCTGCCATCCAGGGAAAGGTCAATGAAAAAGTGACATCCATCGTGGAGGCCATCAGCAAACTTCCGAACGGCTCGGAAATTCTTCAGAGCCAGCTCGCACAGACCATTATCGGCGCACTCGGCAAGGGTGACATCACCTCAGCCATCACGAAAGTCGGCACCGAAATCGACGACCTCCTCCATCCGGACACACACAATCTGTTCGCAGGAGCGGTATCTCTGCAGCAGCCTGTCTTCATGGGAGGAAAGATTGTCAATGCCAACAGAATGGCAAAATTGGCAGAAGAGCTTTCAAGAGCCCAGTATGACAAAGAATATCAGGACCTGCTCACCACCGTCGACCAGGCCTACTGGCAGGTTGTCTCCGTATCCAACAAAAAGAGACTCGCGGAGAACTTCGCGGACCTGCTCGAAAAAATGGAGCATGATGTGAACATTTCTGTCAATGAAGGTGTAGCCACCCAGTCTGACGCCCTCTCCATCAAAGTGAAGGCAAACGAGGCCAACATGATGAAGACCAAGGCCACCAACGGACTCATTCTTGCCAAGATGCTGCTCTGCAAGGAGATTGGCATTGACCTGAACTCTGACATAACATTGGCGGACGAAAGCCTCGACGCTGTTCCTACGCCGCTGATGAGCCCCGAAAAAGACATTGAACAGATTTATCAGGACCGTCCTGAGACAAGAAGCCTGGACCTCGCCGCTTCCATATATGAGAAGAAGATGAAGATGGCCCGCGCGGACATGATGCCGAAAGTGGCATTGATGGCAAACTACATGATTACCAATCCTAACGTCTATAACGGATTCGAGAAGAAGTTCGGCGGCATGTTCAATGTCGGCGTGGCTGTCAACATTCCTATATTCCACGGATTCGAGGCATTGCAGAAGACCCGCAAGGCGAAGGCCGAAATGACACTCTATACCAGCAGGCTGGATGAGGCCAAGGAACTTATCAATCTTCAGGTGACACAGCTCCGCAAACAGCTGGACGAGTCTCTGGAGAAAGTGGAGATGGCCGAGAACAACCTCAAGAGCGCAGAGGAGAACCTCCGTACCGCATCAGTGGGCTTCGAGGCAGGCGTCATCACTACAAACGTTGCACTTGCAGCGCATACAGCATGGCTGCAGGCACATTCAGAATACATTGACGCAGGTGTCGAGCTTCAGCTCACCAATGCAAACCTGCAGAAGGCAGAAGGAAATTACAAATCAGACTTGGAATAGCCAAGACACAAGACATTGACAAAGTCAATAACAAACAGCTTAGAAAAATCATAAATCATGGAACAGAATAAAAAATCTTACAATCTCGTAATTGGCGTTGTGGCACTTCTTGCCATCATTCTGATGATCGCAATTATCGGATATTTCGTATCAAGACCTAAACCGCTGGTAATCCAGGGTGAGGCCGAGGCTACAGAATACAGGGTATCAGGAAAGGTTCCGGGAAGAATCGAGACACTTTTCGTAAAGGAAGGCGACATGGTCCACAAGGGAGACACAGTAGTCTTCATCGACTGCCCTGAAGTACGCGCAAAACTCGAGCAGGTTACCGCATTGAAGAATGCAGCATCAGCCCAGCAGAGCAAAGCCATCAACGGAGCCCGCAAGGAGCAGATCGAAGGCGCATACGAACTCTGGCAGAAAGCCATTGTAGGTGAGACGGTTATGAAGAAGTCTTACGACAGGATGAAGAGCCTCTACGACCAGAAAGTCGTTTCCGCGCAGAAGTTCGACGAGATCGAGGCTCAGTACAATGCAGCCGTTGCGACCACCAAAGCCGCAAAGAGCCAGTACGATATGGCTGTCAATGGCGCACGCGTAGAGGACAAGGCCGCTGCCGCAGCACTCGTTGACCAGGCAAACGGCGCACTGATGGAGGTCAATGCCGCTCTTGCGGAACTCTATCTAGTATCTCCTGCAAGCGGCATCATTTCCGCTACCTTCCCTAAGGTCGGAGAACTTGTAGGACAGGGCTCACCTATCATGACAGTTACTGACCTCGATGACATGTGGTTCACTTTCAATGTACGTGAAGATTATCTCCACGGTCTCCAGCAGGGCGACAAGGTAACAGTCACCATCCCTGCCCTCGACGACAAGGAGTGTACCGCTACAGTAACATATATCGCTGTCCGTGAGTCATATGCAACTTGGAAAGCGACCAAGGAAACCGGCATGTATGACGCCAAGACATTCGAAGTAAGGGCTACTCCTGACACCAAGGTCGAAGGACTCCGCCCGGGCATGTCCGCAATCGTGAAGGATGCTAAACTTCTTAAGAAATAACAATTATGGGATTCTGGCATAACATAGGGGCGGTTGCCCGCCGAGAACTGAGGATAATGAGGAACAGACCGATTTATCTTCTCGGTTCCGTCGTGACAGTCGCGTTCTGCGCCATATTCTTCCTCACATTCCTCAAGCAGGGCCTCCCGCACGACCTTCCTATCGGAGTCGTGGACATGGACAACTCGTCATTGTCCAGGAACTTCGCCAGACAGCTGGACGCGACACAGCTCGGAAAGGTCATAAAATATGATACTTTCCAGGATGCCCGCGAAGACATGCAGAGCGGCAAGATCACTGCCATCTGCATGATTCCTAAAGGCATGTACGCTGATGTCCAGGCCAGCCGCCGCCCGACTTTCACATACTATCTGAACGGATTGTATTTCGTCGGAGGAGCATTGTCATACAAGAACATTCTGACAATGATAAACCTCGCTGACGGAGCCGTGCAGCGCGAGGTGCTGAGGGCGAAGGGTGTCAATGAGGATGCAATCATGGGCAGGATACGTCCTGTCGATGTCGATGTCCATCAGATTGGAAACCAATATACCAACTATGGATATTACCTTACCAACATCTTCCTTCCGGGAGTGCTGGCATTGACAGTGGTCATAATTCTCATCTATTCGCTCGGCGCGGAGCTCAAGTACGGCACATCCCGCCATCTTCTGAGCACGGCAGGAAGTTCCATCGTGACGGCATTGGCAGGAAAGCTGTTCGTCTATACGCTGCTTTTCTCCGGCATTGGCCTGATACTCATATTGTTGATGTATGACTGGATGCACTTCCCGATAGCCGGCTGCATCTGGAACATGTTCTTCGCCATCATCCTGCTCGTCCTTGCGAGTGAAGGCGTGGCGATCTTCATCATCGGACTGCTCCCGGTTCCGCGTCTCGCATTGAGTATCGGTGCGCTGTACAGCGTCTTGGCATTTTCAATGTCAGGATTCACGCTGCCGGTGGAGACGATGCCGCCTTACATCCAGGGCCTTGCGGAAGCGTTCCCGCTCAGACATTACTTCCTGCTCTTCTCGAGGGAAGTCATCTTCGGGACAGGTTTCGCCGGATGGTGGAAAGAGGTTATCCACTTGCTGATATTCGTTCTCCTGCCAGTCGCTGTCATGTACAGGCTGAAGAGGGCCTACATCTATCAGAATTTCCCTAAAAAATAGAAGTCATCATGAGAAAAGATCATTATATTAAACTGTGGCTGAAGGACTTCTGGGGAATTTTCACTCATGAGTTGAAACTCATCTTCTCCGATTCAGGAGTTATGGTGATATTCTTCCTTGCCGGTCTCGCCTACCCGATTCTGTACAATCTCATGTATCTGAACGGTGTCCTGAGCGAGACTCCTATCGCCGTAGTGGACTATGCAAACTGCTCGGACAGCCGCCGTTTCATCAGAGAGGTGGACGCCACGAGAGAGTGCGCCGTCAAATACCGTTGTGTCAATACCGATGAGGCCCAGACACTTATGAAGGACGGCAAAATCAGAGGGTATCTCTACTTTCCTTCAGATTTCGGAGAGAAGCTTGCCAGAATGGAGACGGCGACATTGTCAGCATACGCGGACATGAGCAGTTTCCTCTACTACAAGAATATTCTGCTGGCTGCCAATCAGGTGATGCTCAAGGAAGTGGGCAGCATCCAGATGGAGCGTTACGCCGCAGCGGGATTTACAGGGATACAGGCGGAATCATTGATCCAGGCCATTCCTTACGAGGAGAACAACCCTTACAACAGGGCGTTCTCGTACTCGCTGTTCCTGCTTTCCGCAATTCTTCTGGTAATCGTGCAGCAGACCCTGTTCTACGGTATGTCAATGCTGGTGGGCACTGCCCGTGAGGAGAACCGCAGTTTCGCTTCGCTGCCTGACAAGCTTGAAGGTCATGGAGTAGGCCGTGTCGTTCTCGGACGTGGTGCGGCTTACTGGCTGATATACATGGGAATATCCATCTATATCGCTTGTATCATCCCTGCGATGTTCGGTATCCCGCAGAGGGGCGAGTTCTGGGAAATCATTCTTCTGCTTCTGTTCTTCGTGACGGACTGCGTGATGTTCTCCATGACATGGAGTTCATTGATTACCAGAAGGGAGTCAGTGTTCCTGCTCTTCCTAGCAATGTCTCCAGTCTGCCTGTTCCTTACAGGATTCTCATGGCCGACTACTGCATTCCCTGAGTTCTGGAAATGGTTCTCATACATTTTCCCTACGACTTTCGGATGCCAGGCCTTCATAAACCTCAATACTGCAGGCGGTGACCTGGGCACGGCCCACGACCAGATGGTTGCACTGACCATCCAGACTATAGTTTATTTCGCCCTCGCATGTATCGCTGTCTATGCTGAGAACTGGTACCTCCACCACAAGGAGATTCTTCAGGAAAAGAAGCGTGAACTGGCCGCCAAAGCCGGTGTGGACCTGGACGAGGACAGACGCATCATAGCAGGCGACGATGGTGAATAACGACGCAAGGGGAAAACCATGTGTTCAGCGGTTGCGTTCATTTTTTGTAAGCATCTCCGCTAACAATAGTCCGGCCAAGGTTACGTGTTGGCCGGACTATTGTTTTCTGCAAGCGTCTCCGCAGGAGCTTACGTATTGCTTTGAGGGCCGAGGGTTTGGGTAAGTGTCTCCGGAGTTAAGTCGGTTGTCGGGACGGCGCCACATTGGTTTTTGCAATAATTTGATTCATAGGTAGTTGTGAAATTCGGCGTGGATTAGTGGTCAAAAAATCTTCGGAAATCCACGCTCAAAATAAATGGTATTTGATTATCAATGTGTTACAGAGGGGGCCGTGGCGTCGTCCCGCCTGAGGGAATTCGTCCCGGTCAGATGATTGTAAAATTCCGCGGGTGGCCACGCGACATGGCCACTCAGATGTGCCTG
>CAKUXR010000045.1 GCA_934700615.1 uncultured Bacteroidales bacterium
TATGCAAAGCCCGCGAAGTATCGGTTGATGACCCACCAGCTGAGCGGCGCCGCAATTACGAAGCTGGCCAGCACAATGCGTATATACTTGGCATTGAACATCTTGAGTATGTCGCCGACGCTTCCGCCCATCACTCTCCTGACTGCGATTTCACGGCTTCTATGCTGCGTGTCGAAAAGCACCAGGCCGAAGACTCCCATCAGGGAAATGATGATTGCAACCAGCGTAAATATGCTTATAAGCGTGGACAATCTGCTCTCCTGCCTGTACTGGGCACCGAGTTCCTTGTCGAAGAAATCTAAGCTATACAGCTCGTCATCAGCATAAGGCACCATCTCTTTCACGGTCGCAAGCACGAACTTGATGACTGACTGGACATCAGCGCCCGGCGCGGTCCTTATATAAACCTGATGAAGTCCATCACGCCATCTGTTTTTACCGAATATGTAGAAGGCGAAATCACCACGACCATACTGCAAAGGCCTGAAATTAAAGTCCTTACAGATACCGGCAGTCACAGTCCCGTCCTCATGTCCGGGCGCAGGAGTGACAAAGTCCACGTCAAAATCTTTCTTCGCCTGCTCGTTGAATATCATCACTCCGCCTTCAGACACCTCATCCGATTTCATGAAATCCCTGCCGTCCACGATATCTATTCCCATGAATTTCAGGAAATTGTACGCCACAGGGTAACATTGGAAATTAATACTCTTTCCCTTATATTGGCGTCCCCAGCCCATCCTGGATCTTGCGACAATACTTCCGTCTGCCCACGTGATATCCTGAATCTGAGGATTGCTGCGCAACTTGTCCTCGAATGCCTCATTCTGGGAACCGTACCAGCAGACATCATAAGGAATGTGACCGCTGAGGAGGCAGGACTTGTTGAAGCCCATGTCGTAGTTCATCATGTAGGTATGCTGCATCTTGATGAACATGGCGCAGATAATCAACGACATTGATATGACGAACTGGAAGCCGATGAGCGCTGTACGGAGCCTGCGTCCCGAAACTGAACCGCTGAAGGAACCTTTCAGCACCAATGCCGGCTGGAAGGACGTGATGTAGAATGCCGGATAGATGCTTCCTAAGACCGCCGTCAGGACCGCAGCGCCGACCGTCATCGCCAGCACTGGAACATTGTCCCCGAAAACAGCCGAAGAGCCAAGAATACCGGCGACGCTGGTACGAAGAAGCAGGATGACGATAATCGCGGCCAATGCCGATGCTATGGCGACAAGGCCTACCGATTCGAATATGAAGTTGAATATCAATGAAGTACGCGACACTCCGAAAATCTTGTAGGTATTCACGGACCTCAGCCTTGCAGGGACAAGCGCAAAGAAGAAATTGACGAAATTTATCAATGCGATGAGGATGATGAGCACCGCCACTGCGAGCAATGTCATGTCCGTGGTGAGATTTCCGGTGCGTCCCGGCTTGCCGTCAAGTTCTTTCGTATAAAAGAGTTCAGACAGAGGTATCAGCTTAATATTGAACTCATTATTGATTTCATCAATATCTTCGTCAGAGAGTGTCTCACCCGCGCCATCATACAGTTTCTTGAAGTAATCGATAAGTATAGACTTCGATTTCTTCTCGAATTCTTCCTTCTGGGAAGCATTCTGGAGTTTCACGCAATATGGAAAAGACCACTCACTGCGATTATCAATATAGTTGTCTTTCAGGTCATAAACGGCATTGACCGTACTCAGGTCGCTGTTTTCAGGAAAGTCCTTGTATATGAAAACTACCACTCTCGCCGATTTTTCACCCTGAGGGTCACTCCACGAAATGCTGTCTCCGAGTTTGAGATCATATTTCTTGGCAGAAGACTCTGATATGGCAATAGTTGCAGGCTTGGAAAGTTCATCAAGTGAGCCTTCCACGGCCTCGAAATTCAAGGCCCGCAGTCCGCCGGCGGAATACTGATTGAGGTTCAGATTCATCTTTACCGGGGCATCATTCCGCCTCGTGTAGCAGACTTCGCCTAAAGGGGACATGCTGAACACTCCTCCACCTTCCGACATGGAAGATCCTGAGACAAGGGCTTCTCCCAACGGCCTGTTCAAGAAAGTATTGAACTTTCCCTCAGCATATTGCGAGGGGACAGACATTACGAATGTCCTGTCCGCGTCCTTCAGTGATTTGTTGTAGCCAAGGTTGAAGCAGACCTGCGTCATTATCACGTAGAAGGCAGCGAACGCCACTGCCATTCCTGTGATGTTCAGCAGGCTGGATACCTTGTACCGTTTGAGGGTGTTCAGAAAATTATTGAAAATGTATCTCATTACAATTCATTCTTGACATCACTTACGATATGGCCGTCAAACAAGTCGATTGTACGCTGTGCCATAGCTGCATCCTTCTGTGAGTGGGTAACCATCACGATGGTCGTTCCCTCCCTGTTCAGTTCGCAGAGCAGGTCCATGACTTCCTTGCCGTTCTTGGAGTCGAGGTTTCCGGTAGGCTCATCGGCAAGAATCAGTTTAGGGTTTGCGACTACCGCACGTGCAATCGCAACACGCTGCTGTTGACCGCCTGAGAGCTGCTGAGGGAAATGCTTTGCCCTGTGGCTGATGTTCATGCGCGCCATCACTGCCTCCACTTTCTCCTTGCGCTCAGCCGCGCTGAAATCCATATATCTGAGTGGAAGTTCAATGTTCTCGAACACATTGAGTTCATCGATAAGGTTAAAGCTCTGGAATACGAAGCCGATGTTTCCTTTGCGGAACTTGGTACGGTCCTTTTCCTTCAGCTGCGCAACTTCCTGTCCCAGAAGCTGGTAACTGCCGGAAGTCGGGTTGTCCAGAAGGCCGAGGATATTCAGGAGCGTGGATTTTCCGCATCCTGAAGGGCCCATGATGGAGACGAATTCTCCGTCCTTGATTTCGAATGATACATTGTCGAGTGCAACTGTCTCGATTTCCTCAGTCCTGAAGACTTTGCAAATGTTTGTAATCTTGATCATGATATATGTATTTTTAATTATTCTGTCTTTATGCTGTCAGCCGGATTTGTTCCCGCTGTGCGTATTACGTAAATGTCTGATATGATGGCAACTATAGCCAGCGCTGCGACTATGGCGCCCACGAAAATCCACCAAGGGAGCCCCGCCTGAAGGCTAAAGTTCTGTTCCCAACGACCTGCTACAATGTAGGCCAGCACGGCTCCGACTGCCACGGACGGCAGGGCCACTGCCATGATATCGCGCAGAAACATTGACCTTATCTGGGAGAACTGGGCGCCGTTGACTCGACGGACCGCGATTTCCTTGCTGCGGCGACGGACTTCGTCAATCGTGTAGCCGATGAGGCCGATCAGCGCGATAAAGAGCGTCACAATGCCTCCTGCGAGTATGGAGTTTCTCGTATTGAGGGTGTCCACGAAATTCGAGGCGGCGAGTTCATTGCACGTAATGACTCTATGCCATTGCCCGTCCAGTATTTTTCCTGTAAGTTCATCGGTTTTCTTAAGCTCTTCCGGGGACATCCTGTGATATTTTACGAATATGTAATGGAACGTTCCTGCATATTTTTCTGAGTCACAATAGAATATACCCATCGGGCGCCCGCCGAAATCGACTTCTGCCACGGAAAAGCCACCGGTATGCATATCGTCAATGATACCGCATATCCTAGTCGGAGCAGCACCATGTGAAGTAACCATCACTTCTCGTCCGAGGACATCGTCCCAGCCGGCAGTGTTTTTCATCATTTTCACGAAATTCCTGTCCACAATCATTTCCGCATCGCTGTTGAGAGTCGGATCGAAATTGCTTCCTTCCTGAATCTTGATGCCGAAGACATTGAAATAATGTTCATCCACATAATATGCGTCACGGATGTTGAACAGCTGACGGTCTTCGCCGGGAACACTCACATTGTCACCGCTATAGCCTGTGAAAGGGTTCTGATATGCAAAACAAGCATCTTCCACTCCGGAGAGGGAACGGACCTCATTCATCAGTGTATTCTTCTGAGGCTGAGTCGCTTCAGGCATGGCTATCATCGCCACGTCATCATATTTGAATCCACGGTCCGCGTTCATCATCTTGTCATATTGCAAGTTGATCACGCTCATGACCACAGCCAGGAAAACGACTGCCGCAAATTCTACAGCGAGGAGTCCGAGCTTCCACATGCGCTTGCCGGCGCGATAATTCCTGAATGCCGCAGCCACCGGAATCCGATTGAAGAAGAATGCGGGAAGGAGGCTGTTCAATGCCAGGAGCACGACTATTATTGTCAATGCCAATGCGAGCGGACGTCCGGTGAAGAGTGCAATGACATTGACACCGAGTATGGTCTCTATCATTGACCTGAACGTAAAGATGAGGATTGCGGCAACGGCGGCTGCGATTGCGGTGTGCACGAGCGCCTCTGCGAACATCATCCCGAAGATGTCTTTTGCGCTGCTGCCCAGGCATTTGCGGAGTGCCATTTCGCGTGCACGGATGGCGGCGGACGAAAGCACGATCAGGAGGTAATTCAGCATGGACGTGAGCAGAAGCGCGAAGGCTACGAAGGCCAGCACAAGTGTCATATTCCTCTGAGTTTCATCTTCTTCATGGAATTTCACGAATGGTTTTATCGGAAATTTCATTTCATATCCGGCTGCCCGCAACTCGTCCATCGGCATGTGCTTGTCCATGAAGCCGGGAAGTCCGTTTTCGATTTCGCTCGGGGCAATGCCTTTCTTCAGTTTTATGAATCCTTTGTAGCGGTCGTTGCCCACCATGTTCTCTGAACCGTCGTATATGAAATGCCCGATGCTCGGAATGGAGACTATCATGTCCAGCCTGTAAGATGAGTTCAGCGGGAATTCTTCATAGACGCCGCCGACCGTGAGTTCATATTTCTGCGTATCCCCGGCAATCGTGAATTTCTGTCCGAGCACGGCTGCCGCGGCCGCCTTTTCGTCCATTTTTTTGCCCGATGTCAATGCTGCCGCCATCTTGGTTGCCAACTTGGATGAGATCACCACATTTGCCTCAATGCCAAGGGTTTCTGTCAGGTTTCCGGCAAGGCAGTTCCGGTCAAAGACCTTGAAAAATGACGTATCGCTTAGACAGGTCAGTCCGGCATCCACGCGTTTGTTTGACTCCGGCATTAACAAGGAGGCGGTCTCGAATATATATGTAAACCTGGTGGCCTCCTCTATCTGCGGGAAGTATTCCTTCATCTTCGGGGCCACTCCTCCGGCGACTTGGGAATAGACCCGGTATATGCCGTTAAGTTCCATGGCTTCGTTCAGATAATATATCCTGTCGGCATCCTTGTAGAAGTCGTCAAATGTCTTTTCGAAGCAGACTTTGGAAGCCAACACGAGACCGACCGCAAGTCCGACGCCCAATGTCATGATTTTCAGGACGTTCCTGCGTCCTTTCATCGGCAATGTCCTGACTGCCGCATGTATGTAATTGAATATGTTCATCTGTTCTGTCCCGGAGGTTCCATCAATGTCAATCTGCCGAGTCCTTCGGCATTGACATATATCTCATCCGGTCAGAGTTTTGTTTTGCCACTCCTGTGCCATTATTTATAACACGCTGTTTTTCTGCACGTTACACAGGATATTCCATTTAAATGTTGTAAAAAAACTTTACATTCCTGTAAATTTACTTTACATACACTATCTTTGCGGAGCTAAAAAGACGAACATAATGAGAGCAGCAATTTATGGCGCAGGTTCATTGGGAACCATTTTGGGCGCATTCATAAGCAAGAAAGGCGGTCAGATCGACCTTATCAATCATAATGAGAAGCATGTGGAGGCTCTCCGCAGAAATGGGGCGCACGTCACGGGGACAACGGATTTCGTTCAGAAGGTCAATGCATTGACAGACAAGGAGATGACTGGTCTTTACGATATCATTTTCCTTATGACGAAGCAGCAGGACAACATTGACACTGTCAATTTTCTGAAAGGTTTTCTGGCGGAGGACGGCGTCATCGTCACTCTCCAGAACGGTCTTCCGGAGCCTCAGATTGCGGAGATTGTCGGGGAGCGGAGGGTGCTCGGGTGCACTGTGGCATGGGGCGCGACGATGACGGGTCCTGGAGTATGCGAACTGACCAGTTCTCCTGACAGCCTTACATTTTCATTGGGCAGCATCTATAAGGAAAGAGGTTATCATTTCGAGGATGTAAAGTCAATGCTGGAGATGATGGGACCTGTGGAGGTGGATGAGAATTTCATCGGCACGCGTTGGAGCAAGCTTCTTATCAATGCTTCGTTTTCCGGAATGAGCGCCGTTCTCGGATGCACTTTCGGCGAGGCGGCCAAGGATAAGGAGTCACGCAGAATCGTCCAAAAACTTATAAAGGAGTGCATCGATGTTTGCGCTGCCTCGGGCATCAGAATCGAGCCTATCCAGGGCAAGGATGTGGTGAGACTTCTGGATTACCACAATGCGTTCAAGAAGTCTGTCTCGTTCTTTATCATACCGATAGCAATTCGCAAGCATGCGCGTCTGAAGGCTAGCATGTTGCAGGATATCGAGCGCGGCAAGAAGACTGAGGTGGATTCCATCAATGGTGCGGTATGTGCCCAGGGGCGCAAGGCAGGTGTGCCGACTCCGTACAACGACAAGGTGGTGGAGATTATTCACGGCATCGAGAACGGAGAACTGAAGGCGTCGTGGGACAACTTGAAAAGATTTTAGTAAGCATGAAAAAAGAAGTTGGTAAAGATTTGTGAAGGATTTTCGAGGATAGATTTCTTTTCGAAGATGGAGTGTACTGGACGTACACGACTGATGAGGCAGGAATATAGACCGAAAAGACGAGCAAAGATTACCAAGTTATTTTTTAAGGATTACTTAGGACATGAGACTTGTAATACAAAGGGTAAGAGAGGCGTCTGTCAGCATTGACGGAGAAAAGGTGTCGGCCATCGGCAAGGGGCTGCTGGTGCTGGTCGGCGTGGAGACCGGTGATACTGAGGATGATGTCAAGTGGCTGGTGGGCAAGACTGCCGGGCTCAGGATTTTCGATGATGAGAACGGGGTGATGAACAGGAGTATCCAAGACATTGACGGTGAGGCGCTTGCAGTGTCGCAGTTCACATTGACGGCGTCCACGAGGAGGGGCAACCGTCCGTCATATATCCGCGCTGCCGGTCACGAACTGGCCGTTCCGCTTTATGAGAGGTATTGCGATTCGCTTGCTGAGGCTCTGGGCAAGCCGGTCGGCCGTGGTGTGTTCGGTGCGGACATGAAGGTGGCATTGGTCAATGACGGTCCGGTTACGATTATCATTGACTCGAAACTGAAGGAATAGTCTGCTCGAATTTGACTTTTGCAAGAATTTATTTACCTTTGCCATCTATACTATCCGGGGATGTTCTGGTTTTGACAGCATTGATGTCGGGTGGTAAGCACGTCGAGCGTATGGCACGTTTGCTCGTTAATATCAGCGGCCGTAAATTCAGTTGCTAACAACAACTATGCACTCGCTGCGTAATCAACTAGGTTGATCACCTTAATCGGGCCGCCAAGGTTGCGGCTCTGACGAGTATCCCGCAGACTTTAGGCCGGTTATGTTCTGAGTTCGGGGTATCATCCAAACCGGATGCACGGAGGGACTCCTTTAAACTCCGCCAAGACTTAAAGGATAAGCCCCGGTTAGCCCGTCATTCGGCAGGCCGGAGCCGACAATCAAAGGATGGATAAACGTGTAGAAAGCTATCTGGTGCGATGTTTGGACGGCGGTTCGACTCCGCCCATCTCCACTAAAAGTCCATAATGGGCTAATTGCCAATATTTTACAGAGTCCATATCCCCCAAACGGGACAAAAACGGGACAAAATTTTTCCTTGTATGACGCCATGCGGGACGATGCCACGGCCGTCCTTGTAACACATTGATAATCAAATACCGTTTATTTTAAGCGTGGATTTCCGATGATTTTTTGGCCACTAATCCACATGTGATTTCATAATCCCCTATGAATCAAGTCATTGCAAAAACAGATGTGGCACCGTCCCGCAATATACAACGGCGGGAGACGCTTACACTGTTTTTTAACGAGTCCGATCGGAGGTGTAGCCGTGGGAGGTTCGCTTCGCTCATCCCTGTCGGGCTCGCGCCCGACATCCCATTCACAAGGCCATGGGCGGCCATGCCTCCCACGGCCACACCTCCGCCGGACTTTGCTAAAACGCGGATTGTGACAGAAACGTGTTAACGGGGCGTGTGGAACTTGGCTGAAATGTCAGTTCAATTGGAAATAAAGTATCACCCCTAAAGTGCAAACTATAGTCAGGGCTAGAAAAAGAATGGTCAGAACCACTGTTACCGGAATTTCGCTACGCCTTTCCTCTTCTTTTTTACGATAGTACTCAGATAACGACTCCTGCATCTCCTTAGAGTATTTGCTTAGGTCTCTTTTCCGTAATGGAAATAATCCATGAGCAAAAAAACAAAAAAAAGATGAAACTAAGCAGAGGACTAAGCAGAAACAATAACGGGATAGCCGCCAGAACCGCAACTATAGCCCCTACACCTGAAAATACACTTCCAAAAAATGCTGAAACCAAGCCAAAGAATTCTCCAATAGTTACCACTTTATAAAACCATCTATTACAGACCGAACCTCTGAAGGTTCGCCTTCGTCACTACAGGTGACTTGCGCACGGCTTCACAAATGATGTCAAAGTCTATTCTTTCTATCTTTCCAAGGTATTTCCATTCCGAAAATTTCGATATGTTCACTTCCTTAATCTCTGCACAATTGACATAGGAATCGTGCATCAGAAACGGATATCGAACCCTCTGCACCGGTATCTGTAACTGCACAATAGCCGGAGGCATAAACTTGTTAATCTCGGAGTTCATTATCACACCTCCATACACATTACCTGCATTGTCAAACCCGAGTACAATGAAATACTTATGTCTTGAAGTGTCTCCAGAATGCTTGGGCGTAATCCCATTGGATTCATCCATCTCAATACGATAAACATTACCCTTTTCGATGGAGGCATCTGCCAATTTCTTCAGTATTTCCGAAGACAAGAAATCAGAAAGAGCCATTACGCAAGTGCTTTACATAGTTCTTCCTGCTCAAGGATATAGCGTAAGGTACTTTCACCAGCTCCAGCAGCCAACGCTATGGAATAATCGTCCATAACTCTACGCCCCTTTCCGTTATACGCCTTTGCCCAAGCTGAATCGTGGGATTTGTCTTTCAATTGGGAAAAGGAGAGGTTGAGATTTTCGTCGATAGATTTATCCAGTTCCGCCTTAACTGACTGAGATATATAGTCCATATTCTCTGGACGTTTGGCAATAAGGACATTCGGTGCGTCTTCTCCTGCCTTCTCTACTGCCTCATTATAGATAGGAATCAATCCTGCACAGGCCGAGTTACGATCATTTTTCACCGCATTATACAGATTTGTCGGCACAGGACCATAATCCAACGCACAAAAGTCATCTGCAATGATACGAATTCCCCATTTTGCCAGAAACGCCTTATTTGCAAAATAAAGAATTTTAAAAAGATGATAGAAATCGACGCCTTTGGTCTTGTTCAGAACGTAAAGAACCACCTCTATCAATGTCTGCTGCTGAAACCCAGTCATAGTCATAAACTTAATTATCTGCAAAAATATGATTAATTTTTCAGACAGCAAAATTTGCGCTACACTTTGCATTTCAGCGATTTAACGACTAACAAATGTTAGACGCCCCCTTCCATCTGCTTCCGGATACTTTCCGACACATCATCAGTCAGATCATACATGAGCCGCGACGCGATGGATGAATATGCGCCGAACATGTCAACTTCCCGGCAAAATCATTCATATAATACCTGAAAAATCAAAATGAGTTTTATTTTGAATCGAATAATCACAATAGTTCGTTAATTTTATAAGTTTTACGCCGCGGCGCGAACGCCGTAGAATAATAGTTCTTTGAAATCAGTGT
>CAKUXR010000046.1 GCA_934700615.1 uncultured Bacteroidales bacterium
ACTGATTTCAAAGAACTATTATTCTACGGCGTTCGCGCCGCGGCGTAAAACTTATAAAATTAACGAACTATTGTTATTATTATCGTTTTAAATTAAGGCTCTCAATGTCTTACAAGGGATGAACGCATCTCTTTCAGATTTGGAGAAAATAATCTAGCGTATTGTTATCGTGTTGGTTTCGTAATCTTCTGTATAAGTGAAGTCACACTCGTTCTGAAGCAGTTTCAGCGCGAAATTTACACCTTCTGAAACGCGGATTTTTCCGCTCCTGTAGCCTATCTCAGGCATTGTTTCTCTCTTGATTATGATTTTCACACCGTAAACATTCTCAAACCTGTGCATCAGAGAAGCGAAATCATAATCTGCGAGATTGATGTAACCTTCTGTCCAAGAAATCAGATTCTCAGCATCTACACTTGTCACGACGAGATGGTTGTCCATAAGTCTCACCATCTCATTTGGTGCAAGGACCACCTGTTCTGCCGTTTCATCGTTAGTTGTCACCCTCACCTTTCCGGTCACCAGAGTCGTTGCAAAATGCGCTGAATCCTCATCTGCATAGACATTGAATTTAGTTCCGAGCACTTCTACTTTGGAAGCGAATGTCTCTACAATGAAAGGATGCTTCTCATCATGGGCAACCTCAAAAAAAGCTTCTCCAGAAAGCTTTACTTTTCTCTCGTCGCGAGAGAAAATGACAGGATATTCAATCCTCGAGTTTCCGTTCAACTGAACCTGTGAACCATCATTGAGAGTAATTGTCATTCTCTGACCGGCAGGTACTTCAAGTACATTTGTCTGAGCGGTAATCTTATGATAGTTGCTCTCTCTTTCTACGAATATACCTGAAAGGCCGGCTATCACGACAGCGGCCGCAGCTGCTGCGTAACGGAAGACAAGTCTGCGAATCTTGGATTTCTTCGAAGTCTTTTCAAGTGCGCCAGGAACCGTCATCTTGGACATCTCGTCAGAGTGAAGCACCATAGCATTGAAAAGATAATGTGCAGAATCGAACTCGCTCTGCCTGGCCGGATCTTCATCCAGCCACTGTTCGATCTGAGCCACTTCATCAGCGGAGGCCTCATTACTGAAGTATTTGAAAAGCAGTTCGTCTGTCATTTTCTTAAAGTTTAACCGTTTGTTTTTCGCACACACCATTATAGACGAGCAACGATTACACGTTTACAAAGATTTTTTGTAAATATTTATAAAATCGTCACAGTTTCGTCAGTTTTGTTTATGATTTATGGTTTTAAACACTATATTTGCGTACTAATCTAATTGAAGGCTGACATCTTAAAAGCAGTAAGTTGAATTACTTTCGGACTACAGGTATGACAGAAGAAGAAAAAAGTTCCAGAAACCTGACAGAAGAAGAATTCGGAAGAATTTTCTCCCGATGCAGACAGATGTTTGTAAAAATTGCCAATTCCTATGTCCATGACGATAGTGCTGCGGAAGACATTGTCAATGAATGTTTTATCAGGATGTGGGAAAAGCGTGGAGAGCTTAAGACCGAGAATTACGAGTCATATGCTTTCAAGTCGATAGTCAACCGCTGCCTGGACCATCTTAAGGTTGAGAGCAATCGTACAAGAATCCAGAAAAACATCTATGAGGCCAGCAACAGGATGCAGACTTATGAGATCAACTCATTGGAAAGTCTGAATCCGGAGCGTCTTTTCGCGGATGAAATCAACTCTCTCGTGGAAAACTGCCTAAAGCGCATGCCCGAAGTCACGAGAAAAGTATTTCTTGCCAGCCGCATTGACGAAAAGACATACGGGGAGATCTCTGAAATCTATGGGATACCAGTCCGTCAGGTTACCTCTCATATACAATTCGCTCTGAAGGCTCTACGCAATTCTTTAAAGGATTATCTCCCGATAATTCTTGCTTTTGTCATGCTGCATGCGACAAGTCTTGACAGCAAATATGACAACATTGATAAAATTGTCAATGATGTCGTTTCGCATTCCATGAAATAGGACATTAAAATTTCACCTGATTCGGGGGTTCTAAACCTGTCTGAATGTGTCTTATATATATAACACAAAAGCCAAAATGATTGGTAAAAGCCCCAAGTTAATGACAGTCAGCACGATACTCCTTCTAAAGTACCTCCGGTGCGCAACTACTCCGGAAGAGGAGATGTGCATCGCCGAGTGGCTTGCCAATGATGCAGACGGCACTCATGCAAAGCAATACCGGGAGGCCCACCTCATTTTCGAAGCCATCTCACTCTGGTCCGACACAATCAAATAAATACTTCAGCCCCGGAGAGCCGATAATACGACTGTCCGGGGGCTGAAAACTGTCATTGATATTCCTTAAGTGGAACTACAAGTCTATCTCCACGCCGAAATTGATATTCGCTATCGTGTCGAAATAATTCTTGAACGCCTGACCATCCTCGCCGTAGAAACGGGTATAGGTGTAAGGCACTACCGAGAAACGCGGCTCAAGGTAGAAGGAGAGATGGCTGGCTGCACGGAGTTTGACCTGCATACCGCCGGTCAGACCGCAGTACCACTTGTTCAGAGTGATGTCAGAACCGGACTTCTTGAAACGGCCGGCCTCAAGACCGAAGAGAATCGGCATTGAAAACCTGTGGTCACGGGTCTTGCCCACATAATAGATAGGGTCGAACATCACCTCGCCACGGCCTCCGAAAAGATTCGACTTCTGCTCGACCTCCCTCTCATTATTCCACGAATTGCCTGATATAAAGCCTGATACACGGACACCGAGAGGGCCTGACAGCCACTTGCCGTAACCAAGAGCAAGATGCTCACGCAAAGTCTCCGACATTACCGCCGGAGAAGCAGACTTGCCGCCTCCGTAGAACTGCGCACCACCCTCGACATCGATGAAAGAATTGTTCACGAACCACTTGCCGAAGCCGCCGAACTTGTCACCATAGCGCACGGACTTGCGGTAATCGAAACTGTGGGAAAGACCCGCAGTCACACCATAGCCGCCGTCAAACCTGCGCCAATTGAACCTTGAGCCCGGGTCAATGCCATCAGTATAGACATTTGCATATGGTTCAATGTTGATGTTCCAGTTGCCCCCGATGTTAAGGGAAAGGACAATGCCGCCACGTGCACTGAACGCACGGCTGTTCAGTCCGCTGCATCTGGACCTGTAATAACCGAGAGCCTCCACGGTATAGAGAGACAGAGCCCTGTCCTCCCTGTAGCCGCCGATGAAGGAAGTCAAGTCGAAATAATGCATAATCTCGGCACCACCACGATAAGCCCTCCTCGCATCATAATTCCTGCGGAGAGTACCGGCAGAGATACCCACAGCCACACTGCTGTACTTGCTTACCCTCATACCGATCTGCTCTCTGGCCACGGGACCCCATCCGAAAGAAGAATGGGACCTGCGGATATACTGCTCCGTACCGGCCTGCAAATAGAAAAATGCATGTCTCGCAAACGGCTCATCCTGAGGGCGATAACGCTTCTGCATACTATAGTCCAGAGCATTGAACTCAGTCGTGTCGGACTGACCGGCAAAAGCCACGCCGGAAGCAAGCAGAAGTCCGGCAGCGGCAATAATATATTTAGTAATCATTTTCATAACTGTTTCCCGTTGATTTCCTCGTCATAACGAGCTTTAGCATTCTTATAGGTATCCTCCACGATATCACCGTCACCGGCGGCAATGTCAATGTAAGACTTGTCTTTCCTGAAGCAGGACACCAGATAGTCCTCACTTGCGATATCATCCATGACATCAGCCGAACGTCCGGCCTTCCTGCCATAAATCACAGCCCAAAGATAATCCGTAAGAGCATCATCTGCAGGAAGTTCCGTCATGGCGCTCTCTGCGATGGCATCATTGTGTTTGGTATCCAGGGCAAGATTTGCAATGACCCTGTTCAGCGATGTCGTCTGCATGATGGTCTCCAGATTGTTCTTCGCCCATGCACGCTGCTCAGGAGTATCACCACCTTTATAATATCCTCCAAGGCACATCACATAAGCCTTGATGGTAGAATACTCCTCACCCGCGCCATTGTTGAGCAGTCTGCAGAGCTGAGACGCACGCCTGAAATCATAAGCCTTCGCCCTCATCATCATCTGGTTCGCAACGACAGGAGCCGGATTCACGATGGTATAACCGTCGCCATAAGTATTCCGCAACTTGACATTGACACCATGAGTAGAAAGGTCAATGAAAGGATTGAGAAGAGTCGTGTCAATGATACCGCGCTCAATGTCAGCGGCGGCAAGATTGCAGGCTGCAAGCACCCACGGACGGCCGTTCTCCCTGACGGACTCATCATAAGCACGTTTGTAGAGCGCATACAGTTCATCCTTGTCCTTCACCATATTGAACAGGTTCCAGAACTCATACAGCGCAAACTCCTTCCTGCCGCTCCTGTAATCCTCTTCATTCATATAGCGGTCCATGATTTCATCCGGAGTCAGTTCACGGTAAACCTCCTGAATCTGGAGATACTGGACATTTCTCAGACGCGGCAGGCGCTCAGTAATGACAGTCCTGTAATAAGGCAGCCTGCGGATAAGCACCCACTGGCGGTCCTGGCGTCCCGGATTATCATTGACAATCCTCCTCACCTCTTCCGCCTCTGCGGTCAGCGAGTCCTGCTCCAGGATATCCGCAACCTCGGACCACGAAGCGACATTGGCCTTGGTGGTCATGTAAACACGCTCGCGGATCGCCTCCGGAAGCACCGAAGCGATATGGTCCATAGCATATTGCAGACGTTTCTGCGCCAGCTTCTGGTTTGTCGTGTAAGGACCGTCAGGCGAAGCGGTTCCGGTGATATGGAACTCCTTCAGCACCGACCCTTCGTCATTGACAATATCCGTCAATGTCTTTTTCAATGTCTCTATCTGGCGCCAGCCTGCGGTGTCAGCAGCGGCAATTTCCGCCTTTCCGATGGTGAACTGCAGGGACATCTTGCCGACAGTGTTGTGACGTTCCCTCTTCGGATGCTCCTTGTACTGGTTCGGGTCCAGCCAGAACGGACCGGCAGGACACTCCAGGAAGCGCATCGGCCTGCGGATCCGGGAGGAAGTCAGATAATAGTCATTGTTCTTGTAAACCCCGAGGTAGTCCTCGAAATGGATGATTCCCTTGACCTGATAGCTTCTCTCGGGATGCTCCAGGAAAATCGTGTCAGCCCACGGAATCATGGTCTCGCGGGCCGAAAGGTTCTCATCCTTAAGCCTGTACGTGTTCAGCGTATCGAGAGCCGGGTCGTAATTCTTTCTTCTGAGCTGGGTCAGGACATACTCTTTTCCGTCCATGACGATCGGTCTGAGATAGCGCAGCGTATCCTTGGACTCGCAGTCCACGAGGAACGGCTGGATGATCAGTCTGGCATTGGCCTTTCCCGCAAACTCCGGAAGGGAGATGGTGCTCCGCGCCTTCAGCCAGTTTCCGTCAATGTCAGATTCCGGTTCCATCACGCCGATATTCTCGCGCTTTGCAGAAATCAGCGAATTGCGGATCCTGTTGCCGAGGGAAATTTTTACGTCTATTTCAAGTCTGTTGTCAACATGTTCAACTACAGCTTCCTGCATATCTGCCTTAAATACAAGAGCACCTGTAGAAGCAACATATATCTGGTAGTAGCCGTTCTGGTCAGGATAGGTGACGGCTTCCGGAAGGATGACTGCATTCGCATCTTCATCCATCTGTTTCTTCACGTCTTCCGCCTCCGCAACCGTATTGAAACTATAGACCAGGACTTCGACCTGAGACAAATCAATCGGCAAGTCCGTCGCCATGTCGAGGATTCGTCCGGTCACCAGTTTCCTGTCCTGTGCTGTCAATGCTGCAGAACCGAGAATCAGTAACGTGAGGATTGTCAATATCCTTCTCATCGTATTATGTAAATGAATTTTATACCGAGATTGACAGGTACGATGCGCCACCCTATAGGGCCGCATCCGAGAGTTTCAAGTCTGCTTGGGGAGATGGTCTCCTTGTCATAGGACCTGTGATGGTGAGCAAGAACTCCGACACCGCCGGAGAACTCCACATCCCAACGCTTGCCCAGAGGCAGCACGTATCCGGCTGTGATACCGGCAGCGACTGCATTGCCCTCATAGGTGACATTCTTCCAAGTAGAATCATAAGCCAGGGCAAGTGCCATGACTCCGACATATTCTCTGACCAGAGGGCGTCCCGCAAACCAGTACTTGAACTGTGGCTGGAGACCTATCATCCTCGAGTCTTTTCCGTATGGCTTCGCATGTCCGAAGATAGAGAAATCCACACTGGTACGTTCACCGGTAACCATTTCGAATGAAAGGTTAGGTGTCATAACGGCATACATTGCAGCATTGGCCTTGACAGCCAGAAGCTGGGCTGAAGCGTTTTCTGCACGCAGCAGAGCTATTGCCGCAATTATTGCCGACAATAAAAGGGTTTTCGAATACTTACGTTTCATATTGGCAGAAAATTAGTCTTTCATGCGTCTTTCCTGACGACGGATGAGTTTTCTTTCACTGACTTTGCGATATTTGTCATTCACTGACATTGACCTTAGCACGAACGCTACCCTGAGCTGGGATGCAACAGGATACGGGAGCACATGCCAGTCTTCAGATTTGTCCTGGATCACGTGGTAACTGCCCTCCTCAAAATCGTATGCGTCATACTTCGTAGAGAGGAATCCTGCCGAGAGTCCGACTTCCAGGTCCAATGCTGCCCTACGGTACTGGTAAAGAGGGCGGGCAAATCCCGCAGAGATTCCGGCACCGTACATATAGCCGTTCCTTCCGTCCCTGGTTCTTCCCGTCTTGTATTTGTATTTTCCTCCTTCCGCATACAGACCGCCATACCATGCGATTCTGGATGTGGAATTGCCGCGCCACCAATATTTGAGTTCGGGCTTGACTGCCAGAACGTTCATAAGATAGCTCGTCGGGGTACGTCTGCGGTTCCATCTGCATCTGGCATCCACACCAAATGACACTCTGTTATATGGTGATCTTGAAAGGTCAACTTCGGCGCCGATATTGGGGATAGTCGCAAGAAAGTCAACGGCATTGACTCTCACTGACCACAAATCGACGAATCTGCATCGCGCGTTTCCTGCAGACTGCAGGACGTTGACCGGCGCTTGATAAATACTGACAGGCTTCACTCCATCCTGTGCAGTAACTGTGACAGCAGCCATCATTCCGACGGCCACAGCCAGCAATGCGGTAAACTTCTTCATACTACTTACTTGTTCAAGTTCCTCAAGTTATCTTACATGGCGAGTTTTCGTGCAAATATGAGATTCGTCTCCCGTACGAAGCCTGTAAGGCTCACGCACTTCGTTTGTGCACGTTACCCTCACCCTAAATTCCTCCCCTCGGTGAAGGGACTTTCCCTCGCCCTGACGGGCTCCAAAAGCGGTGTTTCGCTCTTGCGAAACTTGAGTTACTTAGTCTCTCCTTGCTTTGAAAGATGCAAATATAACTGATATCGCGGCGATTACAAGAAAAAAGTAGAAATATTTGTCCTATAGGATGCTGGAGTCACTAAAACTTAAGTAGTATAGTAAGCATGAAAAAATAAGTTGGTAAAGATTTGTGAAGGATTTTCGAGGATAGATTTCTTTTCGAAGAGGGAGTGTACTGGACGTACACGACTGATGAGAAAAGGAATATAGGCCGAAAAGACGAGCAAAGATTACCAAGTTATTTGTTAAGGATTACATAGTAGCGAACGGTGTAAAAATCGGCCTGATTTTACACCGTTTGTTCAAATTTGATGAAACGGTGTAAAAAATGACGTTTTCTTACACCGTTTTCCAAGGATGAAGGCCTTAATCGACATATCGTCTAGCAGGTGGTGCAGTGCGGCGGACGTGGCCAACCCACGGCCTCGGGAAGTGGGAGGTGCCTGCCGGAGACAAGTTCTCGCGTGAGCGAGGACGCAGGAAACGGTAGGAGGGCCGAACGGAGCGCAGCGGAGTGAGTTCCGCCGTACTGCACCACTTGACAACAAAAGATGTCGAGTCAAGCTAATGCTTCCTGACATGCCATAGATTTCCGTGGGGGCCACGCCTATATGGCATTGACAATGCTCCAGGACCATTTGACGTAGCAGAGGAAGCCTTACATATGGTTGTTCTGCCATAACAATATGCCACAGGCACATCTGAGTGGCCATGTCGCGTGGCCACCCGCGAAATTTTAGAATCATCCGGCCGGGACGAATTCCTGCGGGCGGGACGATGCCACGGGCAAGCTCGTAACGCATTGATAATCAAGCGCCGTTTATTTTAAGCGTGGATTTCCGATGATTTTTTGGCCACTAATCCACACCTGATTTTGAAACTCCTTACAAATCAAACTATTGCAAAAACTGATGTGGCGCCGTCCCGACGTAGACGCTTACCAAAAGACATAACTCAGGAAACGCTTGCAGATAGCAATGGCACGGCCAACACGGAATAGCGCGCCAGGAGGGTCGGCGGATTGCGGATTTTGGAAACATTGACCATCAAGGAGTTATATCAATGTCATCTGCCGAGCCCCCTCATTTTTATCGAGTCGGCAGATTGTGATTTTAGAACAGTTTGACTATCAGCGAGTTATGAAACATTAATCTGCCGAGTCCGCCAACCCCGAAAGTTAGACAAATAGCTTTCGGGGTTTATGTTGCAAGACGTAACTCCGGAGACGCTTACAACAAAAGTACGTAATAGTGGAACACAGGTTCCCTCGTTCCAAAATCGGTATCCCCCCTGACCCCAAAAACTCTCCGCCAGGAGAATGGTCCTCACGTCGTCACGAGATGTTCCAAAGGCGGTGTGCCGCGCTCGCTGAACTTGGACAAAACAAAAAAAGAAGCTCATTTCTGAACTTCTCTATTGCAAGTCGGGATGATGCGACTCGAACGCACGACCCCTACGTCCCGAACGTAGTGCGCTAGCCAACTGCGCTACATCCCGCTGACCTTATGTGCGCTTTACTTAAGCAAGTTTGTTAATGTAAAGTGCGAGACCGCTCTTAAGATTGGCTGCCTTGTTCTTATGGATAATTCCTACCTTAGCAAGCTTGTCAATCATTGCATAGACTTTAGGAGCATTTGCTTCAGCAGCTGCCTTGTCTTTCGTGTTTCTGATCGCACGGATAGCATTCCTTGTGGTCTTTGCATAATACCTATTATGCAATCTGTGCCTTTCGCTCTGGCGAATGCACTTTTCTGCAGATGCGTTATTTGCCATTGTTTTTATTTTT
>CAKUXR010000047.1 GCA_934700615.1 uncultured Bacteroidales bacterium
CAAAAAAAAGAGTTTCATCAGAAACTCTATCAAATATTTACAAAAAATTTTAAATCAAGGATGTGTCAAAGTCCCGGTGTCGCTGCTCCTGAGGCGGATACTGAAGGCTACAAAGAAATCAGACTCTTCGTCCTGAAGTAGAATATTCTGACATAGGCTTATTTATACGGGTGACTAAAATTTCATTTTTAGTCACCCTTTATGTATCTTTGTTAGTTTAATTGCCAAAGAAGTTAAATGAACTTAAAAAGCATGAAAAATGATTACATTCGGATACAATAACAAGTTCAGCAGCATTTTGCGCTCACTTGCAGCTATTGCAATAGGTTTGGTGATGGTATGTGCCACAGACGCGACCACTACCGTCGTCCAGATAATTGCAGCCTTCCTTTTTGCTGCCGGAATCGTGTCTTTCGCATACGGCTTCGCCCACAGAAAGAGCGGAACATTCGGACTGATGACTGTCAATGCAGTTGTTGACATTGTCATTGGCCTGATTCTTTTTCTCTGGCCGGGATTTGTCGCAGGTGTGATTGTCACCATCATCGGAATCGTGATTCTGGCTTTCGGCGTCATCCAGATATTGGCATTGGCCGGAACAATGTCATTGCTGGGCTCCGGCGGACTGAACATTTTGCTGGCCTTTCTTGCTATTGCCGGTGGTATTGTATTGATTTTCAACCCGTTCTCTGAGCGTGTCATGAGCGTCCTTGCCGGCGTGTTCCTGATATATTACGGAATCACCGACCTCATTTCCATGAGAAGGGTCTCCAAGGCGAAGAAAGAATACGAGATACATTTCACTGAAACCAGAGTCGATCCGGATTCTACCATTGATGTTGATGTAGATGATGACTTTGATGGAATCAAGGATGTGGATTACCATAAGATAGACGAACAGTAGGCAGATGATTCCTCAGGATACCGTCAATAAGATATTGGACTCGGCGCAGATTGTCGATGTCGTCAGTGACTTCGTTTCTCTGAAGAGACGAGGCGCCAACTTCATTGCCTGCTGCCCGTTCCATAACGAAAAGACGCCATCCTTCTATGTCTCTCCGTCCAAGGGCATCTACAAGTGCTTCGGTTGCGGAAAGTCAGGGACGGCAGTCGGCTTCGTCATGGAGCACGAGAACATGACTTATGTCGAGGCCCTGAAATATCTGGCCAGAAAATATGGCATTGAAGTAAAGGAGAAGGAGGAAACTCCGGAAGAGATTGCGGCGAGACAGAGGAGTGAGAGCCTCCTGCTGGTGCTGGATTATGCCGAACAGTTCTTCCAGAAAAGCCTCGATACTCCGGAAGGAAAGTCGATAGGCTATGCCTATTTCCGGAGCAGGGGACTGGAGGATGCCACCATCAGGAAATATGGGCTCGGATGGGCTCCCAAGGCCGGAAACGCATTGGCCACAGAGGCATTGGCAAAGGGCTACAAGGAGGAATTCCTTACCACGACCGGTGTCTGCATCAAGCGTCATGACGGCTCGTTGTGCGACAAGTTCTACGACCGCGTGATTTTCCCGATCCATTCGGTGAGCGGCCGCGTGCTGGGATTCGGCGGCAGGACTTTGCGCTCTGACTACAAGACAGCCAACATCGGAAAGTATGTCAATTCTCCGCAGTCGGAGGTCTATGACAAGAGTTCGACACTGTACGGAATCTATTTCGCGAAGAGCGAGATCGTCCGCCAGAACAAGTGCTATCTCGTTGAGGGATACTTGGATGTGTTGTCGATGCATCAGCTCGGAATTACCAATGTGGTGGCTTCCAGCGGTACGTCATTGACCATTCCTCAGATCAGGCTGATAAAGAAGTTTACGGACAATGTCACTGTCATGTATGACGGCGACTCGGCCGGAATCCATGCCGCGCTCAGAGGCATTGACCTTATCCTCAAGGAAGGGCTCAATGTCAGGGTGGTGCTGATTCCGGACGGCGATGATCCGGATTCCTATTCGCGCAAGCATTCATTGGAAGAGGTCCAGTCGTTCCTGAAGTCTGCCGAGAAGGATTTCATAGTTTTCAAGACGGATCTGCTTCTGGGACAAGCGGGTGACGACCCTCTTAAAAAGGCTGGTCTCATCAATGATATTACTGATACTCTGGCACTTGTGCCGGACCAGATCAAGCGCGCGGTATATGTGCAGATGACGTCGCAGAAGTTCGGAATCTCCGAAGACGTGATTTACAGCCGAATCACCGACACCCGCCAGAAGATGCTAGAAAACGAGCGGAAAGAGGCTGAACGCGAACGGATGCGCGCAGAGCGCGAGGAGGCCCGTGTCAATGCCAATGTGGCTGAGGCCAATGTAGGAGCTCCTTCCGAGCCGCTGCCTGTGGACTATGGCGAACCTGTGGACGGCATTGACGGTGGTTATATTCCGGAAGGTTATTTGCCTCCGGAGGAGATGGGGGAGCCGGCTGCCGGGGCGCCTGAGACGCCGAAAGTGACTTCTGAGGAGGGTATTCTGCTGGAGAATCCGGTGATGGCACCGTCGGAGAAGGAACTGCTGGTGCTTATTCTGAAATACGGGCTTGAGACATTGGATTTCGAGACGGATTCGGAATATTATGACAAGAATGAGAAGTTTACGGTGGCGGACTTCATACGTGACGCTGTTGCGGGACGTGAGTTTGCCAACACCGTTTATCGAAGGACTTACAATGAGTATTTCCGTCTTTATGACGGCGATGCGACATTGACCCAGGATGATATAATCCGCAAGATAATGGACGGGCCCGACAGGGTGATGGCAACATTGACAGGAGACCTTACTCAAGACAAGTACCTGCTGACTGTCAAGAACTTCGCGGATTCGATGACGTCATTGTCTTCGTTTCTGGTCATTAATGTGCCGAGGGCTATACTTGTGTATAACTCGAAGATTGTGAGGATGCAGGAGATGGAGATTTCAGAGAAACTCAATGCCATGAAGCATGGGGAGTGTCCGGAGGAGGAAATGATGGCGCTGCTGGAGAAATTCCAGAAAACGGCGGCATTGAGAAAGAAAATTACGGAGAGGCTGGGACGTGTGCAGTGATGCGGCCCGCTGATTTTGGAAACAGTTAAAAATCAATATATTATGGACAGTAAATTCAAGAGAACATTAGTTACCTGTGCGCTGCCGTATGCCAACGGTCCTGTGCATATCGGACATCTTGCCGGTGTATATGTGCCGGCTGATATCTATGTCAGGTATCTGAGAATGCGTGGCGAGGATGTCCTTTATGTCTGCGGAAGTGATGAGCACGGTGTGCCTATCACCATTGCCGCCAAACGTCAGGGATGTTCACCACAGGACATTGTGGACAAATATCACAAGATAATCAAGGATTCGTTCACCGGACTCGGAATCAATTTCGATATCTATTCCAGGACTTCATCCAAGGTCCATGAGAAGAATGCTTCAGAGTTCTTCCGTAAGCTTTATGATGATGGCAAGTTCATCACCAAGGAGACCGAGCAGTATTTCGACCCCGAGGCCAAGACCTTCCTTGCAGACCGTTATATTACAGGTACTTGCCCTAAGTGCGGCAATCCTAACGCTTATGGCGACCAGTGCGAGAAGTGCGGAAGTACCCTTAGCCCTGAGGAACTTATCAATCCGAAGTCTGCATTGAGCGGAAGCAAGCCGGAGAAGGTGAAGACCAAGCATTGGTATCTGCCTCTGGACCAGTACGAGCCTTGGCTCCGCGAGTGGATTCTGGAGCAGCACAAGGAGTGGAAGACCAATGTCTATGGCCAGTGCAAGTCTTGGCTGGATGCTCATCTTCAGCCTCGTGCAGTGAGCCGTGACCTGGACTGGGGTGTCCCTGTTCCTGTTGAGGGAGCAGAGGGCAAGGTCCTCTATGTCTGGTTCGATGCTCCTATCGGCTATATTTCCAATACCCAGGAACTTCTTCCTGAAAGCTGGACAAAGTGGTGGAAATCAGAGGATACCAAGCTTGTCCATTTCATCGGAAAGGACAATATCGTGTTCCATTGCATCGTGTTCCCGTCAATGCTGAAGGCTTATGGCGACGGCTATATCCTTCCTGACAATGTGCCTGCAAATGAGTTCCTTAATCTCGAGGGTGACAAGATTTCGACTTCCAAGAACTGGGCTGTCTGGGCTCACGAGTATCTGGAGCAGTTCCCTGGAAAGCAGGATGTCATGAGGTATGTTCTTACTGCCAATGCTCCTGAAACCAAGGATAACGATTTCAGCTGGAAGGATTTCCAGCAGCGTAACAACAGCGAGCTCGTTGCCATCTTCGGTAACTTTGTGAACAGGGCTATTGTCCTTACCCACAAGTATTTCGAGGGCAAGGTCCCTGCTGCCGGCGAACTTCTTGACATTGACAAGGAAACTTTGGCTCAGGTACCTCAGCTGAAGGCTTCGTTGGAGAAAAACATTGAAACTTATCATTTCCGCGAGGCGCTGAAGGATGCCATGTCCATCGCCCGTCTCGGCAACAAGTATATTTCTGATACTGAGCCATGGAAGGTTGCCAAGACTGATATGGCGCGTACAGCGACTATTCTCAATGTCAGCCTCCAGATTTGTGCTGACCTTGCAATAGCTTTCGAGCCGTTCACTCCGTTTGCTGCCGAGAAGCTCCGCAATATGCTTGACGTGGACTTCTGTGCCGGCACTGATCACCGCAAGGGTGAGCAGGAGACTGTCAATACCTATAAGGAAGGTGAGGGTGCCGCTTTGCACACTGTTTCTGCTGATGTCAATGCTTGTTCATGCAATGACGGCCGTGTCTGCCTGAACTGGGATGTCCTCGGTTCTGAGACTGTTCTCCCTGAGGGTCACCAGCTCAAGGATGCCGAGCTTCTCTTTGCCAAGATCGAGGATGAGGCTATCGATGCCCAACTGGCCCGTCTTGATGCCATCCGTGCTGAGCGTGAGGCGGCTGCCAAGGCAGAGGCTGCCAAGCAGGTTGCTCCTCAGAAGCCTGAGGTGGAGTTTGAGGATTTCGAGAAGATGGATATCCGTACAGCCACTGTTCTTGAGGCTGTCAAGGTTCCTAAGTCTGACAAGCTTCTCAAGCTTACCATCGACACCGGCATTGACAAGAGGGTTATCGTGTCAGGAATCGCCAAGTTCTATTCTCCAGAGGATATGGTAGGCAAGCAGATCTGTATTCTTGCAAACCTCAAGCCCCGTAAGATTTTCGGCATAGAGTCCAAAGGCATGATCCTCATGGCCCGCCAGGGTGACGGCAAGATGCGTTTCATCACCCCAGCCGAAGCTCTCAACAACGGCGCCGACATCGGATAACAATTTTGCTGTCCGGTGCGATTTTCGACCCTCTTGACAGGTAAATTCATCTGTAATTGTTTGTGTCCTAATTGATTAAGTGACAAGTCTCTTGCCAAGAGGTGTCAATGAAAGGTGGTCTTGGCAGATCTCTTTCCTAGTCCTAATCTCGCAATGCTCTCAATTTCAGAATCTTACCGCGAATGAGTCTGGAATTAAGCCTGCCAAGAAGGTCGAAATTTTGTGCCTGTCCAAGCTAATAAGCCTAATATCGACACGCAGGGAAGGGCCGAACTTTATACGTGAGGCCATGAAGTCGGCTGCCATTACCAACGAGGCTCTGGCGCAGAAGCTGAATGTCATCCGCAACACTGTCCAGCTCTGGTTCAAGAAGGACGACATCACGATCAGCAACATCTACAAGATCGCCGAGGGCTACGGGTGGGAAGTGAACATCACGTTCAAGTTGAAACGGATGAATAACAAGGACTGAATGGACGTATATTAACTTTCTAATATAATTTGTAATGGAGTTACGTAAGACACTTGCTGTTTGGCTTACCGTGATGACGGCAGCCTGTTCCTGCAACAGAGAAGCATTCAAGCCTGTAGATAATGTCGTTTTCATACAGGACGCAAGACTTGAGGAGGCTGGGCAGACACTTTCGCCTGGCGATGCCTTTCATCTTCATGGCATAGGCTGCCAACAGACGGACAATGTCATGCTTACATTTACTTGGAAGACCGGTGACGCAACTATTCCTGTAGGTAAGGTGTCCGGTATCTATGCAAAGAAACAAGATGTGACGCCAGTCGGCATAACCGCCGTACTTCCATATAGGTATCCGGCAGCGGATGTGGAAGTCAGCGTAATGCGTGAGGGAAAGCTGCAGAGAATCGGATTATTGAGAATCACGGACGGACAGTCACCGAAGGAATTGAGACTCTATGGAGTCAGCCATGTGCCCTGCAAAATTGACGGATTCATGCTTGACAGGAACAATGCCTGCCAGAAATCCCTTGAGGTTGAGCTGCCTGAGAATCTCCATTCAGTCATCAATGTCCCGCGATCATATGGGCTTTGTGGCATCTCTGGGAAGGACGAGCACCGGGCAGCCGTATGTGTCGATTTCTTCACTGGCGAGGTCAAGACTCGCGCTATTGATGTCATGGCATTATTCCTGACTCCGTCAAATGCCGCCGTGGCTGTTGTATGTCATGATGGAATCTGCGCATTGCAGACATTGCCGATTGAAATCGGAGCCGACTATATGACAAAGTCGGACGCACCTGGACCTGTGCAGCCGACATTTGCCATGCCAGATGGCCTGAAGCCTGAATATTTCGGAAACTATCCAGGAGTGTCCATCGGAACGGAAGAATCCACTTCATATCTTCTTTCTGCAAACAAGGGTGATGGCAACTGGACTGCGGTCATGCTGGACAAAGAGGGCTTCCATATAATGGAGGATATCGCAGCCGAATCATTGATTCCGTTCAGGGCGGGCAGTGACGCCGGCTATATTGCCACATACGGAGGGTTGAGTCTGTTCCGCCTGGTCAATCCTGAAAACGGAACTATCGGCCAAGCCATTTACACCTGCAAAATCGGCCAGATAATATCCGCCACGTCGAATTCTGAAAAGCCTGGCCACATTCTTCTGAACGTTTCGGAGACATCCAATGGCTTGCAAATCTATGATCTTGCTTGGAACGACACGAAATCTCTATCCCATATCACTTTGCCGAATTCAGCAAACGACTATGCAGAAGTTCTGATGGCGAACTGATTCTAAAACAGACTGGGCTCTTGATTACTCAAGATCCTCAAGTGAATCAGACGATATTTTAATACAGCGTGGAATTGCGGACAGAATAATCCATAATTCCACGCTGTATTATATAAATTCGTTATGAAGTCAGGCGAGAATTCGTCCCGCCACCTCATCAGAACTTGAATGACAAGCCTGCCGACACGTAGCCCGCATCATGGCCGCCCTCCACCCAGAGTCCGGCCTTGTTGCAGAAGTACCAGCGGAGTCCGGCAGTGGCCAGTATGCCCATCTTCGTGTCCATCTTGTTGAATGTGGAACTGGCCTTCTCTCCGCTCTCGTGGTCAGTGGTGTGTTCTCCGATCAGTCCGGCATCGATCATCGCCCTCGCGTAGAGTTCGAGACGGCTGCATAGTGTTATGTGGTAACTGAGACCTGCCGCAAAGTCAACTCTGTTGCAGTACGTGTCCTGTTGTTTGTCGCCATAGCCGTTGTCCAGCATCCAGTTGTAGCTGTAGCGGGAGTATTCGCCTCCTATTGACCAGCCCAGGCTTCCGAAACGTCCGAAATCAAGGAAGCAGATGTCCGAATATATCATTATCGGAGGGACAGCCATCTTGAATGAGGATTTGGAGCCGTCAGTGGCATGCTTCATCACTTTTGTCCACTCCGCGATCACAGGGGAGGCGCCGACCTGGATTGTCCTCGTGTATTTCGGGAACACTATCTCAGATTTGGTACGCTTCCAGTCCACGTTCTTGTTGGCGTCGGAAGAGGCGATTCCTCCCTGGACACCGACCTGCCCGTCCTTGAGCTTTCCATCCACGCGGAGAGCTGAGCCTCCGTAAGATGATTCCCACGCATGGATGACATCCATGAACGTGCTGAATTCGCCCTCCCGTATCCTTGCGGCAAATTCCGGATAGTCATATATCTTTCCGAAATACTTGTTCAGCATAGACCCGGACATCGGCGGATCAGCCTTGTCAAAGATGCTGTTGCGGGTATCAGACCCGACCATTATGGCCATGTCCCCGGCAATGCTAAGGTACCACGAGCGGACCGGTTTCACGACCGTGATGTTTCTTCCAGTCCTTTCGGCTTCAACGGTGAAAAGAGAGTACAGGTCAATGCCTTTGCCCCGGTATTCCTCACGCACCCATTCGACACTTGCCGGGCCGCCCAATGCTCCGTACATCTTGACCAGCCTCTTCACATATTTGTCCGAACCGTCAAGAAGCAGGGAATCGACGTCTTCATTGATATATCTCATCCTCTTGCCGTCGGCGGTAAGGCTTATTTCAATGTTGTCGGGACGGTTGACGAGAGCCGAACGGAGATAACCGTCAATGACTTTTTCCTCTCCCTTGTTGAGCCATACCCTGACATTGACAATCTCTTCCTTCTGACGCTTTGCCTTCTTGTCGGAGACTGTCTGTGCGTGCGACGTTATACCTGCCGACAGGGCCAATGCCGTCAAAGCGCAGGTGATGATTCCTGTTTTCATGTCCTATTCGGTGTCAACGGAGAAACTTAAGCCGAAACTGCCGCCGCCATAGCTGCCGCTGAAGATGTAATTCTTCTTGTCCGCCGTCTTCCTGTAGATTTCAGAACCTTCGCTCTTGGTGAAGCCCGCAGGTATGAACTTGGCGTAATAGGTTGTCGACACGGACTTGTCGCAATTGTAGTCGAAGAAGGTCAATGTCTTCATGCTGCCGAGTTCTTTATACTGCCAATTCTCGACTTCCCCGTCAAATAC
>CAKUXR010000048.1 GCA_934700615.1 uncultured Bacteroidales bacterium
ATCAGTATCACGAACATCAGCGAGAGCGCCAGTCCCACCATATTGATCACCGCATAGAGTGGATTGTTCTTCAGAAATCTCAAGAAATATTTCATTGCCTAAATTCTTTTGTCATATAGTAATGTGTAAAAAAGGTATCTGCGGACAATGCCACTGACAGGCCTAATGCATCGATTACGGCATAGAGTTTATTTTTCGAGAGGAATTTCAGATATGTACTCATGGTCGTCTTGTTCTTTTTGATAATTACTTTATGATAAGCTCATCCTTGTCGCCGAAGCTGTCGTAAGAGGATATGATGATCTTCTCACCCGGCTCCAGGCCTTCTATAACTTCGTAATACTGAGGGTTCTGGCGGCCTATGCGGACACTGCGTTTCATCGCTTTCGTTCCATCGGCATTGACAACATATATCCACTTACCGCCGGTTGCCTGATAGAATGAGCCGCGCGGGATGATAACGGCCTCTTCGGGCTGTCCGAGCTGCACATTCAAGTAGTAGGTCTGTCCCGCACGGATATTCTCGGGCTGCTGACCTTCGAAGCGGAAATCCGCCTTGAACTTGCCGTCACGAACCTCCGGATAGACCTTGCGGATGGCTGCAGAGTACTTCTCGTTCTGACGCTCGAAAGTCGCCTCCAAGCCTGGCACGATTCTGTCAATATAATGTTCATCTATCTGAGCTTCAATCTTATACGAATCGAGATTGTTAATCTGGCCGATTTTAGATCCTGCCGCTACCGACTGACCGAGTTCCACGTCGAGAAGTCCGAGTTCTCCGCTGATAGGTGCCTTTACAGACAGGTTCTCCTTACGTCTGCGGATCATGCTCATGTTGATTCTCATGTTCTCCAGACTCTCGTGCATCTGGGCAATCTGAGTACTGCGGTAGAGACTGTCCTGACGTTCACGGTCAATGACAAGCTCAAGTTTGTCTTTTGCCAGTTCGTAGTCTTCCGATGCCTTCAGATATTCTTCCCTTGCTATAAGTTTCTCATTATAAAGGGCTTTGTTCTGCTCATATGCCCTCTTGGCCCTGCGGACTTCTATCTGAAGCGTAAGCTTGTCCTGCCTTACGGAGAGTTTCTGCTGCTCCATGGAAATCATGGTATTGCGCAGGATATTTTCCTTCTCGGCAAGTTCCGCCTCAGAGTTAAGTATCTGCATGTCAAGACTTTCGTTGGACAGCTCGACAATGACATCACCGGCATTGACCTTACTCCCCTCCTCGGCGACGATTCTCTGGACGTTGCCTCCTTCGGTCGGGCTGATCTGGACGGTGGTCATCGGCTGGACCTGACCGCTGACGCGGATATAGTCATTGAACTCGCCTTTCTTTGCGGTTCCGGTGATGATGGAGCTGCCGTCAACTCGTACCGCGGAGCTGTTCCCGGTGATTATCAATACTATAAGGATGACTGCCAATGCTGCACCCGCCCAATATTTTATGGCTTTTTTTGTAAATGCGGCAGCCAATCCTGTTTTCTTTTCTATTATCTTATCCATGATGAAAGTGTTTACTGTTCCAAATATGATACTCCGTTATAGTACTCGACGACACGGCGCTTGAGCTGATACTGCAGCTCGGCATTGAGCTTTTCCGCCTTGGCCTTCAAGTAGTTGGACGAAGCCGTATTATATTCTATCGATGATATCAGTCCCTGTTCGAATTTACGGGCGTTGAGTTTGTATGCCTCGTCGTACACGTCCGCGCGTCTTTCCGCCTGAAGCAATGCGGACTCGGCACCGTCCCTGTCCTGAATCGCCCTGCGGACTTCCGATTCGACGTCGCGGAGGGATTTGTCATATTCGAGGCTGGCCCTCTGATATGCGTTTTTACGCTTGGAAAGGGTGGTATATTTCTGCAGCCTGTCGTAAATCGGGATGTTCAATGACAACTGGACGTATTCTCCACCATTGTTCCTGAACTGGTTCCAGTATGGTGTCGGTGTGTAATTTGATTTGCCCGGATAGGTGTAATAACTTGTGGACCAGCCACCATAGAGTCCGAGTGAAGGGAGGAACTGCCATTTGGCTGTCCTGAGGCTGCGGAGGGCATTGTCCATCGTGCCTTTGGCTATCAGCACGGACGGCATTGACGCAACCGCAGTATTTATCACGTCTTCGGCAGAAGAGTTGCCGGATCCGAATTGGAGTGAAGACAGGTCTGAGTCTATAGTAAGATTCTCATCTACAGGCCAATACATTACATCCTCCAATGTTATCAGGGCGTTGTCCCTGTTATTTATGGCTGTCGTGAGTTCGTATTCCCTGTCTGCCAGGTCGGCCTTCATCTGGACCACGTCTGCATAGCCTTTCGAGCCGAGTTCTTCCTGACGTTCCGCCAATTTGACTGCGTTTCTGGCGTTTTCTGTCTGCTCCGTGAGGATTTCCGCCAATTTGGTGTAATAAATGACATTGAAATAAGCCTCGATTGTGGCAAGACAGACTTTGTCTCTTTCCTGCTGCTCCTGCGAGTGGCCCATCGCAACTGCGGTCCTGGTGATTTTCAGGTTATTGATTGCGGAAAAGCCGTCGAATAGGCTGATGCCGGCAGAGACTGAAAAGCCCTGGTTCAATGATGTCGTGGTGACGTAAGTATTTGTCTCAGGGTCGATTGAGCGTCCCCATCTGTAGTAGCCGTATGAGTTTCCATCGACTGAAGGCGTGAATGCCTTGAGTATTGCGTCCCGCCTGTCCAGCCTCGCGTCATCATTTTTGGACTGCTGGATACGCACCTGAGTAGAGTTGCTGACCGCGTATTCCATACATTCGCGGAGTGTCAATGTCGTGTCCGGAGACACGGCCATTTCCTGTGTCGGACCATCAGTGAATCCTTGTCCGATTGCGCTTTCCTGCGCATAGGCTCCGGCCGACACTGATGTCAATACCATTATAGCGATAATCCATTTCATAATCTTAGTCGTTTTCACATGATATGAACATGTGGCGTGCCAGAGATGATAATAGATTATCCTTCAATGATTTATCCACTTCAGTCCTTTCCGTCCCTGTAAAGAATCTTTACAAATCTGTAAACATATTTTACAACGGACACTTATGCCGCGCAACCACCACGGCGGAGATGCAATTTCGTGCGGAATAAAACGTTTAATCGGAACAAAACATACTTGTAAAGCGCTTTTGTCCCACTTAAAACGTTTTCGCAGTACAAAATACCTTTTATGACAAAATTAACAGCCTATGCCCGCGGGTAGGTCGTCGGTAAGCGTCTCCTACCACATAGATATTGAGAGACAAACTCCAACGATATCCCCGTGACAAAGAGAGGCGGGCAGAGGTCCTGGCGGAGACCCGTGGTCACCCATGACCTCGTAAATGGGAGGCGCCGGCGCAGCCGGAGGGATGAGCGCCAGCGAAGGTCTCCGCCGGGGCCTCCGCCCGCTGCCATTAATCACCGACGTCCGACCGTGTGCACCAATTCGGTACGAGATAAAACGTTTAAACGGCACAAAACACATCAAACGAGCAATTTTGTTCCGCATAAAACGTTTTCGCGGTACCAAATACCAATCATGACCAAAATAACGTACTCAGCCCGCGGGTAGTTCGTCGGCGCAGCCGGAGGGATGAGCGCCAGCGAAGGTCTCCGCCGGGGCCTCCGCCCGCCATTAATCACCACCCGACTATCTCGCACTAAGCGCACGCATGGCATTGAACACAGCCAGCACCGTAACACCCACATCAGCAAAAACGGCCATCCACATGGTTCCGAGGCCTACTGCAGCCAGGGCAAGGATAGAAACCTTGACACCGATGGCGAACCAGACATTCTGGCGGGCAATGCGTATCGTGCGGCGTGCTATCCGGACGGCAACCGCAATCTTGGACGGCTTGTCATCCATCAGGACCACATCGGCAGCCTCGATAGCCGCATCACTGCCCAGGCCTCCCATGGCGATACCGACATCGGCACGCTTCAGGACAGGCGCATCATTGATGCCATCTCCAACAAACGCAAGTACCTTTCCGGCCGGCTTTTCCGAAATCAGGCGCTCCACCTGAGCCACCTTTTCGGCAGGAAGCAGACCGGCATGGTATTCATCCAGACCGAGTTTCTCCGCGACCTCCTTGCCGACAGCCTCCCTGTCACCTGTCAACATTACAGTCCTGTCCACACCCAGTTTCTTCAAACTTCTGATCGCCTCGTCACTATCCTTCTTCACAACATCACTGATAACTATATGACCGGCATATTTGCCATCCACCGCCACATGTACAATCGTGCCTGCAAGATGACAGTCATGCCATTCAACACCCAGATCATCCATCATCTTCGAATTTCCCACACAGACAATCCGGCCGGCAACCTCAGCCCTTATGCCACGTCCGGCAATCTCCTCCACATTCGTAACCTCGCATCCGTCAGTATCTTCCTCAGGAAAAGCACTACGCAAAGCTGCACCTATGGGATGAGTCGAGAAATGCTCCACATGCGCAGCCAGATGCAGCAGTTCCCGCTCATCGAAATCCGTCGGATGAACAGCCTCGACCTCGAACTTGCCATAAGTCAATGTCCCTGTCTTATCGAACACGACCACTCCCAGATTCGCCAACGCATCCACATAATTGCTTCCCTTTATCAAAACTCCCTTCCTCGACGCAGCACCAAGACCACCGAAAAAAGACAGAGGCACACTGATTACCAGCGCACAAGGACAAGACACTACCAGAAAAATAAGAGCACGGTGCAGCCACGTAGGAAAAGAATCCAAGAAACCCGCTCCCGCAAAAACAGGAGGGACAAAGGCCAGGATCAATGCTGCAATGACGACCACAGGCGTATATACCCTCGCGAACTTGGTTATAAAAGACTCGCTCCTGGACTTGTTCTTATCCGCACTTTCCACCAGACCAATGATTTTCGAGACGGTACTCTCACCGAAAGCCTTCGTAGTCTTCACCCTGACCACACCGGAAAGATTAATGCAGCCGGACATGATGCTGTCGCACACCGAAATATCCCGCGGAAGACTTTCTCCTGTCAATGCTGCCGTATCCAGCGAAGTCTCACCCTCTATGACCTTACCGTCTATCGGAACCCTCTCACCTGGCCTCACGACAATAATTTCACCGATTGCCACATCCTCCGGAGACACCTCTGATACACGTCCGGCCCTTTCCACATTAGCCACATCAGGCCTTATCGCCAGAAGATGGGAAATGCTGTCCCTACTCTTTCCTTCAGCATACTCCTCGAACAGCTCCCCTATCTGGAAAAACAGCATAACGAACACAGCCTCAGGAAATTCCGTCTCAGCACCCGGCAGGAAACCGATGCACAAGGCTCCGATGGTCGCTATCGACATCAGGAAATCTTCATTGAACAAATCCCCTTCAATGATACCCTCAGCCGCCTCCTTAAGAGTTCCGAAACCAATCAGGAGATATGGCACAAGATATATGATAAGTAACTGCCACACAGGAAGTTGACAAAACTTCTCGATACAGACGGCACAGACGAGCAAGACCGCCGTCACAGAAATGAGAGTGATTTTCCGTTTCATAACTTCAATTTTGAAAACGCTGCAAAGTTATGCAAACGAACACGCAACCAAGTTGCAAATCATGATTCCGGGCAAGGTCAATGTGATAAACAAGAAAAAAACGCCTACAGCACAATTGTAAATACCGTAGCCTCAGGAGTGGAAGAAGTCAGATTTATGGTACCGCCATTGAGACGGATAATCTGACGGCAGAGACTCAGACCGACACCCGTACCGGAAACACCCTTGGTCGTATAGAACGGCACAAATATCTGCTCCCTGCCGGTTTCACTGATCGGCTCCCCGTTATTGGCAACATTGATGACAGTACGCTCCCTTTTGTCTATCGAAGCGGTTATGTCAATGTCAGAAGCCCCGGCCTGGACGGCATTCTTGATAAGATTATTCATCACCTGAGAAATCTGGCCATAATCCGCATACAGGATGATATCCTCAGAAAGCTCATGATAAGAAACCTTGGCCGACGGCCAATTCGCCTGAGCAATAGTCACAGAATCATTGACCAAATCCCTGAGATAGAAGGCTTTGCGGATTGGAGCGGCAATATGCGTCAGCGAGCGGTAGGACTGCACGAAACTGATAAGGCCCTCGGACGACGAGGAAATCGTACCCAAGGCCGAGCGGACATCTTCGGTATCGTAGGCGTCCAGATTCTGCGACAACGTCGAACTTAGCGATGCGATAGGCGTGACAGTATTCATGATTTCGTGGGTAAGCACACGGATGAGCCTTGTCCACGACTCAGACTCATTGTTTTCCATCTCAAGGGTGATGTCATTGAAGGTCACGATGCTGACATCCTTACCGTGAAGCCTTGCCGTACAGGCACTTATGGAGAACTGAACCGTTCCACATTCAGAAACGAACGACGCCTTCGATTCCACCTCAGAAGCACTGCGGAAGGCATTGGCCAGCTCCGGAGAAATCCTCTCTATCTGCCTGAGCGAAGAGATGTCGGACATGCCGAGGAATCCTCGCGCGATTACGTTGGAATAGTCGATTTTATCTCCATCGATAACGATTACCCCGCTCTGCACATGGTCCAGCATGATTCCGAAATAACGCTCCCTCTCACGTATGTCGGACTTTTCAGCCTCGAAAATGGAGCGCAAACGGTTCAACGACTTGTTCAGCCTCCTGTCCGACCAATGGTCTTCGGAATACCGGAACGCCGACTCCCCGCTGTCCAGCGCATCAGACATGAAGTCAATCTTGCCGATGATTTTCCTGCGGACCAGCGCCCTCGTCACAATGTAGGTCAATGCTGCAACGACAGCTCCGCCGAGCACAATCCAAGTTGCGCCCAACTCCCCTATTGTGACAGACTCCATCATATTCCGTATTTCTTAAGTTTCGCGTAAAGTGTAGGACGGCTGATATCCAGAGACTTGGCCACCATCGAAATATTCCCGTCATAACGGGCCATAGCAGCACGGATAGTCTTCTCCTCCATATTTTCCATCGTATCACCGGCATTGATCTCCGTCCCTCCCGCGGACGCGGACAGGTCGAGACCGAACCCGCTGATGACCTTTCCTTCGGAAAGAATGACAGCTTTTTCAATGCAATTGCGCAGTTCCCTTATGTTTCCCGGCCACGCATAGGACTCCAGCTCCACCTTCGCCATCGGGGACATTGACACTGCTTCGCGGCCATATTTTCCGGCAAATTCGGAAAGGAACTGCATTGCCAACGGGACAATTATCTCCTTTCTGCGTCTGAGGGGAGGAAGTTCCACGCTGATGGTATTCAGCCTGTAATACAAATCCTCACGGAAAAGGCCGTCCCGTATCATCGTCGGAATATCCGCATTGGTAGCACATATAAGCCTGATATCCACCGGGATGGACTTAGTATCGCCGACTCTCGTGACACTGCGGCTCTGAATCGCGCGGAGCAACTTGGCCTGAGACTGCACAGGTATATTGGCAATCTCGTCGAGAAAAAGAGTTCCGCCGTCGGCCTGCTCGAATTTCCCGGGATGGTCTGATTTGGCATCGGTAAAAGCGCCCTTGACATGGCCGAAGAGTTCACTTTCGAAAAGGGTTTCAGTAATCGCACCGGCATCCACGCAGACCATTGCCTTGTCGGCACGTCCGGAAAGTCTCTGGATTTCATGGGCAAGGACATCCTTTCCGGTTCCGTTCTCACCGGTTATGAGCACAGTAGCATCGGTAGAAGCTATACGTTCCACATTATGCCTGAGCTGCTGCATCTCAGGTCCTTCACCCCAGAACATCTGCGGCCCGTCATTGACATTGACACTTGCCCTTGCATTGACCTTCCGGTCCCTGATTCCCGTCAGGGTCTCGATCAGTTTGGAATTGTCCCAGGGCTTGACGACGAAATCCGCGGCTCCGCGTTTCATTCCTTCGACGGCCAATGCTATGTCCGCGTAAGCCGTAAACAGGACCACAGGCATCTCAGGCCACCTTTTCTTGAGTTCTGAAAGCCAGAACAGGCCCTCGTTCCCGGAGTTGATGTCCGTCTTGAAATTCATATCCAGGAGAATCACGTCAGGCATCATTGACTCGGCCGTACTCATGAGCGAAACCGGGGACGGAAGTGTCTGGACTTGTGTGAAATACCCGCCCAGCAGTATCTTCAAGGCGTCACGAATGCCTTTGTTGTCGTCAACAACCAGTATTTTTCCTTTTTTCATTGTCAATGGATTTTATCGTCAATGCCCCTCTCCGGAAGCTACCTGCAAAAATACATTTTTTCCGCTTACAATCACAAAAAAGCCGCGCAATGCCATTTCCAGCACCGCGCGGCTGCGAAGATATATTAATGTAAACCAACTCAAGTTCCGCAATTGCAAAACTCTTGTAAATCAGTCATTTTTAAGCGAATCCACAGGGTTGGAAGTCGCTGCGTCCCAGCTTCGGAGCGTAACGATCAGCATTGTAATCGCAAGCACTGTCACCAGGGACAATGCAAATACCCACCAGCAAACCGGCGTGTGATATGCAAAGCCCGCGAAGTATCGGTTGATGACCCACCAGCTGAGCGGCGCCGCAATTACGAAGCTGGCCAGCACAAT
>CAKUXR010000049.1 GCA_934700615.1 uncultured Bacteroidales bacterium
ATATTGAACTGCCGGAATATACGACATGGAGCAGCGGCAGGCTATCGTAGATGTTCTTGACCTCCTGACTCCAGCCAGGATATTTATGAATTTCGTCTATATACAGATATTTCCCGCCACGGGCGAAGAAACTCTTGGCAGTATCAAGAAGAGTGTGTGCACTGAAGTAGATATCATCTGCAATTACGTAAAGGGACTCATTCTTGTTCCCGGTTCTCTTGATGTGTTGCAGGATGAGCGTGGATTTACCGACACCTTTCTGGCCTAGAATACCCAAGATGCGGACATCCCAGTTTATGGTGTCATGCTGCTCCCGGAAAAAGTTCATGGGGGTCAGTTCCAGAAGTTGATGGAATTGTTCGTAAAGTGTCTGCATAATATATTGCGGCATTTGTTCTGCACAAATATAAGAAACTTGCGGGAAAGTTTACGCAATATTTATGAAAAGTTGCGGAATCTTATTTGCAGTGTGACTTTCTGGGAAGGTCACGGATGAAGAAGATTTGGTGGATAACGACAAATACATCTGAAAAGATTTGGTGGAATAATTTCTGGTATCTGTGTTAATATATATTTTGTGATTGATGGGATGAAATGGGATTTCTTTCGAGCGAAAGACGACTCCGGCTGGAAGTCGCCTTTTCTAATTTTTCAAAATACTTGTCAGCTCCTTTATGTCTGATTTGATATTCTTTCCGACCGAGATGTGATGCCCTGATTATACGCCTTCTTGCTCAAGCGGATGCACGAAATCAAGCCCGACACTGCAATTCAGGGCGAGGTCTTCCTGTGTAAATCCATATTCCTGCAAAGGTGTTCAGTTGAATTCGACCTATTTGAAATAATGGCATCGAAATTCTCGATTGCCCATGAAATCAGGGAATCAAGGTGGGGTAGGAGGCTGCGCCCGCGGTCTGTCAATGAATACTCGACTTTTGGGGGGACTGCCGGATATAACTTTCTGGCGATAAGACCATCTTCCGTGAGCGTCTTGAGTGTGGCGGTCAGCATTTTTTGGGAAACGTCAGGGATGCAACGGTACATGTCATTGAACCGTAGCGTACCATGCTGTTCAAGAGTATATAGAACTAGCATTGACCATTTATCGCCAATGCGGGAAAGTATGTTGCGGATGGGACATTTGGGAAAGGTCGCATCCTGAATTGTCTTTCTGTCCATAATTTGCGTATTCCTATGCAAAAGTAGCATAAATTCACGACGAATCGGCCGCTTCTGAAGAGAAACGACCGACAATAATATTTTTAAAATCTTATTTGCAAAGTGCCTGAGCCAGGGCATCTACACCTTCTTCTCCAGGCAGGGTCGGATAAGCGGATTTGAGTTGTGAAGCAAATGACGCAGCATCCGGATGAGATTCAAGGAGTTCACGAACCTTTGTAAGATAAGAAATTCTGAAATCAATGTCATCCTTATGAGCTACGCCTCCATGGCATCCGAGCCAGATACTTGCACCAGAACGTTCTGCCTCTATCAGTCCTTCAAGTGCCTGGTTTACAGCCTCAGCGGAAGAAATCTGGAGAGTATGCATATGGGCTTTGGCCGGAGCCCAATGCATCAGGCAGGCAGTGCCGTCAATCAAAATCATTGAGCCTGGAAAATCATTGGCAGGACCACGATCGAAGCGGAAGTCAATGCCAGCCAACTTGATAGTGTTTCCGAAAGGAACCTCACGGACATCACCCTCAGCAAGATCAACCATTGAATCGCCAAAAGATTGCTTGAAGCCGGACATCATGGAAGCATAGACACCTTCATTGGTAAATTTATGCATTCCTTTAGGCATTACTATCGCCCGGCTCTCCTGACCTCCGAGATGATAGTCGATAATAGCCGATTCTACAGGTTTGCCAAGACCGGCAAGATAGGTGTCAAATTCTGCGAGTGCATCCTTAAATAGGGGAGCCTCGAGGACTACTAGAGATTTTTTGCCTTCAACAATGTAGCTGGCATCACCCATGACGTCATTTGAATAATAGACGTGGAGTGTCGCGTTCTTAAGGGCGACAGTTTCAAATTTACCTTGTGCATTTACCATAACATTTGCTGCAATGATGGCGGCAGCTGCCAATAAAAACTTTTTCATATTATTATGCTCTCTTTTAGTTTGTTGCTTTCCTTTTCGCAGTGCAAAGTTGAGAACAAATAATAGAATGCACAAGAAGGCACGCAAACGAAAGTCACGCACCTTGAGGTAAGTTATGGAAATTCCAATCACAGCTGTAATGGTGAGGACTGCTCCGGCAGCACTTACAATAGGATTATTGGCGCGGTTGAGGCTTATTCGCCATTGCAGATTTTCATGAACTCCTCCCCAGTGATAGTCTCCTTTTCAAGAAGATAATCAATATACTAATCAAGTAAACATCAGACGAGATATCATGAACTGACAACCTGACAGACGCGTAAACCTGCATTCTGGCACAATAGGTGTCATTGATTTAACTCTTATCGACATAATTATCTTGACGTAGCGTACGAGCATCCAATTTTTTTCGCTAATTTTGGACCGGCAAATAATGGAGTCAATGAAAAATCCGGACAAGATTTTGGTGCGTGGCGCGAAAGTGCACAACCTGAAGAACATAAATGTGGATATCCCGCTTGGGAAAATCGTGGGAATCTCCGGGGTGTCGGGGTCGGGAAAGTCCTCGCTGGCGCTGGGCGTGCTGTATTCCGAGGGCTCAAGGCGTTATCTTGAGTCGCTTTCGACTTACACGAGAAGGAGAATGACTCAGGCGGCGAGAGCTGATGTTGATGAGGTGCTTTATGTTCCGGCGGCTCTCGCAATGCATCAGAGACCGGCGATTCCGGGCATACGCAGCACTTTCGGCACGGGAACGGAACTGCTCAACAGCCTCAGGCTTATGTTCTCGAGACTGGCCAGCCACAGATGTCCCAACGGACATTATGTGGAACCATCCTTGCGGGTCGCCGTAGGAAAGGATCTTGTCTGTCCCGTGTGCGGAGAGCATTTTTATCCTCCGGGAGCTGAAGATTTGGCGTTCAACAGTCAGGGTGCCTGCAGGACTTGCGACGGCACAGGAACTGTCCGTACGGTCGACGAATCCACACTCATACCTGACGAGAGCCTCACGATAGACGAAGGGGCTGTCGCGCCATGGAACACGTTGATGTGGTCGCTCATGAAGGACGTCTGCCGGGCGATGGGCGTTCGCACTGACGTTCCTTTCAAAGACTTGACAGATAAGGAGAAAGACATTGTCCTTCATGGTCCGGCGGAGAAAAAGCACATTCTCTACAAGGCCAAGAACTCCAATGATGCAGCCGAATTGGATTTTACATTTTTCAATGCTACCTATACCGTAGAAAACGCATTGGCCAAGGTCAAGGACGAGAAGGGCATGAAGAGGGTGGAGAAGTTTCTGAAACTCGATGTCTGTCCGGACTGCGGAGGTACAAGGCTTTCTGATGCGGCTAGGGCACCTATGCTCAGAGGAATATCCCTGGCCGATGCCTGCAAGATGACTCTCACCGAAATCGTGGAGTGGGTCAAAGGCGTGCCCGCTTCCCTTCCCGAAGAAATGAGCCCCATGGCCAAAAGCATCTGCGAATCATTTTTGGATACAGCTAAACGATTGATGGACTTGGGAATAGGCTACCTGTCACTGGACCGTTCCGCGGCAACTCTCTCGACCGGAGAACGCCAGAGAATGCAGCTTGCCAGAGCTGTCCGAAACCGCACCACCGGAGTCCTCTACGTCTTGGACGAACCTTCAATCGGCCTGCACTCGTCGAATATCATTGGCCTTTGCGGCGTTATGGACGACCTGATTGCGGACGGGAATTCTGTTGTACTGGTGGATCATGACACCCAGATTCTGGCCAAATCCGACTGGATGATCGAAATGGGACCCGGAGCTGGCGCGAACGGCGGCGAGGTTTTGGCGCAGGGTACTGTCAATGACATTGAAGTCAATGAACAATCGAAGATCGGTCCGTTCCTTTCAGGCAAGGCCTCTATCAATGTCAGACAACGGATTGGCGCCGCTGACATTTTCAATGACGGGACGATATCGATGACTACAGATGCCATCCATACAGTAAGACCTCTCGATGTAGAGATACCAAAGGGACGGCTTACTGTGGTTACTGGAGTTTCCGGTTCCGGCAAGACCACTATGGTGCTTGAAAGCCTCATACCTGCTCTTCAGGCGAAAATCTCAGGCCATGATTTGCCGGCGCATGTGAAGTCGATTGAGGCTGACGGAATACGTCAAGTGAAACTCATTGACGCTTCTCCTATCGGAATCAATGTCCGTTCTACCGTAGCCACTTATGCCAATGTCCATGATGAACTCAGGAAAGTCTTCGCCAAGACGCCGGACGCCAAGAAGCACGGCTACAAGGATGGAGACTTTTCATACAATACAGGCAAGTTGAGGTGTCCAACTTGTGATGGCACCGGAGTGATAAGCCTTGACGTGCAGTTTCTTCCGGATGTGGATATCCCGTGTCCGGATTGTAGGGGCTCGAGATATTCGAAAGTCGCAGGAAGCATAAGGAGGGAGAACGCCTCCGGAGAATTCCATTCGCTTCCGGAACTTATGGATATGGACATCAATTCCGCCCTTGACGCTTGTGCGGATCTCAAGCTTATCAGCCAGCGGCTCAGGGTATTGCGAAATCTTGGGCTCGGTTATCTGACGTTGGGAGAGGAGACTCCGAGTCTGTCAGGCGGTGAGGCCCAGAGGCTTAAATTGGCCAGCGAGATGGGTAGGGGACAGAGCGATTCCGTTTTTGTTTTTGACGAGCCGACCATCGGCCTTCATCCGTCAGACGTGATGACGCTCCTGAATGTATTCCAGAGCCTTATCGATCACGGGGCCACCGTCATTGTCATTGAACATGACCTTGATGTCATCCGCAACGCCGACTTTATCATTGACATGGGACCCGGCGGAGGCTCGGAAGGCGGGAGAATCGTGGCGACCGGCACTCCGGACCAGATCCGCGCGGCGAAAGACAGCGCGACCGGAAGATTTATATGATTGATTTGATTCTCTGGCCGATGCGGAAGCCTGTGCTCATATTGCAATCAAGTTGTTATGACAGCCAATATTTTCGGAAAGACGGTAAGCGCAGGTCCTAAGTGATTCCAATTTGGTTCCAGATAAAACGTTTAAACGGTACAAAGCGGTAAACCGCAAGCGTTTGGTCCCGCAAAAACGTTTTAACTGGCACCAAGCCAAGTCGCATAGTCGGAACTGGCGAGAGACGAAGCGCGGGCTGCAAAATATGACTGGATAAAAACTGAGCCGCGAAAAGCCACCTGTTGGGGATGGAGATTCGGACCAAAAACCTCTTTATGGATAACCGCGAGGATGTGGCGTTCCTTGAATCAGAAGAAGGTGCCAAGATCATCATTAATCTCCACGTCATAGACTGTCTTTAGGCAGATGGCCAGAAGATATTGAATTGGGAAGAAAACAAAGAAATATGCAAAGTATATTTTGCATTATGAAAAATATACTTAACTTTGCAATCGGAACACAATTCAAGTAATCGTCATGAATAGCAAAAGTATCCTTATGCCTCACTCCTGCCAGAAGATTGGCTGGTGGCTTCTTCTCCTGACTGTTCTCATTGTAGTAGCCAAGATTATCGTCTTATATACCACACATAGTATTGATGTGGTTTGGTATCTGGCAAAATCATCCCACCTCATTCTTATTGCATCACTGTTCTTTATTACCCTCTCCAAGGAGAGAGTTGAAGACGAAATGATCTCCGGCCTGCGGCTGAAGGCCCTGGGGCTAACCGGTTATGTGTTTTTCGTAGTTTTCCTGCTCCTGAGCCTTGCGCTGGAATTTCATTTGCTCGATTTGTTTATGAATAATGACGGAACCCTGAGTCTCTATTTGAGCGAGTTGTTCCTAATTATATTGCCCATAGCGGGCGCAGGCCTGTACTATCTGATCTTCCGCGTACTTCTTTGTCGATCTAAAAAGGAACAGGCTCTATGAAAAACACAGTCCGCGTAGAAAGGGCCATCCTGGACATCACCCAACTGCAGTTGGCCGACGCAGTAGGCGTAAGCCGCAACACCATTATTTCCATTGAATCCGGGCGTTACCTCCCTTCTACCGTATTGGCCTTGAAGATTGCCCGCCATTTTGGGAAACCGGTTGAATCCATCTTCCAATTGGACGAGAACGACTGAGAATCACTCTACGATACAATAGAACAAGCCACTTTTTCGTGAGCTTGTGGCGGATTTCAACGCCCTGCTGGCGCATCCGTTCCCGCTACGCCGAAGAAATGAAAGAAATATCTATGAACACTTCCGAAGACGGTTTGCACAATGATGACATGTACGGCAATGTGACCGACATCATCGTTTGCGCCAAGAGGTGATCGGTCAGTGGAGTTGAAATAACTCTTGTCGGGAACCTATCCCAGTACCACATCCAGAACCATCATCAGGGCGAAGCCAAGAGCGAACCCTATTGTGCCAATGTTGGAGTGCTCTCCCTGGGAATATTCGGGAACCAGCTCTTCTACCACCACATAGAGCATGGCTCCGGCTGCGAAAGCCAGCATATAGGACATGATGCCGAGAATTGATGTCGCCAAAAACAATACGAGACCGCCGCCTATCGGTTCTACAATTCCGCTCAATGTCCCTATGCAGAAGGATTTCCAGCGTGAGTTCCCGGCCGCACGCAGTGGCATTGATATAATCGCTCCTTCCGGAATGTTCTGGATCGCGATTCCCAATGAAAGAGCCAGCGCTCCCGCAACATTGAAATCTGCCGTGAGAGCCCCGGCAAGCGCGACTCCGACCGCCATTCCCTCCGGGAAATTGTGGATGGTGACGGCCAATGTCAGTTTGGCGGTTCTGGAAAGGCGGCTTTGAGGCCCTTCCGTTTCTCCGCTGAGATGAATGTGCGGCGTGATGTAGTCGATGAGCAGCAGGAATGCGAAACCTGCGAGAAGGCCAATGGTAGGAGGTACTACAGCAGAGTGGCCCTCGCCCATGTCTATGGCCGGGATTATCAATGACCATACCGATGCCGCAACCATTACGCCAGAAGCGAACCCCAGCAGGATCTTTTGCATCAATGCCGGCATATCGCGCTTCATGAGAAATACGAAAGCTGCCCCTAATGCAGTGCCGAGAAAAGGTATCAGAAGTGTCGCCAAAATTGGATTCATGATTTTATTCTTATTGTGTAGTAACAATGCAAAAATACAAAGTATCCCACATTTTGTCAATCGTAATTATTGACGATTGTCCGATCGGAGAAATTCTTCATACATTTGCATTGACAAAAATAGGTGGAGTATGATAGATTTTGCAGCAATTGATTTCGAGACAGCCAATGAATGCCGTTCCAGCGTGTGCAGCGTTGGAGTGGTTATCGTCCGTGGCGGCCAGATCGTGGATTCTTTCTATAGCTTGATACATCCGGAGCCGGAATACTATAAATGGTTCTGCCAGAAAGTTCATGGGATATCTGAGGAGGACACTGAAGATGCTCCGGTTTTTCCATACGTCTGGGAGAAGATTGCACCGAAGATTGAGGGACTCCCGCTTGTGGCGCATAACAGCCAGTTCGATGAAGGATGTCTGAAAGAGGTTTTCAAAGTGTACCGGATGGATTATCCTGAGTATGAGTTCTATGATACCCTTTCGGCATCCCGTAAGCATTTCGGCTGCGGTTTGCCGAACCATCAGCTGCAGACGGTTGCCGCAGCCTGCGGTTATGACCTGACCAATCACCATCATGCCCTGGCCGATGCCGAAGCCTGTGCCCATATTGCAATCAAGTTGCTGTAATCTCCTAGGTTTCTGAAAGTCTGCCGGAACCGTTTCGGACGGTTTGGTTCCAGATAAAACGTTAAAATGGTACAAAGTGGTAAAATTTCACCATTGCGTACTGTTTAAAACGTTTTCGCAGGACAAAATTTCCACTTTTTTTTACTTTAGCCATCCGGCCGGGTATATAATACGAGACGTCTCAGAAAACAAATAATGACATTGAATTATGAGAACAGTATTATTGACGGCAGCATTGGCTGCAATGTTTATGCTTTCCGGTCCGGCATCAGCTGAAGCCCGTGGTCCACATCGTCATCGCGGATGGCATCATAGAAGCTATGTTACTGCGACAGTTCCATCATACAGAACGGTGCGTGTGGAACGGACCACTACCATAATCAAGACCTCACGTCAGGAACGCAAACTTATGGCATTGGCATA
>CAKUXR010000050.1 GCA_934700615.1 uncultured Bacteroidales bacterium
TTTCGTAACGGGATTGCAAAGGTAGGCACTTTTTCTGAACCTGCAAACTTTTCCTGAACTTTTTTTCACATTTTCTTCATATTACGCTCCTCCTGCATCATTTTACACCCCTCACTGTCATTGACTTGCACCATTGAAAATTATTTTTTCCGCTCCCGTTTTTATGCGGACGAAGGACGCAAAGAACTGCGATAATACGTTTCATGGCATTGATATACAATGGTTTAAGATAAAATAAAAATCCACCCTCCGAAGAGGATGGACCAAAATTTCTGAAAAATATACCTATATTGTATAGAAAATCTTACCAACCTATCAATTTAATCGACGACACGATCCTGTCGCATTGGGCACCGTCTCGCCTCGCCGAATAAAAATCAGGAGACTCATAGGTGCAAATTCCGGCAGTCGCGATATTGGAATCAGCCAAACCGCACTCAACCAGGGTAATTCTGCACACCTGCCACAAATCTATGTGATGCCCTCCGGCCATGCTGCCCTCGATACGTGGACCGCGGAACGACCAGATTTTCTCAACCGGAAAACCTGAAGCCTTGAAAAGCTTTGCCACATCTTCTCCGACCTGAAAACTGTCCGGACCGATTCCGGGACCGATTACGGCATGTATGTCAGCCGGCTTGGAACCAAATTTCTTAACCATTGCAAGAACAGCCTGCGCGGCAATCTTATTCACAGAACCACGCCAGCCGCTATGGGCAGCACCGACAACCCTGCGCACAGGGTCATATAAAAGGACCGGGATACAATCAGCCGTCCTGACTCCAATGGCAACTCCGGGAAGATTCGTGACAAGCGCATCGATTCCCTCAAGTTCCTCCTTCGTGTAATCAGGCCTGTCAATGACAGCAACATTGGTAGAATGTGTCTGGTGAGGTTGGATAACATGATATGGAAGTACAGAATTCTTCCTCGTAGAAAAAGCCTCTACCCCTTCACCCAAATCATACATGAGAAGTTTTTCATTTCCATTTTCCATTGTCAGAATCCGTTTTGTATTTCTATATAAAGTCGGCTACAGTCTTAGGCTTGGTCAATGCTACAGCATACAACTGCCCTTTCTGGCCAAATATTACTCAAATGTAACAATAAAAAGCCATTCGGAGAAATTCTTTCGACATTTTTCCACCAACGCCGCACAATATTTGACAATGTCATTGGCACGAAACTTCCGGTTCCCCTCGTAAACAGTTGAGCAGCACATATCTGAAGAAGAAAAGCCAGCCTCCGTGAAAGAGACTGGCATAATTGACTTGTTGATTTCCGCCCAAAATGAGCGAGAAACAGGATTATTTGAAAAGAAGACGCGCGAAAGTATTGAGATAGAGTCTCCAGTTTCTCCACTCGTGGCCATGGTCATTCACAAAATAAGTGTGCTCGAGGCCGGCCTCCGTAAGTGTCGCATCCAGTTTGTTGCTGCCCTCGAAGAGGAAATCAGCATTGCCGCATCCGATCCAGTAAAGCTTGACACCGGCATTCTTGAGTCTGGTAGCCTGCTCCACTGACATTGACCCAGCTGCAGAAAGAGGACAAATCCAGTCAAACATTTCAGGATAGGTCAATGATGCTGAAATGGTATGTCCGCCGCCCATTGACAATCCTGCTATCGCGCGTGATTCAGGCTTCGCAATAACTCTGAAATTCTTTTCAATGAAAGGAACGATTTCCTCGCAGAGGCTCTTAACATAGATTCCCACATATGCCGGATCCCTGAAATTGATATCCTTCACAGGAAGATTGAGGGTGCACGCAGCCTGCTGTCCCGGATTTCCGTTAGGCATCACCACAATCATAGGCTCAGCAAGTCCCTTTTCAATGAGATTATCAAGAATCTGTGCGGCACGTCCCATTGAAGTCCATGCCTCCTCATCTCCACCGCCACCGTGAAGAAGATAGAGTACCGGGTACTTCACCTTCTTGTTCACTTCGTAACCATAAGGAGTATAGACAGTCAGTCTTCGGTTAAGTCCCAACACCTCGCTGTCATACCACATATGGGTAACCGTGCCGCGCTGGTTTGCTTCCTTATAATTCTCAGATCTTTCACCATCGATCAGCAACATGCTGAGATAAGTGACACCATCCCTCTGCATGAGGACGTTGTTCGGGTCATTGACAGCTGTGCCGTCAACAATGAATCTATATGTATAGATTTCCGGTTCCGGAGCCGCTACCTTTACAGACCAGACGTTTTCCGGTCCCCTTTTCATGTCGATCTTTCCAGAATATCCCGGCAGCCAAGACCCATACAGGCTGACTGTTGTGGCATAGTCGGCTTTCAGACGGAAAGTGACGCTGTCGTTCTGGATTTCAGGAGAAACAATAGGTTTGCGTCCGAATCTGAAGTTCGAAAGTTCCTGCGCCTGCGCAGATACTGCTACAGCAACTGCGGCGAGAATTGTCAATGTTTTTTTCATCTTATAAATTGGTTTTGTGTTTCAGCGTTATCTGTGTTATCCGTAGCCGCCCAAGCCCTCCAGTCAAGAAAGAATCGGGCAGAAACAATCATTAGACGCATATCAAACGAAATGGTTTAATGACAGAGCATGAAATTACAAAAAAAAATTTCAGTCCTTACAAATGCGAAAAAATATTGTTTCTTTAAAGTTTAAATCACTATATTTACGGAAACGAACTCAATCGGTAAACGATTAAACTAACAATAGATTATGAAAGCAATCAAATTCATCACCGCGCTCTGCGGTGTCGCGGCATCAGTGTGCTGCTGCGGCGAAAAGGACAATCCGGAAGAGACCGTAACTGTAAACAGTATAACACTCAGCTCTACCAATGTAAGTCTCGAAGTCGGCGAGGAATTGACGTTACAGGCAACATTCTCTCCTGCCGAAGCCGTAGTGGGCACGGTGGTATGGGCATCTTCCGACGACAATGTAGCATCTGTTTCCCAGGAAGGCAAAATCAGCGCCTTGACCCCTGGTGAAGCCACAATATCAGTAGCGACAGGAGACGTAAAAGCCGAATGCGAAGTTACAGTAACGAAGAAAATAATAAAGGTGGAAACAATAACACTCAGTGCTACCAATGTCACTATGGCTCCTGGCGATGAAACAGTGTTGCAGGCAACATTCACTCCTGAAGACGCAGATTTGAGTTCTGTCGTCTGGTCATCATCCGCAGAGGGAGTCGCTACCGTTTCCCAGGAAGGCAGAGTCAATGCCATAGCTGAAGGACAGGCGACCATAACCGTAACGGCAGGTGAAGTCAAGGCAGAATGCATAGTTACAGTAGAGATACCGGCCAAAGAATGGGCAGTGGGAGATTACTATGAGGTCGGTTCCGTAAAAGGTGTCGTTGTCTGGGTAGATGAAAGTAAAACTCACGGAAAGATCATTTCTCTCGATGAAACAGTGAGTCTCTGGTCTACCAATGACGGGATTACCGGAGCACAGAGCGAGACTGACGGAAAAGCAAACACTGATAAAGTAAATGATCTCAATGCTGGTTTTACTGCATTCCCTTCATTCAAATGGTGCGTTGAACACGGCGAAGGATGGTACTTCCCTGCCATCTCCGAAGTGAAGTGCTTCCTGTCTGCTGAACCACTTGTCAAGCAAACACTTGCAGAACATGGCGGAACAGCAATCGGCAGTTATTACTGGTCCTCTACGGAAAGCGAGAACGAGCCGGAGACGTCCGCCCTCTGGGGATATGGATACAAAGGAAATAATGTCTCAAGCGACAGTGATTTCAAGACAAATCCTGAGGACGATACTTTCGTACGCGCAATGTTCGAATTCTAATTTCCCATGATAGGCATCATAAAACATATCATACATACTGCCAAGGTCACGATAGCCTTGGCAGTTTCGGTTTCAGTCGCGCTATCCTGCGACAAGGCGCAAACGAAGACACCCGAGCATGATCCGGACCTGCCTGAAGAACCGGCGGCATTCAAGATAAAGGTGTCCGACATCACGACCTGGTCCACAAAACTCGAGATCACACCCCTGGACGGCACTGCTCCATATTATTATGGCGTAATCTCCATGAAGGATTATGAGGCATTGAAAACAGACGAGGCACTGATCAACTCTGCGATAGAGCACCTGCAAGAGGTGGCTTCACTATATGGAACTGATTATACAGCAATTGCCAAGTCCAAATCTTCAGCCGGAGCAGTCTCAGTCGTGAAAGACGGGCTTACAAGCGAAACGGACTACTTCGCATATGCATTTGCTTTCAACGATGATTATCTTGGAGGGAACTCATTGGTAAAGACCGCATTCCATACTGAAACAGTACAAAGAGCGGAGTGTTCTTTCAGCATTGACATAACAAATGTCGGGTCTGCGTCAGCAATCATTTCGGTAAATCCGACAAATAACGAGTGCTATTATTTCTGCGATTTCGTAACAGCCGAAGAATATGACAACTACGGAGGTGACGATGGCATTATCCAAGCAAACGCGGAACTTATACGAAGTGCCATACAGATATATGAGATGGCAGGATACGACAAGTCAGTGACAGATTTCCTGGAGAAAGGCAATTACAGATACGAGTGCACCAAATTGAAAGCGGAAACGGATTATGTGGTTTTCGCCTTTGGCATGGACCCGTCATGCAAAGGCACAACCGATGTGACGAAAAAGACGTTTACCACCACTTCTGAAGGACAGTCGTCATTGACCTTCACTACAGATCTTTACGATCTGAAGTTCAACGGAGCCAGGATTGCTTTCACTCCATCCAATGATGAGGAGACATTTTTCACTGACTGCATGGACTATGAAACTTTCTCCGGATTCAAATCCGACAAAGAGTTGACCGACTGGGTAATAGCGGAGGCGGGAAATTCGATGTCATCGTTACTTTCCAAGGGCTATCACGTGGTGGATGCTTCAGGACTGCTTGTTTCCAAGACAAAATATGTAGCTTACGCTTTCGGCTTCAACGGAGGAGCTGCTACCACAAGTGTCACTAAAGTGGATTTCACCACGCCTGAGATGCCGACCGGCTCAAGTGCTAGTGTCAGCATATCATATGAAACAGTAGATGCCGGCATTTACAATCCGTCATACGAAGGAAAGAAGGCCGTAAAACTGACAATTGAGCCATCTGTATCAGCACAGCATTGGTTCGTCGGCACTTACAGCAGTCTGGACGGCTATTCTGACTACGATACGATAGAAGGCTTGCAGATGAAAGGCTATAAGGACAAAAAAGAGCTTGCCTTCATCAAAGAAGACGGCAAGCAATATACAGTCGCAGCTGTAGCGGTCGATTCCTCGGGGATAGCCGGTCCGCTTGTGAAAATCCCGATAAAATGATTCTTGTCAATGTTACTTGACGGGATAAGGCACAAACTGAAAAAAGTGGGACGTCTTCGCTTGGAGACATCCCACTTTTGTATGTTGGCGGCCTGGACTATTTGAGGAGTCTGGCGCGGAGCTTGGCAATCATATCTTTTGTCATTGACTCGAGATCGTACTCTGGCTTCCAGTCCCACTCTGCGCGTGCGCAAGAGTCATCCATGCTGTCTGGCCAGCTGTCTGCGATGCTCTGCTTGAGAGGATCAGGGTTGTAAACCATTTCGAAAGCAGGAATCTCCTTCTTGATGGCTGCGTAAATGGTCTCAGGAGCGAAACTCATTGACGCAATGTTGAATGCATTGCGATGGATAAGTCTCGTCGGGTCAGCCTCCATAAGATTGATTGCACCATTCAATGCGTCAGGCATATACATCATATCCATGAGGGTTCCCGCTTTGATTGGGCAAACGAATTGCTCGCCACGGACAGCTGAATAATAGATATCCACCGCATAGTCAGTGGTACCGCCGCCAGGAAGGGTAACATTGGAAATAAGACCGGGGAAACGTACTGCTCTGGTATCGACTCCGTACTTGTGGAAATAGTAGTCGCTGAGGAGTTCGGTGGTCACCTTGGACACGCCATACATGGTCTGAGGGCGCTGGATGGTGTCCTGAGGTGTGCCGACATGAGGAGTGGACGGTCCGAAAGAGCCGATGGAACTAGGTGTGAACACTGCACATCCGTTCTCTCTGGCAACCTCCAGCACATTCCAGAGGCCATCAATGCCGATTTTCCATGCGAGTTTCGGCTTGGACTCGGCAACAACTGAAAGAAGAGCGGCAAGGTTGTAGATCGTATCAATGTGATACTTTTTGACCGCAGCCGCAATCATCTCACCGTCAGTTACATCGACAATTTCTGATGGTCCTGATTCCTTCAATTCACCCTTAGGTTCGCTACCGATGATGTAGCCTGCCACGACATGGTCATTGCCATATCTTCTGCGAAGTTCCATTGTGAGTTCAGAACCGATCTGTCCTGTAGCTCCGATTATGAGAATGTTCTTCATATTGATGCTATGCTTTCTTATTGTTTTATTGTTTAGCGTCACAAAAATAATCAGATTTTTATTATATACGAAGAAAAATGTAATAAATCGTTAAATACTTGGATTTTTGCTTAAGAATGTCTAATTTTCGGAATCGGAAGGTCAATGTCAGGCTCGCATACCTGCAGGACTCGAAACTGAACAAATTTTAAGGAATATTAAAACATAATAGACCAATGTACGGAAAAATGAAAGAGCATCTCAGCAAAACTCTCGCTGAGATTCGTGAAGCAGGTCTCTACAAAGAGGAGCGCCTGATAGAGAGTTCTCAGTCTGCCGCTATCCAGGTAGGAGGAAAAGAAGTACTCAACTTCTGCGCGAACAACTATCTCGGCCTCGCCAATGATCCACGCCTCGTAAAAGCTTCAGCAGAAATGATGGAGAATAGAGGATTCGGTATGGCTTCAGTACGATTCATCTGCGGTACTCAGGATATCCACAAACAGCTTGAGAAGGCTATCAGCGAGTATTTCCATACAGAGGATACCATTTTGTACGCAGCATGCTTCGATGCAAACGGCGGTGTCTTCGAGCCACTTCTCACTGATGAAGATGCAATCATTTCAGACGCATTGAACCACGCCTCCATCATTGACGGTGTACGCCTCTGCAAAGCAAAGAGATACCGTTATGCCAATGCAGACATGGAAGATCTCGAGCGCTGCCTTCAGGAAGCTCAGGCCCAGAGATTCAGAATCATCGTTACCGACGGTGTTTTCTCAATGGACGGAAACGTGGCTCCTGTCGACAAGATCTGCGAGCTGGCAGAGAAGTATGATGCTCTCGTAATGGTCGATGAGTCACACTCTGCGGGAGTTGTCGGCGCAACAGGTCATGGTGTAAGTGAGCTTACCAATACATATGGCAAGGTAGATATCTATACCGGAACTCTCGGCAAGGCCTTTGGCGGTGCCATGGGCGGATTCACAACCGGCAGAAAGGAAATCATTGACCTTCTCAGACAGAGAAGCCGTCCTTATCTCTTCTCGAATTCATTGGCTCCTTGCGTCATCGGCGCGAGCCTCGAAGTTTTCCGCATCCTCGGCGAAAGCAACGACCTTCACGACAAGCTCGTTGAAAACGTGGAATATTTCAGGGACAAGATGATGGCTGCCGGCTTCGACATCAAGCCTACACAGAGTGCCATTTGTGCCGTAATGCTCTATGACGCAAGACTTTCACAGGTATTTGCAGCCAAGATGCAGGAGGAAGGCATCTATGTAACTGGTTTCTACTACCCTGTCGTGCCTAAGGAGCAGGCCAGAATCCGTGTCCAGCTTTCTGCCGCCCATACCCGCGAGCAGCTTGACAAGTGTATCGCAGCATTCATCAAGGTCGGCAAGGAACTCGGCGTTCTCAAATAGCCGTCAATTCCTGACTGAACAACTGATATGGGACTGTCCGGTAATTTCGGGCAGTCCCATTTTGTATCCTGTCATCCCTGCTTACCCGGCAAAAAATGTCCTACATTTTTGTGATTTCAAAAGTGTAAATGAAGTGGTTTTTGAAGACACAAAGATTTAAAAATCATCACAGAAATTTAAGAATCATAAAAATCTTCTGAAACCACCCGCCATTTTGGGGCATTTCGCCACATTTTCGTGTTTTACGCGAAAATTTTATATAGTATTGCAACCTTGATTGACGCACGACCAGCCGGTTCACGACCGCCGATGTCAATGTCAATAATTTGTTATAATCAAAATAATACTTAATTTTATGACAGAATTAGTCAAGGTTGGAAGCGAGGGCAAGTACATCGACCTGATGGTCGACTG
>CAKUXR010000051.1 GCA_934700615.1 uncultured Bacteroidales bacterium
CATTAGCAATGTGATGGCTGCGGATGTATCCCATTATGTCGAATTCGCTCGCGTGTACGGTATCGTCCGGTATTTTTCTCCGAATCCATATGCTCAGAAATGGTCCGAGAGCGATTGGACGAAAGTCTGCGCGCTGCTCGCAAATAGAGCCGAGACACAATCGCTGGAGGCGGTATTCAAACCTCTTGCCCCCTCATTGTTTTTCTCGGTTGTTCCGGATACCAGTAAAGAAGGCGCTGCCTTCTACAATAACAGTCCTTTCAACTATTATTATTACAGCGGTTCCGGAGAATTAGACATTCCTTTTCTTGCAAAAGTGCTTTCACCTGAACTTGCCAAATATAGACCATATTACAAGAAACTTTCTGTTTCCAATGACTCTTCAAATTCTGCCATCGTACCTGTTGACGGGCAATATTACAGCTACGAGGTGTCCGAAGATAAATATCTGAATATCCAGCATTCTTTGCAGAAGGAAATGTTTGACAGCAAGGCAACCGAGCGTTTACTTAAAGATGCTAGGAAATATTGGGATGGTCATAAAAGTGAGGATAAATCTTTGCCGAAAAGACGCAGCGTAATTTTCGGGTTGCTGTCAGATAAAGCTGTCAGGGTTGCCGACCTGACTGTACGGTGGAATATTGTTCGTCATTTCTACCCTTATTATGAAGAGGATGAGCTTGATTGGGATTGTCATCTGAAGAACTATATGCAAGAGACTGTCCAGATGAAGACCGTTAATTCTTTTGAATCAGTTCTTGAATGGTATAATTGTATTTGCCGATTTTTTAATCCGATAAAGGACGGACATCTTTTTGTTCGTAACAATATGGTTATTTCCGGAATGCAATCGACATATCTGCCAGAATTTTATGCAGCTGTTGAAACTAAACTGGTGAACGACACATTGCTTATACGGAAAAGAAATGACGTGGATGAACCTTGGCGTGTGTGCAACAGCATTAATTCTCAGCCAGCTTCTGCACATATGCATAATTGCAGGATGATTACCAATGCCGCAACAGATGCGCATCGCGACCAGATTGCCGCGGGGAAACTTTTCTGTGCTTCAGAATACAACACACCGTTTATCGTTGAAAGTAGTGGCCATTCTGGAGATAATCGGTTGGATACTCTCTATGCAAGGCTTCCAGAAGAACCTTCGTTTTCGCAACAAACAAAGCCGTCAGTTCAAAAATATGATAACGGCATTCTCTATATTGATGCTGCATCGTCCGATGTAAATGAAAAAAGAGTTTTATCAGAGTTGGCTCCGGATGTCAAAGGACTTTGTTTTGACTTGCGCGGCCTGCCTTCGCTTCAATTTGAAGATGTACTTGCACATCTAATTGTTTCTGATGTCAAGGCTCCCTCGACTGAAGTCCCGATTAATTGTTTCCCTTTCCAGAAAAATATAACGTGGCGCACCGGAGCTGAGACTCTTACAGCAAAATCACCTCACATTGACTTGCCTGTCACTTTTTTATGTGATGCCAGTACTGTAAGTTGGGGAGAGACAATTTTAATGATAGTCCGTCAGTATGGTCTGGGAGAAATCATTGGTCAAACAACAGCAGGAACAACTGGTGATATGACACAATTCAATCTTCCATTGTTTCCATTCACAATGACGGGCATGCGAATGCGTTGCATGGACGGGAAGCCGCACCACGCAAAAGGCATTGTGCCTGACAAGATTGTTACAGTCTATGCTAATGATTATTTGATTAACTTTGACAGGATATTAAATTTAGCACTAAACGTAAAATAGATGATTCAAAGCAAAGAATATATTATTCATCAGATAGCTAACGATATAAAAACTCATATCGGACAAAAATATATTATCTGAATTGTGAGTATCATAAGCCGGTAGAGGAGACTTGTCACATGAGACCGAGTAAAATGCAAGTGATAGAATTGCTAAAACTTGAGTGATTTTGTTCCTAATTATAAATGTTTTTGATTATTTGTTTCGATTAGAGGTGGAGCATCATTACTGCCTTAATGCTAGGGCAAGCCGATGTTCGTGGATTATTGAACACATATCGTAGGTTTGAGAACATCTTTAGGCTGGCAGTGTGATTTTATGATCGTTATTGTTAGAAAGAAACACCCAACTTAAGTCCGATCTCATTCGTTTTGTATTTAACTTCGGTGTTTAGAATAGTAGTCTTCCAACTATATAATTCGTATAGCAACGTCAATTTCAATCCTACCCTGCGCTTCATTGGGAAATTTAAACCAAACTCAGGCCTAAATAAAAAACCACCAGACATGTCATAAGTGTAATCCAGTTTTGTGCCGACATCAACACCCGCAATTAAATCCATCTTACTTGTTACAGGCATGTATCCTTTGAGGTCAATAAAAACTGGGAAAAGTATAGCTTCATCGGAGAAATCCGCTGTTGCTCCCAGACCAACGCCAGCGTATAAATAACGGGAAAAACGCACACCATTGATAACTTCCAAATTAAGGTTATTTAATTCCTCATCAATACAGAATGAATAAGAAGTATTAATCTCGCCTTGATACTTGAAATGCTTGGCATTCTGCGCTCCAACGCAAAGCGGCATCATAAAAAAGGCTACTAGCGAACAAATGTGCTTTATCATCATGGTTTCTCGTTTAATGATTAATTATAAAAAATGTGGATAGAATGTATATTAACATCCGTGTCTTCTGCTGAATAAAGGTATATCTTGATTATGTAAAAAGCAAGTTTTTCTTCAGCGATTTTCAGAAAAGTTGATTTTAGCAGTTTTCAGAAAAGGTGGTTCGGCATTTTTGGTTGTTTTTTTGTTTTATGTCAATAAAGGTAGGGGTTGTGGCCGTGGCCACGGCCACAACCCCTACCGGAGCCTGAAGTCATTGATTATATATATTTTACCGGTCGTATTCCAGGGCGAAGCGTATTGCATCTGCAAGAGTGAGGATGCTGTCATCGTACGCGTTACTAGCCTTGCGCATCCTCTCCCCGTCATCATCTTCCCAGAACCGGTCCATATCCTCCATCATCTCATCGGCTGCCAACCGATATTCTAGAGCAGCTGCCTCATAGATAGGCCGGTGTCACCTGGTTTGACAAACTATTTCCTCGAATGAGTATATATTAACGGATATATACAGCAATGACGAGATCTGATGAGTCTTGTATATTGCTGATAATTTTTTCATTGTTTAATTGAAAGCCTCCTGTAGCACCACTCATCGAATCAGTGACTTCAGGATTACCTTGACGGAAAAACATCTTCATCCGCGCAATTGATTTGACTGGATGGACTCCTTTTATTCCTTCCCATATCGGTAATCCTTTCCGCAAAGTTATGGCCGGTCCCTGTCCGCAAGGGCCGGCTTCGCCTTTCATGCGTCGGAACGGACACTGGCGCATCAGTTCCGACGCCACCCTTGCCGCTGTCCCGTCCATGCAGCAGCGTCAGGATTCCCCGACAAGGGAAGCCCAATAATCTTTTATCTATTATGGAACTTTTATCAGACATCGTCTACTGGGCACTCTATGCCTTCTTCTTCGGAGGCTGCATACTGATTCTTGGTGCGCAGCTCATCAGGGACACCATTGAACTTGCGAGGGATTTCCACGACGTGAACCGCGAGGAGACAGATGAGGAGGAGCAGGTATGACAACCGAACAGAAAATCGAAGTTCTGGAGAAGGATCTCCTCCAGAGGACCGGCCGGTATTTCACCAGCGTCAGGACAAGAGGAAGGCTCGGACAGGAGGACGCATCTGCGTCAGGTGCGGTATACTCCGCCGCGATGCTTTCACCGAAGGACAGCGCCGACCTTCACAGAATGGCATACGGCCACGCAAGGGACATGATCGTTGCGATGAACACTCCGTTCAGGGTCAGGATCGCGCTTACTCCCAATGTCTCATGCACTGACGGCCGCGTCGTGAGCGTCGCTACCGACATGTTCGACAATCCGGACTTGTCAGCCGCGCAGAAGATAGACATCTTCACGGGGCTTGCAGTCCATGAAGGCAGTCATCTGCTTTATACGGACTTCAACATGATGTCCCGGTCCGGAAACCGTGTGGTGGCTGACCTCTTCAACATCATCGAGGACGAGCGCATAGAGATGCTCACCGGAGAAGAGCGCCCCGGACTGGCGGGTTTCCTCGGATGCGCCAAGTACTACTACTTTGACAGGCATTCTGCCAGGATGCGGAGCCGTTCCGGAAGCATCGGACTGAGCCGTCCGGCCAGGCTCATGAACTCCATACTGGCAATGGTGCGCTATCCCAAGGCGCTTGACATGGACGACGCCCGTGAGTTCGCCGACACCCTTTACGATGTCCGGGAGGCTGTCCTTCCATTCCCGAAGTCCTGCCGGGACGTGCTGGATGCCGCCGAACGCATATATGAACTGATAAAGGCTTTCTTTGAGATGGAGAACAAGTCTGAGCACAATCCGCAACAGGGCGGAAAGGCCGGCAGTTCTTTGGATTCTGACGTGGAGAAGGCATTGGAGAAGGTCCTTGAATCACTTGAGAAGGATGTCATACAGGAGCCTTCTGACGGAAAGACTCCTTCACGGCTGGACGACAGCCGCATGTCGGCGGAAATCATGAAGGACGGGAACCGGCTCGGCCGTGCCCTGGAAGGAGAACTTGAAATGGGCTCGACGGACAGGGTGAACATACACCATCCGGATGCGGACAGGTCCCGTTATGAAGAGTCATTGTCAAGAGTCAGACGCTTCGTTCCTGCGATGGCCACCGCATTGAGAGGCAACGGCACTGACCGGAGTCTTGACCTGCGCGGGCTGCGGAGTGGGCGTCTGGATACCTGCAAGCTGGCCGAAGCGGTCCAGGGCGTCGAGAACATCTACCGTCAGGAGCGGACTGTCAGGGCTGACCGGATAGCCGTGTGCGTCCTCGTGGACGAGAGCGGTTCGATGGAGGGAGAGAAAATCGAGGCTGCAAGGGATACGGCAGTGCTCCTGAACGAGGCCATATCCGGCATAAGGAACGTGGACCTGTATATCTACGGCCACACGACGGAAAACGGCCAGTTCGTCAAGCTCAATGCCTACAGGGAAGGAAAGGCACCGAAGGACAAGCATGTCCTCGGCAGCATTGATGCGGACTGGAGCAACATCGACTCGAAGGCCATCCGTGAGGCCGCGTCAAGGGTAAGGTCTCGGACACGGGAGAAGTGCCTCTTCTTCGTGGTCTCAGACGGCGCCCCATGCGAGCCGGCCGAGAACGTCAGGAAGGCGGTGAAGGAACTCTCCAGAGACGGGTTCTCCTTCGTAAGCATCGGCATCGACTTCGAATACGACCCTTCGGCGATGTATGATCACCATGTCAGCATGACTGACATGTCGAGACTGGCTCCCGAACTGGGAATGATGATCAAGAAAGCGATTATGGACAACTCAAAAAGACAATGGAAATGAAAAGATTAAGCTATAGATACACAAAGGATAACGATGAGGAACTGAATAAGATTGCTAAATATCTCGCTGACAGCAAGCCTCTCCAGGCGGCAGCTGAAATCTATTCCGACATTGAAGAAATGAAAAACATAATGATAGATGGAATGTGTCACTTCGTATTCACCAAAGTTAATGGAGAACATCGTGACGCATACGGCACGAGAGCATCGGACATTATTGAACGTCATGGGAATAAAGAGAAAGCCCCGTCAAAGCGCAAGCCTGCGTTCAATGGGACCTTCTCGTATTTCGACCTTGAGCGCCGGGACTGGCGCTGCTTCAGGGTTGATACACTTGTAGAACTGGATAGGGACTATGTGGTGTAAACTAAAAAATGTATGCACCAAACTTTTTAATGTAATTTTAACCATAATAGTATTAAAGTAGTCAAATTCTACATATACACTAATTTGTTTTACATATGTACTATGATATATTTTAAATAACACTCCTTGTTACAAAAATACATATATCTAAGCATTGAAAATCCCTAAGAATAGGTATTGCCCGACAATTTCAAGCCTTGTACCTTTGCAAAAAATTAAAAACAGACATTGTTCGTTATAAATGCAAGTGCTGAAAGAGGACATACGAGGACGAATATTGACGGTTGCCAGACAGCAATTCGAGAGGAAAGGCTATTCCAAGACTTCCATGCGCGACATAGCGGAGTTGGCCGGGGTTGGTGTCGGAAATATCTATAACTACTTCACGAACAAAGACGAACTGTTCCGTGAGGTGGTACGTCCTGTCTTGTATGCTTTGGAAGCCATGCTGCAAGAACACCACGGCATACGAGGCGAGGACATTATGATGATGAAGTCGGAAAAATACCTGAAATCCTGCATAGACGAATATGTTTCGTTGATTGACAAGCACCGCGCACTGATGGGAATCCTGTTGTTCCGTGCGCAAGGTTCTTCGTTGGAACGCTTCCGCGAGAATTATACCGACCGTTCTACGGAATTGGTCAAGGCGTGGTTCGCGTCCATGGAGCGGAAGCATCCCGAAATCAACACGAATGTGTCTGATTTCATCATCCACCTGCATACGGTATGGATGTTCACGATGTTCGAGGAACTGCTGATGCACTCCGTGCCCCGGCAGGAAATGGAGGCTATCCTGCACGATTATATTCTGTTTGAAATTCAAGGTTGGAGGGCAATTATCAAGATATGAGATACAAGCAACGCACATACAGACAATCAGCCGTATCAGGACGGCTGGCAGGGAGGAAATCTTTACGGAGGTTTCCCACTTTTTTGTTCGTCCAGCACGAACATGCTCTAATGGGTGTAAGTCCCTAAACCACCCTGATAGTGGGAAGGTTACAGCCAAAGGCAAGGGTGTCCGCCGCGAGACGGAATCTGAAGGAAGCCGGCGGCAAACATCTGGTCTGACGGACAGAAATCCGATATGAGGCCTGTGAGTGAGGATAAGATTGCAAAAGAAATCAAAGTCCGATAACTATCCGAAATCGCCCAAGGTAAATCGGGCAGACATAAGATGGAAAGAGTATGTCCATAACTGGAG
>CAKUXR010000052.1 GCA_934700615.1 uncultured Bacteroidales bacterium
AAATAACATTGACCCCGAAAGTTAGACAAATAGCTTTCGGGGTTTATGTTGCAATACGTAACTCCGGAGACGCTTACTTCGTCCCGGCCAGATGACTGTAAAATTTCGTGGGTGGTCAAGCAACATTGCCACGCAGATGTACCTGGGCAATGTCAATGCCATACAGGCGTGGCAGACCACGGACATCTATAACAAGTCATGGAAGCATTTACTGGTCATGATATCGTTTGTTGTCAGGTAGTTCGTCCAACACGAACATACTCCAAGTAAAACTCTACTGCAAACTGCCGCGATTTTCACTCACGCAAACAGTTCATGAAGCACCTGGAGAGAGCGGATATTGATGGCGGACTCGGTATGAAACTCGAGGTACTTGATTATGGAAGCCGCGATATCACTGCGCAGCTGACCGTTCAGGGGGATTAGCATGGAGCCGGGCAAGTCCTCATGCATGAACTGCTCGATCAGATTCTGGTTGTCTCCCGAGAACGGTTCCATGTCGGAGGCTTCCGGGCGGAAACCCATGGCAACGCAAAGTTCCAGAAGGAAACGGATATGGAAATTGCTGAAGTCGGACTCGAGGGCATCCAAGGTCAATATCTGACGGATGCACCAGTCATATAGGCCTTCCTCGGATGCGCCGTCCTTGATGATGCGATACAGGACCTCCGCCATGAACATTGACATCGAGTTCTTGAAAATATTGTTCCGGATACCTGTCAATGCATAAGTTGCAGACAACGGCTTCGCCTGCCACAGATTCGTTTTCGGATTTTCCGTGACAGACAACTCAAGTATGTTCAGCGGTAAATACCAGGCCATTTTGGATTTCGGCCCTACACGGACGACATAACTGCGCCTTCCGAAACTGCGGCTCAACGTGTGAAGAACGATGGCATTGTCACGTATCTTCGTGAAATTGAGCACAATAGCCGATTCATCCATATCCCGGTAAGATTATTTGGACGCGTGCTCGTGGAGCCATGCCGCCATAGCGCGCAAAGCCTTTCCGCGATGAGAAATCGCATTCTTCTGATCGTCGGTAAGTTCCGCTACAGTAACGTCAGGATACTCGTCGGCAATGAAGACAGGATCATAACCGAACCCACCGTTTCCTACTCTCTCATAAGAAATACGGCCTTCCATCACACCCTCGAAGAAGTGCTTTTCACCATTGAGTATCAATGTTATAACTGTCTTGAATCTGGCCTTTCTGGTCGCATTAGGAGTTTCGAGACCATACTCTCTGGCAACCGAAGCCTCATATTCACGTCTCGCCATCTCGTCGAGGAGTTTGTCAATGTTAGCCGAAAAACTCTTCTCCGGTCCGGCATATCGTGCAGAATAAACGCCAGGAGCACCGCCGAGGATATCGGTCTCAAGTCCCGTATCATCAGCAAAACAGTCAGCCCCGCCGGCATGGTCGAATATGTACTGTGCTTTCTGTAATGAATTGGCACGTAGAGTAGTGCCTGTTTCAGGAATGTCTTCCACAATTCCTTTCATGGCAGGGGTAACGAGCTCAAATCCCTCTCCCAAAATTTCTGATGCTTCACGCAGTTTACAGCTATTGCCCGTTGCAAAAATAATCGTCATACTGCTTTCTTTTACCTTATTAATATCGGTGCAAAGGTATCAATTCCATTCGTAACGGCAAAAAGTTTTATCGTATTACCTATTGCCACTATCATTACCAGCAACTATCGAATGCGATATACCACATCCCCACACAGAGGGCGACAGTCAGAAGTCCCATCAATATCAATCTGCCGGTAGAAAGGCGCGTACCCAGATATTTGAAATCCTTGAACTCCTTGCGTTTCCAGAGAGAAAAATTGTTCCTGAGCCACATGCAAAGCTCATCGAAATCCAATGTCGGATTGGCTATGAACCAGCTTTCGAGCGCAGTCTCCATCCGCGGGATGTCACACCAGGAAAAAGCCTTGCACCACTTCACTGACATTGACCCGGGCTCAAGTCCCAGACAAATCGTGAACTCGTTCTTGTTTCCTCCCTTCCACCAGGAACGCTGCTTGAGAGCCGTCCCGATCCCCTTTTCAGCCGCAAACAATATCACAAAGACATGAATCTGAGAGGGAGCCCCGTAAAAGGCATTGAAAAGCTGCAACTTGAACTGGGCCGCGGCGGGAACGGACATTTTTAATGACGGGGAGACGATGATGGCATCCTGTTCCAGGAACCTCAGGGAAAAAGACGGATAATCCACAAGACCGAAGGCCTCGGCCGACTTGGCTGAAACACGCTCGGCCCTGAAAATGGAATTCGAGTTCAGCACATAATTCTTGTAGAGGCCCTTATATGTCTGAGTAAGAGCATGTTCATACACCCTGTCCCAAACATAAAGCTGACCGCCTCCTCCCGAAACGCAATTCACATGCGGAGGATCAATCCACTGCATAGGCGTTCCCCACAACGATACGTAATGATCGTAAACACTGCTGTCAATGATAGTCACCTTTCCCGTATTCAGCTCAAGCAGCCATTCATCAGGATGAGTGACATACCTCACCTCGGTCCTGGTTTTGGTCTCACCCTTGGAATCAGTATAAGTTTCCTCATACTCCTGCCGCTCCACCCACGGGTTATGGTGCTGGACATTGGTCGCGAATCCGCTAAGATACTCTTTGGTCTTGCCCGCACGATTAATGCACAGATACAGAAGCAGTTCGCATACGGCAACCATCACCGGATACTCCCACCACCCCTCCGTATCGGGATAGTAGAAGAAAAGGACCACGGCCGTGACGACCGGAAGAATATAGAAGAACCTGTGCAAAATCCAGTATTCCTAAGAGAAAAGGTCAATGTTATCCTCGCGTCTCGTCCTGAGGACATCCTGAGTCACAGTAGAAGAAATGACTTCGTAAGTAATCTTGCTCTTGTTGCGCACGAACCAGCAGGCCGGCATTGACTCTGTCAAAGTCTCCCTTTCGCGGATGATGTCGAGCATCCTCTGCTGCGAAGTGGCGAAATAAGCCCTCTGAGACTCAATGGATTGCATCAGCTTGTCGTACAGTTTGGTGTCGAACTGCGGATTGGATTCCTGAATCATCTTCATCAATGAACCCGATTCCCCGTTGTAACGTCCCGCAATGAGTTCCGGATAAATCTTCTCGAAGGTCTCACGATACTTTTCAGTAACACCGGCCTCCTGCTTGAGAGTCTTCCACATGGTGTCGTGCACCGTTTCGATCTTTCCCTTCTGAGCCTCAGCCTCCTTGCGAAGAGCGATTTCCCGGTTATTATATGAGAAATACATGATAATCAGGAGCAGAAGTACGCCTCCCCCGATACATAACAGCAACATTGATGATGACATATGACGTAATTTTTATCAGTTTATCAATTAATGCATTAGAACTTCACCCGAGGTTTGCCGAGGGCCTCCTTGAGCTGGTCATCATAACGAAGACGAATCTTCACTCCGGCCTCCTGATAATAATACCTGGTGGCAATCTCCTCCTCGATGAAAGGAATGATCTCAGCCTTCTTCATCTGAAGGAACTCCTCCTTTTCAATGTCAATACGCTTACCCAGGGCATCCAGTTCGGATTTCATTGACTCAGCCATACCGTCCTTTTCCAGTTCCTTCTTCATCTGGTCATACAAAGTCTTCGCACTGGAACGGTAGTCAAAAGTCTGTCCCTTGGCGAATTCGATGAAGTCAGCGTAATCAGCATCGCTGAAATGGAAGTCCTCGAGGGCAGGAATACTCTCATGCTTTCTCGCAAACTCGAGAGAATACCTGTCAATGACACCGTTGAGCACCAGAGAAAATACCAGACGGCTGTACTCTCTCACCTTAAGTGTATCGTCAGGAGTGATTCCACCACCGTCACGAACCGGACGGCCATGTGCAGTGAAGAACTTATGTGTCAATGAATCAGGAATATAGCCTACGCTGCCGTCAGAATTTCTATGGCCGTAGTCGATAGCCTGGACACATCTTCCGCTCGGAGTATAATACTTGGCTGTCGTCACCTTAAGCTGCCCGTTATAAGGAAGCGGACGCACACTCTGGACAAGTCCCTTTCCGTAGGTCCTGCGGCCCAAAATGGTTGCACGGTCCAAGTCCTGGAATGCACCGGAAATAATCTCGGAAGACGAAGCAGTGCCGGAGTCCACAAGCACAATTATAGGAATCTGAGTATCAACAGGCTCTGTGACAGTGCGATACTCACGCTTCGAATCGTCTGAATTTCCTTTCGAAGACACCACGAGCGAGCCCTTAGGCACAAACAAGGAGACGATATTGATAGCCTCGCTCATAAGACCGCCACCATTTCCGCGAAGGTCCAGGACAAGCTGCTTCATGCCCTGCTTCTTCAGTTTGAAATAGGCATTGCGCACATCTGCAGACACATTCTCCGTAAAACCGGTCTGCAGAATATAACCCGTAGTATCATTGACCATTCCGGCATACTCCACATCCGGCAGGTGGATTCTTTCGCGGACAACAGTAACTTTCACAGTATCACCGGCATTCCATCCGTCTCCCCCACGCAGTTTCTTCACGTCGAACACGACAGAAGTTCCCGGCTTGCCCTTCATCCTGGACGTCGCGCCGGAAGCATCGAAACCATGTACTCCAGTCCCGTCGATAGCCACGATTTCATCTCCGCATCTGAGCCCGGCCTTGTATGCCGGCGAATTCATATATGGCTCATTGATAACGACATTGCTCTCTTTGGTAGGCTTATAGATAATCGCGCCGATACCGCCGTAAGTCTTGCCGATCATAAACTCGAAGTCCTCATTGTCCTCCTCCGGAACATACATAGTATAAGGGTCCAGATTCTCAAGCATCGCCTCGATTCCGACCTTTTCAATCCTGTCCAGCGGCAGGGAATCCACATATGACTGGTTCAGTTCTTTCAGTATAGCGTTCTGAATTTCAATCCATTGTCCCAGTTTGAAGCTTTTCGTCTGGCCGAATGAAGGTGCTACGGCCAATGCCAATGCAGCTGTCGCCGTCACCAATTTCAAATATTTCATAATCCAATAATTTTCAATGTTAATGTCAATGCCTCCGCAGGCACCAAGCCAGCCTCGTGCAATAGCTGTGCCCGCAACCGACAATTATACAAAAATACAAAATTACGCCTAGTAATGAGCATGTTACTAAGTAATCCTTAAAAAATAACTTGGTAATCTTTGCTCGTCTTTTCGGTCTATATTCCTTTTCTCATCAGTCGTG
>CAKUXR010000053.1 GCA_934700615.1 uncultured Bacteroidales bacterium
CCAATGCATGGAGGGAAAAGAAGAAAATCGTTCTGATTGTAATCTTTATATTGTATCTTTGTCATCGTATGAGTGATCTTTGTTTTTTGTTTTTTGCACTTCAAATATACAAAATATCTCATATAAAAACAATAGCTATTCCTTTGACAATCAAAAGAATAGCTATATTTTTTAGTGCATTTATGGCGGTATGATGATAGGGATTGAGGATGCGTATCTGCCAGCGTATACCAGCAAACACGGATGCAGGAAGGACACCCGACAGCGACAAGTGGTCATCGAACAGCACGCAGGAAACGTTGGAATGATCCGGAGCGAATAATGCGAATGGTGTCCTCTGCAATACCTATCATCACATTCAGATACTATCCTTATAAACAAAGAAGCTGACCTTTTGGGTCAGCCTCATGGCGTCTTTCTTTGCATGAGGGAATTGATCCATTTAAACACTTGAATATATGGGACTATTGCAAAAACTTCCAGAGGGGGAGAATCTCCCGTCTGAGCTTGCGGAACTGGGTAAGGTAATTATCGAGGCAGGAAAGAAAACCGGGGATAAACTTGGACAAGACATTTCGGATATCATTGACACTATCATTGATCACATTGTAGACTAGAAGCTTATGAATAAAGACGTTATCAAATTCATAGCGAAAGCGTTTCTTGCGGTAACAGCTGTGGCGACTGGCGTAAAACTTGGGGAAAATGCATCGAAGGATGCAAAACGCATCGGCACGGGCAATAACAAGCAGCAAAAGTGATTCGCCTATGTTTCGAGGATTCATTACCACCAAATGTCCTTATTGCGGCCATGTCTTCCGTGCCATGGATATCGAGGACAATGCCACCGTATTGTCAATGCCGGTCTTTTGCCGGAATTGCGGCAATTTTTTCAGTCCATGTGAAATGTCATCTTCTTTTACGGATTCCGTGAAGAGGTCCCGAATGATTCTTCAGAATGAGACATTATGTTAGTGGTGTAGATAAAGAACGTAACAATGTCGAATAAAACAGAATGTCAAGATAAGCGCGAACTGGTCACAAATTGCGACCAGTTGCAAGATAATGAAGGTGATGTTGAATTCCGCAAGCGACTTGCAGAAGGACTCCGGAACGGAACTTTTATGACGGCTGATGAATTCTGCCGAAAGTTGGATACATTGAAAGACTCATTAGTGAACAGGCACAGGAAGAACCGTCACTCTTCAGGGAATATCTCGCGATAAGACAAGGCATATTCTTCAGGATAATGCGCTTTCAGCCAGGCACTCCGGTATGCAAGCCAGGCATCGCAGATGGCGAAGGACTTGTTGAAGGCAAGATGGCCTGTCGAAGTTATGGCTGCCCAGGTATTTTCAAGAGTATTATCGGGAAAACCTGCCTGCATTCCACCGGACATGAATCTGGTCTCCAATTCATTCAAGACCGCAACTTGATGCTTGCCGACAGCCTTCCGCAGCCTGTCAGCCTCTCCATGCGTGAAACCGCCAATCCTCTCAACTATTTCCATTGTCTGCTCATGATAGACTATGATGCCATAAGTTTCGCCGAGAATATCTTTCAGTTCAGGGGTCATGAAGTCAACGGGTGTTTGACCGTGTTTCCTGCTGATGAGCTCCGGAATTAAATCCTTGATTACTGGTCGGTACATTGCTTCCATCGCAACCAGGTCAGAGAACCTGTCCGGCTTCAATGCGCGGAGCTTCTCCCTCATTCCCTCGGAATGGAAATGGTGAATATCGGATGTCTTGCCCGCAGCAAAAAGAGCATAGGTCTGTTCATCATCGAGTGGAATATCATCACTGTAAATGGAAATTCCCCTCTTTTCACGAACTTGCAGTGCTGTCTCTTTGATTACATCAAGGATGTCTCTGCCATAAATATCCAGTTTCAGGATACCGAAGTCTCCGACGTCATCTTTTGAATACTGGGAAGCAAGCACTGCCTTTGTGGAATTTCTGAATCTGTCCTTGTCTATTGTCATAGGAATTTGTTCGGCCAGCGGACCAATACCTATTAGAATCCCGCAGACATGCACGCCAGTATCGCGATTTGTCCCTTCCAACATGGCTGCTGTATCATAAGCTTTGCGAATTCTGGCATTGTCCGAGCATTTCCGGGTTATGTAATCGTCATTGCAGCGATAATGCAGTAGCGTATGCGAACCATAGCTATAGTATCCGTTCTTGTGCCTTATCAGACTGAGGATACGATTAACGATCCGGACATCGGCCCCGTACACTTCAGCACATTCCTTGAATGCGGTAGTGTATGGATACAGACCTTGAGCTGAAACGTACGACACTGCCTCTGCTCCATATTTTGTTTTCAAGTGTTCCACAATCCTGTTCTTGTCTCTGGAAGCGCACTCGAATCTCATACCGGTATCCGGAAATGAAATTCTGTCCTGATACCGGAACCGTTCAAAAAGAAGCTTGTGCCTGAGGGGATCTACTCCTGTAATCCCCAGGCAATAATTGACTATACTGTCTGCAGACGGTCCTCGTCCTGAACCTACAGCGCGGCCTTCACTACGGGTCCAATCAACCAATTCCTTCCATAGGAGGAAGTAATTCTCACAGTTGTTCTTTCCTATGGCATCAAGTTCCCGGACAATCCTCGAATTCACTTCGTCGTCAACTTTTCCATATCTTGAAATGGCTCCATCATATACCTTCTTGCGGAGTTCGCTCTTGGGGTCATCCGATAAAGATGGAATCACAGGATCGGCATAGATTGAATAGTGTTCAACTTTGTCCAGAATTTCCTGCGTGTTGTCGATTGCCTCAGGATGTGAGCCGAACATTCGCCTCATCTCTGATTCGCTGCGGAGAAACTCCATGTGCGAGTACCTGAGCCTGTCGGCATCATTCACCTTTTTGCCTGTGGAAATGCACAGACGCGTATCCTGGGCGATGGCGTCTTCTCTATTGACAAAGTGGATATCGTTCGATGCTATAACCTTGATTCCGAATTCCTTACTGAGTGCGAATAATCCTTGCCTTGCCTTCTTCTGTGCTGTGGCCAATTCTTTGTTGGCTGATTTGAACGCATCCTGATTGTCGAATCCGCTTAGAGACACGTCAGAATCAGCCTCGTGATTCCAGACCTCCAGATAGAAATCCTCTCCGAATACTCGCCGATACCACGATGCGGCTTCACGGGCTTTATCAAAATCATTGTCCAGCAGCGCCTGAGGTATCTCCCCTCCGATACAGGCTGATGTGCAGATCAGACCCTCGTGATACTGCTCCAGCAATTTATGGCTGATTCTTGGGCGGCTGTACAGTCCGTCTGTGTTCGCTATTGAACACAGTCTCACAAGATTGTAATATCCGGTCTTGTTCTTGGCGAGGAGGATGATGTGAAAAGTTCCTTTCTTTTTTATCGTACAGTCAAAATGGTCAGTGATGTAGCATTCGCAGCCGATGATGGGCTTGACGTCTTGGTATTTCCTGGCCGTTTTCAGAAATTCGGGTACTCCGGCCATCGTTCCGTGGTCGGTGATGGCCAGGCCTGACATTTTCAGTTGGTTTGCCCTCTCGAACAATTCCGGGATCTTTGCGATTCCGTCAAACAAAGAATAATCCGTGTATACATGAAGATGTGTAAATGACATGATCCAATATTTTTCTCAGCCGCAAACTTATCTATACAGTCCGCCAAAAAACGGCAGAAGCATTTTTTTTGTTCATTATTTTTACTTCTGCCACTTTATTGCCGAAGATATCGTTATCTTTGCAATCAGTTATGGGAAAGACTTATTTCAAATCTTATATTTGGCTGCTGGAAATGCTTCAAAGCCGCGGCCCGATGACGCTAAGGCAATTGCAAGAGCTTTGGATGAAAAGTTCAATCAATGAAGAGAAGAAGAATCTTGCTCCAAGGACCTTTGCCAATCACATTGCGTCCATTGCGGATGTCTTCGGCATTGATATAGTCTGTGACCGCAGGACGAACAAGTACAGTATCGATAATGAGGGAGACATTGGAGGCAATCCCATCCGTACATGGATGCTGGATGTGTTGAGCATGAACAGCCTGCTCAGCGAAAGTGCCGGTCTTCGTGACAGGGTCTTCTTCGAGGATGTTCCGTCCGGACGCAAATTTCTTGCAATCATTATTCAGGCCATACGCGACGGCAAGAAAGTGAAAGTCAGGTATAAGAGTTACCGTAAAGATTCAGAAGAGACACTGGTGCTCGAACCCTACTTCTTGAAGGAGTTCAAGCGCAGATGGTATCTATATGCTTATAAAGGAGACTCAGATGGACCTCATATGTTGGCTCTTGACAGGATGCTTGAGGTACAGCTGCTCCCCGACAGTTTCAAGTTGCCAAAGAAGTTCTCAGCTGCAGATTACTTCCTCGGGATCTACGGTACGCGTGTGTACCCGAATATGAAGAAGGAGAAGGTGCAACGCTGA
>CAKUXR010000054.1 GCA_934700615.1 uncultured Bacteroidales bacterium
ACTTTCGTTTGGATTTTGGAAAACAAAAGTAGGGAACCATTGAAAACACGTCAATACGTAACCGCGGAGACGCTTACCTCGCAAGTGGGGCCCTGGAGGACATATGTAACCGCGGAGACGCTTATTGTAAGAGTGAATATGGTGTTGTTTTTTATCTACTAGGACACGGAAACAACAAATACTTATTTGAAGATTTGTTTATTCGTTTGAGAATTTCTAAATTGTCAGAAAAATAACTACAAATGAACTATTGTCCTAACTGTGGAAAACCTGTTGAAGGAGAAACTAATTTCTGCCCCCATTGTGGAGCTCCATTGAAACTGGCCAATTACCAAAAGAAGTCACCATCTGAAGCTACCAATGATGATAGGTGGCTTATTGCTTTACTGCTCAGCATTCTTGTTGGGTCTTTGGGGGTCCATCGTTTCTACACCGGTAATGTAATAACTGGGGTGCTGATGTTGGTGACACTTGGAGGCTGTGGCGTCTGGACTATTATAGACATAGTCATGATTGCCGGTAATACCTATCGTGACAGTGAGGGCAAGACCCTGAAATAGAATTAATTATATAGAATTGATACTTGGAATTATAGGACCATGGGAATTATTGATTCTATTGATCCCTGTCATTATTTTAATAGCATTAGTTCTTCATAAAAATAATAAGGTTATGAGTTTTTGTCCTAAATGCGGTACGCAGATTACTGATGGAACTGCGTTTTGCCCTAATTGCGGATACAGATTGAATGATTCTCAGTCTATGTCGTCATCACCATCAAGTTCAACATCAAATAATGGTTGCAAGACTTGTCCCGATAATTACTTGGTTTATTCTATTCTTACAACTCTGTTCTGCTGTTTGCCTTTTGGCATTGTGGGAATTGTAAAATCGGCACAAGTTTCGTCTAAGTATCAGGGCGGTGATTATGAGGGGGCCGTGCAAGCAAGTAGGGATGCGAAAAAGTGGAGTATGATAGCTTTGATATGTGGTCTTGTTGGGTATCTTTTGTATTTAATAGTTGTAATTGCTGGAGTTGTGCTGTGGTAAAAAAGTAGTTCTATTCGTGGCTGTAGTTCTGCTGATAGGGCTTTTTATCTGGTTGTATTCCACGTTTAACCCGGAATCGAGCTATTTGTTTCCTAAATGCATATTTCTGCAGTTGACTGGTTATCGTTGTCCTGGCTGTGGATCGCAACGCGTCATTCACTGTTTGTTGAATGGTGATTTACGAGGGGCGTTTCATTATAATGCCTTTTTGGTCTTGACTATACCTTATGTATTTTTAATGGCTGTCTCTTCAATGTACAGACAATACAGACCGAAAGTTTATAGTGCATTGAGTCATCCTGTTGTAATCAGAACTATTCTCCTACTGGTTATTCTTTGGTGGATTTTTAGAAATGTATATGGATTATAATAATCATGGAAATGGTTATTAATGCACTGTTGTCCAACTTTTCATCCTCCGAAAATACCGGCATCCCGATACGAAATTACCCATTTCCGACATCATGAAACGAATGTCGAAAATGGGTAAGTGTCTATGTGTCAGCACGGGGTGCCGCCACTCAGTTATTCAGCGTCTTTAGTGGTGACGATAGCGCTGAGCTTCTCGTAGAGAGCATCAGTCTTCTCGAACATATCCTTGCGGAGTGCTGCAAACCACGCCTTTCTCTGCTTAGGCTCAACCTTGGCATTGGCCTTGTCTTTCAACTCATTATAAAGATCGACAGCCTCGCTGATCACTTCTGCGAGTTTCTCGGAACTCTTGTGAGGGTTGAGGGCGATGAAGAGAGAGCAATCATCTACGAAATCACCGACGATGTACTCAACGTCTTTCTTGAAATCTCTTAAATTCATAATATCTTTAAATTAAGTGTTGTCAAATCGACCGTTCCTAAACGCACGGAAAACCGGTTGTTCCGACGAAACAGTCTCAACTCGGCAAAGTTAGTCAAAATTATTGAATTTTATTTGTCCTGAGGAAAATAGTACGGACTGTCAATGATTTTGGTCGAGGTGTAAGGCTTGCCGTTCGAGTCACACATTCGTCTGGCTCTCAAAAGTCTGGACGCGCCGCTATAGTAATTCTGGGCTGCCGAATCAAGGGAATTGATGCGGACCTCATGCGATGAATGTATAATGCAGCCGTTGCCGATATACATGGCCACATGTGTGACCTTTTCCTTGGACTCGGCCGTTGCCTTCCTTCCGAAGAACAGAAGGTCGCCGGGCTTCAGATTTCCCTCGCTTTTGCCGGGAACGAAACCGTCAAGAGAAACTTCAATGCCTTCCTTGACCTGCTGTGACGCATTCCTGTGCAGAAGGACACCGTTCATGAAAAAGGCCGTTCTGGTCAAACCGCTGCAATCCAAACCTTTAGCTGAAAAACCTCCCCAGAGATATGGCGTCCCGACGAACCTTTTGGCCATGGTGACCAGATTGGAAGGGACCGCCTTTCTGCTTTCCGCCCATGACCTGAACTCGGTCACGTCATAGTTTCTTACATAGCCCTCTTTTCCGTCCGGCAGGATGACCCGGAGAAAATACTTCGTCTTCTCAGGCTTTCCGCTTGCATTGACCTTAATCCTCATCAGGTCGCCGGCGACAAGATCGCAGATTCTCGCGCTTCCCTCCTTTGGTGCCGAAAGCACCTCTGACCACAGGGTCGTACATATATATTTTGGAGCCGCAATGTAATTCTGGAGCCCTAGGCTGTCGGTCCGGATGATTCCCATGTCGGTAGCCCAGGCGATGTAAGGCGCGGGCGTCTTGATTTTCAGCCAATAGCCTGTGCTGTCCAGAATTTCTGCCGTGGTTCCCATAAGTGCTTGAGTCTCAAGTCCTGATTCGTAATCCGGGGCCGTCCTCATGTAATTTGCGGAATACTTAACGATTCCGTATTTCTGTTGTCCGGCCGCACTTCCGGCCAGTGCCAATGCTGCCAGAACCGTTAGAAAAAGCTGTTTCATGGTGATTTATGATTATCTTTGCTAAGATACATACTTTTTGATAGATTTGTACCCCGCAAACCCCACTATTTTGGGGCCGGAAACATGAAATTCCAAGTGGATTGTCTTATGAACGAAAACACTTCCGCATTGTCCGGTTTCCCGGACGGAAAAAGATATAATACATTTGTCGGCTATTACAAACGCCTGTACGGCGAAAGGCTCCAGAAACTCGTGATAGACGCAGGCTTCACATGCCCGAACCGGGACGGGACTGTCGGCTACGGAGGCTGCTCATTTTGCGACAATGCCGCCTTCCATCCATCGTACAGCACCGTCGGAAAGTCATTGTCAATGCAAATAGACGAAGGTATCGAGTTTCATCGTGTGCGGTACCGCAACACGAAACATTATCTGGCCTATTTCCAGTCATACTCAAATACTTACGCCCCGCTTTCAAGGCTTCGGGAACTGTATCTGGAAGCATTGGCGCATCCCCAGATTGTCGGAATCGTCATAGGGACCAGACCTGATTGCATTGATGAAGAAAAACTGGATTTCCTGGCCGATCTGCGCGACGGGCGCGTCATTGACGGGTGGCATCGCGATGGTTTCGGGGCGCCTCTCGTGAAGGTGGAATATGGCATTGAATCGTGCTATGACAAGACATTGGCGCGCGTCGGGAGAGGACATGATGTCGCTACTGCGGAGCGCGCTGTCCGTCTGACTGCGGAAAGGGGGCTGGAACCGGGAGCTCATTTTATCCTCGGCCTTCCGGGAGAGACAAGGTCAATGCTGACTGACCAGTGTTCATTTATTTCCTCTCTGCCGCTTCATTCCGTCAAATTCCATCAACTGCAGATAGTTAAAGGGACCCGCATAGAAAAGGAATATGCTGCAGTGCCGCAGGATTTTCTCCGTATGGAACTGTCTGAATATCTGGATTTTGTAATCGACATACTGGAACGTCTCCGCCCTGACCTATATATCGAGAGAGTCGCCGGAGAGGTTCCGCCGAGATTTGTCAATGAAACACAGTGGGGCCTTGTGCGGAATTTCCAGATACTGCATATGCTGGATGACCGACTGGCGGAGAGGGACACCTGGCAGGGACGGCTTGCGGTTTCTGACGGTTTCTAAGCGGAAGTGATGCGAAATTGAAAAATATTTCACTTCTATGCCGAAATATTCTTATATTTGCCAAAATCTCATCTTTGACACATCAATATTAAGATATCGCGTCCCTAGACCGCTGTAAAGGCGATTTAGGGACGTGGTTTT